>JBGFRC010000003.1:0-56706 GCA_041695325.1 Pseudomonadota bacterium
ATGCCCTTGATTTCCATCCGCCAATTACTCGATCACGCCGCCGAACACGGCTACGGTGTGCCCGCCTACAACGTCAACAACATGGAGCAGATGCACGCCATCATGCAGGCCGCCGACGCGGTCAACGCGCCGGTCATCATGCAAGCCTCCGCCGGCGCGCGTTCCTATGCGGGTGAGCCGTTCCTGCGTCACCTGATGTGGGCCGCGGTCGAGATGTACCCGCATATCCCTGTCGTCATGCACCAGGATCACGGCGCCTCGCCCGCGGTGTGCATACGCTCCATCCAGAGCGGTTTCACCTCGGTGATGATGGACGGCTCTTTGAAAGAAGACATGAAGACCCCGGCTTCTTACGAATACAACGTCGAGGTCACGCGCAAGGTGGTGGAAATCGCGCACGCCTGCGGCGTGTCGGTGGAAGGCGAGCTCGGCTGCCTGGGTTCGCTGGAGAGCGGCAAGATGGGCGAGGAAGACGGCCACGGCTCCGACGAAACGCTCGATCACTCCATGCTGCTCACCGATCCCGAAGAGGCCGCGCAATTCGTCGCCGACACCAAGGTGGACAGCCTGGCGATCGCCATCGGCACCAGCCACGGCGCGTACAAATTCACGCGTCCGCCCACCGGCGACATCCTTGCCATCGAACGCATCAAGGAAATCCACGCGCGCATTCCGGATACGCATCTGGTCATGCATGGATCGAGCTCGGTGCCGCAGGAGTGGCTGGAGATCATCAACAAATTCGGCGGCGAGATCCGCGAGACCTACGGCGTGCCGGTGAAGGAGATACAGGAGGGTATCAAGCACGGCGTGCGCAAGGTCAACATAGACACCGACCTGCGCCTCGCCGCCACCGGCGCGATGCGCAAGGCCATGGCGGAGGACCCAAGCGAGTTCGATCCGCGCAAATTTTTCAAGCCCGCCACCAGGGCCATGATGGAAATCTGCAAGGCGCGGTACGAGGCCTTCGGCTGCGCGGGCCAGGCAGCCAAGATCAAGCCCGTCAATCTGGAGACCATGACCAAGCGTTACGCCAAGGGCGAACTGGACCCGCGCGTCACGGCGGGTAAGGCCAAGGCGGCGGCGGGCAAGCGTTAAAGCAGGCCGTTTGTAAACAAGAAGCCCCGCGCGAAACCGCGCGGCTTTTTTATTGCATAGGAGGCGGGGGCAGGGCGGCGAAGGCCAGGTCCTCGTCCCGGCCCTGGGCGAGGATCATGCCGTAGATGAAGGCGGGCACGGCGGTGCCCTTGCGGCCGTTCACGACAACAAGCGGCGTGCCTGTGATGCCGTGTTTTTCGGCCAGTTCGATGTCTTCCTGCAGGATACGTTCGGTTTCAGTTGAGTTGACGCAGCTTTCCAGGGTTTTGCGCTTGTCTGCGTCGCCTCCCGTTGCGATGCGCCAGATCAGGTCCCGGTTCAGACGTTCTTGATCGGCGAACATCGCGCCGCGCACGCGCGCGAATTCCGGAGTGCCGCGCAGGCAGATTTGCACCCTGGCCCCAAGGCAGCTGATGCCGCCGCCGTCGCGCAGCGCGTAGCGATTGCATTGCGTGTCGAGGGGGTAGTGGCGTGACTCTTTCGTCCAGGAACCGGCGGGCGTGATGCGCTGTATTTCCCCCAGCGCCTGTTCCAGGCTTCTGCAATGCGGGCAGCGGATGTCTAGCCACTCGATGAGGTGCACAGGCGTAAGCGCCGGGCCGAAGCTCACCCGTTTCGGGTCTGGCATGCTGGGCACGGATTTGGACTTACGGTGTATGGCGAGTGATGCGCTGGTGGCCTCCTGCACGCCCGGCGGCAATGAGGCAAGGAATTCTTCCAGCGGCGGCGGTTGTGTTACCGTTGTCGGCGGTGGTGAGCCTGTTTCCCTGGCCACGGTGGAGAGCGTCGCGGTGCTGAGGTCCGTTACGGGCGTGCGCAGGCCGGGGTAAAGGAGCAGCGCCAAGGTGACAGCGAGCATGCCGCCGGTGAGCAGCACGGGTTGTCCCCAGCTTGCGCTTTCCGGTTTCAACTTGAAGAAGGCAAGAGAGGCCAGTCCCCAGACCAAAACATAAAACACGATGCAGGTGGGACAGAACACCTTGATCGCCGCGCTGTAACCGAGCAACAGCAGGGCGATGAGCGCGCCCGCGCCGGTGAGAAGGCGCAGCGCCAGGATAACATCTCCCGTGGGTTGTGAGCGGCGCGCACGCCGCCACAGCAGGCCGGATAAAATCAGCGCCACCACGCTCCAGGCCACGCCCCAGCCCGCGACGGGTATGCCGGTGTAGCGATGCACGCTCTCGCTCAGGCTCGAGTCCCATACCCCGGCGCAGTTGAAGGTGGCGCTCAGGGTGCACAGCGGCGCGTTCCCGCCGCCGCGCAGGACGGCAAGCTCTATCCACTGATAAAGTGTCACGGCGAGCGCGGCCAGGCTGAGCGTGATCAGCGCGATGGCGTAGCGTTTAAGGGATGAGGGTGCGGGAGCAGCGGGAAAATTCGCCATAGGTCAAGAAATCAAAACCCCAATTTAATATTTTAGCAAAGTTTTATAATGAGGCACAAGAACCCTTAATACGACAGTATCGTGAAGATGTGGAACAGGAAGGGAGCATGACGGCGGGCACGGTGCTGGCGGCGCTCGCCACCTATGTGCTGATGCTGATTGCGTTCCGCTACGCCAGGCGGCGCGCACTGCACGCGCCGGTGATGGTTTCGGTGATGCTGTTTGATCTCGCTCTGCCGTTTTACCTTTATCTTACCAAGGACTGGCACCGGCGCCTGATTGTGGAGGGCGAGCTCACCTCGTTTCTGCTGTGGACGCATTTTTTACTGCTGGCCATGCTGTACACCTTGTATATCATGCAGATCAAAACCGCGCTGCGCCTGCTGCGCCGGGATGACAGCGTGCGCGCCGAGCACCGCGCGCAAGGCCAGGCGGCGCTGCTGGTGCGCGCCTTTGTGATATTCACCGGCGCGCTGCTGGTGGAAGCACCGCGTCCCCCGGCTTAAAGCTGGCGCAACGAACAGCCTCGAATTATAATGAGCCACTAGCAGTTCGTTGAAAAACGAACTGCCAGGCGCCACAGGGGTGAGCCATGCCGGTGGCATGGCGAACGGGCGCACAGGACGTGCGCCCTGGACTTTTCCGCGGAGCCGGGACGGCGCAGCGGAAAAGTGCCCCATCGAAAATCAAACACACAAGTGTTTGATTTTCGGAGCGAGGCGCGGACATGTGCCGCGCCAAGCGAGTTGAAAATCGCCAAGGATGGCGATTTTCAACAAACTGCTAGACCGGGTTGGGGTGTTTTTCACCGGTGCGCCGTTTTTCACCATGTCGTCCGTGGTAGTGCTCGTGCGTGTAACTACGAGGCGGGCTTGACATTAATTTAGACTTGGTCTAAATTAAGACTACACCGCCCCCAAGAGGCGGCTCCCACTCTTTCTTTAAGGAGGATATGCTATGCAACTCAAAGGCAGCAAGACCCATGACAATCTGAAATACGCCTTCGCGGGCGAATCCCAGGCCAACCGCCGTTATCTGTACTTCGCCGCCAAGGCTGACGTGGAAGGCTACAACGACGTGTCCGCCGTGTTCCGCTCCACCGCGGAGGGCGAAACCGGCCATGCCCACGGCCACTTGGAATATATGGAGGCCTGCGGCGATCCGGCCACCGATCTTCCGATCGGTTCCACCTCCAACAACCTGAAGGCCGCCATCGCCGGTGAGACGCACGAGTACACCGACATGTACCCGGGCATGGCGAAAACCGCACGCGAGGAAGGCTTCGGCGAAATCGCCGACTGGTTTGAGACGCTGGCCAAGGCTGAGCGCTCGCACGCCAACCGCTTCCAGAAGGCGCTGGATACCCTGGGCAAGTAGCTTTAAATTCAGCGAATGCGGGGCCGGGGTACCGGCCCCGGTTTTTTCTTGCTACGGGAGTCATATGTCCGCACCCGCAGAAGGTCAACGCGAAGGCAGTCTGGAGGCGCCCACCCGTCACGCCCTGGACTGGAAAAACCCGGAATTCTACCATGAGACCTCGCTCTTCAAGGAGCTGGAGCGGGTATTCGACATCTGTCACGGTTGCCGGCGCTGTTTCAGCCTGTGCCACTCGTTCCCCACGCTGTTTGAGGCCATAGACGACGCTCCCACCATGGAGCTCGACAGCGTGGATAAAAAAGTCTATTGGGAGGTGGTGGATCACTGTTATCTGTGCGACATGTGCTTCATGACCAAGTGCCCATATGTGCCGCCGCACCCGTGGAACGTGGACTTTCCGCACCTCATGCTGCGCGCCAAGGCGGTGAAGTTCAAAAAGGGCGAAGTAAAAACGCGCGACAGGATACTCACCAGCACCGACGCCGTGGGTAAGCTGGCCGGCATTCCGGTGGTGGTGCAGATGGTGAATGCGGCGAACAAAAACAAGGCTGCGCGCAAGATGCTGAACCGGGCGCTGGGCGTGCACCCCGACGCCTTTGTGCCGGAGTATCACAGCGACACGCTGCGCAAGCGTGAGCACGCGCGCAAGACGGGCGAAACCCGGATCAGCGCCGCACCCGGCGCCGGCACGCGCGGCAAGGTGGCGCTGTTCGCCACCTGCTACGGCAATTACAACGAGCCGCAACTGGGACAGGACCTGATCGCCGTGTTTGAGCACAACGGCATAGCGGTGCGCCTCGCCGCGCAGGAGCGGTGTTGCGGCATGCCCAAGCTGGAGCTGGGCGACCTTGAAGCCGTGGCGCGCGCCAAGGATGCCAACATTCCGGTGCTGGCGCAACTGGTGGACGAAGGCTGGGACATCGTGGCGCCGGTTCCGTCCTGCGTGCTCATGTTCAAGCAGGAGCTGCCGCTCATGTTTCCCCATGACGCGCGGGTGCAGAAGGTGAAAAACGCGATCTATGATCCGTTCGAGTATCTCATGCTGCGCCACAAGGACGGCAAGCTCAAAACCAATTTCAAGAAACCGCTGGGCAAGGTGTCCTATCACGTCCCCTGTCATCTGCGGGTGCAGAACATCGGCATGAAGACGCGCGACGTATTACAGCTCATTCCCGATACACAGGTGGAGCCGAT
The DNA here is from genome assembly GCA_041695325.1 of Pseudomonadota bacterium. Taxonomy (GTDB): domain Bacteria; phylum Pseudomonadota; class Gammaproteobacteria; order SURF-13; family SURF-13; genus SURF-13. Next base: position 5,054 of record JBGFRC010000003.1, read on the forward strand.
CGAGCGCTGCTCCGGGCACGACGGCACCTACGCGGTGAAGAGCGAATTTCACGATATTGCGATAAAGATCGGAAAACCGGTGATGGAGCGCATCGCCAAAAGCGGCGCGGACCATTACACCAGCGACTGCCCGATCGCGGGCCATCATCTGGAAGAAGGGTTGGCGAGCAGGGCTGGGCCCGTGCATCCGCTCACGCTGCTGCGCAGCGCTTACGGTATTTGATCTGGGGGACGCATGGCGAACGAAGGTTATCACGAGCCGTATGAGGAGCTGAGCGAGGCCACACGCGACATGCACCGCGCCATCATTTCCCTGATGGAGGAACTGGAGGCGGTGGACTGGTACAACCAGCGCGTGGACGCGTGCAAGGACGCTGAGTTGCGCGCCATCCTGGCGCACAACCGCGACGAGGAAAAGGAGCACGCGGCGATGGTGCTGGAGTGGATACGCCGCCGCGACCCCGCGTTCGACAAGGAGCTGCGCGACTACCTGTTCACCGACAAGGCCATTGTGGCGCTGGAAGAAAAACACAAGGGCTGACCTCGTGCAGAAACTGACCCGAGCCGATCTCTATTCCCTGGAGCAGTACGCCAGGCTGCGCAACGAGTTCCGCGCCAAGGTGATGGAGCATAAAAAGCACCGGCGCGTGGACGTCGGCCCGCACGCCTCACTGTTTTTTGAAGACCGCCTCACCATGCACTACCAGGTGCAGGAGATGCTACGCGCCGAACGCATCTTCGAGGAGGAGGGCATTCAAGAAGAACTGGAGGCGTATAACCCGCTGATACCGGACGGCGGCAACTGGAAGGCGACCTTCATGGTTCAATACGGCGACGTGGACGAGCGGCGCGCGGCGCTGGCCAGGATGATCGGCATCGGAGACCGCGTGTGGGTCAAGATCGCCGGTCATGAGCACGTGTTCGCCATCGCCGATGAAGACCTGGAGCGCGAGACGGCGGAGAAGACCTCCTCGGTGCACTTTCTGCGTTTCGAGCTTACGCCGCAGATGATCGCCTCGGTCAAGAGCGGTGCATCTATCGGCATTGGTATCGCGCATCCGGCCTATGATTATCAGGTGGATCCGGTGCCGGACAACGTGCGCGCCGCGCTGGCGCGCGACCTGGATTAGGGCGTGTTCCACGCGCGTGTAATCGCCGGCGCGCTGTTGTCCGTGTTTGTGATTACCGCGGCCTGGGCGGACAGGGAGGACCCGCTGCGCCACGATGACGATGAAGAAGTGGGCGTGCGCTGGCAGGAGCAGGAAAAGCTGCTGCCGGCCTACCCGCAGGATGCAGGTCTCATCGAAATCAAACCCGACGGCGCGCGCGCGGCGCATCAGTACCGTCTCGACCCCCAATCGCTTACTACCCATCCCGACGGCGTAGTGACCTACACGGTGGTTGTGCAATCGGAAAGCGGCGCGCAAAATGTATTGTTCGAGGGCATCCGCTGCGCGAGCAAGGAATACAAAACCTACGCCATCGGCGCGGAAGGCGGGCGCCTGGAGCCAGTCAAGCAAGCAAGCTGGCGCAAGATTTTCAACAAAGACCCGATCCGCCACCGCATCGAGCTGTACACATATTACGCGTGTGACGCCCATCAGTTTGCCCTGCCGCCCAAGCGCATCATTGAACGCCTGCGTCATCCCGATAGAATACCCTCGCCCTATGCCTCCGGCCGCTAGCCCATGTCCCGCGCCTATGACGCCTCCGCGATAGAGGTCTTAAGCGGCCTGGAGCCGGTGCGCCGCCGCCCCGGCATGTACACCGAGACCGAGCGCCCCAATCACCTGGCGCAGGAAGTGATAGACAACAGCGTGGACGAGGCGCTGGCCGGTTACGCCGGGCACATCGCGGTCACGTTGCAGCGCGACGGTTCGCTCTCGGTGGCCGACGACGGGCGCGGCATGCCGGTGGACATTCACCCGGAAGAAAAGCTGCCCGGCGTGGAGTTGATCCTCACCCGTTTGCACGCGGGCGGAAAGTTCTCGCGCCGGACCTACCGCTATTCCGGCGGTTTGCACGGCGTCGGCGTGTCGGTGGTGAACGCACTGTCAAAGAAACTCGAGGTATGGGTGCGGCGCGGCGGCAAGGAATACCACATGGCCTTTGCCTCCGGTGAGAAAACGTCGCCGCTCAAGGAAACCGGATCGGTGGCCAAGAACGTCACCGGCACTACGGTTCGCTTCTGGCCGGATGAAAAATTTTTTGATTCCGGAAAATTTTCCGTTCCGCGCCTGAAGCACCTGTTGCGCGCCAAGGCCGTGTTGTGCGGCGGCCTCAAGGTGAGCTTTACCGACGAGGCGGGCGGTGAAACGGAAGCCTGGCGCTATGAGGACGGCATCAAAAGCTATTTGCGCGAGGCGCTGAAGGGCGCCACCATGACGCCCAGCGAGCCCTATACCGGCAGCCTCGCGGGAAACAACGAGGCGGTGGACTGGGCCGTGACCTGGCTGCCGGAGGAAGGCGATCTGGTCACGGAAAGCTACGTCAACCTGATCCCCACCGCCCAGGGCGGTACGCACGTCAACGGCTTCCGCGCCGGCCTCACCGAGGCGCTGCGCGAGTTCTGTGAATTCAGAAATCTGCTGCCGCGTGGGGTGAAGATAGCGCCGGAAGACGTGTGGGAACGCTGCGCCTATATGTTGTCGGTCAAGCTGCTGGAGCCGCAGTTCACCGGCCAGACCAAGGAGCGCCTGACCTCGCGCGAGTGCGCGGCGTTCGTGGGCGGCGTAGTGAAAGACAGTTTCAGCCTGTGGCTTAACCAGCACGTCGCGCAGGGTGAAGCCATCGCCGCCATCGCCATCGCTCTCGCAGAACGGCGTCTGCGCGCGGCCAAGGCCGTGGTGCGCAAGAAAATAGCCGGCGGCCCGGCGCTGCCAGGCAAGCTGGCGGATTGTGTTTCACAAGACCCCGCGCGCACCGAACTGTTTCTGGTGGAGGGCGATTCGGCGGGCGGCTCCGCCAAGCAGGCCCGCGACCGCGAGTATCAGGCGATACTGCCTCTGCGCGGCAAGATACTCAACACCTGGGAAGTAAACCCGGCGCAGGTGCTCGCCTCGCAAGAGGTGCACGACATCGCGGTGGCGCTGGGCGTGGACCCCAGTTCAACCGATTTAAGCGGCCTGCGTTACGGCAAGGTGTGCATCCTGGCCGACGCCGACTCCGACGGCGCGCACATTGCGACTCTGTTGTGCGCGCTGTTTCTGCGCCATTTCCAGCCGCTGGTGGCGGCGGGCCACGTGCACGTCGCCATGCCGCCGCTGTACCGCATAGACGCGGGCAAAGAGGTTTTTTACGCGCTGGATGAGGCCGAGAAACAGGGGGTGCTGGATCGCATCGCGGCGGAGAATATCAAGGGCAAGGTGAGCATCCAGCGCTTCAAGGGACTGGGTGAAATGAATCCGCAACAGTTGCGCGAGACCACCATCGCGCCGGAGACGCGCCGTCTGGTGAGGCTTACGCTGGACGCCGGGAATCAGGCCGCCGCGCTGCTGGACATGCTGCTGGCCAAAAAACGCGCCGCCGACCGGCGCGAATGGCTGGAGCAGAAGGGCAACCTGGCCGAGGTGTAACTGTCAGCGGGTCTTGACACATCCCATTTTGGGACTATAATGGCGATATGCGCATCATCGCACTCTCGACGCTAAAGACCTTTTGGGAAAAGAATCCGGGTTATCGGGACGCAAAGGAGCCGCTACTGGCTTGGTACCGACATGTGCTGAAGGCCGATTGGACATCACCAGCCGAGGTGAAGAGGGATTTTCGCACAGCCAGCATGCTGCGAGATGGACGTGTGGTATTTAACATCGCCGGCGATAAGTATCGGCTTGTGGTGCGGGTCAATTATGCGTACCGCGTAGTGTACGTTCGGTTTATCGGCACGCATGCCCGGTACGATGCGATTGATGCTCAGACAATTTGATGGAGTTTAACCATGGATATCAAGCCTATCAAGACAAAAGCCGACTATAGGGCGGCCCTCAAGGAAATCGAGTCCCTGATGACGGCCAAGGCGCATACGCCGAAAGGGGAACGCCTGGAGATTTTAGTGACGCTGGTCGAGGCCTACGAAAAGAAACACTTTCCACTCAATCTCCCTGATCCGGTCGAAGCGATCAAGTTCCACATGGATCAGATGGGGCTGACTCCAAAGGACTTGGAGCCGGCCATCGGCCGGTTGAACCGGGTCTACGAGGTACTGAATTACAAGAGGCCCTTGACGCTGAAAATGATCTGGCGCTTGCACAGCACCTTGGGTATCCCGGCCGAGAGCCTCATTAAGCAACCCGAAGAGACCCGGGCCGCGTGAGGAGCGGCCACACATAGACCGGACACTGCGCCGCATCAGGTCAGCCCTGCTTACGCCGTTCCTGCAGCGGCATCACATGCTGGGCGCGGCGATCTTCCTGGATCGAGAGCTGGTTGTCGCGCGCGAACTTCAGGATAAATTCATACGCGGCCGGATTGGTTTCGCGCAGCGATCTTTTCACCGCCAGACACCCTCGCCACGCTCGGCCCCCTTTGGAAAAGGGGGTGGCCGGGGGATTTTAACTTTCGCCGCCCTATAGTGATAAGCGGCCGGAAAACGTCTTTCTTCAGGCCCGGCGCGCAATAAATTCAAGGCGCCCCCAGAGGTATTTTTTGAAATCTCCCTAAAGTTTCCGCGTCCGGTCCCGATAACCTGCACGTGGAAGTTAACAGTCCCTGGCCCCGGAGCGGGGGCAGTGGTTCATACACACCCCCAGCCCAGGTGGTTTGGGATTAACCAAAGGAGATAAACATGCCTCAAATTATTAATACTAACGTGTCATCGCTGAACGCTCAGCGCAACTTGAACACGTCTCAGTCTCAGTTGTCCATTGCCTTGCAACGCCTGTCTTCAGGCTTGCGCATCAACAGCGCCAAGGACGACGCAGCGGGTTTGGCTATTTCGGAACGATTCACTTCGCAAATCCGCGGACTGAACCAGGCTACTCGTAACGCCAACGATGGTATTTCGCTGGCGCAGACCGCCGAAGGCGCATTAGGCACTGCTGGCGACCTGTTACAACGCATCCGTGAACTGGCCGTGCAGTCCGCCAACGCCACAAATTCCGGCACCGACCGTGCTGCGTTGCAACAAGAAGTCGCGCAGTTGATTTCTGAATTGGATCGCGTAGCCACCACCACAGAGTTCAACGGCACCAAGTTGCTGGACGGCAATTTCAGGGCGCAACAGTTCCAGGTGGGCGCCAACGCCAATCAGACGATCATGGTGAGCGTGGACGGTGCACGCGCGACCCAGATCGGCTCCGTGGTGAACAGCGCCGGTACACGCTCCGTGACCGCCGGCACCACGACTTCTGGTGTGGCGACGGCTACCGATACTCTGGTGCGCACCACGTATACCGGTGTGGATACCACAGCTATCGGTTCCGGGGAACTGTATATTAACGCTACAGAGGTCAAGGTATCGGCTAACTACGCGGTTTCCGGGTTGGCGAACGCACGCGATTCCGCCAGCGCCTACGCCAAGGCGGCTGCCATCAATGCCAGCAACATCGTCGGCGTGACAGCAACGGCGAGCAATACCCAGCAGTTCAACGCGGTCAGTGCAGCGGCCACCAGCGGTCCGGCTATTACGGCAGGAACTAACGATGGACTGACTTCCAGCACATTGAACTCTGGTGAGTCTGCTTCGTATACCCTGAAGATCAACGGCACCACGGTATACGCGAGCGGCACAGTGACTTCTGGCGCGTTACAGCAGAGCGTGGATCAATTGGTGAGCGCCATCAACACCTCCAAGGATACCACCGGCGTGGTGGCGAACAAGAATAGCTCCGGTCAGCTTGAGCTGGTTGCGGCCGACGGCAGGGGCGTTGTGGTGGAGGAGGCGTTCAGCTTTACTGATGATGCTACTGCTTCGGTTTTCCAGGGCAAGAGCGTGTTCAGCACCTTTGATGAAACGGGCGGCGCCAGCGCGACATCCACCATCACTCGTGAAACACACTACCGTGGCCAGGTGACGTTGCAGTCTTCGAATAATATCACCTTCAATAGCGCAGCAGCCTCGAACAAGATCGGATTCGACACCGCCTTGTTGAGTGTGGACACCACCAAGACTATTAATACGGTGGATGTGTCCACGGTGGCGGGAGCCAACACCGCCATCTTGGCAGTGGATGCAGCTTTGTCGACCATCAACTCTAATCGCGCAAAACTCGGCGCGGTGCAGAGTCGCTTTGGATCGACCGTGTCCAGCTTAGCCACCACCTCCGAGAATCTAAGCGCTGCACGCGCTCGCATTCTCGACGCCGACTTCGCGGCGGAGACGGCGGCGCTGACCCGCGGCCAGATCCTGCAGCAGGCCGGTGTGGCGATGCTGGCTCAGGCCAATGCGCTGCCGCAGAACGTGCTGGCTCTGTTGCGGTAATCGGCGCGGAGATGAGAACGCGTCCGGGGAGTATCTTCCCCGGACGCATTTCTTAACCTGATACAGAGGGCTAGCCATGGCGAGCTATTTCAACAACCCGCTTAACAGCTATAGGACCAACGCCGACCAGACAAAAAAGACCGCCAAGCCAACGCCGCCGGAACGCGATCCGCCTCCCGCCGCCGCCGCGCCGGTGGTGGCGGTGCAGGAGGAAATCGCCGATGCGGTGAGCAGCCTCAACAACTATGTGCAGAATCTGCGCCGTGATCTGTATTTCACGGTGGATGAGGACACCGGGCGTACGGTGATCAAGGTGATAGACTCCGAGACCAACGAAGTGCTGCGCCAGATTCCGGCAGAGGAGGCGTTGAACCTGGCGCGTCACCTGGAACATCACCAGACGGCAATGCTGCAAGCCCAGGCCTGAGCTGGTATTAAATTTGCATCCATGATGTCAAGGCAAGGATAGCCGACGGAAAAATTATGGCAACCGCCGGGCGGATGGCATCCCCCGGCGGCATTTTCTCAGCTACGTGTTCCAAGTTTCTTTGGGGTTTTAAGACATGGCAATCACCTCGGCCGGCATCGGCTCCGGTCTTGATATTAATGGGATTATCAACCAGTTGCTCGCGCTGGAGCGCAGGCCAGTTATCCAGCTCGATAAAAAAGAGGCCGTTTTTCAGGCCAAGCTGAGCGCCTATGGCACTATCAAGGGCGCGCTGTCATCCTTCCAGACCGCCGTGCGCAGTTTGAGCGACGTCTCCAAATTCCAGGTTTACAAGGCCGCTTCGGGAGACACCACGCTCTACACGGCCACGGCTTCAAGCTCCGCCACGGTCGGCAACTACGGCATCGAGGTGGTACGCACCGCCAAGGCGCATAAGCTCATCGCCGCCGGGCAGGCCAGCAGCACCGCCACGATAGGCGCGGGCGCCACCACCACGCTTACCTTTGATTTCGGAACCATCGGCGGCGGCGCCCTGGGTTCGGATGGCAAGTATAGTGGCACCGGCAGGACATTTACGCTCAACCCGCTCAAGGGCTCCAAGACCGTCACCATAGACAGCACCAACAACACCCTGGAAGGCATACGCAACGCGATCAACAACGCGAAGATAGGAGTGACCGCCACCATCGTTAACGACGGCAGCGGCAGCGCGCCTTATCGCCTGGTGCTGACCCCGGACGATACCGGCGCGGCGAATAGTTTGCGCATCGCCGTTGCGGGTGATGCAACCTTGCAAGGCCTGCTGGCCTACGACAACACCGGCACGCAAAACCTGGCGCAGACCGATACGGCCCAGCACGCCGGTTTGAACGATGCCCAGATCAAGGTGGATGGCGCCACGATTACCAAGGCCGCCAACGTCATCAAGGATGTCATCCCGGGCGTCACGCTTAATTTGCTCAAGACCAGCGCGGCGGGCGTGGCCACCAATCTCTCCGTGGCCCGCGATACCGGGGCGGTCAAGTCATCGGTCGAGGCCTTTGTCAAGGCCTACAACGACATACGTAAGACCGTCACGGATTTGACGGCTTACAACGCCAGCACCAAGCAGGGCGCGATCCTGCAAGGCGATTCCTCGGCCCTGGACGTGCTGCGGAAGATACGCGGCACGCTCAACAATACTATTCAGTTTTCAACCGGCACGCTGACGCTGTTGTCGCAGGTCGGGGTCAGCTTCCAGAAAGACGGCACCTTGTCCCTGGACGGCGCCAAGCTCGATACGGCGATCAGCAATAATTTTAACGACATCGCCAAGCTGTTCGCCGCCGTGGGCACGGCCACGGACAGCCTGGTCAGCTACGCGAGCGCAACGGCCAATACCAAGCCGGGCAGCTATGCCGTGAATGTCACACAGCTCGCCACCCGCGGCGCTTATACCGGCCAGGCCAGCGCGAGCTTTCCTCTGACCATAGACGCGAATAATGACAATTTCACCGTCAAGGTGGACGGCGTCACCTCGGGCAACATCAGCTTGAGCCAGGGGTCGTACGCCACGGCCGCCGATCTCGCCGCGCAACTCCAGGCCAAAATCAACGGCGACAGCGCCCTGCAAGCGGCGGGTGCCGCGGTGACAGTGACGCACAACGGCAGCGCCTTTGTCATTACTTCTAACCGCTACGGCTCCGCCTCCACGGTCGAGTTCACCTCCGTGGACACCAACACCGCCGCCACGCTCGGCTTGAGCGTGGGCGCGGGCACGGCGGGCCTGGATGCCAAGGGCACGATCAACGGCGCCACTGCCACCGGCTCCGGCCAGTTCCTCACCGCTGCCACGGGCGATGCGTCCGAGGGGCTCAAGGTGCAAGTGCTGGGCGGGGCAACGGGCGCGCGCGGGACGGTGAATTATTCGCAAGGCTACGCCTATCAACTGGACAAGCTGGCTGACCAGTTGCTTGGAAGCTCCGGCCCGGTCACCAGCCGCACCAACGGCATCAACACCAGCATCAAGGACATCGGCAAGCAGCGTGATGTCCTGAACCAGCGCCTGGTGGACGTAGAGCGGCGTCTGCGCGCTCAGTTTACCGCCCTGGACAGTCTGGTAAGCCGCCTGCGCTCGACCAACAATTTTCTTACCCGGCAATTGGCAAGCCTGTCGAATATCTCAAAACAATAGTAATTTCAAGGAGATTACCATGAGCCACACCCCCCTGCGCCGCGGCGCACAGCATTATCATGCATTGAGAACGGAAAGCGCCGTTACGTACGCCAGTCCCCACACCCTGATCCGGATGATGCTGGAAGGCTTGCTGGAAAGCATCGCCTGCGCCATGGGCCATATGCAACGCAGCGAGACGGCCAAAAGGGGCGAGGAGATCAGTTGTGCGATGGCGATTCTGGACGGTTTGAGGATGAGCCTGGATAAAAAGGCGGGCGGCGAGATCGCGGAGAATCTGGATCGCCTGTATGGCTATATCAGCCGCACCCTGCTCTGCGCCAATCTTGAGAACAGCCCGAATAAGCTGGAGGAGTGCGCTGCCCTGGTGCGCGAGATCAAGAGCGCGTGGGAAGGCATGCCCAGAGAGGCCGTGTATGCCGCGGAGCAGGTTTTACAGCAACGCGCGGCTTGAGCGTGGCGCCGGTATGAAAACCACATCCGGCGCAGCGGCGAACACGCCACTCATGCAGGACTGGCGGGATATCACGCTCCTTTCGGAGCGCATGCTGGAAGCGGCGCGCGGCGGAAACTGGAGCGCGCTGTTCGATATGGAGTCGCGCCGCACCGCGCTCATCGCGCGCGCCATGCCGGACCCGCAAGGGCAGCCGGAAGCGGCCATGGTGGAGTTGCGCAAGGTGCTGGCGCTCAATGGGCAGTTGCTGCAGGTGTTGCAACAACAGCAGGCAAGCTGCGGCGCGGAGCTTGAGAAATTCGGCCACGGCAGGCGCGCGCTTGAACACTATGGAAAACACCAACAATAAAGCGGGCGCCGACCCCTTTACCCAGGGGCTGGTGTATCAGGGCGACATCGCCTTGCGCTGGCGGCCGCCCGGAGCCGCCCCCGACACGCAGGAGGACGCGCGCCTCGCGGAGAGCAATGAGCATACACTGCGCGTGCTTTTGGCGCTGGATGATCACGGCCCGGAGGCGGGTGATGAGGGCGGGGAGCTGAGTCAGAATTTCGCGCGTCTGGAATTCAAGCTGAATCTGGCGCTGGACATGGTGGGCGAACTGCTCGCCCATTATCATGACACCCCTGCGCCGGTAAGCGTGCGCCTGGGGGCGCTGGGCCTCTCCTGGAAGGCGCAACAGGCGCTGCAACCGCAACAGCAGGGCTGGGTGGAGATCTATCTGAATGCACGCTACCCGCGCCCGGTGGTGTTCGCCGCGCGCGTGCAGGAGGTGAAAAAACTCCCGGACGGGTTCGAGATTACTGCGTTGTTCGGGAACATCGGGGCGGCGGTGCGGGAACTGCTGCAAAAAATCATTTTTCGCCACCATCGGCGCAGCATCGCCGTCGCAAGACGCACCCAGTCATAGCCTCGCTCGCGGCTGCATTTGCGAATGAGCGCGGGTTTTTCTTGAACTGCGGGGCAAGTCCTGTTATACAGGGCACGGGTATAAAAACGGCCGGTACCCATTTTTAATCCCAAGACACCTATAACAAAAAGCAAACCATGCCATCAGAGGGGGCAGTAGTTGTAATTGAAGTGAACGACGAGCGTCGTCAGACGCTGAAGTTGGTGCTGGAATTTCTTGAATATACCCCCGTGCTGGTTGCCGATTGCAAGCGGTGGTGGACGGAGCCGTTCGCGGCGGAGACCGTCCATGCCGTGCTGGTGGGCGACTGCGGTTCGGACAAGGCGCGCGCGGAAACGTTACACTACATCAGGGAACAGGTGCCGCAGGCCCCCATCCTGCTGCTGGTGGATAAGCAGCGCGACGCGCCGGTTCCCGCCGAGATCGCCTCGGCTGTGCTGGCTCAGGTGGAGGTGCCGCTGCGCTATGCGCAGATCAGTTACGTCATGCAACAGGCGCAAATTTACCGGGACAGCCGCGAGCCTGCCTCTTCCAAACGTCCGCTGGAGGTGTTCCGCAGCATGGTGGGAAACAGCCGCGCCATCGCCGGCGTGCGCAAGCTCATCGAGCGCGTAGCGAATTCCGACGCCAACGTGCTGGTCCTGGGCGAATCCGGCACCGGCAAGGAGGTCGTGGCGCGCAACCTGCACTATCACTCCGCGCGCCGCACCCAGCCGTTTGTGCCGGTGAACTGCGGCGCAATTCCGTCGGAACTGCTGGAAAGCGAGCTGTTCGGCCACGAAAAGGGCGCTTTTACCGGCGCGGTGGCGGCGCGCCAGGGGAGATTCGAACTGGCCGAGGGCGGTACGCTGTTTCTGGATGAAATCGGCGACATGAGCCTCGCCATGCAAGTGAAACTGTTGCGCGTACTGCAGGAGCGCACCTTCGAGCGCATAGGCAGCAACAAGAGCGTGACCGCCAACGTGCGCATCATCGCCGCCACGCACATCAATCTGGAACAAGCCATCAAGTCAGGCAGGTTCCGCGAGGACCTGTTTTACCGTTTGAACGTGTTCCCGATAGACATGCCGCCGCTGCGCGAGCGCGTCGAGGACATTCCGCTGCTCATCAATGAGCTGGTGCGCCGGATTGAGCATGAAAAACGCGGCTCGGTGCGCCTGACGCCGGTCGCGGTGCTGGCCTTGTGCCAATATTCGTGGCCGGGCAACGTGCGCGAGCTGGCCAACCTGATCGAACGGCTGGCCATATTACACCCGCATGGCACGGTGGATATCGGCGATCTGCCGGAAAAATTCCATCCGCCGGGTGCCACACCCTCGCCCCAGGCGTTGCTGGACGCCATGTCCGCGCCCTCGCTGGAGCGGGAACTGCTCACCGAACCGCGTCTGCCGCGCAACGGCCTGGATTTGAAGGAACATTTGCAGAATCTGGAATTGTCCCTGATCCAGCAGGCCCTGACCGAATCGGGCGGCGTAGTGGCGCACGCGGCGGAGCGCCTCAGGATGCGCCGCACCACGCTGGTGGAGAAGTTGCGCAAATATGGCCTGCAGCGCCTCGATCAAACGTCATAAGTTTGACAAGCCCTTCCCCGTTTCAAATCCAACAAGCTGTTTTGATTAAAAAATATTTTCAAGGCACGGTTCTTGCTCGGTGAATCACGCGCGCCAAACAGGCGCGCAGCGATATCAGGACAACGGGCAAGCACGATGACGGGCCTCAATCAGCTTGATTCCATGCAGCATCTCGCCGATGCGTTCGGCGTTTTTAATCAGTTTTCCGAGCAGCTCAGCGCCTCTTATCAACAACTCGAACAGCGTGCCGCGCAGCTGACCGATGAGCTTGCAGCGGCGCGCGGCGAACGGTTGCGGCAACTGGCCGAAAAGGAGCGTCTCGTCAACCGGTTGCAGCGCCTGCTTGCGGCGCTGCCGGTCGGCGTGCTGGTGCTCGACGGCGACGGCGTGGTGCGCGAGTGCAATCCGGCGGCGTACGCCCTGCTTGGAGAGCCTCTGCTCGATGCGGATTGGCGCGAGATCAGCGCCCGCGCCTTTGACACCCGGCGCGGCGCGGGGCGGGAACAGGCGCTGCGAGACGGCCGCAGCGTGAGCCTGTCCTACAATCCGCTGGGCGAGGAGCCGGGACAGATCGTGGTGCTCACGGACGTGAGCGAGACGCGCGCACTGCAAGACAGCCTGCACCGGAACGAGCGCCTGGCGAGCCTGGGTGAGATGGCCGCCTCGCTCGCGCACCAGATACGCACCCCGCTGGCCTCCGCCTTCCTCTATGCTTCGCAGCTTGCCGCCGCTTATTTCGATCATCAGGAAACGCAGCGTTACGCGGACAAGATTGTGGCGCGGTTGCGCTATCTGGAAAGCCTGGTCAAGGACATGCTGTTGTTCGCCAAGGGGGGCAGCGCCGGAACGGAAAATGTTGCGGTGTCGGCGCTGCTCGCCGAGACGCGCCAGAGTGTGGAGGCGCAGGCGCGCGCCGGCGGTTGTGAACTGCGCGTGCGGGATGAGCCACGCATTACGGCACTGCCGGGAAATCAGGAGGCGCTGCAGAGCGCGTTGCAGAATCTCGTCACCAACGCCATACAGGCCTGCGGCGCCGGCGGACGCATCGAAATCGGGGCGGACATCGCGCACGACGCCTCTGGAGAGGACATGATTCATCTCTATGTAAGCGATAACGGCCCCGGTGTCGCGCCGGATTTACGGCAGCGCATCTTCGAGCCCTTCTTCACCACCCGCGCCCAAGGCACCGGACTGGGTCTGGCGGTGGTGCAGGCCGTCGCGCAGGCACACCAGGGAAAGGCGTGGGTCGAGCCGCGTGCGGGAGGAGGCAGCCGCTTCGTCATATGCTTGTCGGGTGCGACGGCACGGATGGTGAGCGACGCGGCGGCGGATATATGCAGGACTTTTTAAAAAAGGGGCACAGCATGAGTGAGTGCAGGATATTGGTGGTGGAGGACGACGCGGCGTTGCGCGAGGCGTTGTCGGTCACGTTGCACAAGGCGGGTTACAGGGTGCACTGCGCCGAGAATGGTACCGCCGCCATCGCCACACTGGATGGAGGCAGGCCGGGCGAGGAGTTCGGCATGGTGGTGAGCGACGTGCAGATGGCACACATGGACGGTCTTGCCCTGTTGAAGGAGGTCAAGGCGCGCCGGCCCGATCTTCCGGTGTTGCTGATGACCGCCTACGGGACGATAAAAAACGCCGTGGAGGCGATGCGCGACGGCGCGGTGGATTATCTGGTGAAACCGTTCGAGGTGAGCGCGCTGTTGCAGAAGATCACGCGGTTCGCGTTGCCCGCCGGCGGTGCCGGTGAAGACGGGGATTTGGTGTTGCGTGACGCGCGCGTGCGCGAGGTGTTTGATCTCGCGCGGCGCGTGGCGCACAGCGACGCCACGGTGATGATAAACGGCGAATCGGGCACCGGCAAGGAAGTGCTGGCGCGTTTCCTCCATCGCCATTCACGCCGCGCCAAGCAGCCGTTTGTCGCCATCAATTGCGCGGCCATCCCGGACAACATGCTGGAGGCCATGCTGTTTGGCTATGAGAAGGGCGCGTTTACCGGCGCCTATCAGGCCCATCCGGGGAAATTCGAACAGGCCGCGGGCGGCACGCTGCTGCTGGACGAAATCTCGGAGATGAACCTGTCGTTGCAGGCGAAGCTGCTGCGCGTGCTGCAGGAGCGCGAGGTGGAGCGCGTGGGAGGGCGCAAGCTCATCCCGCTCGACGTGCGCGTGCTGGCCACCTCCAATCGCAACATGGCGGAGGAAGTGGCCAAGGGGCGCTTCCGCGAGGACTTGTTTTATCGCTTGAACGTATTTCCGTTTTATTTGCCGCCGCTGCGCGAGCGGCGCGAGGACATCATCCCGCTCGCCGGCCAACTGCTGGCCAAGCACGCGCGCGCCTTGCAGCGTCCCGCGCCGGACTTGAACCTGGAAGCCAGGACACTGTTGCTGAATCACACCTGGCCCGGCAACGTGCGCGAGCTGGACAACGTGATCCAGCGCGCGTTGATCGTCCACTCTGGCGCTGTACTGGGTGCGCAGGATATCTCCCTGTGCGCCGCCCCCGCGCGCCTGCCTGTGCGTGGCGCGCAGACAGGCTGTGCCACCGGAGAATTGGAGCAGGTGCCGCTGCCCGAAGCTGCCGGCGAGCGCGAGGACGGGCTGGAACAAGACCTGCGCGCGCATGAACAACGGCTCATCGTGGAGGCGCTGCGCACGGGGCGCGGCAGCCGCAAGCGCGCGGCGGAGCAGCTTGGCATCAGTCAACGCACCTTGCGTTACAAGCTGGCGCGCCTGCGCGAGGCCGGTGTGGCGATTCCGGGAGCGTAACCGTGAGTGAGATAAATGTGAACAGGGCCGACGTGTCACAACTGCTGGCGCAGATGCGCGCCATGGCGGCGCAGGCCCAGGGCGGTGTGCACCGCCCCGCCGAGTCCGCCAACGGCGCGGATTTTTCCGGCTTGTTGAAAAGCGCCGTGGACCGGGTGAGTGAGACCCAGCACAAGGCAAGCAACCTCGCCGCCGCGTTCAGCGCCGGCAGTACCCAGGCGGACCTGTCCGAGGTGATGGTTGCGTTGCAAAAGGCCAATATTTCATTCCAGGCCATGACCCAGGTGCGCAACAAACTGGTCGCGGCCTATCAGGAAATCATGAACATGCAGGTTTAAGACAGGAGCGAGTGACGAGTGACTAGTAGCGAGGGGACAACAAAATGCCGGTTACGCACGTTTTTTCTCGCCACTCGCCACTCGCCACCGCCCTAATATGAATATGCCTGATACCTCTGCCATGAATCTGGGTTTCTTACGGCTGCCGCTGGTGCGCCAGTTGGGTTTGCTGCTGGGGCTCGCGGTCAGCGTGGCGCTGGGCGTGGGCGCGGTGCTGTGGTCGCAGCAGCCGAGCTACCGGCCCTTGTTCACCGGACTGGCCGACAGGGACAGCGCGCAAATCGCGGACGCACTGCAGAAGATCAACACCCCTTACAAGGTTGAAGCGGCGACGGGCGCCATCCTGGTGCCCGCCGATCGTATCTATGACTTGCGCCTGAAGCTTGCCGGGCAGGGTTTGCCCAAGGGCATCGCGGGCGGTTTTGAGATGCTGCAGGAGCAGCAGGGTTTCGGCGCCAGCCAATTTCTCGAAGTGGCGCGCTATCAATACGCGCTGGAGGGCGAGCTGGCGCGCACTATCACCGCGCTGGCCAACGTGCAAAGCGCGCGCGTGCACCTGGCGCTGCCCAAACAGTCGGCGTTCATCCGCGCCAAACAGGAGCCCAGCGCCTCGGTGCTGGTCAATCTCTACGCCGGGCGCACCCTGGAACAGAATCAGGTGGCGGCCATCGTGCATCTGGTCGCTTCCAGCATTCCCAATCTCAGCGCGCAGCGCGTCACGGTCATAGACCAGCAGGGGCGGCTGCTCACCGGCGGAAACCAGGGCCAGGAAAACGGCTTGAGCGCGAGCCAGCTTGAGTATACGCAGCGGCTGGAAGATTCCTACGTCAAACGCATCGAGGAAATCCTGCTGCCGGTCATGGGCGCTGGCAGAGTCAAGGCGCAGGTGGCGGTGGAAGTGGATTTCACCATGACCGAGCAAACCCAGGAAGACTACCACAACGAAAAACCGCTGGTGCGCAGCGAACAGGTTAAAGAGGAAAAAACCGTTTCCGGCGCGAACGCGACGGGCGTGCCCGGGGCGTTGTCCAATCAGCCGCCCGCCGAGGCCGCGCTGGCGCAAAACAGCGCCGCTCCCGCCGATGCAAGCGCAAACCCGAGCGCCGAAACCAAAACCGAATCGGCTCCACTCAACAGCAGCAATCACACCACGCGCAATTACGAATTGAACCGCACCATCAGCCACACGCGCCTGGCGAGCGGCATGGTGCGCCGCATTTCGGCGGCGGTGGTGCTGGATAATAAAACGGTCGTCAATGATGACGGCGAAGCGACGCCCACGCCGCTCAAGCCGGAGGAGCTGGAGCGCATCACCGGGCTGGTAAAGGAAGCGGTCGGCTTCAACGAGAAGCGCGGCGACACAGTGAACGTGCTGAACATCGCCTTTACCCCGCCCGAAGAGGCGGAGCCGCTGCCGGATACGCCTTTTTTTGACAAGCCCTGGGTGGCCGCCGCCGGCAAGAGCCTGCTCGCCGCCGCGGTGGTGCTGGTGCTGGTGATCGGGGTGCTGCGTCCGGTGCTTGCAGCACTCGCCGCGCGCGGCGCCCATGCCGCGGCGGACGCAGGGCCGGCGCTGAGAGAAGACCGCGTGAGCCTGGGCGCCGGCGGCGCGCCGCGCCTGGCGGCGGCGGGCGACTATGAGGGGAATCTCGGCGCGGTGAAATCGCTCGCCGCGCAAGACCCGAAACGGGTGGCTCAGGTGGTG
Organism: Pseudomonadota bacterium; assembly: GCA_041695325.1. Lineage (GTDB taxonomy): Bacteria > Pseudomonadota > Gammaproteobacteria > SURF-13 > SURF-13 > SURF-13. Next base: position 21,843 of record JBGFRC010000003.1, read on the forward strand.
AAGACCTGGGTGGCGAAAGATGCCTGAAGCCGGCGCCCATACCACCGGCACCGAGCGCGGCGCCATTTTGTTGTTGACCCTGGGCGAGCAATACGCCTCCGAGGTGCTCAAGCACATGGGGCCGAAGGAGGTGCAGAAACTCGGCGCCGCCATGGCGGGGTTGAATAATGTATCCAGGGATCAGGTCGGCGGCGTGCTGGCCGAGTTTTGCGACGCGGTGGACAACCAGACCGCGCTCGGCGTGGGAACGGAAGAATATATCCGCACCGTGCTGGTCAAGGCGCTCGGCGAAGACAAGGCGGGCGGGATCATAGACCGCATCCTGATGGGCAGCAACAGCAAGGGGCTGGAGGCGCTCAAATGGATGGAGCCGCGCGCGGTGGCGGAGATCATCCGCCTGGAGCATCCGCAGATCATCGCCATCGTGCTGGCTTATCTCGACAACGATCAGTCCGCCGCCGTGCTCGCCCTGCTGCCGGAGAAGGTGCGCCTGGACGTGTTGATGCGCATCGCTACGCTGGACGGCGTCCAGCCCTCGGCCCTGAATGAGCTCAACGAGATCATGGAGAAGCAGTTCTCCGACAACGGCACCAGCAACATCAAGTCCTCCACGGTGGGAGGGGTCAAGACCGCGGCCAATATACTCAACAACATGGACAGCAGCATGGAGCAGGCGATGCTGGCCAAGGTGAAAGAGACCGACGCTGACCTGGGACAGAAGATACAGGATCAGATGTTCGTGTTCGAGAATCTGCTCGACGTGGACGACCGCGGCATACAGGCCCTGCTGCGCGAGGTGTCATCGGAAAATCTGCTGCTCGCCTTGAAAGGCGCCGACGAAACGATGCGCGAGAAAATCTTCAAGAACATGTCCAAGCGCGCGGCCGAGATGCTGCGCGACGATCTGGAGGCCAAGGGGCCGGTGCGCCTGTCCGAGGTGGAGGCGGCGCAGAAGGAAATCCTCGCGGTGGCGCGGCGCATGGCCGAATCGGGCGAAATCGCCATGGGCGGCAAGGGCGAGGAATATGTCTAAGGTAATCGCGGCCGAGAGCCTGGAACAATGCGCGGCCTGGGCCCCGCCTGAAATGCAGGGCGCCTGTTCCGCGCCGCCGATGGTTACCGCGAGCCAACTGGAGAGTCTGCAAAAACAAGCTTATCAAGAAGGTTTTGCGTCAGGACAAAAGGACGGCTATCAGGCGGGTGAAAGGCATTTCAGCGCGCACATCGAGCGTTTGCAGCAGATGATGCAAACCCTGCACGCGCCCTTTGCCGCGCTGGATCAGCAGGTGGAACAGGAAATACTGCTGCTGGTCACGGCGCTGGTCAAACAACTGGTGCGGCGCGAAATCAGGATGGATCCGGGCCAGATCATTGCGGTAGTGCGCGAGGCGTTGGCGAGCCTGCCGGTCGCCGCGCGCGGCGTGCGCCTGCATCTGCATCCAGAGGACGCCGCCGTGGTGCAGAGCAACCTGAGTGTCAGCGGGGACGATCGGTCGTGGAGCATTATCGAGGACCCGGTGTTGACGCGCGGCGGCTGCAAGGTGGTGAGCGAGAACTCGCAGGTGGACGCCACCCTGGAAGCGCGGCTCGCCCAGCTCATCGCCAGACTGCTGGGCGGAGAGCGCGAGAGTGACGTCCCTCGATCCTAGATTACCGGAGGCGCAGCGCGCGTCGTTGTGGAGTGCGCGTCTGGCGCAGTTGCGCAAGCGCGCGCAGGCGCCGCTGCCCTTGATCGTGGAGGGCAGGCTGACGCGCATGGCCGGGCTTACTCTGGAGGCGGTCGGCTGTCAGGCCGCCGTTGGCACACGCTGCCTCATCAGCGCGCCGCATCATACCGTGGAGGCGGAAGTGGTGGGGTTTGCGCAGGATAAACTGTTCCTCATGGCGACCGGCGACATGCGCGGGTTGATGCCCAACGCGCGTGTCATCCCCAGCGGCAAGAGCTACGAGGTGGCGGTGGGCAAAGCGCTGCTGGGCAGGGTGCTGAACGGCCACGGTAAGCCGCTGGATGGAAAGGGCGCGCCGCGCGCCGAAGCGCACGTGCCGCTCGCCGGACGGCTCATCAATCCGCTGCTGAGGCGTCCCATCAGCGAGCCGCTGGACGTGGGAGTGCGCTCCATCAATACCCTGCTGACCGTAGGGCGTGGCCAGCGCATGGGGCTGTTCGCGGGCAGCGGCGTGGGCAAGAGCGTATTGCTCGGCATGATGACGCGCTATACCACTGCGGACGTGATCGTGGTAGGGCTGATCGGCGAACGCGGGCGCGAAGTAAAGGAGTTTATCGAACACAATCTGGGCGCGGAAGGCCTGCGCCGCGCGGTGGTGGTGGCGGTGCCCGCCGACCACCCGCCGTTATTGAGGCTGCAGGGCGCGGCGCTGGCCACCGCCATCGCGGAATATTTCCGCGACCGCGGCCTGCAGGTGCTGCTGCTCATGGATTCACTCACGCGCTACGCGCAGGCGCAGCGCGAGATCGCGCTCGCCATCGGCGAGCCGCCCGCCACCAAAGGATATCCGCCCTCGGTGTTCGCCATGCTGCCGCAACTGGTGGAGCGTGCCGGCAACAGTGACCATGCCGGTTCCATCACCGCGTTCTATACCGTGCTCGCAGAGGGCGACGATCACAATGACCCCATCGCCGACGCGGCGCGCGCCATACTGGACGGCCATATCGTGCTGGCGCGCCGCCTGGCCGACGCCGGTCATTACCCGGCGGTGGACGTCGAGACCTCCGTCAGCCGCGCCATGAATGACATCACCTCTTCCACGCAGCAGGAGCTGGCGCGGCGCTTCAAGCAGCTCCATGCCACCTACCGGGAAAATTACGATTTGATCAACGTGGGCGCCTATGTGCCGGGAAGTGACGCGCGCGTGGACGAGGCCATTGCCATGCATCCACGGCTGCTGGATTTTCTCAAACAGGATATGCGCCAGCGCGTGCCGCTGGCGGACGGTGTGCGCGATCTCGACAGGCTGCTGCAAACGGCGCAACAGGAGCCGCCTGTGAACACGTTGCCCACCGGACCGTTTCTTGCAGTGACAAAGAACGGAAATTAAAGAATGGTTCGCTCACAACGCTTAAAACCGGTGGTCGAATTCGCCGCCCAGCGCGAGCGCCAGGCCGCGCGCTCGTTTGCCGAGATGCAGTGCGCGGTGGCGGAGCTGGAGCACAAGCTGGATGAATTGCTGCGTTACCGGCGTGAGTATCAAAACCGGCTGCACGGCGAGGAGAGCGGCGGGATCTCTGCGGCGACGGCGCAATGCTCACTGGCGTTTATCGCACAACTGGATGAAACCATTTTCCAGCACCGGCGGCGCATGGAGGACATCACGGCGCAATGCCGTGACGCCAGGCAACAGTGGCTGATGCGCCGGGTCAAGGTCAAGGCGCTGGATCAGGCGCTGCAACGGCGGGAAACCGAAGAACGGCACCACGCCGAACAGCGCGCGCAGCGCGAGCTGGACGAGCACAGTCAGCAGAGCTTTTTCCGCCGCACCCGCTCCTGATCGCCGGAAGCCGGCTAGCCTGCGCCTTTTCACACTTCTTTAACTTTTCAAACGCTTCCTCTATCCGGCATAACTTTTGCGCCGTTCACCCCCATCCTGCTGACTGACGCAGCGCGTTCGTCAAGATTTTACAAAAGCGGCCGATAACCTCCCTGAGGCCGACAGGTAACGGGGATCATTCATGCGCGGAACCAGGAGTAACAAACACGCGCCGGCGGAAAAGGCGGCGCACACGCTGGTGCGATGCGGGGAGACAGTGGATATCTCCTGCGTGTACGAACTTCATCAAGAACTGAGCAAGGCGCTCAGCAAGTCGCTGCCAGTGACGATGGACGTCAGCCGCGTGGAGCGCGTGGATACCGCCGCCCTGCAATTATTTGTCGCGTTTTGCCGGCAAGCCGGGTCACGGCAGCTGCCGGTGCGCTGGAACAACCCCAGCGAGGCGCTATGCCATGCGGCGCGGCTATCAGGACTGAGTCAAATCTTGAATCTGGGTAACTAAACAGATAATTGGAGAAGACACTATGGCCAGCATTCTAGCGGTGGATGATTCTGCGTCCATGCGGCAAATGGTGAGTTTCACGCTCAAAGGCGCGGGTTATGAGGTAGTGGAGGCGGTGGACGGGCAAGACGCCATGAATCTCGCCAAGAGCAAAAAAGTCAACCTGGTGGTGACTGATGTGAACATGCCCAATATGGACGGCATTTCGCTTATCAAGGCGCTGCGCGCCCTGCCCGACTACAAGTTCACGCCCATATTAATGCTCACCACCGAGGCGGGTGACGGCAAAAAGCAGGAAGGCAAAAGCGCGGGTGCGACCGGCTGGATCGTAAAGCCGTTTAATCCCGAACAACTGCTCGCCACCATCAAGAAAGTACTGGGATAAAAATCATTATGAGCATTAACCTGGCCCAATTCCACCAGACCTTCTTCGAAGAGAGTTTCGAGGGCCTGGACACGATGGAAGCCGGCCTGTTGTCCTTGAGCGAAGGCCGGGCGGACGCGGATACCATCAATACCATCTTCCGCGCCACGCACTCCATCAAGGGCGGATCGGCCACGTTTGGTTTCAGCGCGGTGGCGAAATTCACCCACGTGATGGAAACGCTGCTGGATGAAATGCGCGGCGAACGCATCGCGCCGAGCGAGACCACGGTCAACGTGCTGCTGCGCTCGGTGGATTGTCTGCGCGCCATGCTGGAAGCGGTGAAAAGCAACACCACGTTCGATGAAGCGTTGCAACATGAGTTGTACAGCGAGATGCAGCACATCCTCGATGCAAACCCGGATGCGCCTGCGGCGGTATCCGGCATAAAGGGCGGCGGCACCAAGAGCGCCGCCGCCTCCGGCTGGACTATCGGTTTTCGTCCCCACGCGCATCTGCTGCGCACCGGCAACGATCCACTGCGGCTGTTGCGCGAGCTCGGCACGCTGGGGAAGCTGAACGTCAAGGCCGATGTTTCCGGCCTGCCGCCGTTCGCGGAGATGAACCCGGAAAACTGTTACCTGCGTTGGGAGATCAGTCTGCGGGCCGCCGCCCCACACCAGGCGGTGGCGGAGATTTTCAACTGGGTGGATGGAGATTGTGATCTGGATATCCGTGCCAACGCGGAGCCGTCCGTGTCCACGCCGGTTTCCATAAGCACGGAAACGGCTCAGGCCGCGCCGCCCGTCAAGGCCGAGCGTTCCGTAGCGGCGGAAAGCGCCGCCTCGATACGCGTCAGCACCGACAAGGTGGACGCGCTGGTAAACATGGTGGGTGAACTGGTGATTACCCAGTCCATGCTGAGCCAGTTGGGAGAAGATTTCAGCATGGAGCGGATTTTAAAGCTGCGCGACGGCCTGGCGCAACTGGAACGCAATACGCGCGAGCTGCAAGAGAGCGTGATGCGCATCCGCATGATGCCGATCAGCCACTGCTTCAGCCGTATCCCGCGCATGGTGCATGACCTGTGTCATAAGCTCGGCAAGAAGGTCGAGGTAAGGCTGTCCGGGGAGCAGACCGAGCTGGACAAAACGGTACTGGAGAAAATCGGCGACCCGCTGGTGCATCTGGTGCGCAACTCGCTCGATCACGGCATCGAAAAGCCTGAGGCGAGAGCCGCCACGGGCAAGTCGGAAATCGGCACGCTGTGCCTCAACGCCTTCCACAAGGGCGGCAACATCGTGATTGAGATCAGCGACGACGGGGCCGGGCTCAACAAGGACAAGATACTCGCCAAGGCCAAGGAGCGCGGCCTGATTAAAGGTGACGAGCCGCTTGGCGATGAAAAGATATACGAGCTGATTTTCCTGCCCGGCTTTTCCACCGCCGAGGTGGTGAGCGACGTGTCCGGGCGCGGGGTGGGTATGGACGTGGTGCGGCGCAACATCAAAAGCCTGAACGGCAAGATCGAGATCGAATCCCAGGCCAGCAAGGGCACGACGATACGCATCCGCCTGCCGCTCACCCTGGCGATACTGGACGGTATGTCCATCGCGGTGAACGGGCAGATGTTCATCATCCCCCTCACCTTTATCGCCGAGTCGTTGCAGCCGAAGCCGGAAGATATTCAGGGCATCGCGGGCCGGGAGCGCGTGGTGCGCGTGCGCGGCGATTATGTGCCGGTGATCGCGCTGTATGAGTTATTCAATATTCCGCCCAGAATCACCCAGCCTGAGCAGGGCATTCTGGTGCTGGTCGAGGCCGAAGGCAGGAAGATTGCATTGTTTATTGACGAGATCATGGGACAGCACCAGGTGGTGCTGAAGAGCCTGGAGTCAAATTACCGCAAGGTGGACGGCATCGCGGGCGCGACCATCATGGGCGACGGCACGGTGGCGGTGATACTGGACGTCGCCGCGCTGGTGCGTTTGAGCCGTGAGCCACGCGCCGCGCTGCAAAGAGAGGCGGCTTGAATAAGGAGAGGGAAGTGATGAAAGCACAACAAGCAACGAATGAGATGGCAAATCCCATCCATGCGGAGGGAGGGCTCAGTAATGAATTTCTGACCTTCACCCTCGGTAAAGAGGAATACGGTCTGGATATCCTCAAGGTGCAGGAGATACGCGGTTATGACGCGGTGACGGCGATAGCCAATTCGCCCGCCTTTATCAAGGGCGTGATCAACCTGCGCGGCATCATCGTGCCGATTGTAGACATGCGTATCAAATTCAACCTGGGCAAGGTGGAATACAACGAGTACACCGTGGTCATCATCCTCAACGTGGCCAATCGCGTGGTGGGGATGGTGGTGGACGGCGTATCCGACGTGATCACGCTCAAGCCGGACCAGATCAAGCCCGCGCCGGAGTTCGGCTCGGCGTTTGACACCCGCTATCTCACCGGCCTCGGCACGGTGGACAACCGCATGCTGATACTGGTGGACATCGAGAAGCTGATGTCGGGCCGTGATATGGGTCTGATGGATAAGGTGGAAGCTCAAGGGGAATAGATCATGAAACTGAGTGAAAGACAAATCAGGCTGGTGCAGACGAGCTTTGCCAAAGTGGAACCGATCGCCGACAAGGCGGGGGAGTTATTTTACGGCCGGCTCTTCCAGCTCGAACCCGGGTTGCGCCGGCTTTTTCGAGGCGACATGAAGCTCCAGGGCAAGAAGCTTATCTCCATGATCGCGGCCGCAGTCAAGGGGCTCGACAACATGCCTGGCCTGGTGCCGGTTCTGCAGGGTCTTGGGCGGCGCCACGCCGGCTATGGCGTGCAGGACAGGGACTATGCCACGGTGGGGCAGGCATTTATCTGGACGCTGGAAAAGGGCTTGGGCGGCGCGTTTACCCCCGACATACGGGAAGCGTGGGTTGCCGTCTATGCGGTGATCGCCGACACCATGAAAGCGGCAGCCGCGGGTCGCGGGAATCCAGATTCGTTAATTTATCGAAGGAGGACAAACATGTTCAGGAACTTGCTTAAGAGCGGCCAGACAGAACGCAGGGCCGAGATGATTGAAGACATTATCGCCAAAATGGCGGCGGGTGATTATAACGCCATGATCGAGGAACCGTCGGGCCATGACGGCATGGACAGAATCATACGCGCGTTGAAAGGCTTGCAGGAGCACCTTGCCGGGCAAAGCGCGGACACCGTGAAAAAATTCGAGGATTCGGCCCGCATTAAAAGGGGACTGGATGTGGCGGCGACCAACGTCATGATCGCGGACAACGATAATAACATTGTCTATATGAACGAGTCGATACAGGCGATGCTCAAGACGGCCGAAAGCGACATCCGCAAAGAGCTGCCGAATTTCAATACGGCCAAGCTGATGGGGGCCAATATAGACAGCTTCCACAAGAACCCGGCGCACCAGCGCCAGATGTTGAAGGCGCTGAGCGGCACCTATCGCACCTCGATCAAGGTGGGCGGGCGCAGCTTTAACCTGATCGCCAACCCGGTGATCACCGACACCGGCGAACGGATCGGCAGCGTGGTGGAGTGGGCGGACGTCACGGAGCAGGTCAAGATACAGGAAGAAGTGGATCGCGTGGTCACCGGCGCGCTAAGCGGCGACCTGACACAGCGCATAGACTTGGCCGGCAAGACGGGCTTCATGAAGAGCCTGAGTGAAGGCATCAACAAGCTGGTGCAGGTTGTCTCCTCCGCCATTGACGAGACGGTGCGCGCGCTGGGCCTGATCGCCAAGGGCGACTTGACGCAGAAGATCATCACTGAATACAGCGGTTCCTTCGGCGAGATCAAGGACAACGCCAACACCACGATTGATAAATTGACGGAGATCGTGGGCCAGATCAAGGAGGCGACCGACGCCATCAATACCGCGGCGAAGGAAATCGCCACCGGCAACAGTGATTTGTCGCAGCGCACCGAAGAACAGGCCTCCAACCTGGAAGAGACGGCCTCCAGCATGGAAGAGCTGACCTCCACGGTGAAGCAGAACGCCGAGAACGCCAAGCAGGCCAACCAGCTGGCGGTGGGCGCGCGCGATGTGGCGGTGAAGGGCGGTGACGTGGTAGGCAAGGTGGTGACCACCATGGCTTCCATCAACGAGTCCTCGAAGAAGATCGTAGACATCATATCGGTGATAGAAGGCATCGCCTTCCAGACCAATATCCTGGCCCTGAACGCCGCGGTGGAAGCGGCGCGCGCCGGAGAGCAGGGCAGGGGCTTTGCGGTGGTGGCGGGAGAAGTGCGTACCCTGGCCCAGCGCAGCGCCGCGGCGGCCAAGGAGATCAAGGGTCTGATCGGTGATTCGGTGGAAAAGGTCGAAGACGGCACCAAGCTGGTGGACCAGGCGGGCAAGACCATGGAAGAGATCGTCAGCTCCGTGAAGCGCGTGACCGACATCATGTCCGAGATCTCGGCGGCCTCCATGGAGCAGAGCGCCGGTATAGATCAGGTGAACAAGGCCATTACGCAGATGGATGAAGTGACGCAGCAGAACGCGGCCTTGGTAGAAGAGGCCGCCGCCGCCGCCGAGTCACTGGAAGAACAGGCGGGCAAACTGGCTGAAACAGTGAGCGTGTTCCGCTTGCAGGGCGGGGAGGGAAAGTCTTTACCCCAGACGCGGGCTGCGGCGGCGCCGGGCAAGGTGTCCGCCCCGGCGTCACACCCTGCGGTAAGGCCGACCAAGGAGCATAAGGCAAAGGTGAGCAAGCCCGCTGCCGGTAAGGAAGATGAATGGAAGGAATTTTAAGACTGGTTTATAGGGTTGGGTGAGCCATAGCGGCCGGGTAAACCTTGCGCGCCTGATCTCTGAGTCAGGAGGATCACACAATGAAAGCGGTTAAAGGCTTATATCTGAACATGTACAGCGTGTTTTTTGACGTCTTCGCCGAGATGGCGCGGGTGCACTCACTGCACGCGGATATCACGGCCGGGGTCAACAGTGGCTTTGACCGACGTGACAGGCAACGGGACGACCCTGTTCAAGATAGAGAAATGATACAAAAGAAAAGATAGGGGGTAAGCAGATGGATCAAGCGTCCGGCTCCCGCTCGAATTTCCAGCGGTGATTGCCGGATACCCATTTCCGTGGATTACGGTTAAAGGACCACGATGTCGGTCATATTAAAATCCAACGGTGAACCGCGCGAGTTTCACTTTACTCAGCAGGATTTCGAACGCGTCAAAAAGCTGATTTACGCCCATGCCGGCATCTCGCTCAGTTCCGGCAAGATAGACATGGTATACAGCCGCCTGGCGCGGCGGCTGCGCGCGCACAAGCTTGCTTCTTTCAGCGACTATCTCGCGCTGCTTGAGGACGATGCATCACCCGAATGGGAGGCGTTCACCAACGCGTTGACCACCAATCTCACCTCGTTTTTCCGCGAACAACATCATTTTCCCATCCTGGCGGCGCACCTGAAGAAGCAGAAAGGGAGGCATCCGCTGCGTATCTGGTGCGTGGCAGCCTCTACCGGGGAAGAACCGTACTCGATAGCGATGACCGCAGCCGAGGTATGTGGGCTGTATAACCCGCAGGTCAGCATTCTTGCCTCAGACCTGGACACGCAGGTGCTGGCCACGGCCGAGCGGGGGGTGTATCCGCTGGAGCGGGTGGAAAAGCTGCCGGCAGACAAGCTCAGCCGCTATTTTCTGAAGGGGACAGGTTCCAACGCCGGCCAGGTCAAGGTGCGCAAGGAGTTATGTGATAGGGTACAGTTTCTGCGCATCAACCTGCTGGATGAAAGATGGCCGATCAAGGGTGCGTTTGACGTGATTTTCTGCCGCAATGTAATGATTTATTTTGACAAAAGGACCCAGTACGAGATTCTGCGCAAATTCGTCCCTTACCTGCACCCTGACGGCTTGTTGTTTGCGGGACACTCCGAGAGCTTCCATCACGCCAGCGATCTGTTCACCCCCTGCGGAAAGACGGTGTATCGCCTGACACATGGAGCATCCCGCTAGTGAGCGCGAACATGGCGAACAATGCGAGGTTTATGGCCGTTCAGGGCGATCAAGAAACGACCAAGGTCTGCCCGGCGGCACCGGAAATTTATTACGACCGCAATTTCAACACCCAGGCCGCGAAGGTATTGCCGGGCGGCTATTACGTCACGGCGCGCGACATGATGATCGTCACTGTGCTCGGCTCCTGCGTCTCGGCGTGTATCCGCGATCCGGTGAATAAAATCGGCGGCATGAATCATTTCATGCTGCCCGAGCATAGCGGCGAGGCGGACGATCCGATGAGCAGCTCGCCCGTTACGGTGCCTATGCCATGGAAATTCTTATTAACAACCTGCTCAAGATGGGCGCTGATCGCAGGTGTCTGGAGGCCAAGCTGTTCGGCGCGGGGCGCGTGCTGGCCGGAGTAACCGATGTGGGCAAGCGTAACGCGCGTTTCGCGCTGGAGTATCTGCAAAAGGAAAATATCCGCGTCGCCGCCCAGGACCTCGGCAATGTTTACCCGCGCAAGGTGTATTACTTTCCGCAGTCCGGCCTGGTGAAGCTCAAAACGCTGCGCAATCTGCACAACGACACCATCGTTCAACGCGAACGCGAATATCGAAGCTGCATTGACACCCTGCCAATTACCGGTGAAGTAGAACTGTTTTAATCAGGGGATAATATGACAATCAGGGTATTGGTGGTGGATGACTCGGCCCTGGTGCGCAATATGCTCACCGGAATTATCAACGGCCGCGCCGGGATGACGGTAGTCGGCACGGCCTCCGATCCGCTGATGGCGCGCGACAAGATCAAGCAACTCAAGCCTGATGTGCTGACGCTGGACGTGGAAATGCCCAAGATGGACGGCCTCTCCTTTCTGGAGAAGCTCATGCGCCTGCGCCCCATGCCGGTGGTCATGGTTTCCTCACTTACCGAGCGCGGCGTGGAGATCACGCTGCGCGCACTGGAGCTGGGCGCGGTGGATTTTGTGTCCAAGCCCAAGGTGGATTTGGCCGATACGCTCTCCGATTACGCCAATGAAATCGCGGACAAGATCAGGACCGCGGCGCGCGCACGGCCGCGCCCCTCGATAGCGGATATCGCAACCAGGGTGGTGGAATCGAAGTTGTCCGCCGACGCGGTGCTGGCCAAAAAGGCGCCGCCCAGGCATTTCAGGACCACGGACAAGCTGATCGCCATCGGCGCCTCCACCGGCGGCACCGAGGCCATCAAGGAGGTGCTGATGGCGATGCCCGCTGATGCGCCGGGCACGGTTATCACGCAACACATCCCCGCCGCGTTCAGTACGCCCTTTGCCCAGCGTATGAACAGCGTTTCGGCGATGACGGTGTGCGAGGCCGACGATGGGCAGACTATCCTGCCCGGTCACGTTTACATCGCGCCGGGCGGCCGGCATCTGATGGTGGTGCGCGACGGCGCGCGTTTCGTGTGCACATTGAGTAACGGGCCGCCGGTGAACCGGCACCGACCCTCGGTGGACGTACTGTTCCGCTCGGTGGCGCAGAACGTCGGTCCCAATGCCTGTGGGGTGATACTCACCGGCATGGGGGATGACGGCGCACGCGGATTAAAGGAGATGCATGACACGGGCGCTTTCACCGTCGCGCAGGATGAAAAGACCAGCGTTGTATGGGGCATGCCCGGTGAGGCCGTCAAACACGGCGCGGTGGATGAGATATTGCCGCTAGACCAGATCAGCCGCCGGATTATCAAGACCGCGGCATGAAGCTGGCATGAAAACTGCAGCCACTTTTGCTGAAACCCTTGTAAAAACAATGGAATTATTGCCGGATGCCGACCTGTATGTTTAATGCGCACACGTTGCAGTTGGTCAGACAATGCCGCCTGGAGCTGGCGTTGAGCGCGGTGATCATCGCGCTGGGCGCAATGTCCGGCTCGCGGACGGTGTGTTTGCTGAGCCTGGCGGCGATGACCTCCCTGTGGTGGTTAGGCGCGTTGCGCCGCGCGCAACGCGAACGGCTTGAGGCCGCAAGGCGCGACGAGGAAGTGAGCGCCATGACGTGGGAATGCGAGACCGCATTCCAGCATGTATTGTCCGGGATCGAACAGCAAGTTGGGCAAGTGCGCGGCGAGCTGGAGCAAATTCAAAAACTCATCCACCAGGCAACCGGCGGCCTGACGGAAAACTTCACCAGTCTGGAGACGGCGACGCGCGAAGAAGCAGAGACCGTGCGTTCCCTGATCGAGAACATGTCGGCCGGCGCGCCGCAAGACACCAGGCGCATCAGCTTCCAGAGTTTCTCCAGCGAAACCAGCAAGATCCTCGACTTTTTCGTGCAGAGCATCCTGGCAGTGAGCAAGAACAGCATGGTTCTGGTGGACCGTCTGGATGACATGGTGAGCCAGACCGACATGATCGGCGCCATGCTGCATGACATCAAGGAGATCACGGATCAAACCAACCTGCTTGCCCTGAATGCGGCCATCGAGGCCGCGCGCGCGGGCGGCGCGGGGCGCGGCTTCGCGGTGGTGGCGGACGAGGTGCGTAAATTGTCGCGCAAGACCAACGGTTTCAGCGAGCAGATTTTTAAAGTAGTCAGAAAGACCCAGAAGGCAATGAAGGAAGCAAGCCAGATTGCCGAAGTCATGGCGACGCGCGACATGAATATCGCGCTCAACGCCAAGCAGCGCGTGGATGATATGATGGGTAACGTGGGCGAGATGAACAGAATGGTGTCGGGAAAGCTTGCAGGGGTGGAGGATACGACGCGCAAGATAGGCCAGAAGGTGAGCGAGGCGGTGACCAACTTGCAGTTTGAGGATATGGTGACCCAATTGATGGATCACATTCAGCGCCGGCTGGACAGCCTAGCGCGGGCCGCGAACGAACTCAATACTGGAGTGGGTGTAAAAGAGGTGGTGTGCCACAGCGAGCCCTGTCACCGCCTGGCGCACATCGCGCAACGGCTGGCCGAAACGCGCCGCGCTTTAGGAACAAACGCGGAAAAGGCGGTGCATCAGCACAGCCTGGCGGTGGGCGACGTACAGCTATTTTAGGAGGACGGTATGGGAGCATCGAGTCGGCAACACATAGACGCTGCGCAGCAGGTATCCACGCTGCGCAGCGGCGACGATCTGATTATAAAAGTGGATGGACATTTCGGTTTTTCCGTACATAAGGAGTTCCGCTCCGCGTACGAAGAGGCCTTGAAAAACGCCCCACCACGGAGATACGTGATTGATCTCAAACTGACGGATTATATGGACAGTTCCGCCCTGGGGATGCTGCTGGTGATGCGCGACCACGTCGGAGAGCAGGCCGAGATAAGCCTGGTTAACGCAAACAGCGAAATAAGAAGCATCCTGGATATCTCTAATTTCCACAAGATTTTTAATGTCGCCTGATCCAGGAAAACCGGCGGACGCCAATGTCGGCTCCGCGCCAAACTGTCGTATTTCAGGCGGCGCCCCCATGAAGATTCTGATCGTCGAGGACGACCGCCTGAGCCGCACCGAGCTTAGCGCCATCCTGCGCAAGATGGGGCATGAGGTGGTTCCGGCCCATAATGGGTCCGAGGCGCTGGAACTGTTCCCCCGGGAGAACCCGGGGTTGGTCTTTATGGACGTGCTCATGCCGATGATGGACGGGTATGCCTGCGCGGCACAAATTAAAAAGCAATGCGGAAAAAGGTTTGTACCCATTATTTTCCTGACTTCGTTGACGGACGAAGTGGATCTGGTGCGCTGCGTGCAAAGCGGCGGCGACGATTTTCTCTCCAAGCCCTATAACCACGTCCTGATCGGCGCCAAGATTGAGGCCATGCAGCGCATACGCGCCCTGCATGAAAAAATAATGATTCAGGCACAAGCGCTGCAAAAGCATAATGCGCAATTGGAATACGAAATGCGGATCGCCAGCCATGTATTCAATACCGTGACGGCACGCCAATCCAATACCGTCTCTTATCTGCAAGGCTGGACACAGCCGTTGGCGAACGTGAGCGGCGACCTTATTCTGCATGCGCAATGCCCAAGTGGACAGTTGCACGTGCTGCTGGGCGACTTTACCGGGCATGGCCTGTCCGCCGCGATTGGCGCGGTGCCGGTGTCGGGTATTTTTTACGCCATGACCGCGAAGGGTTTCGATATTGGAGACATCGTCACCGAGATAAACCGTAAGCTGCACCGCTTTCTTCCGGTCGGCCATTTCTGCGCCGCCACCCTCATTAGCCTTGACCCGTTGCACGACAAGATGGAGATATGGAACGGCGGCATGCCGCCGGTGGTGGCGCTGAACAGCGAAGGCGCGGTGGTAACGCGTATCGCATCCAGTCATCTTCCGCTGGGCGTGGCGCCCGCGCAGAAATTCAGCGCGAAATCCAAGGTGCTTGTCCTGAGCGAAGTACACACCTTGTTATTATGCAGTGACGGGCTGATTGAATCACGCAACGCCTCAGGCGAGCGCTTTGACCTGGATGCCCATGTGGAACGCGCGCGGCGTTCCCCGTCCGGCAATGTCGCAGTGTTTGATGCGACCAAAAACGGTTTTGAGCGATTTATGGATAAACAGGCGGCGCTGGACGACATTTCCCTGCTTGTTGTGTGTTGTCATGAATATTGCGGCGGAGTGAGTGAGGCATCGAACCATGAGGGTGCGCATGCTCAGGCAAACGAATGGGCCATCGAGATCAAGCTGGACGCGGGCGCGCTCAAAAAGACCGATCCGCTGCCCGCTCTGCTGCAATGGATGACGCAAACCCGCCTGCCGGAGCGGCCTCGCGCGCAAGTCTATACCGTGCTTACCGAGCTGGTGAATAACGCCGTGGAGCATGGCCTGTTGCAGATGGACTCCTCCTGGAAAAGCCAGAGTGACGGTTTTGAAAAATATTATGAAGAGCGTAACGCCCGGCTGCATAACCTTGCATCCGGATATCTGCGCATTCGACTTGAACAGTGGCCGGTAGTGGGCGGAAGAGCAATAAAAATATGCGTCGAGGATTCCGGAGCCGGTTTTAACGTGGGAGGGGTTGTTTCCGCGCTGGGATCAGGGAGCAAGCTCTATGGCCGCGGTATCGCGCTGGCGCGGAAACTTACCACGAGACTCGAGTACGCCGATTGCGGCAATAAAGTAGAGGCTGAATACCATGGGTGATCCCGCCCCTTTGGAGTACCTTGTGTCTCATTCAAGGAGACGGGGGAACAGACCGGCTCAGACAACACAGCCGCTTTACAATGAATCATTACGGATATCCACCCATGCCCGGTAAGTTACATGACGCCACTTTGCTCATTGTCAATGACGATGAAGGTACATTGCGATTATTAAAGGGCGCCTTGCAGCAACAGGGGTTTGCTCATCTGCATGTGGCGCACAATGCGCGTGACGCCATTCAGCAGTTGAACAGTCGCGCGGTGGATATGCTCATCACGGATATCCACATGCCTGGTATTGACGGCTGGCGGCTGGCGCACATGGTGCGATCGGGAATTTTCAAATGCGCCAGCGCCATTCCAATCATGCTCGTCTCCGCAACCTATACTGAGCAGATCGCACGGGTTACCATGCGCGAATTCGGCATTATCCGCTTTTTTGCTCTCGCCCCTGGTCAGGATTTGGACGAGTTCACCGCTGGCGTGGCGGAATGCCTGAGTGACAAGAATCAAGGATTGCACAAACCGGCGCTGCTCATCGTTGAGGACGATCCCGATACGGCGCAACTCGCGCGCAGAATGCTGGAATGCCGCTTCAGGGTCGAAATTGCCATGGACGGCGAGGCGGGGCTGGAGTCCTGGCGCGCGCGCCGGCATGACTTGGTGCTGCTTGATGTGATGCTGCCCAAGCGTTCCGGCGCCGAGGTGTTGTGCGATATTTTTAAAGAATCCCCCGTTCAGGCGGTGGTCATCATGACGGCCAATGCGCCGGCAGAACTGACCGAGGCCGTAATGCTGAGCGGCGCCACTGACTTCATCTCCAAACCGTTCGAGGCCGAACCGCTGCGTCGCATGTGCGAGACCGCGCTGCGCCGTCATGATCTGATACTCATCAACGAGGAAGGCGCGCTGCGCCAGAGGGCGATGAGGCGGATGCTGGCAGAACTGCAAAACCAGAAATTCGCTCTGGATCAACACTGCATCGTAACCATCTCGGATGCACAAGGCCGCCTTACCTATGTAAACGACAAATTCATCGAGATCAGCCAATACAGCCGCGAGGAAATACTGGGTCAGGATGAGCGTATTATCCACTCCGGTCATCATTCTCAATCTTTTTTCAAGGAGATGCGGGGCACTCTGCTGGCGAGGAAGGTTTGGCGCGGTGAAATCTGCAATCGCAAAAAGGACGGCGGCCTGTATTGGACGGATGCCACGCTGGTGCCGTTTCTGGGCGCGGAAGGCGGGCACTATCAATACTTTGGTATCTATACCGACATTACGGAACGCAAGCAGGCGGAGGCGGCGCTGATCGAGGCGCGTGATCATGCGCTGGAGGCGGCCAGGCTTAAATCGGAATTCCTCGCTACCGTGAGCCACGAGATACGCACGCCGATGAACGCCATTCTGGGTATGACCGAGTTGCTGCAAGATACGGCCCTGAACGCCGAGCAGAGCGATTGTGTCGGCGCCCTGCGCCAGTCGGGTGAGAACCTGCTGCGCATCATCAGTGACGTCCTGGATTTTTCCAAAATCGAAGCGGGCAAGCTGCATATCGAGCGCGTGGATTTCCGTCTGCTGGAGGTGATCGAGTCGGTGCTCGATGCGCTTACGCCGGGCGCCCGCCAGAAGCGGATTTCGCTCATGTCCTATGTCGCGCCGGAGATTCCTCCGGTATTGCAGGGCGATCCGGGCCGCATCCGCCAGGTGCTCATCAATCTGGTGGGCAACGCCATCAAGTTTACCGCGCAGGGCAGTGTAACCGTAGGGGCGGCCTTGGATCTGGGTGACGATACGCAGAGTACGGTTCGTATTTCCGTTACCGACACCGGAATAGGCATCACCGAGCAGGCCGGTAAAAAATTGTTCCAGCCCTTTACCCAGGCGGATGGTTCCACCACACGCAAATACGGTGGCACCGGACTCGGCCTGTCCATCTGCAAGAATCTGGTGAACATGATGGGCGGCGAGATCGGTTTTGAGAGTAGAGCCGGCAAGGGCTCCACCTTCTGGTTCACCATCTCGTTTATGCACGGTGCGATACGGGATGAAGCCTTGCCCGGTGGTGCAGACGCCCACCTTGGGCACACCGGCTCTGCCGGGTTAAGCAAATTACGCGTACTGATCGTGGACGACAGCCCCACCCAATGCGAAGCGCTATATCTTAATCTACTGTCGTGGGGGATACACGCCGAGCGCGCCGGATCGGGCGAGCAGGCGCTCGCTATGTTGCACGCAGCGCAGCAACCTTATGATCTGGTCATCATTGACCGCATGATGCCCGGTATGGACGGTTATCAATTAGCGCGTGCCATACGTGAAGACAGGCGGTTCGCCGCCTTTAAACTTGTCATGTTGACTGCATTCGAGGAACGGCAAGATGGGGAACGGGCTCTACAGGAAGGTTTCTCGGCCTATCTCACCAAACCGATCAAGCAATCGCAGCTTTTCAACTGTCTGATGGAGATCATGGATGGTAGGAATGAAACCGGCAAGGCGCACGAGCTGGTGACACAAGCTCCCGCCGCCGGCGCCCCAACGGAGGCTGCGCCCTCGCCACACCTGTTGCTGGTGGCGGAAGACAACGCAGTCAACCAGAAGCTGGCGTTGATGCAATTGAAAAAACTTGGCTACCGGGCGCACGTTGCGGAAAACGGCCGCGCCGTGCTGGCGGCTATGCAGTCCATACGCTACGACATGGTGCTCATGGACTGCCAGATGCCTGAAATGGACGGCTATGAAACCACGCGCTCGATCCGCTCCGCCGAACGCGGCACGCGCATCCCGATTATCGCCATGACCGCGAACGCCGTGCAAGGCGACAAGGAGCGCTGCCTGGAGGCGGGCATGGATGATTACCTGGCCAAACCTATCGCCATCGAGGCATTGCGCCAGAAGCTTGCATACTGGCTTAATGAGCCCGGCGCCGGCGCGCAAGAACAGGCGGACAAGACAAGCGAACGCATGGCGGTGATTGACCAGAAAACGATAGGCAAACTGTGCAAGCTCCAGCAGCTAGGAGAACCGGATATCGTCGCGGAGCTGATCGGCATCTATCTAAACGACGCGCCCGTTCTGTTAAAGCGCGCGCGCGAGGCGCTTGCGGGCAATGATGAGAGTACACTGCGCCGCGCCGCGCACAGCCTGAAATCCACCAGCGCCAATCTGGGTGCGATACGGCTCTCCGCGCTGTGCAAGGAACTGGAGGAGATGGCCCGCCGCGCTGATTTACAAAACGCCCCCGCCGTATTTTCGGAGATCAACGCTGAATATCAACGCGTGACGCAGGCGCTGAATGAGGTGCTCGCGCCCGCTCAGGTTGAGCCGCCCCTGGGTAGGGTATTGAAAAACCCGTTTTTCAATACACCGTCAGGCGAGGCTGTTGCCCAGGCCGGTGAGCGGCGCCACCAGCAGCATCAGCAATAGCTGCAACGCGATCAATACCGCGACCGGCGAGAAGTCCAGGCCGGAGATGGGCGGAATATAGCGCCGCGCGGGACGCAACAGCGGTTCGTTGAGGTCGTGCAACAGCGCGCTCAGCGGGTTGTATTCGCCGGGTCTGACCCAGCTCAAGATCACCTGTATGATGATTCCCACCAGAAAGATGTAAATCAACAGTTGCAGCAAGCCCGCCAGCGACAGCACCAGCAGTCCCGCCAGGCGCGGCGTATGTCCCAGCGCGATGGCGGTAAGCTCCAGCTCCGTCATTTTGAGCGCCAGCAGCAACAGCACCGAGGCGAGGTCTATGCCGAACAGACCGGGGATGACGCGGCGCAATGGTTTGAGCGGTGGATTGGTGACCTTGACCAGAAATTGCGACAGCGGGTTGTGGAAGTCCGCGCGCACCATTTGCAGCAGCAACCGCAGCATCACGGCGAGGATATACAGGCCGAATGCGGTTTGAATCAGATACGCCGCGGCCTGACCGAAATAGTTCATGTCTCCCCTCCCAATTGTTGCGCAAGTTCCACCGAGCGTGCCCGCGCCGCCCTGAGCGCGGCCTCGAACAATTCCCGCAACCGCCCCTGTTCCAATAGCTGGATCGCCTGTTCAGTGGTGCCGCCCCTGGAGGTGACGCGGGCGCGCAATTCGGCGCAGCTTTCATTGCTCTCCAGGGCGATCTTGGCCGCACCGAAGGCGGTCTCCAGCGTCAGCAGGCGCGCGGTGGCGCGCGGCAGT
Source organism: Pseudomonadota bacterium (assembly GCA_041695325.1). Taxonomy (GTDB): domain Bacteria; phylum Pseudomonadota; class Gammaproteobacteria; order SURF-13; family SURF-13; genus SURF-13. The sequence goes on from JBGFRC010000003.1 coordinate 41,516, forward strand.
CCCAGCTTCACCCCGGCTTCCTCCAGCGCCTCCATCACCAGGAAGAAATACGCCGGGCCGCTGCCGGATAGCGCAGTGACGGCGTCCATGAGCGCCTCGTCCTCCAGCCACACCGTGATGCCCACCGCGCGCAGGATGCTTTCCGCCGCGCTCTTCTGCGCGTCATCGGCGATGGCATTGGCGTACAACGCGCTGGCGCCGCTTTGCACCAGGGCGGGGGTGTTGGGCATGGCGCGCACGACGGCGTGCCCCCCGCCCAGCCAGCGATCCAGATCCGCGCTGCGTATGCCCGCGGCGATGGAAACCACCAGCGGCCGGCTTTGCAGCGCCCGTGGCGCGAGTTCGACAGCGACCTCTCGTATCGTCTGCGGTTTCACCGCCAGCAGCCACACCGTTCCGTGTTCTGCCGCCTCCAGGTTGGACTGCGTGGTGTGCACGAAAAAGCCCTCGCGCAGCGCGGCGAGCTTTTCTGCGTCGGGATCGGACACCCAGATGCCGTCAGCGGCGTAGCCGTCGGCGATCAGTCCGCCGATGAGGCTCGCCGCCATGTTTCCCCCGCCGATGAAGGCGATGTTTTGCAAGGTCATGGCCCTGATTATTTAAGCATAGAGTGTAGCGCATCACGGCCCTCTTTGAAAAAGGGGCCGCCCGCAGGGCGTGGGGTTAACGCGCGCCGAAAATGGCGGTGCCCACGCGCACCAAGGTCGCGCCTTCGGCTATCGCCGCTTCCAGATCACCCGACATGCCCATGGACAGGGTGTCAAGATGAAGGCCTTGTGTATTAAGCTCATGGAACGCCTGTTGCAACCTATGAAACGCCGCACGTTGTTTACTGACATCCCGTGTTGGCGCAGGGAGGGCCATCAACCCGCGCAAGCGCAGGCGCGGCAGGTGCGCCACCGCGTGCGCCAGCTCCGGCAATTCGTCCAGCGTGGTTCCCGCTTTAGTAGCCTCGCCGCTGACGTTGACTTGCAGGCAAATGTTGAGCGGTTCCAGATGTACCGGGCGCTGCTCGCTCAGGCGCTGTGCGATGTTCAGGCGGTCAATACTGTGCACCCAGTTAAAATGGGCGGCGATAAGCCGGGTTTTATTGCTTTGCACCGGGCCGATGAAATGCCATTCAATCCCGCGCCCAGCCAGACGCGGGTCAGTGATTTTGACCAGTGCCTCTTGCGCGTAGTTTTCCCCGAAGCGGTGCAACCCGGCCGCCAGAGCCGCTGCGATAGCCTCCCCCGGCTGGGATTTGCTTGCCGCGACGATGCCCACCGAAGCGGGCGCACGGCCGTATGCGGCGCAGGCTCGTGCAATGCGCCGGCGCAGCGCGGCCACGCGCCCGGCGATCAGAGTGGTTGCGCCCCTCATGGTTAAGGGTTACCTTAAGTGAGCTAAAAAATAACCAGGGCTATTCGATGGATATTGCCGAACTGCTGGCCTTCAGCGTCAAGAACAACGCCTCCGACCTGCACCTCTCCGCGGGCATGCCGCCTATGATCCGCGTGGACGGCGATATCCGGAAGGTCAACGTGCCGCCGCTGGAGCACAAACAGGTGTATGCGCTGGTGTACGATATCATGAACGATAAGCAGCGCAAGGATTTCGAGGAATTCCTGGAAACCGATTTTTCGTTTGAAATTCAAGGCCTGGCGCGCTTCCGCGTCAACGCCTTCAACCAGAATCGCGGCGCGGGCGCGGTGTTCCGCACCATTCCCTCCAAGATCAAGACCCTGGAAGAACTGGGTTGCCCGCCGATCTTCAAGGAGATCGCCGACCAGCCGCGCGGCGTGGTGCTGGTGACCGGACCCACCGGCTCCGGCAAGTCCACCACGCTGGCCGCGATGATAGATCATATCAACGATAATGAATACGGCCACATCCTCACGGTGGAAGACCCGATTGAGTTCGTGCACCAGAGCAAGAAGTGCCTCATCAATCAGCGCGAGGTGCACCGCGACACGCTGGGCTTCAACGAGGCGCTGCGCTCGGCGCTGCGTGAAGACCCGGACATCATCCTGGTGGGCGAGATGCGCGATCTGGAAACCATCCGTCTCGCGCTCACCGCCGCCGAGACCGGCCACCTGGTGTTCGGCACTCTGCACACTAGCTCCGCGGCCAAGACCATAGACCGTATCATAGACGTGTTCCCCGCGGCGGAAAAAGAGATGACGCGCTCCATGCTGTCCGAGTCCCTGCGCGCGGTGATCTCGCAGGCGCTGTTGAAAAGACAGGGCGGCGGGCGTGTCGCCGCGCACGAGATCATGATCGGCACGCCCGCGATCCGCAACCTGATCCGCGAAAACAAGGTGCCGCAGATGTACTCGGCGATCCAGACCGGGCAGGCGGCGGGGATGCAGACGCTGGATCAGTGCCTGCAGGGCATGGTGGCCAGAAACCTGGTGAGCAAGAATGAAGCACGCAATTACGCCGCGAACAAAGAGGCTTTCAGATAGACGGAGGCTTTGGCGATGGATTTTAACACCCTGTTGAAAATGATGGTGGACAAGAATGCTTCGGACCTGTTCATCACCGCCGGGATGCCGGCCAGCCTGAAGGTGCACGGCAGGATCACGCCGGTGACGCCTGCGCCGCTCAATGCGGAACAGACGCGCGCCATCGCCTACGGCCTGATGGACGCCAAGCAGCGCGCCGAGTTCGACAAGACCCAGGAGTGCAACTTCGCCATCAATCCTCCCGGCATAGGCCGTTTCCGCGTCAACGTGTTCGTGCAGCAGCAGCGCGTCGGCCTGGTGTTGCGCAAGATCGAGACCAGGATACCCAACTTCGAGCAGTTGCATCTGCCGCCGACCCTGAAAGACATCGCCATGACCAAGCGCGGCCTGGTGATCTTCGTGGGCGGCACCGGTTCCGGAAAATCCACCTCGCTCGCGGCCATGGTCGGTTACCGCAACGAAAACGGCAACGGCCACATCGTCACCATCGAAGACCCCATCGAATTCGTACACGAACACAAGGGCTGCATCATCACCCAGCGTGAAGTGGGCGTGGACACGGAAAGCTACGAGGTGGCGCTGAAGAACACCCTGCGCCAGGCGCCGGACGTGATCCTGGTGGGCGAGATACGTGCGCGCGAAACCATGGAGCACGCCATCGCCTTCGCCGAGACCGGGCACTTGTGCATGTCCACCCTGCACGCCAACAACGCCAACCAGGCCCTGGATCGTATTATCAATTTCTTCCCGGAAGAGCGGCGTCAGCAATTGCTCATGGATCTGTCGCTCAATCTCAAGGCGGTGATCTCGCAACGCCTGATTCCTACGAAGGACGGCAAGGGACGGCGCGCCGCGGTGGAAGTCCTGCTCAATACGCCTCTGGCCGCTGATCTCATCCTGAAGGGCGAAATCCATGAACTGAAGGCGCTCATGGCGCGCTCCAACGAGGCGGGCATGAAGACCTTCGATCAGGCGCTGTTTGACCTGTACAAAGCGGGCGAGATCAGTTACGAGGAGGCGCTGCGCAACGCCGATTCGCAAAATGATTTGCGCCTGATGATCAAACTCAGCTTCGATGACGGCGCGCAAAAGCTTACTCAGGCCGCGGCGGGCCTCACGCTGCAAGAGACGGATACGGATACCGGTAACCTGGCGGCGAAGCGTAAATAATGGAACCCTCTCCCTAAAGGGAGATAAGGAAAAAGGCTAGAAGATGTAAGTGCGAATTCATTCGGCCCATGGCGGATGTGCGAATTTGTCGCACCTACGCCAGATCCACAATTGTCGCCGCATCGAACACCGGGCCGTCCACGCACACGCGCTTCATGACCGGGCCTTGCGCAGTGCTGATCTCCACCACGCAACCGGCACAACCGCCCACGGCGCAGGCCATGTATTCTTCCAGCGACACCTGGCACGGCAAGGTGTAATCACGCGCCAGGTGCGCGCAGGCCTTGAGCATGGGATGCGGGCCGCAGGCGAAGATTTCCACCTCTTTTTTCTGGGCGTCGGTCAAAGTATCCAGCCAGCGCCGCGCAAGGTCGGTCAGGTAACCCTCGAAACAGCCGGGATAACCTTGCAGGCTGGCGAGGCGGCTGGGGATGCCCCAGTCCTCCAGCAGCGGCATGGCGGCGATCACGCTCTCCGGCATGCCCGGAATCAGGATTCTGGAAGGCCGCGCCGTGAATGGAAACGGCGCCTCCGAACCCATGATGACCAACGGCTGATAATTTTTTTGAGTACGTAAACTGTCGGCCAGAAACACCATGGGCGGAATGCCCACGCCGCCGCCCAAGAGCAGCGCGCGCGGGCGCTCCGGATGCGGCGTGTAGGGCGCGCCTATCGGTCCCATCACGCTCAGTATTTCACCCGCCTTGCGTTGGGCCAGCAGCGAGAGGCCGAGGCCAACGGCTTTGTAAAGAAACTCCACCCAGCCGTTTTTGGCGTCCGCGCGCATGATGGACAGCGGGCGGCGCATGGGCAGCAGCGGGTCGCAGGCAAGGTGCGCGAAACTGCCCGGCTTGGCATGAGCCGCGCACTGCGGCGCGCGCGCGCGCAGCACGTATTGATTACCGGGGTAGGCCTGCCGGGATAAGACCTCGGCGTCTTCCACGAAAATCGTGCCGCGCCAAGGTTTGGATTTATTCAAGCTCATAGACCGCTTCGCCCGCCAGCAACGTGTGCGTCACGCGGCCCTTGAATTCCCAGCCCAGGAAGGGCGTGTTGCGGCCGAGGCTGCGCAGGGTTTGTTCGCTCAACGTCCAATAGTGTTCGGGGTCAAAGATGCAGATATCGGCCGCCGCGCCCACGTTGAGCGTGCCGCTTTCAAGGCCCAGGATGCGCGCCGGGCCGATGGTCAGGCGCGCGAGCGCCTCCGGCAGGGACAGCACGCCTTCCTCCACCAGACGCAAGGTGAGCGGCAGCAGGGTTTCCAGCGCCGAGATGCCGGGCTCGGTTTCGCTGAACGGCCCGAGCTTGGCGTCGGCCTCGTGCGGCTGATGATCGGAGCAGACGGCGCTTACCGTGTTCTGCGCCACGGCGCGGCGCAGCGCCTCCAGATCGCGCCGCGTGCGCAGCGGCGGGCGCACGTGGCACAGGCTGTTGAAATGGCCGAGGTCCATCTCGGTGAGATGCAAATGATGCGCGCTCACGTCCGCCGTCACCGGCAGCCCGTCATGCTGGGCGCGCGCGATCATCTGCGCAGCGCGCGCGGAGGATAAACGGCAGAAGTGTGCGCGCGCGCCGGTTTGCTCGATCAGGATCAACTCGCGCGCCACTGCGGCGGTTTCCGCCGACTCAGGAATGGCGGGCAGTCCCAGGCGCGTGCTCACCGCGCCCTCGTGCGCGCAGCCGCCCGCGGCGAGGTGCGCGTCCTCGGCGTGCAGAAACACGGTGAGGCCGTGGGTGGCCGCGTATTCCATGGCACGGCGCATCACCAGCGCGTTGCCGACCGGATACAGCGCGTTGCTCACTCCCGCGCAGCCCGCCTCCTTCAGCGCCGCCATTTCGGCGAGCTCCATGCCCTTAAGGCCCTGGGTGAGCGCGCCCAACGTGAGTATACGCGCCTTGCCCGCCTGCGCTGCGCGCTGATGGATCAGCTCCGCCACCGCGGGTGTGTCTATCACCGGCTGGGTGTCGGGCGGACAGCACAGGGTGGTGATCCCCGCCGCCGCCGCCGCCGCCGTTTCGCTGGCGATAGTGGCCTTGTGCTTGAATCCAGGCTCGCGCAGCCGCGCCGACAAATCTATAAGACCCGGGCACACGATGCGCCCGTGCGCGGCGATTTCCCGTTCCGGCTTGAAGCCGGCGGGCGCCTTGCCCAGCGCTTTGATGCGCCCGGCGTCGAGGTGCAGGTCCTGCACCTGATCCACGCCACGGGCAGGGTCTATTAATCTTCCATTTTTAATAGTTATTTTCAATCAGGCCTCCTGTGCGGGACGCAGCGCCAGCGCCATGATGGCCATGCGCACCGCGGTACCGTGCGTGACCTGTTGCAGAATCACCGAACGCGCCCCGTCCGCCACGCCGGAGGCGATCTCCACCCCGCGGTTGATCGGGCCGGGATGCATCACGACGGCGTCCGGTTTGGCGACCGAGAGCTTCTCCTCGGTGAGGCCATAGAGATGAAAGTATTCACGCTCGCTGGGGAGAAACGCCCCCTGCATGCGCTCGCGCTGCAGACGCAGCATCATCACCACGTCCGCGTCGCGCAGTCCCGCGCGCAGGTCGTGATACACGCGCACGCCGAGGGTCTCGATGTCCTTCGGGATCAGCGTGCGCGGCGCGATCACGCGCACCTCGAGCACACCGAGAGTGGTAAGGGCGTGGATCTGCGAGCGCGCCACGCGCGAGTGCAGGATGTCGCCCACGATGGCCACGATGAGCGCGCCGAAGTCCGGCTTGTGGCGGCGGATGGTGAACACGTCCAGCATCGCCTGCGTCGGGTGCGCGTGGCAGCCGTCGCCGGCGTTGATGACGCTTACGTGCGGCGCGACGTGGCCGGCGATGAAGTGCGCCGCGCCGCTCGCGCTGTGGCGTACCACGAACATGTCGCATTGCATGGCCTGCAGGTTGTGCAGCGTGTCCAGCAGCGACTCGCCCTTGCTGGTCGAGGAGGTGGAGACGGCGATGTTGAGTACGTCGGCGGACAGGCGCTTGGCGGCGAGCTCGAAGGTGGTGCGGGTGCGCGTGCTGGGTTCGAAGAACAGGTTGACGATGGTTTTGCCGCGCAAGAGCGGCACCTTTTTCACCGTTTGTTCGCCCACGCTGGCGAACGACTCCGCGGTGTCCATGATCTCGGTGAGCAGCGCCTGTTTCAAACCCTCGATGGTGAGAAAGTGGCGCAGTCTGCCCTGGGCGTCGAGCTGGATGGCGTCCGGTTTCATGATTTGCGCTGCACCATGAGCGTGAGCGGATCAGGACCGTTGAGCTTCACATATTCATCCTGGCGCAGTTCCATGCGCGCGCCCGCCACACGTGCCTCGATGGGCAGTTCGCGCCCGCCCCGATCCACCAGCACGGCGAGGGTGACGCCGGCCGGGCGTCCGTAGTCGAAGATTTCATTCAGCGAGGCTCGGATGGTGCGGCCGGTGTAGAGCACGTCGTCCACCAGGATGATGTGGCGCTCTTCTACGTTGAACGGCAGGCGCGAGGGCTTGACTACCGGGTGCAGCCCCAAGCGCGTGAAGTCGTCGCGGTAAAACGAGATGTCCAGCACGCCCAGCGGTCCAGGCAGGCGCAACAGGCGATGCAGTTTTTCCGCCACCCACACCCCGCCGGTGTGGATGCCGATCATGAGCGGATCCGACAGGGCCTGTCTTTCGATGAGCGCGCGCAGTTCGCGCGCCATGTTCTCGATCAGGTGTTTAACGTCCGGCGCGGCGGCGCTCATCGGGCGCGCGCCTCGTCCAGCCAGGTCTGCAAGATGACCTGCGCGGCGATATGGTCAACGGCGGGTCGGCGGCTCCCGCGCCGCTTGTTCTTTTCCGCCATGCGTTGCGCGGCGTGAGTAGAGAGGCGTTCGTCCACGGTGTGCACCGGCAGGCCGTAGCGTTGTTTGAGCTGCATACTGAAGCGCCGCGCCGCGCGCGCCACCGGGTGCGCCGCGTCTCCATCCAGCGGCACGCCCACCACCAGCGCGCCGGGTTGCCATTGCTTGATAAGGCGCGTGATCGCCTCCCAGTCCGGCTTGCCGTCGCGCGTGGCCAGGGTAACCAGCGGGGTGGCGCTGTGGGTGAGCTTCTGTCCCACCGCCACGCCGATGCGCCGCGCGCCGTAGTCGAAGCCGAGCAGGGTGACGCTCATGCGTGCCCCACGTCGCCGGAGAGATGCGTGATGTCCACGCCGAGCGAGGCCGCGGCCAGGCTCCAGCGCTGTTCGGCGGGAGCGTGAAACAGGATATGCAGATCGGCCTCTACGCTCAACCAGGCATTGTTCCGCAGCTCCTGTTCCAGCTGCCCCGGCGCCCAGCCCGCATAACCGAGCGCGGCCAGCGCCGCGCCGGGAAAGGTGTTTTGCGCAATGGCGCCAAGGATGTCGGGCGAGGTGGTGAGGCCGATCTCGTCGTTCACCGCCAGGCTGCTTTCCCACCGCAACGGCGGCTGGTGCAGGACAAACAGCGCGCCGCTTTGCACCGGGCCGCCGAGATAGACCGGGCGACCGGCGATACCCGCGCTGGCGGGAATGATGGAGAGCTGCTGCAGCAAATGGCCGAAGCTCAGGTTGAGCGGACGGTTGATAATGATGCCGAGCGCGCCCTGGTCATCGTGCTGACAGAGGTAAATGACGCTGTGGAAAAAGTTCGGGTCCGCCAGGGTGGGCATGGCGATCAGGAAGTGATTCCTCAGGGACCCTGATGCAGTCATGAACCACTATTATCGGTCAGAACCGCCTTGGGCACAAGGCGCTGCGGGCGTTACTGCGTGGCGAGGCGGTTGTCGTGTAAAAACTGCCAGGTGCGCGTGATGTGCAGGATATCGGTCTCGGCCAGGATGTCCTTGGGGAAGGGGGCGAAGGGAGCGGCAAGCTGGACGATGCGCACCGCGGCGTCGTCCAGCGCCTTGTGGCCGGAGGAGCGGCGCAACTCGACGCTGCGCACCTTGCCGTCGGGGTTGAGCACCACGTCCAGCACCAGATTGCCGGAGAGATTGTTGCGCTTGGCCTCCTCCGGGTAATTGAGGTTGCCGATGCGCTCCACCTTGGCGCGCCACGCCTCCATGTAGGCGGCGTATTTGTATTCCCGGGTTCTGGCGGAAATGAATTTCCGGCGCGGGCGCTGCGCGTAGGCGGCGCGCGCGTTGTCAAATTCGGCGCTCAGGGTGGCGATACGCATGCTCTGCGCCACCAGTTCCTGCGCGCTGGGGGTGGCGTCCGTTTGCGCGTCAGCGGCGGCCCCGGCTTGCGGGGCAGGACCTGCTTTGGACTGCGTTTTGGCAGGTGGTGCGGCCTTATACGCGGATTTTGCGTCGGCGTTCAGCACCGGCTGCGCGGATTTTACCTGCTCCGCCGCGGCGGGAGGCGGCGTTGCCTGCTCCATGGCGGCGGGGGGCGGCAGTTGCGGCGGCGTCTCGGCGTCGGTGTTGCCGCCGCCCTCTTGAGGGGCATTGGCCAGAAAATCGGCGCGCTCCAGTTTCTGCTCCGAGCGCTGGGTGACCAGCGTGATTTCCAGCGTGGAGACGTGGTTTTGCAGGTTGTTTTTCAGCGCCTCGAAATTCACGCCCAAGATCAGGATGGCGTGCAGCACGGCGGAGAAAAACAGTGTTGTCCACAGCCGGTCGCGTGCATTCACGCTTGCCGGCTGCGGCAGGCGCGGGCTATCCCAGGAGGGCGGATTTGCCAGCACCGCGGCCATAGGTTTCAGATCTCCAACCTCTTTAACATGGCACCGCTAATGATACCGCTTAACACGCCAAAGATCACGGCCGCCGTCATCAACACCGGCAATAAATAGAACAAGCCGGGATGTGGGATGAACCAGGCATAGGCGAGCCAGAACTGGCCCGCCATGTGCGCGAGCGCAGCGAGCACGCTCAAACCCAGCACGCTCAAGCGCGCGGCGGGCCATAGGCGGCCGAGCCCGTAACCCGCGCCGAGCGCGCAGAGGGAAGCCAGCGTGCCGGCGAGGCTCAGCATGAAGGTGGGCGAGAGAAACGTGCCCAGCAGCAGGCTGCCCGCGAACACGCGCAGCAGCGCGACCCACGCCGCCGCGGCAAGGCCGTAGCGCAGCAGCACCACGAGAGTAATCACATTGGCCAGCCCCGGCTTGACGCCCGGCATGGGGCTGGGCAGCGCGCTCTCCGCGATGTGGACGGTGACGGCGAGCGCGGCGAGCCAGGCGATGCGCAGATCTTCGCGCGTGGCGGTCAGGGCGGGCATGGTTTTAAAAGGAACCCTCTCCCCGCCCTCTCCCTGAAGGGGGAGGGGATGAAGAATAAAACCTAGAAATTAACGGCATCATAGCGCGGCTCGCGTCCGGCCACGTGCACGCTGATGCGGTTGGGCAAGCAGGCGGCGAATTCGCCGCTCAAGGCGAGCCAGCCGCTGTGCACGCACTGTTTGCCGCGGCAGGGCGAGGCGATGAAACGAATCTTGCCGTCCTTGATCTCCAGCACGCTCACGCCGAGCGCGCCGGGGATTTCAAGACGCTGCGCCTTGTAGAGCGGCACGCGCGCGTATTCCTTGCCCCCCACCAGGATGCGCGCCTGCTCGCCGCGCGCGCCGTTGCCCCAGGATGCGACATAGAGAAAAGGCAGCAAGGCGACGGCGCCCAGCGTCACGATGAAATCTGCGCGCGTCATGGCGAATCTATAATTTCAATCTTTGGCGCGGGCGTGATTTCAAACCGGATGCGCCGGGCCAACGCCGCGTTCATGTACACTGTGCCTTGTTCGTCTATCACCATCGCCTGTTCCACACCCATGGCGCGCGCGATGCGCCGCCAGTCTTTTAATCCCGCGACCAGCAGCGCGGTGCTGGCGGCGTCCGCCGTGACCGCGTCGCGGTGCAGCACGGTCACGGATGTGAGGCCTTGCGCCGGATAGCCGTTGCGCGGGTCAATGATATGATGATAGCGCTGGCCGCCGTATTCAAAAAATCGCTCATAGGTGCCGGAAGTCACGATGCTCTCGTCGCCCTGCATCTCGATGGAGGCGAGGATGCCTGGCGCGCGCGGGTTGCGGATGCCGATGCGCCACGGACGCGCGCCGTGCTTGCCGATCACGCGGATGTCGCCGCTTGCGTTCACGATGGCGTTTTCGATGCCGAGCTTGCGTAAATGCTCAATCGCCGCGTCCACCGCGTAACCCTGGCCGATAGCACCGAAATCCAGCTGCACGGCGGGGTTGCGGCTTTGCACGAAATTATTCTCCAGGCGCAGGTCGTCCATGCCGGGGCATTGCGCGACCAGTGCGGCGACGGCGCCGGGATCGGGCGGCGGGCCTATGGGCTCGTCGCTGTGGAAGCCCCACAAGGCGATGAGCTTGCCGATGGCGGGATTGAACAGGCCCTCGCTTTGCCGCGACAGCTCCTGGGCGCGCACCATGAGCGGCATGAGATCGGCCTGCACGGGAAACGCCGCGCCGCCTGGCAGCCGCGCATTGATGCGCGTGAGCTCGCTCTCCTGCCAGGCGTGCCAGGTGCGGTGTATGCGATTGAAGTCGTCAGCGACGGTGGACGCCGCCTGCTGCGCCCGTTCCGGCTCCACGCCGGAGATGCTGATGTCCACCAGCGCACCGAGGGCGAGAATCTGTTCTTGATAGAGAGACGCTTCCTGCTTGCTGCATGAGCTGGTAGCAAGTAGCAAGATGAGGCAGTAGCTAGTGGCGAGTAGCGAGTAGCGAGGAAAAGCGCACATAACCAGCCTTTGTTGTCCCTCGCCACTAGCCACTAGCTACTCGCCACTTGTTTCTCAACTGCGTCGAGAAAAGAACCTGCAATGTTCAATCCATACAGCGCATCCAGTTCCCGCGCGCAGGTAGGGCTGGTGACGTTGATCTCGGTTAAATAATCGCCGATCACGTCCAGGCCCGCGAACAAGATTCCCCGTTCGCGCAGCGCGGGGCCGACCTCGGCGCATAGCCAGCGGTCGTTGGCCGACAGCGGCGCGCCCACACCGCGCCCGCCCGCGGCGAGATTGGCGCGCGTCTCGCCCGGCGCCGGAATGCGCGCCAGCGCGTAGGGCACCGGTTCGCCGTTGATGAGCAGGATGCGCTTGTCGCCCTCGCTGATCTCCGGGAGGTAACGCTGCGCCATGATGAAACACTGCCCGTACCCGGTCAGGGTTTCGATAATCACGGCGATGTTGGGATCCTCCGCGCGCACGCGGAATACCGAGCGGCCGCCCATGGCGCCGAGCGGCTTCAAAATCATGTCGCCGTGCTGTTGCAGAAAATCGCGCAATTGCCGCGCATCGCGCGTGACCAGGGTGGGCGGCGCGCACTGCGGAAACCAGGCGGTGTACAGTTTTTCATTGCAATCGCGCAATGCGCACGGCTTGTTCACCACCCGCACCCCTTCCGCCTCGGCGCGCTCCAGCAGATACGTCGTGTACACGTACTCCATGTCAAACGGCGGGTCTTTGCGCATCAGGATCACGTCCAGCGCGGCGAGCGGCCGGGTGGTCTCCGCGCCGAAATCGAACCAGTGGCGGGCGTTGTCCCGCACACACAATTCCCGCATGCGCGCGTACGCACGCCCATCGCGCAGAAACAGATCTCCCTGCTCCAGGTACTGTATGCCCCAGCCGCGCGCTTGCGCTTCCAGCAGCATGGCGAAGGTGGTGTCTTTTTCGATCTGGATCGTGGCGATGGGGTCCATCACCACGCCTAGGCGCAGCGTCATGATGCAGGCGCGAATTTATTCGCATCTTGGCCGAATGAATTCGGCCCTACCGCCTGTAATTCCCTCGCCGCAGCCACTAAAGCCAGGCGCGCGATCACGCCGTAGGCATAGAAGCGGTTGGGATGAGCGTCCGGGGTTTGCGCGGCGTCGGGGTTGTTGCAGCTTTCTGCGAAGGCGAGCGGTTCGAAATAGCTGCCCGGGGCGTTGAGATTTTCATCCGCGCCGCGATTTTTGTGCACGCGGTAAAAGCCGCCCACCACGAATTGATTGATCAGGTACACCACCGGCTCGGCCACCGCCTCGCCCCAGCTCTCGAAGGTGTACACGCCTTCCTGCAGGATCACCTTGCTCACCGCCTGGCCGCCCTTGGAGGCCGCCATCCTGGCGCGCTGCTTGCGGTTGAGATCGCGCACCTCGTCCGCCGCGCGCGCCGTCATCACGCCCATGCCGTACGTGCCGGCGTCGGCCTTGACCACCACGAACGGTTTGTGCGGCAGGCGGTATTCGTCATATTTGCGCTGAATCGCGGCGAGCAGCGCGTCCACGTTTTTGGCCAGGCAATCTTCGCCCTCGCGCATCATGAAATTGATTTCGCCGCACTGGCGGAACAGCGGGTCTATGAACCAGGGGTCTATGTCAATCAGCTCGGCGAACTCGGCGGCGACGTGCTGATAATGGGTAAAGTGCGTGGACTTGAGCCGGGCGGACCAGCCCAGTTCAAGCGGCGGAATCACCGGTTGCGCCAGTCCTTCCAGCATTGCAGGCCTTCCTTCCGACAGGTCATTGTTGAGCAGCACCATGCAGGGGTCGAAGCCCTTCACGCCCACGCGCTTGCCGCTGCGCTGCAGCGGCTCCATGCGCAGCTTGCGTCCCGAAGGCAGAACGGTCTCGCGCATCTGCTCCAGGTTGGGTATCAGCGAGCCGATGCGGACGTCGTAACCCGCCTTTTGGATGATGTCGCGCAGCGTGGCCAGGCTTTCCAGGTAATACACGTTGCGCGTGTGGCTCTCCGGGATGAGCAGCACCTTGGCGGCCTGCGGACAGGTGCGTTCGATGGAGGTCTGCACCGCCTGCACGCACAGCGGCAGAAAGGCCGGGTTGAGATTATTGAAGCCGGCGGGAAACAGGTTGGTGTCCACCGGCGCCAGCTTGTAACCGGCGTTGCGCAGGTCCACCGAGGCGTAAAACGGGGCCGGGGTGGCGCGCCATTGCGCGCGCAGCCAGTGTTCAATCTGAGCCTGCCGCGCCAGCAGGTGCGACTCCAAATCCTGCAGCGGTCCGTTTAACGCCGTCGTGAGGTGAGGCACCCTGGCCAAGGCATGCTGAGTCATAGACTTGATCTAAATCTTGAAGTTGGGCGGAATCCGCGGGCATGATACCACAGGGAGGCTTGCAACTTCGGGATCAGGTTAAAAAGAGTGTCGCAAGATGCGGATAGTCCTGTTATTCTTGATCGGATGATCTTGTCAAGGCAGAGTAAACAGGGGTACTATTTGGGTGGGAGGGCAAGGGGGGATGTCTACTATGGCATTGCAACCGGGCGCTGACGTTCCGGCGGTTGACGCAAAGCCGTTGTTCCAGGGCATGCGGGTGCTGGTCATAGATGACAGCAAGACCATCCGGCGCACTGCGGAGACCCTGCTCAAGAAGGCCGGCTGTGAAGTCGCGACCGCCGACGACGGTTTCGAGGCGCTGGCCAAGATCGCCGATCAGCGTCCGCACATCATCTTCGTGGACATCATGATGCCGCGTCTTGACGGCTACCAGACTTGCAGCCTGATCAAACGCAATCAGAGTTTCAAAAACACTCCGGTCATCATGCTGTCCAGCAAGGACGGCCTGTTCGACAAGGCGCGCGGGCGCATCGTCGGCTCCGAAGAGTATCTCACCAAACCTTTCACCAAGGAAGAACTGCTGGGCGCCATCCGGCGACACGTTGTAAGGGAGGCGTCATAAGCGTATCTATGGGCAAAATGGATTTGTTTAACCACTATGAGGAGGAAGCTGACTATGTCGCGTATTTTAATTGTGGATGATTCCCCTACCGAGTTGCACGTGCTCAAGGGCATGATGGAAAAGAACGGGCATCAGGCGATTACCGCCGCCACCGGGGAAGAGGGCATTACCAAGGCCAAGCAGGAGAAGCCGGACCTGATATTGATGGACGTGGTGCTGCCCGGCATCAGCGGTTTTCAGGCCACGCGCCAGATCACCAAGGACCCGGATACGAGCCATCTCCCCGTCATCATCGTCACCACCAAGGACCAGGAGACGGACCGCGTCTGGGGCCTGCGTCAAGGCGCCAAGGACTACGTCGTGAAGCCGGTGGTTGAGGCCGACATCATCGGCAAGATCAAGGCTGTGTTGCAAATGTAAAATGAGCGTAGCGATGGTCAGTGTCACCCGCTTGCAGCCGTTCGCAGTGTTGCGCGAGATCGAGCAGCGCGCCAAGCAGAGCGCCAAGGGTTTGCCGCTCCAGGTGGAGATAAGAAAGACCTGGCCGGGGCTGGCGTTTCGCATCCAGGACAGCCACATGGTGGCACCGCTCAACGAGGTAAGCGAGGTGCTCACTTATCCCCGCCTTACCATGGTGCCGGGCGCCAAGCCCTGGGTCAAGGGCATCGCCAATATCCGCGGCAGTCTGCTGCCCGTCATTCATCTGCCGGCCTATCTCGGCATCCACTCCGATCCGCCTGGACGGCGCACGCGCCTGCTGGTGGTGCAACACGCCGGGGTGCGCGCGGGGTTGATGGTGGACGAGGTGCTGGGGATCAAGCGTTTTGACAAGGACGAGCGCCTGCGCGAATTGCCGCCCACGGCTGACTCCACCCACCCTTATCTGGTGGGCGCTTACCTGCGCGACGGCCAGTACTGGCGTGTATACAGCACGCACCGTCTGGCGCAGAA
>JBGFRC010000022.1:0-25000 GCA_041695325.1 Pseudomonadota bacterium
CTCGGCCGTCGAGATTCGCGATTTTGTGCTTGATCCGCCGAAAACAAAACTGAGAGCTGTCGTCGCGAATCCTCCCTACATCCGCCATCATCGTTTACCCGCGGACGTGAAGCGCAGGCTCTGGGCATTCAGCATGGGTCTCACCGGCATTGCTGTCGATGCGCGTGCAAGCTACCACATCTATTTCTTGCTTCGGGCGCTCCAGTTGCTTGAAAAGAACGGCAGGCTCGCTTTCATTATGCCTGCCGATACCTGTGAGGGAATATTCGCCGCGGCACTATGGCAGTGGATCACCGCGCACTACCGGCTCGATGCCGTGATTACGTTTGACCCGCAGGCGTCACCATTTCCCGGCGTCGATACTAACCCGGTGGTTTTCATGATCGAGCATTCGGATACTCAGGAGGAATTTTATTGGGTGCGTGTTATCCAGCCGGACGGTTTTTCACTTCGCGATTGGGTACTGTCCGGGTTCAATATCGAATCAGAGAGTTTTTCGGCTCAGCGCCGATTGCTCAAAGAGGGGATTGCCACAGGCCTGTCCCGGCCGCCTCGCATCGCACAACACCCCGCGGCGCTTGGTGATTTTGCTACCGTTATGCGCGGTATTGCGACGGGCGCGAACGACTATTTTTTTCTGACAACCAAAGACGCGGCCAGGTTAAAGCTTCCGAAGAATTTCCTGACAACAGCAATCGGCCGCACAAGAGACGTTGCGGATGCTGAACTGACCCGCGCAGATATACAACGGCTTGACGGCCAAGGGCGTCCCACGCTTCTGTTTTCGCCGGATGGCAGGCCGTTGGAAAAATTTCCAGCCACCGTGCGTCGTTACCTCAAACATGGCGAAAAGCTTGGTTTACCTGATAGGGCGCTCATCAAAACACGCAATCCGTGGTACAAAATGGAAACGCGACGCGTCCCTCCTTTTCTTTTCGCTTATCTGGGACGACGCAATGCGCGTTTTATTCGCAATCGCGCCAGCGCCGTTCCGCTCACCGGGTTTTTATGCGTTTATCCAAAGATCATCGCCCCGGGTTTCATCGCGCGGCTGTGGGTATTGCTGAAGCATCCTGATACAGTCGCTAATCTCGGTTTGGTCGGGAAATCCTACGGAGCGGGAGCGGTGAAGGTCGAACCGCGTGCCCTGGAGCGGTTGCCACTGACGATGCGTGCGTTGCAGGAGGCGAATATCGCATTGCCAGCACGCACAACACAGCTTGAATTTTGTCTTGCTGAAGAACGCGCACGATATCGTGTGAAAAGAAAATCATGAGCATCTTGATTAACAAAAACACCAAGGTGATCTGCCAGGGCTTCACCGGCAAGCAGGGCACGTTTCACTCCGAACAGGCGATCGCCTACGGCACCAGGATGGTGGGCGGGGTGACGCCGGGCAAGGGCGGGGAGACGCATTTGGGCCTGCCAGTGTTCAACACCTTGCGTGAAGCGGTGCGCGAGACCAGCGCCGACGCCACCATGATTTACGTGCCCGCTCCGTTCGCGGCGGATGCGATTTTGGAGGCGGCGGATGCCGGGATTAAAGTGATCGTGTGCATCACCGAAGGCATCCCGGTGCTTGACATGTTGAACGTCAAGGCCGCGCTGAAAAATTATCCTGAGGTGAAGCTTATCGGCCCGAACTGCCCCGGTGTCATCACGCCGGGCGAGTGCAAGATCGGCATCATGCCGGGCGTGATACACCAGCCCGGGCGCATCGGCATCGTGTCGCGCTCCGGCACGCTTACTTATGAGGCGGTGCATCAAACCACACAAAACGGTTTGGGACAAAGTACCTGCGTCGGCATCGGCGGCGATCCGATTCAGGGCATGAATTTCATTGACTGCCTGGAGTTGTTCGAACGTGATCCGCAAACGGAAGGCGTCATACTGGTGGGTGAGATCGGCGGCGCGGCGGAAGAGGCCGCCGCGGAGTATATCAAGGCACACGTGCGCAAGCCCGTGGCCGCCTACATCGCGGGACAGACCGCGCCGCCCGGCAAGCGCATGGGGCACGCGGGCGCGATCATCGCGGGCGGCACGGGCACGGCAGCGGGTAAAATCACCGCGCTGGAAGCGGCGGGCGTCGCGGTCGCGCGCTCACCCGCGGAGATGGGAGAGACTATGGCGGCACTGCTGCAACGCGCGAAAAGATCCGCCGCGCGATGAGCACGCGTTTGCGCATCGTCGCCGCCCAGATCAACCTGTGCGTGGGTGACGTGCGCGGCAACGCGCGCAAACTCATCGCCGCCGCGCATCAAGCGCGCGATGGGCTGCGCGCCGACGTGGTGGTGTTTCCCGAGCTCGCGCTCACCGGCTATCCGCCGGAGGATTTGCTGCTGCGTCCTGATCTCCACGCCCAGGTGCGGGAGGGCATTGAGGAGCTGAAGCGCGGGATAAACGGCATTATGGTGCTGTTCGGTTATCCGCATCAGGAAGACCAGCGCCTCTACAATGCCGCCGCCCTGTTACGCGACGGCGCCGTCGTCGCGCGTTACTTCAAACAACATCTGCCGAACTACGGCGTGTTTGACGAAAAGCGCTATTTCCTCCCTGGTGAGCGCCCTTGTGTGGTGGATATAAAAGGCATACCCACCGCGCTCAGCATCTGCGAGGACATCTGGATGCCGGGGCCGATACGGCAGGCGCGCGAGACTGGCGCGCGGTTGCTCATCAACATCAACGCCTCGCCGTTTCACCTCGCCAAGGGCGAGGAGCGCGTGGCGTTGCTCAGGCAGCGCGCGCAACAAGGCGAGATGCCTATCGTGTACGTCAATCTCGTGGGCGGACAGGACGAGCTGGTGTTCGACGGCGAGTCGCTTGCGGTGGACGCCGAGGGCCGGCTCATGCTGCGCGCGCCGGCCTTTCGCGAAGGGCTGTTCCCGTTGGATTTGCTGGCGAACGGCGGCGTTGCCGTTCAGCCCGGCGTGCGCTGCGCGCCGCTAAGCGAGGAACAAAGCGCCTATGAAGCCCTGCTGCTGGGCGTGCGCGATTACGTGAACAAAAATGCCTTTAAGGGGGCGGTGATCGGCGTCTCCGGCGGCATAGATTCCTCGTTGACCCTGGCCATTGCCGTGGATGCCTTAGGCGCGGAGCGCGTCGAGGCCGTGCTCATGCCCTCGCGTTATACCGCGACCATGAGCGTGGAAGACGGCAGGGCGGTCGCCGAGGCGCTGGGCGTGAGACACAGCCTGATCTCCATCGAGCCCGCCTTTCAGGCCTTTTTGGACAGCCTCAAGGAAGAGTTTGCCGGCCTGTCTGCCGATGTCACCGAGGAAAATATCCAGGCGCGTTGCCGCGGCGTGATCTTGATGGCCATCGCCAACAAGAAACGCAACATCGTGCTTTCCACCGGCAACAAAAGCGAGATGTCGGTGGGGTATGCCACGCTGTACGGTGACATGGCGGGCGGGTTCGCGCCGCTCAAGGACGTGCCCAAGCTGCTCGTGTACCGGCTCGCCGAGTATCGCAATCGTCTCCAGCCGGTGATTCCAAAACGCGTGTTTGAGCGCCCCCCCACCGCGGAACTTGCGCCCGGCCAAAAGGACACCGATGCACTGCCGCCTTATCCCGTGCTCGATCCAATACTCAAGATGTACGTTGAGCAGGACAAGCGCCAGGAGGACATCGTCGCCGCGGGTTTCGACGAACAGACCGTGAGAAACGTGATCCGCATGGTGGACCGCAACGAATACAAGCGCCGCCAGGCCGCGCCCGGCGTGCGCATCACCCCGCGTGCCTTTGGCCGCGATCGGCGCTATCCTATTACCTGGTGTGCCTCCCCTGATCGGGGACACATTGGAACTTGAGGACGACAACATGAAGAAACTTGCAGCGATCATCAAACCGTTCAAACTGGACGACGTGCGCGAAGCGCTGTCCGAGATCGGCATCACCGGCATGACCGTGACCGAGGTCAAGGGCTTCGGCCGGCAAAAAGGCCACACCGAACTGTATCGCGGCGCGGAATACGTGGTGGACTTTCTGCCCAAGGTGAAGATCGAGGTGGTGCTGCCCGCCGATCAGGTGGAGCGCGCCATTGAGGCTATCACCCAGGCCGCGCGCACCGGCAAGATCGGCGACGGCAAGATTTTCGTCTACCCGGTGGAAAAAGTGGTGCGCATCCGCACCGGTGAAACCGACTTGTCGGCGATTTAAGGAAACTCTGATTAACAGTTCGTTGAAAAACGAACTGCTAGGCGGTCCTGGGGTATCTCGCTTATTGTTGTCAATCTGACACACCTGTGATCACTTTCATCGAGTCGGCGGGTCAATGCCGATGGCGGTGATGGATGTCCGGGTAGTGTGGATGGCTGTGCACCAGCGGACGGTGTTCATGGACATGCGTGTGCGGCTCGCGCCCGTCCCAGGGGAAATCGTGCTCGTGCCGGTGATGCGCGTCGTGCACGTGCGCATGGCGGTGCACGAGCCTGTCGTGCACGTGGTCGTGCTCGTGCCGTTCGGTGAAGTGCAGCCACACGCCGGCCGCCATCAGTACGGCCGCGGGCCAGAACAGCATGCCCGGTGTTTCCTGGAGCAGGAGCAGCGCCAGACCCGCGCCGATGAAGGGCGCGGTCGAGAAGTAGGCGCCCGTGCGCGCCGTGCCGATATCGCGCAGCGCGCGCACGAACAGCGCGAGGCTGATACCGTAGCCGAGCAATCCCACCACGGCGCCGCCGAGCAGCGCGCTCAGGGGCGGCGGCGTCCAGCCGGCGGCAGCGGCGATACCGAGGTTGACCGCGCCCGCGACCAATCCCTTGATGCCGGCGATCTGCACCGGGTCGGCCGCCGAGACCTTGCGCGTCAGGTTGTTGTCGATCGCCCAGCCGAGGCAGGCGGCGGCGATCGCCGCGGCACCGAGTGATAGGCCGTAGATACCCCACCTGCCACCCCACGACAACAAGACACCAGCCAGCACGATCAGTCCCATGCCGAGCGCGATACGCCGGTCCACGTTCTCGCGGAACACGAACCACGCGAGCAGCGCGGTGAACACGCCTTCGAGGTTGAGCAACAGCGCGGCACTGGCCGCCGGCATGGCCGTGAGCCCCGCCATGAGCAGCACTGGCGCCACCACGCCGCCGGCGGCGATCGCAGCGGCGAGCCACGGCAGATCGCGGCGCACGAGCGGCGCCTCGCGCCGCGTGTGATGGAACAAGACGCGGCGCAGACCGAACCAGCCCAGCAGGCCAATGCCGGACGCAGCATAAAGCAGGCCCGCGAGCGCAACCGGCGGAAACGCGCTGAGCAGGAGCTTCGCGAACGGCGTGCTCGCACCGAACAGCACCGCCGCGGCGAGGGCGCTGATCACGCCGGAATGGAATCGCGCCGGCAGAGGGTTCATGAACCAGCACACATAGGGGCGGATACTCGCTGGGCGTTACTCATTGCGCCTTGCCCTCTTCCCGCAGCGTGTCGCCTGACTCGCCGAGACGGGCGGCCAGCACCCGATCAATGCGCCGGCCATCCATGTCCACCACCTCGAAGCGCCACCCGCCCCATTCGAAATGATCGCCGATCGCCGGCACGCGCCCCAGGTGCGTGAGAACGAACCCGCCGACGGTCTCGTAGGCGCCCGTCTCCTCCTCCGGCAGGCTCGGGAGGCCGAGCGCTTCTTTGAATTCATCCACCGCCAACAACCCGTCCATCAGCCAGGAGCCGTCCTCGCGCCGCACCAGCCGGGGCTCGGCGGCCGCTTCTTCCGTGGGCAGCACCCCGACGATCGCCTCGAGCACATCGTGCAGTGTCACCAGACCCCGGATCTCGCCGTGGGGCCCCGTCACTAGGGCGATATGCAGCGGCGATGCCTTGAACAGCTCCAGCAGGCGCAGCGGGGAGACCGTCGCCGGCACACGCAGCGGCGGGCGCATGACGGCCTGAAGGTCGGGCGCGCCGCCCGCAAGCACGTGCGCCAGCAGCTCCTTCGACTGCACGACGCCGACCACCCGGTCGAGGCTGCCGCGCGCCACTGGAAAGCGGGCGTGCGGGTTCTCCGCCATCTCGCGGGCATTAACCTCGATCGGGTCGTCCAGGTCGAGCCACACGATCTCCCCGCGCGGGGTCATGAGGGTTTCGATGGGCCGGTCGGCCAGGCGGATGACGTTCTTCAACAGGTCGCGCTCCTCCTTGAGGAACACGCCGGTGCGCGCGCCTTCCTCGATCAGGGCCTGGATCTCGTCTTCGGTGACTTGCGGTTCCGCCGACGGCCGGACGCGCAACAGCCGCAGCACCACGTCGACCGACCCGCCCAGCAGCCACACCGCCGGATAGGCAAGGCGCGACAGCCCGCGCATCGGGGCGGCCACCAGGCGCGCGATCTTCTCGGGCGAGAGCAGCGCCAGCCGCTTGGGTACCAGCTCACCGACGATCAGCGACAGATAGGTGATGCCGACGACGACGATCGCGGTGGCGATCGGCTCGCGGTAGTCCGCAACCAGCGGGAACGGCTTCAGGAACTCCTCGACGTCGTCGGCAATCAGCGCCTCGCCCATGGCGCCGGAGAGGATGCCGATGAGCGTGATCCCGATCTGGATGGTGGGGAGGAACACGTTCGGCGAGTTGTGCAGCGCCAGCGCGCTGGCCGCCTTGGCGTCGCCCTGCCTGGCCCACTGCTGCAGGCGCAGGCGGCGCGCGGACACCACCGCCAGCTCCGACATGGCGAACACGCCGTTGAACAAGATCAGCACGACAACGATCAGTATCTCCATCACGAACTCCTGGCTGCCCAAACCATTTGGCGGGAACACAGTCTATCGCACCCGGCTTCCCGTGCCGTGCCTTCGCCTCGTACCCGGCCCTTTTTCTATCCCGAGCCAGGCTGGTCGCGAGCAGCATTGGCGATCCATCGTGCCTCGCGGCACTGAAGGTGCACGACCGCAAAACGGCGGCCCCGACGCGGCTGCCCGGAAAGCGTGCGAGGCATCGGTGAGCGGGATCAGAACGTTATGTGCGATCTTCGTCATGGTTGAGGCTCGGCACCCTCTTGTCGAGCGCCGGCGCACGAGGGGCACGAACGACGCTCACCCGCACGATTCGGTGCCCGTCCATCTTGACGACCTCGAAGCGGTAGCCTGCGAGCTCGAAGCCCTCGCCCGGTTTCGGCACGTGCTGCAGCTGGGCGAGCACGAGCCCGGCGAGCGTGTGGAAGCCTTCATCCCGCGGCAGCTCCTCGATGCCGAGCAGCTCCTCGAGCCGGCCGAGATCGAGGCTCCCGTCGAGCAGCCAGGCGCCTTCTCCTCGCTCAACCACCGCCGGCGTTTCGTCGCCCGCGTACGCCAGCTCCCCGGCGATGGCGGCCAGCAGGTCGCTCGCCGTGACCAGCCCCTCGACGCTGCCGTACTCGTCGACCACGACCCCCACCGGCACCGGGTGCTGGCGCAGTTTCTCCAGCGCGCGCAGCGCGCTCATGCCCTCGGGCAGCCCGAGCGGCTGGTCGGTGACCAGGGACTCGAGGTTGGGTGGGGCCCCGCTCAGGAGCCGGGCGGCGAGCGCCCGCGCCTCCACCACGCCGAGCAGCCGGTCGAGCTCGCCGCGCGCGACCAGAAACCGGTTGTGCGGGTGTTGCTCCAGAGTCTGCCGGATCTCTTCGGGCGAGGCGGCCGCATCCAGCCAGACGATGTCCGGCCGAGGCGTCATGACGGCCTGGATCGGGCGCTCTCCGAGCTCGAGCACGGCCTGGATCATGCCGCGCTCGGTGGACGTGAACGCCGGCTGCTCCCCCTGTGGCGCCGCCATGGCGGCGACCTCCGCGCCCACCACGGCCGGCTCGGGCCGCCCGCCGAGCAGCCGCAGCACGGCGTCGGCCGTGCGCTCGCGCAGCGGGCGGGTGCCGGCGAGGAACCGGCGGCGGTTGAACAGGGCGAGCTGGTTGAACGCCTCGATCAGGACCGAGAAGCCGATCGCGGCGTAAAGGTAGCCCTTCGGGATGTGAAAGCCCATTCCTTCGGCGATCAGCGCGAAGCCGATCATGAGGAGAAAACCGAGGCAGAGGATGACGACGGTCGGATGCGCGTTGACGAACGCGGTGAGCGGCTTGCTCGCCACGATCATGAGGGCCATCGCGATCACGACCGCCGCGATCATCACCGGCAGGTCGTCCACCATGCCGACGGCCGTGATGACGGCATCGAGCGAGAATACCGCGTCGAGCACCACGATCTGCGCCACCACGGTCCAGAACCCGGCGTACATCTGCGGTCCGCGGTGCTCGCGCGCGCCGCCTTCCAGGCGCTCGTGCAGCTCCATCGTGGCCTTGAAGAGCAGGAACACGCCGCCGAGCAGCAGGATGAGGTCGCGGCCCGAAAGCGCCTTGCCGAGCACGGTGAGCAGCGGCTCGGTCAGCGTGATGAGCCACGAGATGCTGAACAGCAGGCCCACGCGCATGCCGAGCGCGAGGCCGAGGCCGATGACGCGCGCCCGGTCGCGCTCTTTCGGCGGGAGCTTGTCCGCCAGGATGGCGATGAAGATGAGGTTGTCGATGCCGAGGACGATCTCGAGCACCACGAGGGTGAGGAACCCGACCCAGATGGTCGGGTCCGCGATCCATTCGAACATGGTTGCCTCTAATCCGTACCAGGTAAACGAAGACTAGCCGGAGAGCGCGTGCTGGAAGAACAGCAGCGCCGCCTGCACCATCGCCCAGAGGACGCCCCAGACGACGACCAGGCTCGCCAGGCCGCCCGCACTCAGGCCGCGCGAGCGCAAGGAGCTCGTGCAGCGACTCAAAGCGGGTGCGCTCGCACAGGGTTTTGCCACCGAGCTCTGGACGCTCGCTCGCGTGGGCGAGCTGATTGTCCGGCACTTCGGGGTACGGTTGAGCCACACCCAGGTCTGGCGGCTGCTGGGGAGCTTGGGCTTTTCCGTGCAGCGGCTTGCCCAGAAGGCCATCGAGCGCGACGAGGCCGCCATTGCCGCCTGGAAGAAAAAGCGCTGGCCCGCTCTAAAAAAAACGCCGCAAAACAGGGCCGCGTGATCGTTTTTGTCGATGAGTCAGGCCTCTCCGAGCGCCCCACCCGTGTGCGTACCTGGGCACCCGAAGGCGAAACCCCGGTGCTGCAATACCACTTCAACTGGCATCAGCTCTCGGCGATCGCCGGTATCGCGTTCTACCGCTTCTTTCGTCTCTTCCCCGGCACCGTCAAAAGCCCCCAGATCATCGAGTTTCTGCAGGCGCTGCACCAGACGATCGGAAGCAAGTTGCTCATTGTCTGGGACAGGCTCAAGGCCCGTCAGAGCCACCTCGTGCGGGGCTTCGTCGAGTCTACCTGGGGCGCCATCCAGCTCGGGCGCCTGCCGGCCTACGCGCCCGAACTGAACCCCGTCGAATATATCTGGGGCTACCTGAAGACCCATGCGCTCGCCAATTTCTGCGCCCATGATCTCGCTCAGCTCTCGCAGACAGCGCGCCAGAAACTGCGCTCCATGCAACGGCGTCCGCGATTGGTCACGGCATTCTGGAAGCAGGCGGAGTTGGCGTTGTGAGTGTCACTCATTTACGTAATTCTCAATAATCAGAGCTTCCTTAACCTGGTATTCTTATAACAGTTTACTTCACCACCAGATTCCTGACTTCCGCAATCGCCGGGTGGCTGGGGGCGTTGAGCTCCAGCACGCGCAGGGCGTCGTTGGCCAGGTCATCCAGTCCCATGATCTTGTAGGCTTTGGCCATGACGGCGAGCGCATCGGGTACGGCGGGGCTGCGGTCGTAGTTTTCCACCACGTATTTGGCGCGGTTGGCGGCGGCGACGTAAGCGCCGCGCTTCAGGTAGTAGTTCGCCACGTTGACCTCATACTGCGCCAGGTTGTTGCGCAGGTAAGTCATGCGCTGCACCGCGTCCGGGGTATATTTGCTGTCGGGAAAGCGCCGCGCCAGCTCCGAGAAATCCTGAAACGACTGCCGCGCCGCGCCGGGGTCGCGCTGCGCCGGGTCTTGCGGCAGGTAGCGCTCGAACAGCCCCTTGCTCACATTGAAGTTGGCCAGCCCCTTCAAATAGTACGCATAGTCCACGTAGGGGTGGCGCGGATGCAGTTTGATGAAGCGGTCGGCGGCAGCGATGGCGGAGGCGGGCTCATCGTCCCTATAATAGGCGTAGATCAGATCAATCTGCGCCTGTTGCGCGTAACGGCCGAACGGGTAGCGCGCTTGCAGCTTTTCGTAATACTTGATGGCCGTTTCGTAATCGCCCGCGCTCATCGAGGCCTTGGCCTCGGAGTAGAGCTTGCTGGCGGACCAGTTCTTGGTGGTGTCTATCTGCTCCGGCAGCAGCCCGCAGCTTGCCAGAATGAGAAATAGTGGAAGGATGAATGCCGGTTTTGCCGCGCGCATGATACGTGTGACCATCGGGAATGTCGAACCAGTGCAGAGTATAGCGCGCTTCCGCGCCCCTGTGAAACAGCCTGTATGCAGCCCTTGACCGTGCAGGTCCCGCCGGATCTGGCGGGTTTGCGGTTAGACCAAGCGCTGGCGCGCTTGTTCCCGGCCTACTCGCGCGCGCGCCTTGCCGGGTGGATACGCAGCGGCCAGGCGACGGTGAATGGCAGGACAGGGCGCCCGCGCGACAAGGTGCGCGGCGGTGAACGGGTTGAACTGAGCGCATTGGCCGAAGCGCAAGGCGAATGGCGCGCGCAGTCCATCGCGCTCGATATCGTCTACGAGGACGCGGACCTGATCGTCATCAACAAGCCGCCGGGCCTGGTGGTGCATCCCGGCGCGGGCAATCCCGAAGGCACCCTGCTCAACGCCTTGCTGTATTACGTGCCGCCGTTGCGTGCTGTTCCGCGCGCGGGCATCGTGCATCGCCTGGACAAGGATACCAGCGGGTTGCTGGTGGCGGCGCGCACGCTCAGCGCGCAAAGGTCACTGGTGAAGCAGCTACAGACGCACAGCGTGCAGCGCGAATATGCCGCGCTGGTCAACGGCGCGATCATCGCGGGCGGGCGCATCGAGGCGCCGCTCGGCCGCCATCGCGTCAGCCGCACGCGCATGGCGGTGACCCAAAGCGGGCAAGGCAAGGCCGCGGTCACCCATTACCGCGTGCTGGAGCGCTTTCGCGCCCATACCCTGGTCAAGGTCATGCTGGAGACCGGGCGCACACACCAGATACGCGTGCACATGGCGCACATCCGCCACCCCATCGTGGGTGATCCGGTTTACGGCGGACGGCTGCGCATGCCGCCGTCGTGCGGCGAGGAACTGCGCGCAGCGCTGCGCGGCTTCAAGCGCCAAGCGCTGCATGCCGCTTATCTCGCCCTCAATCATCCGGAAACGGGAGCTCACATGGAATGGTCGGTGCCGCTCCCTTCCGATATGGCGCATTTGATAAAACTGCTGCGCAAGGACGTGCGTGAGCATGCGTAAGACGCATGGCTGGATCATCCCCGACTGGCCCGCGCCGCCGCACGTGCGCGCCGTCAGCACCACGCGCTTGGGTGGCGTGAGCGTTGCGCCGCACGACTCATTCAACCTCGCTGATCACGTGGGCGATGACCCCATGAGTGTCGGTGCCAACCGGATGCGTCTTATTGAATCCTTGCAACTGCCGGCCATGCCAGTGTGGCTTAACCAGGTGCACGGCGCGCGCGTGGTGGACGCGGCGTATGGAGCGTGTGAGGCAGATGCAGCCTACACCGATCAAGCCGGCAGGGTATGCGCCGTGCTCACCGCGGACTGCCTGCCTATCCTGTTGTGCGACACGCACGGCGCGCGCGTGGCCGCTGTGCACGCGGGCTGGCGTGGTCTCGCCGCGGGCGTGATCGAAGCCGCGTTGGACGCGATGGGCGCGAAGAATCTCCTCGTCTGGCTCGGCCCCGCCATCGGCCCTCAAACTTTTGAGGTGGGCGATGAAGTGCGTGCAGTCTTCATGGCGCACGACGCCAAGGCGCAACAGGCATTCCGGCCTTCCGGCGGCGGGCGCTGGCTGGCTGACATTTATCGGCTCGCGCGCCAACGCCTGGCCGCGCGCGGCGTTGCGCGTGTGTATGGAGGCGGCGAATGCACCTATAGCGACGCGGAACGTTTCTACTCCCACCGCCGCGACGGCAAAACCGGACGCATGGCGACGTTGATCTGGCTGGAAGCAGATACAAGAGGCAAGATACAAGATACAAGATAAGCGTTTCTCACTTTTATCGTGCCCCTTGTATCCGGGTTTAATGTATCATGTCGCGTTTCCGCGCGCGGGGGGCTCATGGAACTGCTGACTTGGATTGTTCTGTTCAGTTTATTGGGCGGCGTGTTGAGCGTGAGCGCGGCGAGCGCGTTCCTGCTGCTGCCGGTGCAGCTACTCACCCGCCTGTTGCCGCCCATGGTCAGCTTCGCCGTGGG
This sequence comes from Pseudomonadota bacterium, assembly GCA_041695325.1. Classification (GTDB taxonomy): domain Bacteria; phylum Pseudomonadota; class Gammaproteobacteria; order SURF-13; family SURF-13; genus SURF-13. The sequence goes on from JBGFRC010000022.1 coordinate 12,323, forward strand.
CGCGCTGCTCGGCGTGGTGTTTCTTGATCTTCTGCCCGAGGCCATGACCGCGCCCGGCGTGGAAGTGCATCAGGTGAGCATTGCCGTCCTCGCCGGGCTGCTGGGATTCTTCCTGATGGAGAAAACGGTTTTGTGGCGCCACCATCATCACGGCGACGCGCATGCGTGTGAACACGTCTCGAATAAGGCTGCGGGGACGCTGATACTGCTCGGCGATGGCATTCACAACTTCGTGGACGGCGTCCTGATCGCCGCCGCCTTTCTCACCGATTTCCAACTGGGTGTGCTCACCAGCATCGCGGTGGCGGCGCATGAAATCCCGCAGGAGATGAGCGACTTCGTGGTGCTGCTGCACAGCGGCTTCAGCCGCGCCAGGGCGCTGCTGTACAACGTGCTGTCCAGCTTCACCACGGTGGCGGGCGCGCTGCTCGCGTATTATGGCTTGTCCGCCGTACAGCCGATGGTGCCTTACGTGCTGGCGGTGGCCGCGGCGAGTTTTATTTACATCGCCGTTGCCGATCTGATCCCCGACCTGCATGAGCGTACGCAACTGCGCGCCAGCGTGCAACAGATCACGCTGATCGCGGTGGGGGTGCTGGTGATTTACCTCTCCGGTCTGGCGCTGCATTAGCAGCTGACTGTTCAGATGAGCGCGGGGTGTAGTCAGTCAACGTGTTCTCCTTGTTGAGCGCGCCACCTTGCCAAGCCTTATCCACGCTGTCAAGCGCTCCCTGCAACATCGGTTGCAGCGCGCGCCACACGTTTTCCAGCATGATGGGTTGTGCCGCGGCGCGCGGGTGTACGCCGTCGGGCTGCATCAGGTCTTTGTTGCCCGCCACGCCTTCCAGTAGAAACGGCGCCAGCGGCACGCGGTAACGCCGCGACAGGCCGGGGTACATCTGCTGGAACTTTTCCGTATACTGCGGGCCGTAATTGGGCGGCAGGCGCATGCCGACCAATAATACGCGTATCTTGTGTTGCCGGCACAGCTCGATGATCGCAGCCAGATTTTTCTGCGACTCGCTCAAGGACAGGCCGCGCAGGCCGTCGTTGCCGCCCAGTTCCACGATCACGATGTCCGGCCGGTGCGCGTCCAACGCGCGCGGCAGGCGCGCCAATGCGCCGCTGGTGGTGTCGCCGCTGATGCTGGCGTTGATCACCCGGTAACGATAGCCTTGTTGTTGCAAGCGCCGCTCCAGCAAGCTCACCCAGCCTGCGCTTTGCTCGATGCCGTAAGCCGCGCTCAGGCTGTCGCCCAGCACCAGAATGGATTTGTCCGCCGCGTGCGCGGCGCAGGATAGAATAAGGCCGCAGGCCAACAGGAAAGATTTCAATGTCATCACAGCCCATTGTGCAGGTGCAGGGCCTCAACAAGCAAGTGACCGGCCCCGAAGGCGTGCTCACCCTGTTGCAGGATATTACTTTCAACGTGATGCCGGGCGAGGCGTGCGCCGTCCTCGGCGCATCCGGCTCCGGCAAGACCACCTTGCTCGGTCTGCTGGCCGGGCTGGATGCGCCGAGCGGCGGACGCGTGCTGCTTGAGGGCCGTGACTTGTTCGCGCTGGATGAAGACGGCCGCGCCGCGTTGCGCGGGCGCATGATCGGTTTTGTGTTCCAGACTTTTCAATTGTTGCCGAGCCTGACCGCGTTTGAAAACGTCATGTTGCCGCTGGAGCTGGCGGGCCACTCCGCGCGCCAGGCGCGCGCGCAGGCAGGCGAAGTGCTGGAGCGCGTGGGACTCGCGCACCGGTTGCGCCATTATCCCAGGCAATTGTCCGGCGGCGAGCAGCAGCGCGTCGCCATCGCGCGCGCATTCGCGCCACAACCAATACTACTGCTGGCCGACGAGCCGACCGGAAATCTCGATCAGGCCACCGGCGCGCGCATTGGCGATCTTCTGTTTGAATTGAATCGTGAGCGGGATTCCACCCTGATTATGGTGACGCACGATGAAGCGCTGGCGCAGCGCTGCGGCAGACGGCTGAAGCTGGACGCAGGGAGGCTGGCGGGATGAGCGGCGCGCTGCCATTCTCCCTGCGCCTGCTTGCGCGCGATTGGCGCGCCGGCGAGCTGCGCGTAGTGCTGATCGCCCTCGTCATCGCCGTGGCGAGCGTCAGCGCGGTGGGTTTTGCCGCCGACCGCGTGCATCAGGCCTTGCGCCAGCAGGGCAACGAACTGCTGGGCGCGGACCTGGTGGTTCTGTCCGATCAGGGGCCACCGCGCTACGCCGAGCGCGCGCAGCGGCTCAATTTACGCCACGCCCCGACCATGAGCTTCGTCAGCATGGCGCTTGCCGGTGACGCGAGCCAACTGGCCGAGGTCAAGGCGGTGAGCGAACACTATCCCTTGCGCGGCGAGCTCTCTATCGCACGGGAACTGTTTGGCGCGGAGCAGCGCATTCGCGCCATTCCAGCACCCGGCACGGTATGGGCGGATGCGCGCCTGTTACAGCAGCTCAAACTCAAGACGGGCGACACGCTCACTCTTGGCGCGGCGCAATTCACCCTCGCCGCGTTGCTGACTCACGAACCGGATCGCGCAAGCGACGTGTTCAGCATCGCACCGCGCCTGCTGATGAATCTTGATGACGTGCCCGCCACCGGGCTGGTGCAGACCGGCAGCCGCATTCGCTACCGTTTGCTGGTGGCGGGTGAAGCGGAAAAAGTGCGGCAGTTCCACGCCGCGGTGGAGAACAGCTTGCAGCCGGGCGAGCGCCTGGAGACCGTGGAGGATGCGCGTCCCGAAGTGCGCTCCGCGCTGGAACGCGCCGAGCGCTTTCTCGGTCTTGCCGCGCTGGTCAGCGTGTTGCTCGCGGGCGCGGCGGTCGCCACGGCGGCGCGGCGTTACAGCGCGCGCCATTTGGATACCTGCGCCATGTTGCGGTGTCTCGGCGCGCCGCAGGCGTTTATCAGCCGAAGCTTTTTTTACCAAATGCTGTGGCTGGGGGCGGCAGCCGGTGTGCTCGGCTGTGCGGTGGGCTACGCGGCGCACAACCTGCTCACCGATCTGCTGGGCCGCCTCATCGCCGCGCCGCTGCCGCCGCCCTCGGCTCTGCCGGCGCTGTCCGGTTTCGCCGTCGGCCTGGTAACGTTGCTCGGCTTCGCCCTGCCGCCGCTGCTGGCGCTGAAAAACGTACCGGCCTTGCGCGTGCTGCGCCGCGAACTCGGTCTTCCCGTGCGCGGCCTGACGGCCCGGCTCGCGGGCATCGTGCTACTGGGCGGATTGATAATCTGGCAGGCGGGTGATTTCAAGCTGGGCGTGACCATCGCCGCCGGCGCGTTGGGCGCGCTCGCCGTGCTCGCGTTCACGGCCTGGCTGCTGGTGCGGGGCTTGGCGCGCTTGCGCAGCCGCGTGGGTGTGGCATGGCGCTTTGGCCTCGCCAACATCGTGCGCCGCCCGGTGAACAGCGTCACCCAAATCCTCGCCTTCGGCATCGGCATCATGGCCCTGCTGCTGCTCACACTGGTGCGCGGCGATCTTCTGGCAAGCTGGCAGGAGAGCGTGCCGGCTGACGCGCCGAACCGCTTCATCATTAATATCCAGCCGCAGCAACTGCCCGCGCTGCGCGATTTTTTTACTCAGCAGGCCGTGCCCGCGCCGGAATTTTATCCCATGGTGCGCGGACGCCTGATGAGCATCAACGGCAAGCCCGTGTCGCCGGCGGATTATCAAGACGAGCGCGCTGCGCGCCTGATTGAGCGCGAGTTCAACCTGTCCTGGATGGAGCATCTGCCGCAAGACAACCGGATTATTGCGGGCGCGTGGCGGCATGAGAACGCCGCCGGGCAGCTCTCGGTGGAAGACGGCATCGCCGCCACGCTGGGCATCAAGCTCGGTGACGTGCTCAGCTTCAACATCGCGGGCGAGACCTTTACGGCAAACGTCACCAGCCTGCGTGAAGTGGACTGGGACAGTTTTCGCGTCAACTTTTTCGTCATCGCCGCGCCTGGCGCGCTTGAAGACTATCCCGCGAGCTACATCACCAGCTTTTATCTGCCGGAGCGGCGCCAGACCCTGCTCATCGCGCTGGTCAAATCCTTTCCCAATCTTACCGTGATAGACGTCGCCGTGGTCATGACCCAGGTGCGCGCCATCATCGAGCGCATCACGCTGGCGGTGGAGTACGTATTCGGGTTTACGCTGCTGGCGGGGTTGGTGGTGCTGTATGCGGCGTTACAGGCCACGCGCGACGAACGCCTGCAAGACACCGCCCTGCTGCGCACCCTGGGGGCCAGCCGGCGTCAGCTTGTGGCCGGGCTCGCGGCGGAATTTCTGCTGCTGGGATCGCTCGCAGGCCTCATGGCAGCCTTGGCCGCGAGCGCCTTGGGTTATCTCCTCGCCGGATACGTGCTGCATCTCCCGTATGTCTTTAACGTCTGGATTTGGTTGGCGGGCCTCCTTGCCGGCGGAATCGGCGTCGCTGCGGCGGGTGTGCTGGGTTTGCTGCCGACCGTGCGGCATCCGCCTCTAACTACGCTGCGCAACGCCTGAGCATGCTTTACTTTGAGTAGCAGGGTCCTACAGCAGCGGCACGCCGGCCTTTTTCTTGCTGCTCTGATAAAGGGCCGTCACCTTGGCGACATAATTGCGCGTTTCCGGATAAGGCGGAATCTTGTTGCCGTAGCCGATCACGGCGTTTTCACCTGCGTTATAGGCGGCGACGGCGAGGCGGATGTTGTTGTTGAACATCTTGAGCAGATCGCGCAGATAGCGCGTGCCACCGTGAACGTTGGCGCTGGGGTCATAAGCGTTGGTCACGCCGTAACGTTTGGCGGTGCCGGGCATGAGCTGCATCAATCCGATTGCGCCTTTCGCTGACACGGCGTGGGGGTTATAGCCCGATTCCGCCAGGATGACCGCGTGCAGCAGCGCCGCATCCACCCGATAAGTCCGCGCGGCGCTTTCGATGAGGGGTGAGTAACGCGCGCGGTTGGCCAGCGTTCCCCGCGCCGCGCCTGTCTGCGTGCCACGCACAGGCAGGCCGGAATTCAGCGCCGGGGTCTTGCGCTCGCGCCAGAACAGTTTGTAGCGTGGATCGTTGGGCACGTTGGTGAAGTGCACGACGTTATTCTCGTCCACGAACCTGTAAATGTCCGCCCGCGCGAGGGCAGCAGCCAGCGCGCAGGCGGCCAGCACCAGACTTTTCAGCAACCAATGGCGCATATCGGGGTCACACCCTCTTTTTTTGGCTATGTACATGATTTTACGCATGTAATGATAAAAATACAATGCAAATCACGCGTCCCCGGCCTCATTCGCGCCGGCTACAAGATATGGTATTTGAAGCCTGGACTGGGCAATATATACTGCGGCTTAGGGAAGCTCTGATCTTCATTTTTCAAATATTCGCGTAAAAATATGGAGCAAAGCAAAAATCGCATTTTTGCTTTTCGTGCTCTGATAATTCCTGGATGGAATTATTCAGAGCTTCCCTAACTATAGATATCGAGAATCATGAAGAAAACCATCAAAGCCGGCATTGTCGGCGGCACGGGCTACACCGGCGCGGAATTGCTGCGCCTGCTGGCCGCGCACCCGCGGGTGAATATCAGGGTCATCACCTCGCGCAACGAGGCAGGGATGGCGGTGGCGGACCTGTTTCCCCATCTGCGCGGCCACGTCACACTCAAATTTTCCGCGCCGGACGAAAAGGCGCTCGCCGCGTGCGACGTGGTGTTCTTCGCCACGCCCAACGGCACCGCGATGACGCAAGCGCCCGCCCTGATCGAGGCGGGCGTGCGCGTGATTGATCTCGCCGCCGATTTCCGCCTCAAGGACGCGAGACTCTGGCAGCAATGGTACGGCGTGCCGCACGCCTGTCCGGGCCTGCTCAAACAGGCGGTGTACGGGCTGCCGGAACTGAATCGCGCGGCGATCAAAAACGCGCGTCTTATCGCCAATCCCGGCTGTTATCCCACCTCGGTCACGCTGGGCCTGCTGCCCTTGGTCGAGCAAGGGCTGGTGGATGAGCAGCACCTCATCGCCGACGCCAAGTCCGGCGTCAGCGGCGCAGGTCGCAAGGCCGAAACCCCTTTGCTGCTGGGAGAGGCCGGCGAGAATTTCAAGGCTTACGCCGTGCCCGGTCATCGCCATATGCCGGAGATTTGCCAAAGCCTGGAGCAGGCGGCGGGCAAAAAGGTGGCGCTCACCTTCGCGCCGCACCTTGTGCCCATGGTGCGCGGCATCCATGCCACGCTCTACGCCCGGCTCAAGGATACGAAGACCGACCTGCAAGCGCTGTATGAAAAACGCTACGCGGACGAACCCTTCGTGGACGTGCTGCCCAAAGGCGCGCACCCGGAAACCAAGAGCGTGCGCGGGTCGAATGTGTGCCGCATCGCGGTGCACCAGCCGCCGAATAATTCAGCCGGGCGCGGCGACACCGTCGTGATCCTGTCGGTGATAGACAATCTGACCAAGGGCGCGGCGGGCCAGGCGGTGCAGAACATGAACCTCCTGTTCGGCCTGGACGAGCGCACTGGCCTGGACGGCGTCGCCTTGATGCCCTGAGGCCGCGCCCCCTCTGCCCCCATTATTGACTGAGGGCGGTGGCGGAGAGGATAATGATCCATTCCCGCCGCCTTGACTCAAGACGGTATTTCAGGAGACAGCCATGAGTACACCTGCACTCGACAACGTCCTGCCCGACCCGCTGGTCTTCACCGACAGCGCGGCGGCCAAGGTGAGCGAGCTGATTGCCGAAGAGGGCAATCCGGCCTTGAAGCTGCGCGTGTTCGTCTCCGGCGGCGGCTGCTCCGGATTCCAGTACGGTTTCACCTTCGACGAGAAGCAGAACGAAGACGACACCGCGGTGATCAAGAGCGGTGTCACCCTGCTCATAGATCCGATGAGCTATCAGTACCTCGCCGGCGCCGAGATTGACTACACCGAGGGCCTGGAAGGCGCACAGTTCGTGATCCGCAACCCCAACGCCACCACTACCTGCGGCTGCGGCTCTTCCTTCTCCGTGTGAAAATAAATTGCCGCAATCAGACACGAAAAGGAGGCGCCATGCCTCCTTTATGTTTGTGGTCTTTTCCCTGAAAGGGAAAAGAGCGAGCCCTCCCTCTCCCTATTCAGGGAGAGGGAGGGGAGAGGGTACGCCATGAATATGCATGCACGCGGTCTGGCCGGCGTCCCCGCCACCCAATCCAGCATCTCCTCCATAGACGGCGAACAAGGCGTGCTCGCCTACCGCGGCTATCCCATAGACGTGCTCGCCGCGCACAGCCACTACGAGGAAACCGCGCTGCTGCTGCTGGACGGCGAACTGCCCACGGCCCGGGCGCTGCGCGAATTTGATTCCGCGTTGCGCGCGCAGCGCGCATTGAAGCCCGAGGTCATCAGCCTGATGCGCGCCCTGCCGCAGACCGGCCATCCCATGCACGTGCTCCAGTGCGTGGTGGCGAGCCTCGACATGTTTTATCCCGGCGAAATATCGCAGCCCACCAGCGCGCGCGCCTATGCCGACCCGGATTACGTGCGCACCATGACGGTCAAGATCATCGCGCGCATGCCGCTCATCACGGCCTGCTGGGAACGGCTGCGCCGCGGCGCGGCGGTGATCGAGCCGCGCCCCGACCTCGGCCACGCCGCCAATCTGCTTTACATGATGAGCGGCGAGGAGCCGGAACCCTTCATGGCGCGGCTCATGGACGCCTGTCTGATTCTGCACGCCGAGCACACCATCAACGCCTCCACCTTCGCCGCCATGGTCACCGGCTCCACGCTCGCGCACCCATACAGCGTCATCTCCGCCGCCATCGGCGCGCTGTCCGGCCCGCTGCACGGCGGCGCCAATCAGCGCGTGCTGGAAATGCTGGACGAAATCGGCTCGCCCGCCGGGGTGCAAGAGTGGCTGGATAAAAAACTCAAGCAGAAGGAGATCATCTGGGGCATGGGTCACCGCGAATACAAGGTCAAGGACCCGCGCGCCGTCGTGCTGCACGGCCTGATCGAAAACCTGATCCGGCATCGCGTCGGCAAGATCAGCCGCTACTACGATATCGCCCGCACCCTGGAAGAAGCTGCGAAAGAAAATCTCGCCGCCAAGGGCGTGTATCCCAACGTGGATTTCTACTCCGGCATCCTCTATGCCGAACTCGGCATCCCCGCCGACCAGTTCACCGCCCTGTTCGCCGTCGCGCGCAGCGCCGGCTGGCTCGCGCACTGGAGCGAACAGATCGCCGACAACCGCATCTTCCGGCCCACCCAGGTCTACACCGGGGTAGCGCTGCGCGAGTACCTGCCTCTTGAAGACAGATAAAAGATACAAGAAATTCGTAGCAAAAACGGTGGGTTACGGCCTTCGGCCCCGGATCGGGTCCGGGGCAGGCGCTAACAGGTTGTTGAAAAAGCCCTTCCATTGGGCTTTTTCAACTCGCAAAGCGAAAAGTGTGATTTTCGCTTTGCTCCATTCTTCAAGCACATAAAGCGTGCTTGAAAAATGGCGGTGCGTCCCCGCACCGCACGCAGGCTGTTTCTCAACAGCCTGCTAACCCGCCCTCCAAATTTTATCTTGGGTAAATTGCCCCCAACACCGCCGTGCGTTTTGCGCCGGTGACGGAGGGCAGATTTCCCGGCTTCCCTTCCAGCGTCTGCTTCGCCAGCCAGGCGAAGGCTATTGCTTCCACCCAGTCTGGGCTCACGCCGTATTGTTCCGTGGATGCGACGGTGCAGAGTTGCAGGCGCGCGCGCAGGCGCTGCATCAGGTGGGTGTTGTGCGCGCCGCCGCCGCAGACTAGAAGTTCCTGGGTCGCCGGGGCGTATTTTTGTACCGCGCCGGCAATGGTGGCGGCGGTCAGCTCGCACAGCGTCGCTTGCACGTCTTGCGCGGAGACGTTGCCGTGTTTTTTCAATGCCGCGGCTAGCCAGGCGCTGTTGAAGTGCTCGCGCCCGGTGCTCTTGGGCGGGGCGAGCGAAAAATAAGCGTCCTGCAAAAAATCGTTAAGTAAATCTTCATTGATCTTACCGCTCGCCGCAAAACACCCCCCTTCGTCCATGCGTTTTCCAAGGCGGCGCTCGGCCCAGGCGTCGAGCAATACGTTGCCAGGGCCGGTATCGAAGCCGATGACGGGTTGCTTGGCATCTTGGGGAAGGATCGTGACGTTGGCGATGCCGCCGACGTTGACCACGACACGGCTCTGCCCTGTTGAACGAAACACTGCGTTATGAAACGCGGGCGCAAGCGGCGCGCCTTGTCCGCCCGCCGCCATGTCCGCGCGGCGGAAATCGGCCACCGTGGTGATGCCGGTGCGCTCAGCGATCAATGCGGGATTGCCGATCTGCAAGCTGAACGGACCAGGCCCGCTGGGCTGATGGCGTATGGTTTGGCCGTGGCAGCCGATGGCGCGCACGTTCCCGGCGTTCACGCCGGCGTTTTTTATGAGCGCCAGCGCGGTCACGGCAAAGAGTTCACCCATGCGCGCGTCGAGCTGCGCCATGCGCTCGATCTCGTTTTCACCGGGGGTGCACAATGCAAGCAAGCCGGCGCGCAGCCCTGAGGGCAGTGGAGTGCGCCGGGTGGCGATCAGCTTGGGCGCTCCGGCGCTGAAATCCACCAGCGCCGCATCGGCCGCATCCATGCTGGTGCCGGACATGAGTCCGATGAACAGTTGCGTCATGGAGTGCTTTCCCCAAACCGTGGGGGATGAAGCGCTTGGGTTTAGGGGGTTTTCAACGCCAGCTTGTCATTTTTAATCAAGGCGATCTGTTCGCTCAGGCGCTCTGCCTCGGCCAGGAAGCCGGCCTTGTATTTTTCCGGGATCGGGTCGGCCTTGGGTACGGTCACGGTGAGCGGGTTCTTGTGTACGCCGCCGACGCGGAATTCATAATGCAGATGCGGGCCGGTAGCAAGCCCCGATTTGCCCACGTAACCGATGGTCTGGCCTTGTGCTACCTTGGCCCCTTGTTTCAAACCGGGTACGAATTTGTGCAAATGCCCGTACAGCGTGCTGTACTGGCTGCCATGTTGCAGGATGACGGTATTGCCGTAGCCGCCCTTGATGCCCTTGAAGGCCACTTTGCCGGCGCCCGCCGCCTTCACCGGGGTGCCGATGGGCGCGGCGTAGTCCACGCCCTTGTGCGCGCGCATGCGGTGCAGGATGGGATGATAGCGCGCCAGGCTGAAACGCGAGCTGATGCGGCTGAATTTCACCGGCGTGCGCAAAAACGCCTTGCGCATGGCCAGCCCGTCCGGCGTGTAATAGTTGATGTTGCCCTCCGGATCGCTGTAGCGCACCGCGCGATAGGTCTTGCCGCGATTGGTGAATTCCGCGGCGAGTATCACGCCGTCGCGCAGCTTCTGGCCATTCAGGTACTGTTCCTGGTACACCACGCCGAAGCTGTCGCCCTCGCGCAAGTCCAGCGCGAAATCTATGTCCCAGCCGAAGATATCCGCCATCTGCAGGGTGAGATTGTCGGACAAGCCGGCGGCCTGCGCGTCTTCAAACAAGGAGCTTTGTATGGCGCCCGCGGCATAGGAGACGCGCGTCTCCACCGCGTGTTGCGTGAGATAGGCGGCGAATTTCCCATCTTCGCGTTTTACGTACAGCGACTTCTCTTCCACCTCATAGAGCAATTCCTGCAATTCTTTATCCGCGATGCGGAGCTTGATCTCCTGCCCCGGCTTGACGCGTGAGAGCCCCCGGGTCGCTTCGCCCAGCGCCATGATCTCGTGCAACTGCTGGGGTTTGAGCCCCAAGCGCGGAAACAGCGCGGACAAATGATCGCCCGGTTTGATGGTGATGCTGCGCCAGGGGGATTCAGCGGCGGGGCTGACGGCGGCGGCGGGGGACGGGGGCAGCGCCAGCGGCAGGGTAACGGTGCGCCCGTCGTCCTGGAGTATGGTGGCCAGCGCGGGCTCGGCGCGCGTCGCCCCCGCCTGCTCCGAGGCCAGGCCCAGCAAGACGCCAAGCGTCACCAGGCCGCTTGCAAACAGTCCCGCCCAGTGCAGGCGTGAAAAGCGGCTGAGCCTCGCACGCAGCGCCGCCACTGACCTTCCAGGAAACGTGAAGTGAATCACATAATCCCCTTATTTATGGACGCTTAACCTTAATCTGCATCGGCCTCCCGGTCAATCCCCAGGAGCGGATTTTTCTCACCGCCCGTCGGCTGTTTCCGGCCGGTGATCGGAAAAATGGGCGGCACCGGGGACGCCTTAAGCCCGCTCGCGCGATGTGATAGGCTAAACGGTTATGAATAAGCACAACGAAGCGTTCGCCCTCATCAAGCGCGGCGCGCAGGAAATCCTGTCGGAAGCTGAACTGTCCGAAAAGTTGAAACTGGGCCGCCCGCTGCGCGTCAAGGCCGGATTCGACCCCACCGCCCCCGACCTGCACCTCGGCCACACCGTGCTCATCAACAAGATGAGACAGTTGCAGGATTTGGGCCATGAGGTACTGTTCCTGATCGGCGATTTCACCGGCATGATCGGCGATCCCACCGGGCGCAACGTCACCCGCAAGCCGCTTACGCGCGACGAGGTGATCGAAAACGCGCGTACCTACGAAAGCCAGATCTTCAAAATACTCGATCCCACCAAAACGCTGGTGGTGTTCAACTCCAGCTGGATGGGCGAGATGAGCGCATCCGACATGATACAGCTCGCCGCCCGGCACACCGTGGCGCGCATGCTGGAGCGCGACGACTTCCACAAGCGCTACGCCGCCCAGCAGCCCATCGCCATCCACGAGTTTCTCTATCCCCTGGTGCAGGGCTACGACTCGGTGGCGCTCAAGGCCGACGTGGAGCTGGGCGGCACCGACCAGAAATTCAACCTGCTGGTGGGGCGCGAGCTGCAAAAACACTACGGTCAGCCCCCCCAGGTGGTCATCACCCTGCCGCTGCTGGTGGGCCTGGACGGCGTGAACAAGATGTCCAAATCGCTCGGCAACGCCATCGGCATTACCGATCCCCCCGAGGATATGTTCGGCAAGCTTATGTCCATCTCCGACGAGCTGATGTGGAACTATTTTGAGCTGCTGAGCTTCGAGCCCGCCGCCACGATCGCACGCTGGAAGCGGGAGGTGGCGGAGGGGCTCAACCCGCGCGACGTGAAATACCGCCTGGCCCATGAAATAACCGCGCGCTTTCACGGCGCCCCTGCCGCCGGACGGGCGCAGGAGGACTTCATCGCACGCTTTCAGAAGGGAGCACTGCCGGAGGACTTGCCAGAGATACGGGTGGAGTCCCGAAGGGAACTTTCCATCGCCCAGCTACTCAAAGTATGTGGGTTCACGGAGAGCACCTCCCAGGCCCTGCGCCTGATTCAGCAAGGCGGGGTGCGGCTTGACGGCCAGCGTATTGAAGACCGTCACCTGACCCTGGCCCCAGGCGGCAGCCACATCGTACAAGTAGGCAAACGCCGGGCGGCGCGTGTGATCATTCAAGGCCTTTAAGTCCGGGCGGCAAAGCGGGCGGCAACAAGCCCAAAAAATGCCGCATATACATAACGACATAAATCGTCGCGAGCACCGCACGCACCCGCATCTAAAGACGCGCAGCAGATTTATGTCGTTATGTAGGTTGACCCGCGGCCGGAATGCCTATATACTACTCCGTCTCACTTGGCCAAAGGTTGGCCGGCTCTTTAAAAATTCGAATCAAGTAATTTGTGTGGGTGCTTGCGTCGCGCTTCGGGTGTCACCAAAGTCGCGCGATGTAAGCAACCTTGAGTCA
>JBGFRC010000022.1:27500-55795 GCA_041695325.1 Pseudomonadota bacterium
AGATTCCGAAAGTAGTGGCGAGCGAAATCGGAGCAGCCCAGTCACATCAAACGTCGTCTTCTTAGCAGAACGGTCTGGAAAGTCCGGCCATAGCGGGTGATAGCCCCGTATGTGAAAAGAAGGCGGCGTGGGTGACGATGAGTAGAACGGGACACGTGTAATCCTGTTTGAAGACGGGGGGACCATCCTCCAAGGCTAAATACTCGTTGCCGACCGATAGTGAACCAGTACCGCGAGGGAAAGGCGAAAAGAACCCCGGAGAGGGGAGTGAAATAGAACCTGAAACCATATGTGTACAAGCAGTGGAACCCCGCAAGGGGAACTGCGTACCTTTTGTATAATGGGTCAGCGAGTTATTTTTCAGTGGCAAGCTTAACCGAATAGGGAAGGCGTAGCGAAAGCGAGTCTTAAAAGGGCGTCAAGTCGCTGGGAATAGACCCGAAACCGGGCGATCTATCCATGGCCAGGCTGAAGGTGGGGTAACACCCACTGAAGGGCCGAACTCACATCTGTTGAAAAAGATGGAGATGAGCTGTGGATAGGAGTGAAAGGCTAATCAAGCTCGGAGATAGCTGGTTCTCCTCGAAAGCTATTGAGGTAGCGCCTCGTGCATCACTCTCGGGGGTAGAGCACTGTTACGGCTAGGGGGCGGTAAACGCTTACCAAACCGTTGCAAACTACGAATACCGGGAAGTGCGATCACGGGAGACACACGGCGAGCGATAAAGTCCGTCGTGAAAAGGAAAAGAATCCAGACCGCCAGCTAAGGTCCCAAAATCACAGCTCAGTGGAAAACGATGTGGAAAGGCTCAAACAGCCAGGAGGTTGGCTTAGAAGCAGCCATCCTTTAAAGAAAGCGTAATAGCTCACTGGTCGAGTCGGTCTGCGCGGAAGATTTAACGGGGCTTAAAGCTGTGTACCGAAGCTGCGGATGCACACGCAAGTGTGCGTGGTAGAGGAGCGTTCTGTAGGCCTGCGAAGGTGTGTCGAAAGGCATGCTGGAGGTATCAGAAGTGCGAATGCTGACATGAGTAGCGATAATGCGGGCGAAAAACCCGCACGCCGAAAGCCCAAGGTTTCCTGCGCAACGTTAATCGGCGCAGGGTGAGTCGGTCCCTAAGGCGAGGCCGAAAGGCGTAGTCGATGGAAGACAGGTTAATATTCCTGTACTTCATGCTATTGCGATGGGGGGACGGAGGAGGCTAGATCAGCCGGAGATTGGTTGTTCCGGTTTAAGGTGGTAGGCAGGGGACTTAGGCAAATCCGGGTCCTCGTTAATGCCGAGAACTGATGACGACTTCACCGCTTCGGCGGTGAGGGAAGTGATTGATGCCACGCTTCCAGGAAAAGCCCCTAAGCTTCAGATAGCATGAAACCGTACCGCAAACCGACACAGGTGGGCAAGGAGAGAATCCTAAGGCGCTTGAGAGAACTCGGGTGAAGGAACTAGGCAAATTGACACCGTAACTTCGGAAGAAGGTGTGCCTCTTTGAGTGAAGGACTTGCTCCGTAAGCTCGAAGAGGTCGCAGTGATCAGGTAGCCGCGACTGTTTATTAAAAACACAGCACTCTGCAAACACGAACGTGGACGTATAGGGTGTGACGCCTGCCCGGTGCCGGAAGGTTAATTGATGGGGTCAGCCGCAAGGCGAAGCCCTTGATCGAAGCCCCGGTAAACGGCGGCCGTAACTATAACGGTCCTAAGGTTAACTAACGCGCTAGCCTTAGTAAAACCGAACTATATGCGGGAAACTCCTCAAAAACTGTTCGATACTCGTCTCTGGACAGAGGCAGTAAAAATTCGACAGACACGGGGACAATCCGCAGGGAAGACCTGATTGCCTCAGGAACCCTCAGAGACTTTATGTTCGGGAGCATTCAATGAAGCTTGATCCACAGTGGATTACAGGTTTTGTGGACGGAGAAGGCTGCTTTCATGTGGGAATTAACCCTCACAAGGAAATGACAGCTGGTTTTCAGGTGTTACCTGAATTCACCGTTGTGCAACACAAACGCGATGTGCAAATTTTGCATGCTCTGAAAGATTATTTCGGTTGCGGAGTGGTTCGAGTAAACCACGGCGACCGAATGGCTTACAGGGTGCGCGGCCAGAAGCATTTGCTGGAGCATATCGTTCCATTTTTCATCAAGCATCCGCTGAAAACCAAAAAGAACGTTGATTTCCTGAAGTTCAGGGACATTGTTCTGATGATGGAGGCGGATATTCATCTAACAGTAGAGGGCGTGGAGCAAATCCGTGCCATTGCTGCCAAAATGAATAGAGGATGTTTAAGATAAAGTCCGACTTTTCTGGAAACAGACAAGACTAATCGAGCGAAATTCCTTGTCGGGTAAGTTCCGACCTGCACGAATGGCGTAACGATGGCTATACTGTCTCTACCCGAGACTCAGCGAAGTTGAATTCGCTGTGAAGATGCGGCGTACCCGCGGCAAGACGGAAAGACCCCGTGCACCTTTACTACAACTTTACACTGGACTTTGAGCCTGTCTGTGTAGGATAGGTGGGAGGCTTTGAGGCGCGGCCGCCAGGTCGCGTGGAGCCAACCTTGAAATACCACCCTGGCAGTTTCGAGGTTCTAACCTGCGCCCGTGATCCGGGCGGGGGACAGTGTATGGTGGGTAGTTTGACTGGGGCGGTCTCCTCCCAAAGAGTAACGGAGGAGTGCAAAGGTGCCCTCAGCGCGGTCGGAAATCGCGCAATGCGTGCAATGGCATAAGGGCGCTTAACTGCGAGACAGACAAGTCGAGCAGGTGCGAAAGCAGGTCATAGTGATCCGGTGGTTCTGTATGGAAGGGCCATCGCTCAACGGATAAAAGGTACGCCGGGGATAACAGGCTGATTCCTCCCAAGAGTTCATATCGACGGGGGAGTTTGGCACCTCGATGTCGGCTCATCACATCCTGGGGCTGTAGCAGGTCCCAAGGGTATGGCTGTTCGCCATTTAAAGTGGTACGCGAGCTGGGTTTAGAACGTCGTGAGACAGTTCGGTCCCTATCTGCCGTGGGCGCTGGAGATTTGAGAGGATCTGTCCTTAGTACGAGAGGACCGGGATGGACGTACCTCTGGTGTACCGGTTGTCATGCCAATGGCACTGCCGGGTAGCTATGTACGGACGGGATAACCGCTGAAAGCATCTAAGCGGGAAGCCCACCTCAAGATTAGATCTCCCGGGAGTTTAACTCCCCTGAAGGTCCGTCGAAGACTACGACGTTGATAGGCTCCATGTGTAAGCGCAGTAATGCGTTGAGCTAAGGAGTACTAATTGACCGTGCGGCTTGACCTTATAACACCCAAGCAGTCTGTTATGTTTCGAGCGGACGCTGGAGTTAGAGTCAAGACATTTGTGCATCACCCAAGCCTTGTACAACTTCCCGATTTTTTTGCCGGATGCTCCGGCAAGCCAGTTTGCCTGGCGGTCATAGCGAACGTGAACCACCCGATCCCATTCCGAACTCGGAAGTGAAAGCGTTCTGCGCCGATGATAGTGTGGGAGATCCTATGCGAAAGTAGGTCACCGCCAGGCTTTTATACCCCAGCCCCTGCAAGGAAACTTGCAGGGGTTTTTTGTTGTATGCTCAACAAATGGTTTTCATCCGCCCGCCTACGGTGAGAAAAACCGTAATGGGAATACTGCTGGGAGCGCTTGCCGTTGTCGTGGCCTTGGGGCTGTATTGGCTTTACATCGGGCTACAACTGCCGCCGATACACGACATCAGCACCGACACGGACAATCCGCCGCGCTTTGCGGCGGCGCTGGCGCTGCGCGGCCCCAACGACAACCCGGCGGAATATGGTGGTGCGGCGATTGCGGAACAGCAGCACAGAGCCTATCCGCAGATCAGGCCCGTGCTGCTTGCCTTGAGCCGGGACGCGGCCTATGGGCGCGCGCTGGCGGCGGCGCAACAAATGGGCTGGGAGATAGTGGACGCGAACGCCGTGGAAGGCCGCATCGAGGCCGTGGCGCGGACTTTCTGGCTGCGTTTTGAGGATGATGTGGCAATGCGCGTTACCGAGACGCCGGGCGGAAGCCGCGTGGACGCGCGCTCGGCCTCCCGCGTCGGGCGGCATGACTTCGGCGCAAACGCCAAGCGCCTGACGGCCTACCTCGGCAGACTTAAGGCCGCTGAATAAAAGCGGATTATGCGGGAGCGACGGAGAGGGCGCGCAGGCGAATATTGAGACGCCTTTTGTGGCGAGCAGCCTTGTTTTTGTGGATGAGGCCTTTGCGCGCCATGGCGTCCAGGGTGGAAACGGCCTGCTTATAAGCCGCGCCGGCTTCGGCCTTGTTGCCGGCGCTCAAGGCCTGGACGGCCTTTTTAACGTCGGTACGCATCCGTGAGCGCTGAGCGGCGTTCAGTTGACGATGCTTTTCCGCCTGTCGGGCGCGCTTTTTTGCTTGGGCGGTATTGGCCAAGGTAGTGCTCCTGATTCGATAAATTATTAATTATCCTATTTTTTGCCGCCCCAGGTCAATGGCAGGATGCGCCGGAATGGGCTGGAGTGGCGTGGTGGCCTCTGCGGCGCGAATCCGCGATAATGGAAAATATTTTGGATATATAAACACCAGAGCAATCCTCCCTTTGAAAGGCCGGCCCCCTGAGTAAGCATCTGTTAAAGTCCACCGCCACAGTCGGCGCGATGACTATGGTCTCGCGCATATTGGGACTCGTGCGCGACATGGTGATTGCGCGCCTGTTCGGCGCGGGCAGCGGGGCGGACGCCTTTTTCGTCGCGTTCCGCATCCCCAATTTCTGGCGCCGCCTGTTTGCCGAGGGCGCGTTTTCGCAGGCCTTTGTGCCGGTGCTGTCGGAGTACAAGACCCGGCGCTCGCACGACGAGGTGCGCGCGCTGGTGGACGATGTGGCGGGCGTGCTGGCGGGCGTGCTGTTCGCCGTGACGCTGATCGGCGTGATCGCCGCCCCCCTGTTGGTTATAATCTTTGCCCCCGGATTTCTGGATGAGCCGGAGCGCTACGATCTGACCGTGGCGATGCTGCGGATCACCTTCCCCTATCTGCTGTTTGTCTCGCTCGCGGCGCTGGCGAGCGCCATGCTGAACAGCTACGGCGGGTTCGCGGTGCCGGCCTTCACCCCCGTGTTTCTGAATCTGGCCATGATCGGCGCCGCCGTCTGGCTCAGTCCCCATCTTGCGCATCCGGTCACCGCTTTGGCGTGGGGCGTGTTTCTCGGCGGTTTGCTGCAATTGCTGTTTCAACTGCCCTATCTCAAGCGCCTGCGGCTGTTACCGCGTTTGCGCTGGGGCTGGCAGGACGAAGGCGTGCGGCGCATCGTTAAATTGATGGTGCCCGCGATCTTCGGCGTGTCGGTGACGCAGATCAATCTGCTGTTCGATACCCTCATCGCCTCGCTGCTGGTCGCGGGCAGCGTGTCGTGGCTGTATTACTCGGATCGCCTGGTGGAATTTCCGCTCGGCGTATTCGGCATTGCGCTCGCCACCGTGATGCTGCCCAACCTGTCCCAGGAACACGCGCGCGCCTCTCCGGAAAGATTCTCGCACACCCTGGACTGGGCGCTGCGCTGGGTATTGCTCATCGGCGCCCCCGCGACCGCTGGCCTGGTGCTGCTGGCGGGGCCGATGCTGGCCACGCTGTTTCATTACGGTGAGTTTTCCGCCCATGACGTGAGGATGTCGAGCTACAGCTTGATGGCCCTCGCTGCAGGGCTGCTGGGTTACATTTCAATTAAAATATTCGCGCCCGCGTTTTACGCGCGCCAGGACACGCGCACGCCGGTGCGTATCGGCGTCATCGCCATGCTCACCAACATGGCGCTTAACGTACTGCTTGCGTTTCCGCTGTCCACTGTCGGCATGGGCCACGCTGGCATTGCGCTTGCCACCGCGCTCGCTGCGTTTCTCAACGCCGGGCTGCTGTACCGCGCGCTGCGCAGGCAGGCGATCTATCAGCCGCAGCCGGGTTGGCGCGGCTTTGCGCTGCGCGTGCTGGGCGCGAACGTGGCGATGGGGCTCATATTATGGACGGGGGCCGGGGAGCTTGCGCGCTGGCTGGATGCAAGCGCCGGCTCGCGCGCCGGATATCTTGCGCTGCTGGTGGCGGGTGGGGCTGCGGTGTATCTCGCCGCGCTGTGGCTCTGCGGTGTGCGTTTCAGAACATTGCTGGAGAAGCCCGCGCAGTGAGCGGCTTGATATGGAACTGATACGCGGCATGCACAATCTGCGCGCGCGGCACCGCGGCTGTGTCGCCACCATCGGCAACTTCGACGGCGTGCATCTGGGGCATCAGTTGGTGCTGGGCCAGTTGGCTGAGAAGGCCGCTGAGCTGGGGTTGCCCGCCACCGTGATTATCTTTGAGCCTCAGCCGCGGGAATTTTTTGCGCGCGACGAGGCGCCCGCGCGGCTCACCCGGTTTCGTGAGAAAATACAGGTGCTCATACGCTATTCGGTGCAGCGCGTGCTGTGCCTGCGCTTCGACGATAAGCTCGCGCATACGCCGCCGGAGGCGTTTGTCCAGGGATTGCTGGTAGAGGGTTTGGCGGTGCGGCATCTGGTGGTGGGCGACGATTTCCGCTTCGGATACCGGCGGCAGGGGAATTTCAGCCTGCTGCAACAGGCCGGGGCGCGGTATGGATTTCACGTGGTGGCGATGCATACCTACAGCGTGGACGGCGTTCGTGTCAGCAGCACGCGCGTGCGCGAGGCGCTGGCGCAGGGCGATTTGAGGGCCGCACAGAAATGGCTGGGGCGCCCGTATCGCATGTCGGGACGCGTGGCGCGCGGCGACCAACGCGGACGCGCACTGGGCTTTCCCACCGCGAACATCCATGTGCACCGCATGGTAAGCCCGCTGACGGGCGTGTTCGCGGTCGAAGTGTACGGACTGGAGCGCGAGCCACTTCCGGCCGTGGCCAACGTCGGCACCCGCCCCAGCGTGGACGGCACGCGCTGTTTGCTGGAGGTGCATGTGCTCGATTTCGACCGGGACATTTACGGACGCCACGTGCAGGTGGAGTTTTTGCACAAGCTGCGCGATGAAAGGCGTTTTGCAACATTGGATGAGTTGCGCAAAGCCATTGCCCATGATTGCGAACAGGCGCGCGCGTTTTTATGAAAGACAGATACAAGACACAAGATACAAGATACAAGTAAAAGCCCATTTTTTGGTGTTTGTATCTTTTCTTTTGTATCTGCTTTAAGGAAACTCTGATTAATTCAGAGTTTCCGTGCGGCACAGGGATGTGCCGCCCTCTTTCAAATACAGAAGTATTTGAAAGAGGAAGAAAAGCCAAAACTTTGTTTTGGCTTTTCGTGCTCTGAGAAGTCCAGGATGGACTTATTCAGAGCTTCATTAAGAGACTATTGTGACCGACTACAAAACAACATTGAATTTGCCGCAGACGGATTTTCCCATGAAGGCGAATCTCCCCGCGCGCGAGCCGGAGACGGTGCGCCGGTGGGAGGAGACGGGTTTGTATGCCAAACTGCGCGCGTTAAGAAAGGGAAGCGGGAAATTCGTGCTGCACGACGGCCCGCCCTATGCCAACGGCGAAATCCATATCGGCCACGCGGTGAATAAAATCCTCAAGGACATCATCGTCAAAAGCAAAACCCTGAGCGGCTATGACGCGCCCTATGTGCCGGGTTGGGATTGCCACGGCCTGCCCATCGAGCTGATGGTGGAGAAAAAAGTGGGGCGGGTGGGCGTCAAGGTGGACGCGAAAACGTTCCGCAAGGCGTGCCGCGACTACGCCGCGAAGCAGGTGGAAAGCCAGCGCGAAGACTTCAAGCGTCTGGGCGTGATCGGCGACTGGGAGCGCCCCTATCTCACCATGGATTTCAAATTCGAGGCAGACATCATCCGCAGCCTCGGCCGCATCATCGCCAACGGCCACGTGCACCGGGGCTATAAGCCGGTGCACTGGTGCGTGGACTGCGGCTCGGCGCTGGCCGAGGCGGAAGTGGAATACGAAGACAAAATCTCGCCCGCCATTGACGTGCGTTTCGCGGTGCTGGATGACGAAGCCTTTATGGCGCGCTGCCAGCATGCGTCTGGCGTGGAGGGCGCGGGGCCGCTCAGCGTAGTGATCTGGACCACGACGCCGTGGACCTTGCCCGCCAATCAGGCGGTGGCGCTGAATCCCGATCTGGATTACGTTGTCGTGCAGTGTAAGTCAGAACACGGCGTGGAGCGCCTGCTCATCGCCGAGGCGCTGCTCAAAGACGCCATGGCGCGTTACGGCATCGAGGATTACCGGGTGCTGGCCGCTTGCCGCGGCGCCGATCTTGACGGCGTCAAGCTGCAACACCCGTTTTATGCGCGTGAAGTGCCCATCGCGCTCGGCGTGCACGTGACCACCGAGGCGGGCACCGGCGCGGTGCACATCGCGCCCGGCCACGGCCAGGACGACTACGTGGTAGGCCAGCGCTGCGGTTTGCCGGTGGAGTGTCCGGTGGGCGATGACGGCAAGTTTCTGCCCGGCACGCAATTGTTTGCCGGCATGCACGTAGCGCAGGCCAATAACGAGGTGATCGAGGTGCTCAAAGCGCGCGGCGCGTTGCTGCATGAGCACGCGCTGCGTCACAGCTATCCGCATTGCTGGCGCCACCGTACGCCGGTCATCTTCCGCGCCACGCCACAGTGGTTCATCGGCATGGAGCAGAAGGGTTTGCGCGCTGCCGCGCTGTACGCCATCGAACACACGCGCTGGATACCGGGCTGGGGCAGGGCGCGCATCGCGGGCATGGTGGCGGGGCGCCCCGACTGGTGCATTTCGCGCCAGCGCACCTGGGGCGTGCCCATTCCCTTGTTCGTGCACAAGCAGACCGGGAAGCTGCATCCTGATACGCAGGTGCTGATTGAAAAGGTGGCGGTGCGGGTCGAGCAAGGCGGCATGGACGCCTGGTTCGATCTCGATACCGGAGAGCTGCTGGGCAATGATGCGGCGCACTATGCGAAGACCAGCGACACGCTGGATGTATGGTTCGACTCCGGGGTGACGCACGACTGTGTGCTGGAGCGGCGCGCGGAGCTGAACGGCGTGCCGGCGGATTTGTATCTGGAAGGCTCGGACCAGCATCGCGGCTGGTTCCAGTCCTCGCTCCTCACCTCGGTGGCGATGCGCGGCAGCGCGCCGTATAAATCGGTGCTCACGCACGGCTTCACGGTGGACGCCAAGGGCGAGAAGATGTCCAAGTCCAGGGGCAACGTGGTCGCGCCGCAACAGGTCGCCGATACGCTGGGCGCGGATATTTTACGGCTGTGGGTCGCCGCCACCGATTACCGCGGCGAGATGTGCGTGTCGGATGAAATCCTGAAACGCGCCGCCGACGCCTACCGTCGCTTGCGCAATACCGCGCGCTTTCTGCTTGCCAATTTGCATGACTTTGACCCGGGCAAGGACAAGGTGGACGCCAAAGACATGCTGGAGCTGGATCGCTGGGCGGTGGAGTGCGCGCGCCGTTTGCAAGAAGAAATCATCAAGGCATATAACGATTTCGAATTTCATGTGATCTACCAGAAGCTGCACAATTTCTGCACCGTGGAGATGGGCGCGTTTTATCTGGACATCATCAAGGACCGCCAATACACCACGCGGAAAAACAGCCGCGTGCGCCGTTCCGCGCAGACCGCGATCTGCCACATCATCGAGGCGATGGCGCGCTGGTTTGCGCCCATCATGAGCTTCACCGCCGAGGAGATTTGGCGCCACTTGCCGGGTACGCGCAAAGAGTCGGTGCTGCTGGAAACCTGGTATGACGGCCTGGTTTCCCTGGACGGCGCGGAGCTGGACGCGAAAGCCTGGGAGCAAATCATCCGCGCGCGCGCAGCGGTGAGTAAGGAGCTGGAAACACTGCGCGCGGCGGGGGACATCGGTTCATCGCTCGACGCGGAAGTGGATATCTACTGCACCCCGGAATGGCATACACCACTGGCGCTGTTGCACGATGAGCTGAGGTTTGTTTTGATTACTTCGGATGCCCGCATCCACGCTCCTGACTGGAAGCCGGTGGACTTGACGCAAGAGGCCGAAAAAGGCCTGTGGATCAGGGTGACGCCTTCAGTGCACTCAAAATGCGTGCGCTGCTGGCATCATCGCGCCGATGTAGGCGCAAACGGCGAACACCCGGAAATCTGTCTGCGCTGTGTGGAAAATGTTATTGGAAACGGGGAAACAAGGCGCTATGCGTGATGCTTAAGTGGCTGTGGCTTTCGGCGCTGATTATTGTTTTGGATCAGCTCAGCAAGCACCTGATCAGCAGTTTCATGCAATGGCGGGAGTCCATAGAGCTATTGCCGTTCTTCAATCTCACCCTATTGCACAATACAGGCGCGGCGTTCAGCTTCCTGGCCGATGCGGGCGGATGGCAGCGCTGGTTCTTCACCCTGATTGCGCTTGGAGTCAGCGCGGCCATTATCGTCTGGTTGAGGCGCCTGCCCGTTTCTGAAAAGTGGCAGGCCGCCGCTCTGGCACTGATTCTGGGCGGCGCGCTGGGCAACGTGATAGATCGCCTGCGCTTCGGCTACGTGGTGGATTTTCTCGACTTCCATTACCGGCAATGGCACTGGCCGGCGTTCAATGTCGCTGACGCCGCCATTACCCTCGGCGTAATGGTCTTGTTGCTGCTCGTCTTGAAAGGAGGCAGACGCGCTGCTTAACTTGAAGCCGGCACAGCGCGCCGCGTTGGTTACCAGCAGGTTGTTGAAAAAGCCCTTCCATGGGCTTTTTCAACTCGCAAAGCGAAAAGTGTCATTTTCGCTTTGCTTCATTTTTCAAGCACATAAAGCGTGCTTGAAAAATGGCGGTGGAACCCCTCGCTGCGCTCTTTCCTGCGCCGCACGCAGGCTGTTTCTCAACAGCCTGCTAGTTCTCAACGCGTTTTTATGGATGCCTGGCGGGATGACGTTTCGCTTTGCGCCTGCGGAGCGTGCCCCACCATACCTCGGTGCGGCGGCGCAGGCGGCGCATCCAGTGGAAGTCCACGGACAATAAAATCACGCCAAGCGGGATCATCCAGAAACCCAGCACCGGCAGAAAGCCGAACAGCCCCATGATAATCAGCAGCACCCCGGCGCTGATGCGCACCCATTTGGAGGGATGACTCTTCAGTTTCTGGAATAATTGCCAGGGCATGATGCAAGCATAGCAGTTTGTTGAAAAACTTGTTTTTCAACAAACTGCGGTGCGGTACAGGATTGTACCGCCATTTTTCGAACGCGTTAAGCGTTTGAAAAATGAAGCAAAGCAAAAACCACGCTTTTTGCTTTGCGTGGTTGAAAAAGTCCATGGATCGACTTTTTCAACAAACTGATAGCGGCGAGGCGGGACAATGCCAAGCCGGGCTATGAAATTGATTGGTTAAGCAGTAACCTAACGGGTATGCGTCTTAAATTTACCAAAATGCACGGGCTGGGCAACGATTTTGTGGTGATTGACGCCATTAATCAGTCCGTTTCCCTCACCCCTGATCAAGCACGCTTTCTCGCCGACCGTCATTTCGGCGTGGGCTGTGACCAGGTGTTGTTGGTTGAGTCCGCCCGCAGCAAGGGTATGGATTTCTCTTACCGCGTTTTCAACGCCGACGGCGCTGAGGTGGAGCAATGCGGCAACGGGGCGCGCTGTTTTATGCGCTTTGTGCGCGACCAGGGACTGAGCGCCAAGAGCGAGCTGGCGGTGGAGACGATGTGCGGGGTGATACGGCCGCGCCTGGAGCAGGACGGCCGGGTGACGGTGAGCATGGGCGTGCCGCGCACGCGGCCGGACGAGATTCCCTTTGTGGCCGAGCGGGAGGCACTGAGCTATGCGCTGGAGGCGGCGGGAAAGACATATCAGATCGGCGTGGTGTCCATGGGCAATCCGCACGCGGTGTTGGAGGTGGAGGATGTCAAGAATACGCCGGTGGCGACGCTAGGCCCGCTCATCGAACGGCATGCGCGCTTCCCGCGCGGGGCGAATGCGGGTTTCATGCGTATCGTGGACCGGGCCAATATAGAGTTGCGCGTGTTCGAGCGCGGCGCCGGCGAGACCCTGGCCTGCGGCACCGGCGCGTGCGCGGCGATGGTGGTGGCTCGACTGCGGGGGCAGGTGGATGATAAAGTAACCGTGGTGTTGCCCGGCGGCCGGCTGCAGATCGCGTGGGGCGGGGCAGGGGAGGAGGTGCGTATGACAGGACCGGCGACCAGCGTATACGAGGGCCACATAGAATTATGAGCACACAACAAGAACAGGCGGATGCGCCGGACGTCGAGCTGCAGCTGATGGAGTATCT
The DNA here is from genome assembly GCA_041695325.1 of Pseudomonadota bacterium. GTDB lineage: Bacteria > Pseudomonadota > Gammaproteobacteria > SURF-13 > SURF-13 > SURF-13. Next base: position 39,766 of record JBGFRC010000022.1, read on the forward strand.
GCGTGCGCATCCGGATTTTTTTCTGCGGCACCCCGCGCTGCTCGCGGAGATGAACGTGCCGCACGAGAGCGGCGGCGCGGTGTCGCTGGTCGAGCGCCAGGTGGGCGTGCTGCGTGACCAGAACCGCCAATTGCGGCGCGAGCTGATGGACCTGGTGCAGGTGGCGCGTGGCAACGACCGCTTGAACGAACGCATACAACGTCTCACCCTGGCTCTGATGCGCTGCACCGATCTCGCCGCCGTCGTGAGCACTCTGCACGACGCCATGATAAACGAATTCGACGCCCACGCCGTCAGCTTGCGCCTGCTGCGCCCCGCCAGACCCGGCGCGATCAAGCTGGGCGTGGGGGTGGCGGACACCGCGTTTGCCACTGTGGGCAGCGGCGATCTGGCGGCGTTTCAGAACATCATTGAGCAGCGCAAGCCGGTGTGCGGCAGGCTGCGCCCGGAGCAACTGCACTATCTGTTTATTGAGCGGGCGAGCGAGATTTCCTCCCTGGCGCTGATTCCGCTCACCTGGCGGCGCGAAGCCGCGGTCGAGCCGATCTGCATCGGCCTGTTCGCGGTGGGCAGTTTCGAAAGCGGGCGTTTCCACCCGGAGATGGGCACGCTGTTCCTGGCCCACCTGGGCGCGCTGGCGGGCCAGGCAATCAGCACACACCTGGAGATATAAGGCAAGGCATGGGCGCGATGTCCGCTGAAGCACAAGCCTGGCTGGAAAAATTCTTCACCCACCTCAGCAGCGAACGCCGCCTCGCCGCGCTGACGCGCGAGAGCTACCGGCGCGATCTTGCCGCCATCAGCGCATTTTGCGCGCAACGCGGGATTAGCGAGTGGCGCGCGCTCACTCATCATCAGGTGCGTGACTATGCCGCCGTGCGCCACCGCGCAGGCTTGAGCGGGCGCAGTTTGCAACGCCAGCTTTCTGCGCTGCGCAGCTTCTTCAATTACCTGTTGCGCGAAGGCGCGGTGAGTCAAAGTCCGGCGCTCGGCGTCACCGTTCCGAAGTCGCCGCGCCATTTGCCCCAGGTGCTGGATATCGAGCAAGTGGGCCGGCTGCTGGACATTGAGACGCGAGATGCGACGGCGCAACGTGACCGCGCCGCGCTGGAACTGGTGTACTCATCCGGGCTGCGCCTGAGTGAGTTGACGTCGCTCAAGGTGGCGGATGTTGATCTTCGTGACGCGCTGGTGCGCGTGACCGGAAAAGGCGGCAAGACGCGCGTGCTGCCGGTGGGCCGCAAGGCACGTGCCGCGCTTGCCGGGTGGCTGAAGCAGCGCGCTTTGTGGGCGAAGGAAACGGAGCCCGCGTTGTTCATTACTCAACAGGGCGCTCGCCTCAGCCCGCGCGCCTTGCAGATGCGCCTGCGCCGATGGGCTCTGAAACAGGGTCTCGGCGTCCCCGTGCATCCGCATATGCTGCGTCACTCGTTCGCCAGTCATATGCTGGAATCGAGCGGCGACTTGCGCGCGGTGCAGGAACTGCTTGGCCACAGCAACATCAGCACCACACAAATATACACCCGGCTCAATTTCCAGCGCTTGGCGGAAGTCTACGACGCCGCGCACCCGCGCGCTAAAAGGCAGAGAAAGGAGACAAGATAAAAGAGAAAAGAAAATAGGAAATAACCAAAAAGGCTTCCGGTTTTTTCCTGGTATCTTTTCCCTTGTATCTGTCTTGATATGAACAAGCTCCCCGCCACCGTGGTTCTGCTCGGCTCCGTCAGTTTCTTAAACGACGTGGCGAGCGATATGATTACGCCGCTCTTGCCGGTATTCCTGGCCGGGACCTTGGGCGCGGGTCCGGCGATTATCGGTCTGATCGAAGGCGTGGCCGATACCGCCGTCAGCCTGCTCAAGCTGTGGGCGGGGCGCATGAGTGATCGCGGCGTGGGGCGCAAGCTGCTCACCGTGTCGGGCTACAGCGTGTCGAACCTGGTGCGCCCGCTGCTGGGGCTGGCCACCAGCTGGGGGATGGTGCTACTGCTGCGTTTTACCGATCGTATCGGCAAGGGGCTGCGCAGCGCGCCGCGCGACGCCTGGCTGTCGGGCGCGATTGATGTCTCGCTGCGCGGTCACGCCTTCGGCTTGCACCGCGCTATGGATCACAGCGGGGCGGTGATCGGCCCGCTGCTAGCGGCGATCCTGCTGGCCTGGGGACTGGAGATGCGCGAGGTGTTTCTGGTCTCGGTCGTGCCCGGGGTGCTCGCGGTGGCGTTGCTGGTTTTCGGGTTGCGCGCCCCCGCCAGGACGGGGCGGCAATATGCGCCGCCGCTGCGCTGGGCGCTGCTGCATCCGCGCCTGCGCGCGCTGGTGCTCGCGGCGGGGGGTGTGGCCTTGGCGGGCGCGCCGGACGTATTTCTGATTTTATGGCTCAGTCAGCAAGGGGTGCCAGTGCCGTGGATTCCGCTGATCTGGGTGGCGGCGCACCTGGCGCGCGCGCTGATCGCGTTCCCCGCCGGGCGTCTGTCCGACCGCATCGGGCGCCTGCCGGTGTTGATCAGCGGCTGGTCGCTGCAAGTGGTTTTGCTGTTGCTGATTCCGTGGGCGAATGAGTTCTGGGTGGTCGTGGCGGTGCTGGTAGGCTATGCGGCGGCCACCGCCAGCACCGAGGGCGCGGAGCTGGCCATGATCGGCGACTTGGCGCACGCCGCCGCCAAGGGCACGGCCTTCGGCCTGTATCATATGACAGTGGGCCTGTTCGCCCTGCCCGGGGCGCTGTGGTTCGGCGTGGTGTGGGAGGTGTACGGCATGGGTTACGCGTTTACCATTTCGGCCTTGCTTACCGCCGTTGCCGCCGTGGTGCTCGCGGTGTTAAGCCGCCGCCCCTTGCCTGCATAAGTGGGCGGGATGACGGTGGTTGCCTGGTTGAGAGGGCAGAGCCGGCGGCCGGCCTTGCGGGTGCTGTTTTTCTGCGCCGCCGTATTTTTCATCGCGCGCAGTGGAGCGCTGGCACGCATGGACAATGCCGTGTTTCACATCTTGCAAGCATGGCGAGGGCCATGGGTTGACCAGGTGATGGTGGCGCTCACTCAGCTCGGCAGCCTCTATACCATCGGCGCGCTGTTTGCGGCGGTGGGGGCGGTGCTGCTGTGGCGGCGTCACTGGCGCGCCGCCTGGCATTGGGCGGCGGCGCATGGCTACGCCGTTATGGCTCCCTTGGTGTTAAAACAGATCCTGCACCTGCCGCGCCCGTTTGACCTGTACACGGGTGTTTTGGCCTATGGGTTTCCCAGCGCGCACGCCACCATGAGCATGGTGAGTTACGGTTTTCTCGCGCTGCTGATCGCGCAGGGGATCGGTAAAATGCAGCGTCGACTTGCGTATGGCCTGGCCGGCCTGATGATTCTGGTGGTTACTGTCTCACGCCTGTATCTCGGCGCGCATTGGCTGTCCGATGTTGTGGGCGGACTTGCGCTGGGTTTGTTCGGAGTTACACTGCTGGCGCTGAGCTATCGCCAGCGCGCCGCCGCGCCGCTGCCGGTGCGCGCGCTGAGCGTGGCGGCGCTGCTGGCCCTGCTGCTCAGCGCGCTCTGGTATTTGACACAGCGTCATGCGCAGGAAGCGCGGCGTTACCTGGTACCGGACGTGTCCGGTCCGGAATAGCGTGAAAAATCAGGCGCTGCACAAACGCTTTGGATTCGCCTGGCGCGGCTTGCGGGAGGCGTGGCAGAGCGAGCGCAGCCTGCGCGTGCAACTGTGGTTTGCCGCCGCGGCGCTGCTTACGCTCATCGCGCTGCGCCCGGCGCTGGTGTGGTGGGCGCTGGTGGGGATGATGATCGCGCTGGTGCTGGCGGCCGAGCTGATCAATACCGCGCTCGAACACCTGGTGGATCATTTGCACCCGGAGCGCCACCCGCGCATCAAGCTGGTCAAGGACTGCGCCGCCGCCGCGGTGCTGCTGCTCAGCCTCGCCGCGCTGTGGGTGGGCGTGTTGATGGTGTTGTCGGTAATGGGGTTTTAAAGGCTTTTTAAGCGTTCAAGCACCCGTTCGTGCAGGCCGCCGAAGCCGCCGTTGCTCATAATCAGCACGTGATCTCCGGGGCGCGTCTCCAGTGTTATCGCCTCGCTGAGCGAGGCGATGGAATCGAGCACCCGGGCCTTTTTGTTGGTCAAGGCCGCCGCCACCGCGCTGAGCTCCCAGCCGAGATCGGGCGGCTGGTAAAGAAACACCGCGTCCGCCAAGCTCAGTGACGGCGCCAGCGTGTGACGGTGCGCCCCTAAGCGCATGGTGTTGGAGCGCGGCTCCAGCACGGCGAGGATGCGCGCCGTGCCCACGCGCTGGCGCAGGCCGTGCAAGGTGGCGGCGATCGCGGTGGGGTGGTGCGCGAAGTCGTCGTACACGGTGACGCCGTTTGCCACGCCGTACACTTCCATGCGCCGCTGCACGCCCTGAAACTCCTGCAACGCCCCTATCGCCTGAGCGGGCGTGACGCCGGCGTGGCGCGCGGCGGCAATGGCGGCGAGCGCATTCATCTGGTTGTGCGCGCCGAGAACCTCCCATCTCAGGCGACCCTGTATCCGGCCTTGATACAAAATGTCGAAGCCCTCTGCACTGTGATCGTGGATGCCCCAGCCGTCGCTGACCCCGAAGCGCTCCACCGGCGTCCAGCATCCGCGCTTGAGCACCCGCGCCAAAGCCTCGTCCGTGCCGTTGCCAATAACCAAGCCGGAACCGGGAATGGTGCGTATAAAGTAATGAAACTGTTGCTCGATAGCTGCAAGATCAGGGAAGATGTCCGCATGATCGAACTCAAGATTGTTTAGAATAGCGGTGCGCGGCCGGTAGTGGATAAATTTGGGGCGTTTATCAAAAAACGCGCTGTCGTACTCATCCGCCTCGATGATGAAAAACGGCCCCGATCCCAAACGCGCGCTGACGCCGAAATTCTGCGCCACCCCGCCGATCAGAAAACCTGGTTCAAGGCCGGCGTGCTCCAGTATCCAGGCCAGCATGGAGCTGGTGGTGGTTTTGCCGTGGGTGCCCGCTACCGCCAGCACCCAGCGCCCCCTAAGAATGTGTTGCGCCAGCCATTCAGGGCCGGAGGTATAGGGCAGGCCCTGGTTGAGCACGTATTCTACCGCCGGGTTGCCGCGCGACAGCGCGTTGCCGATCACCACGCAGTCCGGCGCGGGTTGCAGGTGTTCGGCGCGGTAGCCTTCGTTGAGGGTGACGCCGAGTTGCGTGAGCTGCGTGCTCATGGGCGGGTAGACATTTTGGTCGGAGCCGCTTACCGCGTGCCCCGCCTCGTGCGCCAGGCGCGCGAGGCCACCCATGAGCGTGCCGCAGATGCCGAGGATGTGCAGGTGCACGGCGTCAGCCCGCGGCTTGGGACAGGGGGCCAAGCGCCAGCGCCACGGTGACGGCCACCAGCAGAAAACCTGCACTGATGAGGATGGCGGGGCCGAGCCGTACTTCCAGGGCATGACGCAGGATATGCGCGTTGACGGCCAGGCTCCAGGGCAGCAGCGCCAGCAGCGCGGGCGTGGCAAGCAGCGGCCAGGCGATAAGCTGGATCACGGCGCCCGTGCCCGCCAGCGCGGACAAGGTTTGCGCCAGGCGTTCAGGGTGTTTGCGCAGTAGCAGGACGGTGTGGGTGAGCAGGGCGAGTACGGCGCTGTCAGCCAGCGCCGCCAGCAATGCCAGCCCCGGCGATTGGTGGCCAAGGGAAATCAGCAGCCCGGTCAGGAAATAGGCGGCCAGCGTGGTACCTGTCAGCAGCGCGGACGCGGGCAGGTCTTGCGGCTTGGCGCGCAACAGGCACAAATTGAAAAACAGGGTGAGCAGGACGGTCAAGCGGGGGTTTGAATTGGTCGTTTGCTCAGTGAGAGAGGCTTAAAACAACTCACCGGTGTCCCCATAATAACGTGAAGGTAAATATAATAGAGCGCCATGCAGCCATTTTACGTCAGTACCGAACCCGATTTGCATGTCCTGTGCCAGTGCTTCAGCGGCAGCGCCTGGCTCGCACTCGACACCGAGTTCATGCGCACCGACACCTACTACGCGCGCCCGTGCCTGATTCAAATCGCCGGTGACCAGGGTGTCGCCTGCATAGACCCGCTGGCGTTGTCCGATGCTCCCGGCGGACTCAAGGCCAGCCTTGGTCCGCTGCGCGAACTGCTGTATGACCCCGCCATCGTCAAGGTGTTGCACGCCGCGCATCAGGATTTGGAGATTTTACACGATCTGTACCAGGCTGTGCCGCAACCGGTATTTGATACCCAGCTCGCCGCGGCCATGCTGGGCCTCGGCGAACAGATGGGTTATGCCGCCCTGGTTGCGGCGAGCCAAGGGGTGCAACTGGCAAAGGCGCACACGCGCACCGACTGGGCACAGCGCCCACTCTGCGCCGAACAACTGGACTATGCCGCCGACGACGTGCGCTATTTGGGGCCGATCTATCACGAGCTGCGCGCCGCGCTACAGGATAAGGGCTGGCTCGGCTGGTATCAGGAAGACGCTGCCGCTTTAGGCACGCCTGCGCGCTATATCAACGATCCGGACGAGGCATGGCGGCGCGTGGGCCTGGCGTACACCCTGAGCGGCGCGGAGCTCGCGGTGCTGCGCGCGCTGGCCGCCTGGCGCGAACGGCGCGCGCAGAGTGCCGACCGCCCGCGCAAGTGGATCATGGATGACGCCCTGCTGCTTGCGCTCTCGCGCGCGCAGCCCGCGACGCTCGCCGGGCTGAATGCCCTCGGCGTCGGCGCGCGCAGCGTGGAGCGGCATGGCGCGGAGTTATTGGCGTTGATCCAGGAGGCGCGCCGGATTGACCCGCAGCAGTGGCCGGCCGCTGCGCCCCCTGCACGGCTGGATGGCAAACAGCAGGCGCGGCTGGACAAGTTGCTGGCGCTGGTCACGGCGCGCGCGCAGCAACAGGGGCTCAACCCCGCTTACGTGGCGAGCCGCAAGTATTTGCGCCAGATGGTGCTGGGCGAAGATCAGGGCTTGTTGCGCAGCGGCTGGCGCGGCGCGCTGCTGGGAAAAGAACTGGACAAAGTGCTCGCGGCAGGCTGTTGACCCTGATGACAGGGCGCACTATAGTGGACGATGTATGGCTAACACACACATCGGCGAGACCGAATTTAAAAAGCTGGAGACGCGGGTCGAGCAACTGATACAGGAATGCGAGCTGCTGAAGCGCGACAACGAGGTGCTGCGCAGGCAATATGGCACGCTGCTCGCGCAGCGCGACAGCCTGGAGGTCAGGACCAGCCAGGCGCGCACGCGCGTGGCGGCGGTGATCGAACGCATCAAGCTGCTGGAGCGTGAGGCATGACGCCGGAAAAGGACGCGCTCACGGTGCAGATACTGGACAAGGAGTATCGCGTTGCCTGCGAGCCGCATGAGAAGGAGGCGCTCATCGCCTCGGCGCACTATCTGAACGACCGTATGCAGGCGATACGCGACAGCGGCAAGGTTACCGGCACGGACCGTATTGCGGTGATGGCGGCGCTCAACATGGCGCATGAATTGCTGCAACACCAGGGGCGCAAACAAGACTATATTGAGGGCGTCAGCTCGCGTATCCGCGCGTTGCAGGATAAAATAGAGCACGCCCTGCAGCGTAACAAGCAGATGGAAATCTAGCAGACTGTTGAGAAACAGCCTGCGTGCGGTGCAGGGAAGAGCGTAGCGAAGGGTTCCACCGCCATTTTTCAAGCACGCTTTATGTGCTTGAAAAATGAAGAAAAGCGAACATCACACTGTTCGCTTTGCGAGTCGAAAAAGCCCATGGAAGGGCTTTTTCAACAACCTGCTAACAGTAGAGCCGGAATAAGGGAGACACCTTCTGCGGTGTACGTCAGCGGGCCTGGTATTTTCTTGAGCCTATTTACGTACCTGGGAGGCTTACCGCAGATGTTGTTGTGCAAGTCCGTACCTTGACGGAAAGCCTGATACATCGCTTTAGCCGCCACTTGAACCCTTGGTTCAAGAACGAAGGTCCGCAACGGCACAGGCGGAGGGTGTCTCCCTTATACCGGCGCCGCACAGCGCTTACTCGATGAATTTCCGCCCCGAAACGCGTGCCGCGCTGCGCCGCCGCCGCCGCGCGCTGAGCCGGGGTCAGCGCCGGTGCAGCGCCGAGCGCCTCGCGCGCCGCGTGAGCACGCTGCGCGCGTTCCGCTGTGCGCGTCGCGTCGCATTCTATATGGCCAACGATGGCGAAATGGAGTTGAACGCCTTGTTGCGCCGCGCCTTGCGTTACGGCAAACGCTGCTACCTGCCTGTGTTGCGCCAGAACCGTTTGGTCTTTTTGCCCTATAGCGCCGATGACAGGCTCACGCCCAATCGTTTCGGAATACCGGAACCGGCGTTGCCCAGGAATAAATGGCGCCGGGCGTCCCGGCTTGACCTGATATTGATGCCGCTGGTGGCGTTCGACGCGCGCGGTAACCGCCTCGGCATGGGCGCCGGATTTTATGACCGCACGCTCGGTTTTCTCAACCTGCGCCGTCACTGGCACCGTCCGCGCCTGATCGGCGTGGCCTATGACTTCCAGCGCGTGCCGGAAATCACAGCCGCGCCTTGGGACGTGGCGCTCGATTTGGTGGTAACAGAGAAAGATATATACTGGACGCCGCGGGTATAGCTTTTTGGCATAATGCACCCGTGAACCAAACCGAATTTGCCCGGCGCCGTAAACGACTCATGGAACAAATGGGCCGGGGTGCGATTGCCATTCTGCCCGCCGCGCCCCTGCGGCTGCGCAACCGCGACACCGAGTATCCGTATCGTCAGGACAGCGATTTTTATTATCTCACCGGCTTCCTGGAGCCCGAAGCGGTGGCGGCGCTGATTCCGGGGCACGCCCACGGCGAGTATATTTTATTTTCGCGCGAGCGTGATCCGCAGAAGGAAGTGTGGAACGGTCCGCACGCAGGCCAGGAGGGCGCCTGCCGCGATTACGGCGCGGACGACGCCTTTCCCATAGACGACCTGGACGACGTCCTGCCCGGCCTGCTGGAAAAATGCGAGCGTGTCTATTGCATCATGGGCGCGCAACCGGAGTTCGATCAGCGCCTGATCGGCTGGGTCAACCGGATCCGCGCCAAATCGCGCGCCGGTTTGCATCCTCCGGAGGAGTTCATCGCGCTTGATCAGGTGCTGCATGAGATGCGCCTGTTCAAGAGTCGCGCCGAGATTGCCCTGATGAAAAAGGCGGCGCGCATCTCGGCCGGCGCGCACAAGCGCGCGATGTGCGCGTGCGCGCCCGGCATGATGGAGTATCAGATCGAGGCCGAGCTGCGCCACGAATTCATGCGCCTGGGCAGTCAGGCGCCCGCGTATAATCCCATCGTGGCGGGCGGCGCGAACGCCTGCGTGCTGCACTACACCGACAATCGTGCACCGCTCAAGGATGGCGATCTGTTGCTGATAGACGCCGGCGCGGAGCTGGATAATTACGCCGGCGATATTACGCGCACCTTCCCGGTGAACGGCCGCTTCAGCGCTGAGCAGCGCGCGGTGTATGAAATCGTACTGGAGGCGCAGTACGCCGCCATCGCCAAGGTGCAGCCCGGCAACCACTGGAACGAGCCGCACGAGGCCGCGGTGCGCGTCTTGACCAAAGGCCTGATCAAGCTCGGCCTGCTTAAGGGCGCGCTGCCCCGGCTGATTAAGGAACAAGCTTACCGGCGCTTTTACATGCACCGCACCGGCCATTGGCTGGGCATGGACGTGCACGACGTGGGCGATTACAAGATCGGCGACGCCTGGCGCGTACTGGAGCCTGGCATGGTGCTCACCGTCGAGCCGGGTTTGTACATCGCGCCGGGCAGCGGTGGAGTAGCCAAAAAATGGCAAGGCATAGGCGTGCGCATCGAAGACGACGTGCACGTCACCTCCAAGGGACACGAAATCCTGAGCGCGGACGCGCCCAAGACCGTGGCCGAGATCGAAGCTCTCATGCGGCATTAACATGCAAGATTCATACGACGTGCTGGTTGTCGGCGGCGGCATGACCGGCGCAGGCCTGGCCTGCGCCCTGGGCGGCGCTGCGCTGCGCGTCGGCGTGATTGAAGCGGTGCCGGTCAAAAGCGACGCGCAGCCGAGCTTCGATACCCGCACCACCGCGCTCAACCAGGGCGCGCGCCGCATCCTGGAGGCCATCGGCGTGTGGCCGCGCCTCGCCGCGCACGCCGTGCCGGTCAAGAAGACCCACGTCTCGGATCAGGGCTGGTTTGGGTTCACCCGGCTCGATTGTGCGGATTACGGCCTGGAGGCGCTCGGTTACGTGGTGGAAAATCGGGCGTTGGGCCGTGCGCTGCTGGATGCCATGCAGCGGCACGGCAATATCGAGTTTATCTGCCCCGCGCGGGTGCAGGACGTGGAAACCACGGCAGATGCGGCGCGCGTTGCGATCCAGACCGGACAAGGCGCGCGCCGTTTAAACGCGCGCCTGCTGGTGATCGCGGACGGGCGCCATTCCACGGCGCGTGAGCGGCTTAACATCAAAACCAGCGGGCATGGTTACGGCCAGAGCGCCATTATCACCAGCGTCACACCGCAGTATCCACATGAATACACGGCCTATGAGCGCTTCACCCCGGACGGCCCGCTTGCCGTGTTGCCCATGAGTGAGGCGCGCTGCGCGGTGGTGTGGGTGGTGCCTGCCGATCGGGTTGCGGCGCTGCTGGCGCTGAACGAGAGTGATTTTCTTGAGCGGTTGCAGCGGCAGTTCGGTACGCGTCTGGGAAGATTTTCACAGCTTGGCGCGCGCCGGGATTATGCGCTGGAGCTGATGCGCGCAAAGGAACTCACGTGCCCACGCGCGGTGTTGATCGGCAACGCCGCGCACACCCTGCACCCGGTCGCGGCGCAGGGTTTGAATCTTGGGCTGCGCGACGTGGCGGTGCTGGCGCGGCTGCTGTGCGAGGCGGCGCGGTGCGGAGGCGACCCGGGCGCGGCCGGATTGCTCGATGAATACGCGCGCCTGCGCCGCCGCGATCATGCCGCGGTGACGGTCTTCACCGACGGCCTGGTGCGGATATTTTCCAGTGACTTCACGCCGCTTGCCCTGGCGCGCACCATCGGTTTGCTGGCGGCGGACCTGTTGCCGCCGCTGAGGCATTACCTCGCGCGGCGCGGCGCGGGCGTGGCGCACGCGAAACTCGCGTCGCTGCTCAGCGAATCAAGGCGGAAATCTGCTTGAACCGCGCGTGACCCGCGTCGCGCAGCCATTCGAATAACACCGATTCGCTGTTGCTCACGATCACACCCGCCTGGCGCAGGCGCGCGAGCGCATTGAGATGATGGGCCTCGACGCGCGAGCAGACGGCGTCTTCCGCCACGAACACCTGCTTGCCTGCAGCATTTAATTCCAACGCGGTTTGCAGCACGCAGACGTGCGTTTCCATGCCGGCCAGAATAATCTGCCTGCGCGCAAGCCCGCGGAGGGCGTCCATGAATCCGGCCGCGGCGCAGCAGGAAAAACAGGTTTTTTCAAAATGGCGCGCTTGGGCGGGCAGATGACGGATGACGGCCGGTTCGGTGTGGCCGAGCCCCTTGGGGTACTGCTCGGTGACGAGCGCGGGGACGTTCAGCAGCGCTGCGGCCTGCAGCAAAACGCCGCTGCTGTTTATCACACGCGCACGTGCGGCTTCTGGCGTGGCAGCCGCGAGGCGCGTCTGCGTGTCTATAATAAGGAGAACGCTTTCAGAAACGCTGCACAGCATCGGCTCGCAGCCAGGTGTTCACCTGCTCCAGATCGGTGGGGCTTAGGGTGCCGGCGGCCTGCTTCAGGCGCAGGCTTTCCAGAACATAATCGGAGCGCGCGCGCGCGTAATCGCGCCGGGCGCGGAACAGCTCGCGCTGCGCGTCCAGCACGTCCACCTCGGTGCGCGTGCCGACCTCCAGCCCCGCCTCCGTGGCCTCCAAGGCGGTTTGATGGGACAGCACCGATTGTTTGAGCGCCTTGACGCGGCTGATGCCGGCGATGACACCGGCATAGGCGTCGCGTGTCTGGCGTACCACGGAGCGCAACTGTTGTTCCTGGTTTTCCTGTGCCTGGGTATATTTATGCTGCGCCTCGCGCGTGCGCGAGGTGACCAGCCCGCCCTGGAAGATCGGCGCGTTGAGCTGCAAGCTGATGGAATCGCTCAGGGTTTCGCTGGCCCCGAAGCGTCCGCCGCCGGAGTCGGAAAACACGCGGTTGCCGACGATGTCCAGCGTTGGCAGATGCGCCGCGCGCTGGCGCGCGATCTCCTCCCGCGCCACCTCGCTGGCGTGTTGCGCGGCGATGTAGTGCAGGTTTTGCTTGAGCGCGGCCCCGGTCCACTGCTCCACGTCCGCGGGCTCCGGGGGGAGCAGCGGCAACCCGTCGGTGAGCGGGGCCAGGGCTTGATGCTGGCGGGCGGTAAGTTCGCGCAGCGTCTCAATGCCGGTGGCGAGATGACGCTCGGCGGCGATTTCCTGCGCCGCTGCCCCGTCAAAGCGCGCCTGCGCCTCCTGCACGTCGGTGATGGCCACCAGTCCCACCTCGAAGCGCTGCCGGCTTTGCTCCAGTTCGCGTTCAATGGCCTTTTTCTCGGCGCGCGCAAACTCCAGGTTATCCTGCGCCGCCAGGACATCGAAATAGCGCGTCGCAGAGCGGATGATGAGATCCTGCTGCGCCGCGCCAAACAGCGCCTCGGCCTGGGCGATGCGCGCGTCGGCCTGGCGCAATTGCACGTAGGTGTCGTGGTGATAGACCGGCTGGGTGAGGCTCAGGGTGTAACCGCTGCTGTTGAAGCGCGAGGTCCCGGCGATTGACTCCGGCTGGCGTATGTCCAGGCGGTTGCCGGTAGTATCGGCCTTGGCGCTGACGGTGGGGAACAGCAGGGCGCGGCTTTGCGGCTTGCTCTCCAGCGTGGCGAGGCGCGCGGCCTCTGCACTCCTGATCTGCGGATCGTTTTCCAGCGCCAGCCGGTAGATATCGAGCAAGGTTTCCGCCGCAGCACTGTGTGCCGCTGTAAAAAGAAGCAATAAGACGCAGATCGCGTTACGCATGGCCGGACTCTTGTGTGGATAGCGGAACATAGGATATCCGTTCCCGCGCGCGCGACACCAGCGTGTACACGGCGGGGATGACGAACAGGGTGAGCAACGTGCCGAGCAGAAGGCCGCCTACGATCACCCAGCCGATGGGCCGGCGGCTCTCCGCGCCCGCGCCGCTCGCCAGCGCCAGCGGCAGTGCGCCCAGCACCATGGCGGCGGTGGTCATCAGGATCGGGCGCAGGCGCAGGCTGGCCGCCTCGATGACCGCGCTGTGCATGTCCCGGCCGCGTTCTCTCAATTTGTTGGCGAAGTCCACGATCAGGATGCCGTGCTTGGTGATGAGGCCGATCAGCATCACCAGGCCGATCTGGCTGTAGACGTTGAGCGTGCCGCCGGAGAGTTTCAGCGCCAGCAGCGCGCCGGCGACCGCAAGCGGCACGGTAAACAGGATGATGAGCGGATCAACGAAGCTTTCGAACTGCGCCGCGAGCACCAGATAGATGAACAGCAACGCCAGCGCAAAGGTGAGATAAAGCGTCGTGCTGGACTCCCTGAATTCACGCGACTGGCCATCGAGCGCGGTCTGCGCGCCCGGGGGCAGCGTTTCTCCAGCCGTTTTTTCCATGAAGTCGAGCGCCTCGCCCAGCGAATGGCCGGGTGCGATGTTGGCGCTGAGCGTGGCCGAGCGCAGGCGGTTGAAGTGGTTCAGCTCCTTGGGGGCCACGGTTTCGCGCACGCGCACCAGGTTGGAGAGCTGGACCAGCTGCCCGTCGTTGCCGCGCACGAAGATGGAGGAAAGATCATCCGGCTCCCTGCGCTCCTCGTCGCGCAATTTTACGATCACGTCGTATTGTTCGCCCTCACGCTTGAAGCGCGTCACCTGGCGTCCGCCCAGCAGGGTCTCCAGCGTGCGCCCCACCTGATCCACGCCCACGCCCACGTCAGCGGCCTTGTCGCGGTCCAGCTCCACGCTGAGCTGCGGCTTGTTGAGCTTGAGATCGCTGTCCAGGCCGATGAGGCCGGGAAATTGGGAGGCCTTGGCCAACATGGCGCTGACCATGGTCTGCAGCTCGGGATAAGAATCTCCCTGGAGCACGAATTGCAACGGCGGGTTGCGGAAGCTCTGGCCCAGCGAGGGCGGCTGTGCCGGAAAGGCGAGCACGCCGGGCAGGTTGAACATCCTGCCGCCCAGCTCCGCCGCGATTTCCTTGGCGGAACGCTCGCGCTCTTGCCACGGTTTCAGGTTCACGAAGGACAGCGCCATGGTGACCGGGTTGGGGCGCTCCAATCCCGGCGCCACCACCATGAAATAGGTTGTAATCTCCGGCGCCTGCGCGTAAAAACCCTCCACCTGGCGCGCGTAGCGGTCGGTGTAATCCATGGTTGCGCCTTCGGGCGAGAACATCAGGCCGATCAACAGGCCGCGGTCTTCCAACGGCGCAAGCTCGGACTTCAACACCACGAGCAGCCCCAGTATCCCGGCCACAACCGCCGCCGCCACCGGGGCCAGCAGCCAGCGCCGCTTGAGCGTGCGCGCGAGCAGTCCCTGATAGCCTTGATTGAGCGTGTGCAGCCACCGTTCGCTTTTCTGATACAGATGCGAGTGGCTGGTGGCCGGACGCAGGATTTTGGAGCACATCATGGGCGTCAGCGACAGGGCAACAAAGCCCGACACCAATACCGCGGCGGCCACGGTAAGCGCGAACTCGGTGAACAGCCGTCCGGTATTGCCGGTCATGAAGGAGAGCGGCGCGAATACCGCGACCAGGGTCAGCGTCATGGCGATCACCGCAAAGGCGATTTCCTTGCTGCCTTCCAGCGCGGCGCGCACCCCCTCCATGCCGCGCTCGATGCGGCGCTGGATGTTTTCCAGCATCACGATGGCGTCGTCCACCACCAGGCCGATGGCCAGCACCAGGCCGAGCAGGGTGAGCGCGTTGATGGAAAAGCCCAGTGCATAGAGAAAGATGAAGGCGCCGATGAGCGACACCGGGATGGCGACAAACGGAATCAGCGTGGCGCGCAGCGTGCGCAGGAATAAAAAGATCACCAGCACCACCAGCAGCAGCGCCTCGATCATGGCTTCGAACACCGCCTCAATGGACTGTTCGATGAACAGCGATTGATCGAACGCTACTTTAAGTTTCATGCCTTCGGGCAGGCCGGCGATGATCCTGGGCAGCTCCTGCTTCACCGCCTGCGCCACGGACAGGGTGTTGGCGGTGGACTGTTTCACCACGCCGAGGCCCACCGCCGGATTGCCGTTCACGCGCACCGCGTTGCGCTCATCCGCCGGGCCGACCTCGGCGCGGCCCACGTCGGCGAGGCGCACCGGGTAGCCGCCTGCCTCGCGGATGATGACGCGGTTGAATTGCTCCGGCGTGCGCAGGTCGGTTTCGGTGAGCACGGAAAATTCGCGCTGGCTGCTCTCGATGCGCCCGGAGGGGATTTCCAGATTCTGGTTGCGCAGCGCGTCTTCCACGTCCTGCGGCGTCAGTTGATAGGCCGCAAGGCGCTCGCGGTCAAGCCAGATGCGCATCGCGTAACGCCGCTCGCCGCCGATGATCACGCTCGCCACGCCGGACAGGGTTTGCAGACGGTCCTGCACCACGCGGTCGGCGTAGTCGCTGATCTCCAGCGCGCTGTGCCTGTCGCTGGAGAAGGCGATCCACATGATGGCTTGCGCGTCGGCCTCGATCTTGGCCACTACCGGCTCGTCCACCTCGTCCGGCAGCCTGCCGCGCACACGCGAGACGCGGTCGCGCACGTCGCTCGCCGCCGCATCCGGGTCGCGCGTGCGCACGAACTCCACCGTGATCTGGCTCACTTCCTCGCGGCTCGCCGACTTGATGGTCCTGACGCCTTCGATGCCGGACAGCGAGTCCTCCAGCGGGCGCGTGACCTGGCTTTCGATCACCTCCGCGTTGGCTCCGGTGTACACGGTGCGCACCGACACGATGGGCGCGTCAATATTGGGATATTCGCGCACCGTGAGGCGCTGGGAGGCGATGACGCCGATCAGGATCACCATCAGACTCATCACGGTGGCGA
>JBGFRC010000002.1:0-6566 GCA_041695325.1 Pseudomonadota bacterium
GCGCAAGCTGGCGTTCCTGGTGCAACCGTTCGCGCAACTGTTCGCTCTCGCCTTCCATGCAGCGCAATTTTTCGGTCAAGGCGTGCAGTTGCCGCTGAGCGGCGGCGTGACGCTCGGTTTCACTCGCGCGCTGCGCGACAATACGGACGTGCAGCGCATCGAGCCCGGACTGCACTGACTGCTTGAGCTGATCCAGGTCCACGGCGCTCTGCACGCTTTGTTCAATGCCCCGCACCTGCATCTGCACCGCGGCGGCGAACTCATGGCCGCTGTCGAAGCTGCGCTGCTGCTCCTGGCTCGCGCCCTGGACGTGCCGGTCCAGCTCTTCAATGCGGCTGTTAACGCGCTCCAAGAACTCGATTATTGCCCGCTTTTCGCGCAGCAAGCTCTCGCGCGCCTCGTTCACCAACGCCGCCACCTGCTCCAGCGACTCCACGCAGCGCGCGCCCCCTGCCCCCTGCGCCAGGCGCTCTTTGAGCGCATCCACCTGCTGCTCCATCTCCTGCGGCAGCTCCAGCCGCTCCACGAGCTGGACCAGCATCGTGTGCACGGCGGAGGACGCGTCCACGGCGTCCATTCCCTGCCGTTCTTGCGCCTGTTCGTGCCGGAACAGTTTTTTCATCAGCTGCGGAACGCCGGGCTCAGCGGCGACCGCCCGCGGCGGAGGATCAGGCGTATCGCTCGCGGGTTGCGCATACACCAGCGCCTCCTGCAGCAAGGCGCAAAGCTCATCCAGCAGCTGCGTCAGTTCGGCTTGGTTCTGCGCCATCTCCAGCCGTTTGCCCAGAACCCTGGCCTTCCTGGCAAAACGGCGCGGCAGGGCGATCTTGTCCAGCACCTGCGCCAGCATCCCGCCCGCCGCAGGCGGAGCGGCGCGTGCGCGGTCTTGATCCAGCCGCGCTATGTTGCCGCCGACGGCCTCAATCAACTGTTGCAGCGCGGCGCTATCGCGCCCGTCGCGGATGGCGTTACGCAACCGCTCCAGCTCGCGGTCCAGCGGATCGTTCACGCCGCGCGCCGCCAGGGTCAGGCGCGCGATGCCGCGCCGCAGCAGGTTTTCCACCCCCCGCCAGCGCTTCTCCTTCTTCTCGATCTGCTCCAGGCTGTCGTAATACTTCTGCTTCCAGCGCGCGGAGTCCGGTTTTTCGCTCATGTCCTGCCCTGCCGTGAGGGGCGTTTCAACATCCATTAGCGGCGGGATTTTGCAAAACTGTATGGCTTTCTCTGATAAAATCCCGCCAGCCGACAAGGGAGGCCGTCATGACCGGTTCCGATAAAATAGAGCTTACGCAATTTTTAAACCAGCAGTATCTGTGCGAGTCGCTCACCGTCAAGGAAGTGAACACGCTGCTCGACTATACCGAGCTGGTGAGCTTCAAGAAGAAGGACGTCATCGCCGAAGCGGGCGAGGTGGGCCAGGCGCTGTACTTCGTGGTGCGCGGCGAGGTGGCCTTGTTTTACGACGAGGGTGGCGAGGAAATCGAAGTGGGACGCATGAAGGAAGGCGAGCTCATGGGCGAGATGTCGTTCTTTGACAAGAAGCCGCGCCTGGTGCGCCTGCGCGCCATGAGCGCCGATACGCAGCTATTGAAGCTCACCCGCGTCAAATACGAACGGCTGCGCGTGGAGCACCCCTACATCGCGGTGAACCTGCTGGAACACGCCATCATCAGCCTCGATCACCTGATCCGCCGCGTCAGCACCGACGTGGCGACGCTGGGCAAGTATATTCGCGGCAAGGGTTATGCTTAATACCACTACAGGCTGCCGTAAGAATGCAAGCCGGAGAGAAACAGGTTCACGCCCATGAAGGCGAAGGTGGTCACCAGTAAGCCGCCCACCGCCCACCACGCCATGGGCGCGCCGCGCCAGCCCTTGGTGAAGCGGAAGTGCAGCCAGGCGGCGTTGTTGAGCAACACGATCAAGGCCCAGGTCTCTTTCGGATCCCACGACCAGTAGCCGCCCCAGGCTTCCGCGGCCCACAGCGCGCCGAGCACGGTGGCGAGGGTGAAGAAGCCGAAGCCCAGGGTGATAGCCTTGTACATCAGGTTGTCCATGATCTCCAGGCTGGGCAGACGGGTGGCGAATACGCCCTGCGGATTCACGCGCTCGGCGCGTTCCCGCAGCAAATAGGCGATACCCACCATCGCGGCGAGCGAGAACGCGCCGTAGCCGATGAAGTTGGCCGGCACGTGGATCTTCATCCAGTAGCTCTTCAGCGCGGGCACCAGAGGCTGGATCTCAT
Source organism: Pseudomonadota bacterium (assembly GCA_041695325.1). Taxonomy (GTDB): domain Bacteria; phylum Pseudomonadota; class Gammaproteobacteria; order SURF-13; family SURF-13; genus SURF-13. The sequence goes on from JBGFRC010000002.1 coordinate 2,246, forward strand.
GCCCGGCGCGATCGAAGGTAAACCACAGCAGAAACGCCAGCGCCGCGCTCACGACCAGCATCACAAACGCGCCCAGCGCGCGCGTCTGATAACGCCTTTCATAATAAAGATACAGCAGCGCAGTGATGAGCATGAACAGGATGAATGCCTCGTACAGATTGCTCATCGGGATGTGGCCCACGTCGGGGTGAATCAGATACGACTCGCGCCAGCGCACCAGGAGGCCGATCAGCCCCGCCGCCGCCGCGGACCAGGTAAGGGTGGTGGCGATCTGGCCGGCGTAATCAGAACGCGCGAACAGGCTGATGAAATAGCTCAAGGTGGCGAGGATGAACAGCGCGCTCATCCACATCACCGCCGACTGGCTGGCGAGCAGATACTGTAAAAAGAAATTAGTTTCGGCGTTGGCGAGTTGGGCTCCGTACAGCCACACGCTGCTCAAGCTCAGCGCCGCGACCGCGAGGCCGAATACACGAAACGGCTTCCAGTACCAGCCCGTGGCTATCAACAGCGGCGTCACCCCGACCAAAATGCCGGTTTCGTAGCCGTCCATCACCGCGCCATAGCGGTACAACACGTAAGCCGCGCCGCTTGCCGCCAGCGCCGCCCACAGCCAGTCAAATGGCGTAAGCGTGCTCCAGAACGACGGCTTGCCGAAATCCTTGATTAACGTTTCTTGTGACGCGGACATGCCTATCTCCTGATTTGCCAATTCATACCCCGCAGCTTGCTGCGGGGGCAAAGCCTTGGGGTTTCCAGAGGGGAGAAGTGCAACCCCCCTTTGGTCGCACCGCGCGGTTTCATGCCGCGCGGTGCGAAATCAAATGATTTCCAGTATCTTATCTTATAACTTTGTCAGGCGTTCTGTTAAGCCGTCGCGCAGGGTTTCGAACTCCCTGGCAAAGCCCAGCGGGTCACGATTGCTCGCGCCCGCGAACAAGACGCGCGTCCGGCCGTCCTCTTCGCTCAATACCAGCCACACGCGGCGTTGCGGCAGGTAAAACATCATGAACACGCCGATCACGATCATGCCGAAGCCCAGATACACGATGCTCTTGCCCGGCGCGCGGGTCACCTGAAGGCCCGACGCCTGGAGCTGGTTAAAATCGGCCAGCTCGAAATAAAGCGGCGCGCCGTACTCGGGCAGCGCGCCCAGGGCGTCCACCGCGTCCTGGAAGAATTGCTGCCGTCTCTCGGCATCCGCCACTTGCGCAAGATCCAGATTCGCGTATAGGGCTTGTAAAGCGTCTTGCAGCAAGGCGCCATAGGCGCGCGCCACTTGCTCGCGCTGCTCGCCCGACAGTGAGGCGAGTTTCGTTCTGATGTATTCCCGGGCCGCGGCAAAACCGCCCGCGGCAAAGCGCTCCAGCAATTCACGCGCGGTCTCGCCCAGGGTGCGCGCGCCGGACGGCCCTGCGCTTGCCACGTGCTCGGCGGCCTTGGCGCGTTGCGCCGGGTCGCGCAGCGCCCCGGCGAAGCGCATGAACCCTTCCACGCCGCCCTCCGCGTCCGCCGGGATGCGAAACGGACTGAACGGCATATTCTCATTACTGCGCACGCCACTCAGGAAAAATGCGCGCCCCTCCTGCTCCAGCGGCAGCATATAATTTTCGAACTCCAGCGCCTCACCCTTTTCATTGCGCAGTTTAAAGATAAAACTGGGACCGATGTCCACGAATTTTTTCCCGGAGCCCGGCGGCGCCGACTTCACATTGTGCAAGCGGAAATCGGTGAGCTCCAAGGTCAGCACGCCCCCCGGAGCGTTTAACGTATAGCGCCCCCCCACCACGCCTTCCATACTGATCGCCTTGCCGCCGCCCAGCAGCCGAGCGCGCAAGGCAAGCCGTGACCCACCGTCCTTGAAGCTGGACTGATAAATGGCAAAATCCTTATAAAACAGCGGACGATTCACCGAGATGGTCTGCTCCAGGGGCTGCCCCCGCTCCGGGTCCGTCAGCACCAAGTCGCTTTCAAACGATTTGGGCTGGCCGTTGTCGTAAAACTCGGTGCGGAAATCCTTGACGTGTATCTCAAACGGCAACGCCTGCACGAAATAACCGTCGCGCACGCGCAAAATGATATCGCGTGTGCTCATCCCTTCGGGGATGTTGACACTCCCGCGATAAGACCGGTTGCTCGCCGGCAGACGGCTCTCTTGGGGCACGTCCGCAATCAAAATACCGGGCTTGGTTTCCAGCCGCACCTCGCCGCGCCACTCCTTGATCTTGAGCGGCAGGTTGCCGTCCAAAAGGCCGCCGACGCAGATCACCACCACCGCGACGTGGGCAAGAATATAGCCCAGTCGGCTGACCGCGCCCTTCATGCCCGCAAGCAGCAACCCTGCGCCCTGCGGCTTTATCCGCACCCGGAAACCGCGCGCGCGCAGATAGTTTTCAAGCGGCGCGCTGAGCGCCTGCGCGCCCGCGGCCACCGTCCATTCAGCGCGTTGCGCGCAGGCACGCAGCGAACGAGCGCTGTGCTGCAAACGGAAGTCGCGCATCTCGCGCACGAAGCCGGGCGCATTGCGGTATACGCACAGGCTGGTGGACACCAGCAAAAATCCCAGCACGAACACAAACCACCCCGCGCTGTACACGTCATACAACCCCAGCGCCTTGTACACCTCGAACCAGAACGGCCCGAACTTGATAATGTAGCTTTCATAGGTCTGGTTCTGCTGCAACACCGTGCCCACCACGGAGCTGACGGCAAGCGCCGCCAAGAGCGTGATGGCGAGATTCATCGAACCCAGGAACTCGATCCAAGCGCCGGCGCTGCGGCGTGCAGAGGGGATAGCGGTACTCACGATGACTCAGCGGAGGCTAAGAGGCGCCACTATTGCTAAACGAGGTTTTGAATTATATCACCCGGCTCCGGCAAGCTGGTTGACAGGCATAAAAAAGGCCCGGCTCTAAGGGGGAAAGAACCGGGCCAAAGGATTTACCCGGCTTGGGGATGGCCGGATAAACATACCCGTTCAGGGAGAGAACGGGGAGCACACGAGGTGTGCTCTAATTCATAAGACCTCCCCCCCAAGGCAAAAGTTCAACCGCTCCGATTCTTTTTACTAACTTACTGAATAATAATAACTTTAACGGTGTAAGGCGAGGGGGCAGGAATTAAAGACAGCGCTCCATGGTCAGTGCGCCTCGGCCCAGTTGCGGCCCGTGCCGACGTCCACGGTGAGAGGGACGGAGAGACCCTCGATGGCGGTCATCAGGCGGCGCACGTTTTCGGTCAGCGTGACGCACTCTTTTTCCTCCACCTCGAACACCAGCTCGTCGTGCACCTGCATGATCATGCGCGCATTGAGCTTGGTTTGTTGCAGCCAGGCGTCTATGCGCAGCATGGCGAGCTTGATGATGTCGGCGGCGCTGCCTTGCATGGGGGCGTTGATGGCGGTGCGTTCGGCGTATTGGCGCCGTTGCGCGTTGCGGCTGTTGATTTCAGGCAGATACAAGCGCCTGCCGTACAAGGTTTCCACGTAACCCAGTCTGCGCGCCTGTGCGCGTGTGCGTTCCATGAAGTCGTGCACGCCGGGATAACGCGCGAAATAGAGATTCATATATTCCTGCGCCGCCTCGCGCGGCACGCCAAGCTGTTTGGCAAGGCCAAAGGCGGACATGCCGTAGATCAGGCCGAAGTTGATGACCTTGGCGGCGCGCCGCTGCTCCTCGCTCACCTGTTCCAGCTTTACGCCGAACACCTCGGCGGCGGTGGCCTGGTGGATGTCCTGCCCGCCCTCGAAGGCGCGCTTGAGGCGCGCGTCGCCGGAGAGGTGCGCCATGATGCGCAGCTCGATCTGCGAGTAATCGGCGGAGAGCAGGCGATAACCGGTGGGCGCGATGAACGCCGCGCGCACGCGCTTGCCTTCCTCGCCGCGCACCGGGATGTTTTGCAGGTTGGGATCGGACGATGACAAACGCCCGGTGGCGGTGACGGCCTGATGATAACGCGTGTGCACGCGCCCGGTGGCGGGGGCGGTCTGCTCCGGCAGACGGTCGGTATACGTGGATTTCAATTTGGAAAGCGTGCGCTGCTCTAGTATCAGCCCGGGCAGCGGATAATCCAGCGCCAGCTCCTGCAACACCTCCTCCGCGGTGGAGGGCTGGCCCTTAGGGGTTTTTTTCAGCACCGGCAGGCCGAGCTTGTCGTACAAAACGTCCTGTAACTGTTGCGGGGAATTCAGGTTGAACATCCGCCCGGCCATTTGATACGCCTGCTCCTCCAGTTGCTTAAGGCGCGCCCCCAGTTCCCTGCTGTGCGCGCGCAGCGCTGCGGCGTCCACCAGCACGCCCGCGCGTTCCATGCGCGCCAGCAC
>JBGFRC010000055.1:0-50594 GCA_041695325.1 Pseudomonadota bacterium
ACGAGAATGACGTGATTCCCGGTGGCGTGAAACTTCTCGGCGAGGGCAAGACCAATACCGGTTGCTCCGCCAGTGATGAGAACGCGATGGTCTGCAGGATTCATCGTGTGTAGGCCCAACGACTCGCGTGAGCCGCCGAGGGTCGCGTAGCGTCCCCGAGGTCGGTCTCGAGCGCGTTGTCAGCCACGCCTTTCGTAGGCGCTCTGCGACACAAACAGTAAATGAACTGCTGCGTATTGCCAGATGGAGTTCTGTGAGACTCCTTTTCGTGATGCAACAGAGCGAACAACCTTCCGAACTCCCAATGTAGCTCATTTGCGCTGTATCGCATCACTGGGAGACCGCTGCACTTGGCGGGCCCATCTTCGGCGAAGGTCGCCACGATCACGAGACCGCCTGGCTTCACCGCGTGCAGCACTTTGTGAACGTAGGCCTGCCGATCTTCCGGAGCCGTAAGAAAGTGAAAAACCGCCCTGTCATGCCACACATCATATGCCCCTTCTCCCAGCGCAGCGTCGAGGATATTGGTTTCAAGCCAATGAACGCTGTCAGCTCGACGACCGAGCCGCGCCTTCGCGGCTGCAAGCGCGGACCCTGAAATATCAAGAACCGCTATGTTCATGTAACCGTTGTTCAGAAGGTCGTCAACCAAGGTGGAAGCACCACCGCCAACGTCGATGATTGAGGCCGCGCGAGGAATCTTTGCATCTTCTATCAGCTTGAACGAAAGTTTGGCATGTTCTTGAAACCAGCTGACCTCGGTAGGTGCCTTGGTTTGATAAACCTTTTCCCAATGATTCTTCGATTGCATAACAACCTCTATGGTCAAGACCGACTCACCCCTAAAACGTCAGCACCTTGTCAGCCTCGCTTACGATAGCGTGAAGATCGCTCATCGTTGAAACTGGACACAGATCCGACCCTGCGGCGTCTCGCAACTTCAGGCACGTGCCGCAGGCGGAAATAACGCCACCCGCCCCGACGAATTGCTGCATCTGCTCTGTGACATTGAACCTCGGCGAATCGATGCGCTCGCTCTCGACCCCTTTCCCAAGGAGAAATGCCTGAACAGCGTCGCCCATCTTCAGCGCGAACACTCCGAAGCGAAAGGCGTTCCACACGGTTTCCGCCTCGTTTGAGGTAATTACGATAGCAATCTTCATAGACCGATCCTCTCAAAAAAGCGGCTAACGTGCTGGTGAGCGGCGCGGGCCCCGGACCTTACAGGAAACGGTGCACCGTATCCCCGCGTCCGCCTCGACCAGCGAGTTAGGGAGCTTACGCAACCGAAGCCTCGCGTAACATGCCTTTCTGCAAGAGGTGACGCCAACGCTCTTTTGTTCTTTGCAGCAGGGAACGCGAGATTGCGGGAGTCGGAGGCGGATTGCTCTGCATGATTGAGTTTGCTACCGTCACGCATTCATTGCAGATGTAGCGCCTAGGACCAACGATCAGTCTTGGCCCGGCTACGAGTTTTGAGACTTGATTCTCGGTCTTCCGGCAGAAAGAACACCTCAGTTTGCGAATACGCATGATTTGCTACCTCCTGTTTCAGTCGTTTGCTCCCTAACGGGACGCGAGTTGAGCCGCACCCCGAGTGATTAAAGGTAAACTGAGTTTACCTTTAATCACGCGTGGGCGGTAGCCGCGCGCCCCGTCGAGAGGCGCGCGTCTAGCGCCCCCACTGAGGTGACGGAGACCGCTGACGCAACCTGGTCTCATCACTTTAAAGAAACCTTTGCCGATCACGGCGCTGCGCGCCGCTCAACGCCGCCTTAACCGGCGGGCCAGAAACGAAGGCCAGGAAACGTGAGCGAAGGGAAACAGACAGACAAGCATGGCCAAAGAGCGCCGCTGACCTGGGCCCGTCCGGTTGAAGGCAGAGTTAGGCAGCAACTTCGATGTATTCGACTCGGCTGGACGGTTCAGGAATGGGCTGACCGTCTTCACGTATACCTTCAAGATGAAACTCGATGGCTTCCCGAATAGATTTTTCTGTCTCTTCAACGGTGGCGCCGGTAGCGACACAACCTGGAAGATCGGGAACATAGGCGGAGAAATTGCTTTCCGCTTTTTCAATAACAATTGCGTAACGCATAAGAGGACCTCACTTTTTCAAACCCGCTTGCTTCATGACGCTGTTAAGAGTGCCCGGCGCTAAGTCATCGCTCGGTTTGCCGGCCACCGTAACACAACCCGGTTTCGCCGAATGCTTAAATTGCCGATGGCAACCGCGGGTTGCGACCAAAAATCAGCCGTCGTCTTGGAGTATCTTGATCGCCTCCCTTACTTTCATTAGGAAAGAATAGTGTCCAAAACGTGAGCGGTCAAAGCTCAGATATTGATACCTAACGGGGCGCGAATTGAGCCGCACCCCGAGTGATTAAAGGTAAAGTAAGTTTACCTTTAATCACGAGTGGGCGGTAGCCTGTCTGCGTGCTTGCCTGCCCGTGGCGCGCAAGGTTCAGCGATTCGCCCTTGTCGGCGGTTTCCGCCTTGTCAAAACACCGCACCCCAAGATCAATAATGCGGTTTTCTCCGAGCACCGCCCACCTCACCGAAGCAATACCGATGTCCGGCCCGAAAGTCAGCGGACCAGGTTTTTTTTGATTGTTGCCCTTGCCTGACATGGTTTCCTCTCTGATAATAGGAACCGTTGTAGCTCACCCGGAGTGAACGTCTGGATAGCGGCATGAAATCCACAACCCAGCTTCGCCTGGTCCGGCCTGAAACGGCTCACACACCCATAAATCGCTTACCGCGGCGAGCTGACCGCCAATATAAATGAGCGGGATACGTTCACGCCGCCAGGGGGGGACGCCCGCTTCCTGCAACAGCTTTTTCAGCACATGTGTTTCATGCCGCCCCGATGGCGTGCAGCGTTCGCCGCCCCGGCGGAAGCGCACCGTCACCCCGGCCGTTTCTTTAATCCCCGCGCCGGCAGAGGGGACGCAACTCAGCACGCCAAGGTCCGCGGGCAAGGTCAGCGGCTGTTTCATGTCCCACGGGACGATCAGGCTTGCGTCGTGCGGCGCAAGCGGCGGCATGGCGTATAGCTCGTCCCGGTAGCGTCGCACCTCGGCCCCGCGCCAGCGCACGCAGGGTGTGGCGTCGGCACGGGCGCTCAGCACATCCTGCAACAGGCGTTGCACATGGCGCGAGTCGGGCTGCGGCAGACCCAATCCTTTGATCCACTGGCGTAACACGTTGCGTCGCCGCGTATCGGACAGTGTGTTGAGCGCGGAGATGGAAAGCGTATTTTTTTGCACGCCTTGCGCCTGGCGCAGGTCCAGTTCGGCCAAGGCGTCCATCAATTCGGCGGCCTCGGCCTGAAGCCGGGCGCCGCGCGCCAGGGTAACGGCAGCGGCGGGCCAGCGCGCATGGATGAGCGGCATGACGTCGTGACGCAGATAATTGCGCGCAAAATCGCGCTTGATATTGCCGGGATCTTCAATCCAGCGCAGCTTGTGCTCTTCGGCGTAGCGGCGCAACGCGGCGCGGCTGAATTCAAGCAGGGGACGCAGGTGCAGCCCCGCGGCAAATCTGGCGCAGGGCGGCATCGCCGCGAGGCCGTAGGGGCCTGCGCCGCGCAGCAGTTGCAGCAGCAGGGTTTCCGCCTGATCGTCCTGATGGTGCGCGGTCAATAAATCATCCCCCGGCTCCATCAAGTCCGCCAGCGCCTGATAGCGCGCGCGGCGCGCGGCGGCTTCCGGGCTGACGCCGGCGTCGGCCTTGGCATGGACGCGCACCGTTTGGCAGGGAATATTCAGATCGGCGCACACGGTTTGACAATGTTCGGCCCAACGCGCGGAATCGGGATGCAGGGCGTGATCCACGTGCGCCGCCTGGAGCATGACGCCGTGCTCGTCACGCAGCCGCGCCATGGCGTGCAACAGCACGTGAGAATCAAGGCCGCCGCTATAGGCGACCCAGTAGCGACGCGGATCGGGGTAGCGGCGCAACACGTCGCGCAGCGCCGCCGCGCTGAAAGACGCTTTATTCGTTGTAGCTCCCGTAGCTCATCAGCCGTTGGTAACGGCTCGTCAACAACCGTTCCATCGGGACTTGCGTCAGCGCCTCAAGATTTTCCAGCAGGGCGTGTTTCACGCGCTGCGCCGTGTCCGCCGCGTCACGGTGCGCGCCGCCGAGAGGTTCGGCGATGATCCCGTCTATCAGGTTCAGCTTTTTCAACGCCGCGGACGTGATGCTCATCGCCTGCGCCGCCTTGGGCGCGTGCTCTGCGCTCTTCCATAAGATCGAGGCGCAGCCTTCGGGCGAGATCACCGAATAGGTGCTGTACTCCAGCATCAGAATCCGGTCGCCCACGCCTATGGCGAGCGCGCCGCCGGAGCCGCCTTCGCCGATCACGGTGCACACCACCGGCGTCTTGAGCCGCGCCATGGCGAACAGGTTGGCGGCGATGGCCTCGCTCTGGCCGCGTTCTTCGGCGCCCACGCCGGGATAGGCCCCCGGCGTGTCTATGAAGGTGAGCAGCGGCAGCTTGAAGCGCTCCGCCATGCGCATCAGGCGCAGCGCCTTGCGATAGCCCTCAGGACGGGGCATACCGAAGTTGCGGTAGACGTTTTCCCTGGTGTCATCGCCCTTTTGCGTGCCGATCACCATCACCGGCTTGCCTTCCAGCCGCGCCACGCCCCCTACTATTGCCGGCTCGTCGCCGAAACAGCGGTCGCCGTGCAACTCTTCGAAATCCGTGAACAGGCCGGCGAGGTACTTGTGCAGATGCGGACGCTGCGGATGACGCGCCAGTTGCGAGATCTGCCACGGGGTGAGGGTGGAAAAAATGGTTCTGGTCAACTCCTTGCACTTTTGCTCCAGACGCAGGATTTCCTCGGCGATGTTCGCGCCGCCTGCCTGCGCAGGCAGGCCGTCCTGCGCCGAGCGCAGTCTCTCAATCTTGCCTTCCAGTTCGGCGATGGGTTGCTCAAAGTCGAGAAAACGCAGATCCATGGGGTTCCTTAATAGAGGACGCGCACCCGCCGCTCTCCCACCAGCGCGCTGAGGCGTTGCAACAGGGCGTCGTCCGGCCGCACGCGCCAGTCCGCGCCAAGTGGCAGTTCGGCATTGACCTGCCGCCCATTATACGTATTCTGATAACGGATGCGTACCGGGCAGGAGCCGTTGCGGAACGGGGCGAGCGCCTCGGCGAGGGCGGAAATCTGACCGTTTCTGACCGTCCGTCCCTCGATCTCGATCAACAAACCCTTGGCGTACGCGGCGCGCGCCTGATGGATGTCGCACAGGCGCTCCGCCGTGATGCGCGAACCGCCGCTGTAGTCATCGCTCGCCGCCTCGCCTTCCACTACCAGCAGCTTGTCCTTGGCGAGCAGATCGCGGTAGCGCTGGTAGACCTCGGCGAACAGCGCCACCTCCGCGCGCGCGCTCCGGTCGTCCAGCGTCAGCACCGCCATGCGCTCGCCGCGCCGGGTGTAAAGCGCGCGCAACTCCGCCGCCAGTCCCGCTACCGTGACCGGCTTGCCGTGAAAGTTACCCAGCTCCGCCAGACGACAGGTGGTGAACTGCGCGAACTCATCGGCGTAACGCGCCAACGGATGACCGCTGAGGTATAGCCCCAAGGTTTCCTTTTCATAGGCCAGGCGCTGCTCTTCGCTCCACTCCGGCGCGGCGGCATAACGGCGCCCGGATCCGGTCCGTTGCGTCGCCTCACCGAACAGGTCGTCCTGACCCGCGCTGTGATTGCGCTGCTGCTGCGAGGCCACGCTCATCGCCTCCGGCAGCGTGGCTATGAGCGTGGCGCGCCCAGGCCCCAGCTTATCCAGGGCCCCGGCGCGGATCAGGGCCTCCAGCGCGCGGCGATTGACCTTGCGCAGTTCGACGCGCGCGCACAAGTCGTCCAAGTCCTGGAACGGCCGCTCGCGCCGCGCCGCCGCGATATTTTCCGCCGCCGCCCGGCCTACGCCCTTCACCGCGCCCAAGCCATACGCCAGCGTCCGGTCGTCATCCAGGGTGAATTTATACTCGCAGCGGTTCACGTCCGGCGGCAGCACGGTGAGCCCCAGCGTGCGGCATTCCTCAATCATGTGCACTACCTTGTCGGTATTGTCCATGTCCGAGGACAGCACCGCGGCCATGAACGCCGCAGGATAATGCGCCTTGAGCCAGGCGGTTTGATAAGCGATCAGCGCGTAAGCCACCGAATGCGACTTGTTGAAACCGTAGTCGGCGAATTTTTCCATCAGGTCGAAGATGTGCCCCGCCACGCGCGGCTCCACGCCGCGCGCCTTGGCGCCCCGCAGGAAGACGTCGCGCTGCTTGGCCATCTCCTCCGGCTTCTTTTTACCCATGGCGCGGCGCAGCAGATCGGCCGCGCCCAGCGTGTATCCGGCCAGCACCTGGGCAATCTGCATCACCTGCTCCTGGTACAGAATCACGCCGTAGGTGGGCTGCAAGATGGGAATCAACTCCGGGTGCGGGTATTCCACCTTCTTTTTACCGTGCTTGCGCGCGATAAAGTCATCCACCATGCCGGACTGCAAAGGGCCGGGGCGGAACAGCGCCACCAGCGCCACCACCTCTTCGAAGCAGTCCGGTTGCAGCCGCTTGATAAGATCCTGCATGCCGCGCGATTCCAGTTGAAACACCGCCGTGGTGGCGCAGGATTTGAACAGATCATAAGTGGGCTGGTCATCCAGCGGCAGGCGGTTGATATCAATGCTCACGCCGCGCTCCTGCAAGGTCTTCACCGCCCAGTCCAGGATGGTCAGGGTACGCAGGCCGAGGAAGTCGAACTTGACCAGCCCCAGGGCCTCCACGTCGTCTTTGTCCAGTTGCGTGACGCGCCCCTCCGCACCCGGCTCGCAAAACAGCGGCATGAAATCGGTGAGGTCGCTGGGCGCGATGACCACGCCGCCCGCGTGCTTGCCGGCGTTGCGCGTAATGCCCTCCAGACGCCGCGCCAGATCAATCAGCGCGCGCACTTCGTCTTCCTTTTGATAACGCTCATACAGCAGCGCCTCATCCTTCAAGGCCTGCTCCAGGGTCATGCCGAGATCGAACGGGATCAGCTTGGCGATCGCGTCCACGAAACCGTACGGCATGCCCAGCACGCGCCCCACGTCGCGCACCACCGCCTTGGCTGCCATGGTGCCGTAGGTGATGATCTGCGCCACGCGTTCGCGCCCGTAGCGTTGCGTGACGTAGGCGATCACCTCATCGCGCCGCTCCATGCAGAAATCAATATCAAAGTCCGGCAGCGACACGCGCTCCGGATTGAGGAAGCGCTCGAACAGCAGGCCGTGATGGATCGGGTCCAGATCGGTGATGCGCAGCGCATAGGCGACCAGCGACCCCGCGCCGGAACCGCGTCCCGGGCCCACCGGGATACCCTGCTGCTTGGCCCACTGGATGAAGTCGGCCACGATCAGGAAGTAACCGGCGAAGCCCATGCGTAAAATCACCTCCAGCTCGGCCTCCAGCCGCTGCTGATAGGCGATGGCTCGCGCGGCCTGCGCGGCGCCCGCGGGCGACGCGGCCAGACGCGCCTGTAAACCGGCTTCGGCCTGGGCGCGCAGATACTCCTGCACCGGCAAGGCGTTGGGCGCGGGATAGTCGGGCAGGTGGTGACGGCCGAAGTCGAGCGTGAGGTTGCAGCGCCTGGCAATGTGGAGAGTGTTCTCCAGCGCCTCGGGAACGTCGCTGAACAGCTCCGCCATCTCGGCCGCGCTTTTCAGATACTGCTCTTCGCTGTAATGGCGCGGGCGGCGCGAATCGCTGAGCGTGCGCCCTTCGTGTATGCAGACGCGCGCCTCGTGCGTCTCGAAGTCCTCGCGCCGGAGAAAACGCACGTCATTGGTCGCCACCAGCGGCGTCGCGCCGGCCTGCGCCAGATCCACCGCGGCGTGCAGATAATCTTCCTCGCCCTCACGCGCACTGCGTTGCAGTTCCAGATAAAAGCGTCCCGGAAACAGCTCGCGCCACTCGTGCAGTAACGCCTCCGCCAGTTCACGGTTACCCGCCAGCAAGCTCTGGCCGATATCGCCTTCGCGCGCGCCGGAGAGGGCGATCAATCCCTGCGTGGCGCCATTCAGCCACCCCCTGTGCAACAGGGGTATACCGCGCTGCTGGCCCTCGACATAGGCGCGTGTAATCAATCGCGTCAGGTTGCGGTAACCGGTGAGGTCCTGGCACAACAGCGTCAGGCGGCTGGGAGGGCGGCCATGCAACCACATATCCGCGCCGATGATGGGCTTCACGCCGGCCTGCTGCGCGGCGCGGTAAAACTTGACCAGCGCAAACAGATTGCACTGGTCGGTGAGCGCCGCCGCGGGCATGGACAGCGCCCGCGCCGCCTCGATCAGCGGCTCGATGCGCACGATCCCGTCCACCAGCGAATATTCGCTGTGCACGCGTAAATGCACGAAAGACTGCGTCATGCCCGATCTTCGCTCATACAATCACGCACCGGCGCAAACGAACGCCTGTGCTCCGGAGTAACGCCCAGGCTGCACAGGGCGCGCAAGTGCTGCGCCGTGCCATAGCCTTTATGTTTTGCAAAACCATAGCCCGGATAACGCCGATCCAGCTCGGTCATCACCCGGTCACGCGCCGTCTTGGCCAGGATCGAGGCGGCGCTGATGCTGGCGTAACGCGCATCGCCTTTGACAACGGACACCACGGGATAATCCAGAACCGGGCGCTGGTTGCCGTCCACCAGCACGTAGCGCGGCGCCACGCGCAATCCCGCCACCGCGCGCTGCATGGCGAGCAAGGTGGCGCGCAGAATGTTCAACTGGTCTATCTCCTGCGCGCTGGCCGCGCCGGTGGCCCAGGCCAAAGCCCGCGCGCGGATTTTCCGCTCCAGCCTGACGCGTGTGGTTTCATCCAGCGTTTTGGAGTCGGCCAGCCCGGCGATGGGCTGCCCAGGATGGAGGATCACCGCGGCGGCGTACACCGGGCCTGCCAGCGGGCCGCGCCCCGCCTCGTCCACGCCCGCCACCAGGCCCTGTGGCGCGGCGAAGCCAAAATCGCCCTGCGCCGCACACGGATGTGCCGGTGTCGCGGGAGGCAGGACGCCGGGGGCGACTGCGGCCTGCGCCGCATGCAAACGGGCGCCACTTCTCATGTTGCGCCGCACATGGATGTGCCGGTGTCGCGGGAGGCAGGACGCCTGGAGGAGCGACCGCCCTGCGCGCCCAGCAGCTCCAACACCGCTTGCGCCGCCTGCTCGCTGGCGTTGCGGCGCAATGCACGGTGTATCGCGTTAAAATCCTCGCGCAGCGCGGCAACCCGCCCCGGCTCGTCAAGATAGCGCAACAAGGCGGCGCCGAGATTTTCCGCCGTCACCCGGCTCTGACTGAACTCCGGTATCAGCGCACGCCCGGCCAACAGGTTGGGCAGTGAAAAATACGGCGTCTTGAGCAAGAAGCGCTTGAGCAGGAAGGCGGTCAACGCCGCCACCCGATACGCCACCACCATGGGCCGCTTCAGCAGCAGCGCCTCCAGCGTCGCGGTGCCGGAAGCCAGGAGCACCACGTCCGCCGCGCGCAGAGCATCCTGCGCCCGCCCATCCAGCAGCACTATGGACAAGTGCGGGGCGATGTCCCGCCTTGTCCGGTCAAATAATTCACGCGCCATGCTGTTCGCCATGGGCGCCACGAATTGCACACCTGGACGGCGCTGGGCGAGCCAGAGCGCGGTTTCCAGAAAGGGCTGCGCCAGACGCGCTACCTCACCCGCGCGGCTTCCGGGCAGCAGGGCGACGACTTTTGCATCGGCGGCAAAACCGAACCCGGCGCGCAAGCTGCACCGTTGCTCCTCCTGTTCCTCCAGCGCAATGCTGTCCGCCAAGGGGTGTCCCACGAAACGTACCGGCACCGGCGTGTCTTGATGGCGCGCATAGAAATCGGCCTCGAACGGAAACAGAGTCAGCATCAGGTCTACGGAGCGCGCGATTTTTTTAATGCGATATCGGCGCCAGGCCCACACCGTCGGGCTGACGTAGTGCACCGTGGGTATGCCGGCCCTGCGCAGCGCGCGCTCCAGGCCGAGATTGAAGTCCGGCGCGTCCACGCCGATAAACACATCGGGCGGGCGGCGGATAAAATGGCTCGCCACTTTGGAGCGCAAGGCGTGCAATTCACGATAACGTCCCAGCACCTCGAACAATCCCATCACCGCCAGACGCTCCGCCGGAGCGAGCGCCTTGCAACCCGCCTGTATCATGCGCGCCCCGACGATGCCTTCCAACTCAAGGTCCGGCGCGCGCGCCCTCATGGCGCGGATCAGCTCCGCGGCCAATAGATCACCCGACTCTTCGCCCGCGACAATGCCGATGCGCATACAAAATCAGTGGCGAGTGGCGAGTGACGAGTGACGAGTAATAAAACATTTAGCTACAAAAACCATAGCGCCCTCCTCGCCACTTTCTACTCGTTACTGCCTCTATCTGACTATCCCCCGCTGGGTCTGCTCCAGAAAGCGCACGAGCGGCTCCAGTTCCGGATGCTCAGCGATTTTGGCCGCGACCTGCGCCCGCGCCTCGCTCAATGTGAGGCTGGATTTATAAATGATCTTGTACGCCTCGCGCAGCGCGCGCAGCGCGCCGTTGCTGAAGCCGCGCCGCTTCAGGCCTTCGCTGTTGATGCCGTGCGGCTGTGCGGGGTGCCCGGAGATCATGAGGTAGGGCGGCACGTCCATGGAAATCACGCTGCCCATGCCGCAGAAACAGTGCGCGCCGATCATGCAGTACTGGTGCACCAGGGTAAATCCGCCCAGGATGGCGTAATCACCCACCGTGACGTGCCCCGCGAGCGAAGCGGCGTTGGCGAAGATGGTCTGATCGCTGACCACGCAGTCATGCGCGATGTGCGCATAGGCCATGATCCAGTTGTCGTTGCCGACGCGCGTGACGCCCATGCCCTGCGCCGTGCCACGATTGATGGTGCAGTATTCACGGATCACGTTGCGGTCGCCGATCTCAAGCCGGGTTTGTTCGCCCGCGTATTTTTTATCCTGCGGCGCCTCGCCCAGCGAGGCAAACTGATAGATTTTATTGTCTCGCCCGATGCGCGTGGGGCCGACGATGACGACGTGCGGGCCGATCCAGGTCCCCTCTCCGATCTCGACGCCGGCGCCAATGACGCTGTAAGGCCCGACCGTCACGCCGTCCCCGATGACGGCGTCCGGGGCGATTGAGGCGCGCGCGTCAATCAACTTCGTCTTTCCCGCGCGCGCACAGGATGGTGGCGCTCGCCGCCAGCTTGCCGTCCACCCTGGCCGTGCCGTTGAATTTCCACACCTCGCGCACGTTGCGCTCCAGCGCCACCTCGATGATAAGCTGGTCGCCCGGCTGCACCGGCTGCTTGAAGCGCGCATCGTCTATGCCGACCAGATAATACAAGCCCCGGTCCGCGGTTTGAGCCGGCCTGCCGGCATAAGCCAGCAGGCCGGTGGCCTGCGCCATCGCTTCCACGATCAGCACGCCGGGCATCACCGGACGCTGCGGAAAATGGCCGGGGAAAAACGGCTCGTTGTAACTCACGTTCTTGAGCGCGATGAGCGACTGGCCGGGCGTATACGACAACACCTTGTCTATGAGCAAAAAAGGGTAACGGTGGGGCAGGTGCTTAAGCACCTGGTGTATGTCCAGGGTGGTTGACATTTATTCTTCCTGTAGGCGATTTTCCAGATTCTTCAGGCGTTCGGCGATGTCGTCCAGTTGGCGCAGACGCACGACCTGCTTGTGCCACAGCGCGTTCTCCTGCGCCGGGACGCCGGAGGAATACACCCCCGGCCGGGTGATGGACTTGGTCACCATCGCCATGCCGGTGATAGTCACGTCATCCGTGATTTCGATATGGCCGTTAATACCCGCGCCGCCGCCGATCTGGCAGCGTTTGCCGATGCGCGCGCTGCCGGCGATGCCCGCGCAGGCCGCAACCGCAGTGTGCGCGCCGATGCGCACGTTGTGCGCGATCTGAATCTGATTATCAAGCTTGACGCCGTCCTCAATCACGGTGTCTTCCAGCGCGCCGCGGTCTATGGTGGTGTTGGCGCCGATCTCCACGTCGTCGCCGATCCGCACGCCGCCGAGCTGTGGTATCTTGACCCAGGCGCCGCACTTCGGCGCGAAACCGAAGCCGTCGCTGCCGATCACCGCGCCGGGATGGATCAGCGCGCGCGCGCCGATGCGCGTGCCGTGGCACAGCGTAACGCGCGCCAACAGGCGGCTCCCTTCACCGATCACGCAGTCCTTGCCTATCACACAACCTGGCCCGATCATTACCTTGGCGCCGATTTCCACCCCTTCTTCCACCACGCATTGCGCGCCCACCGAAGCGCTGGCGGGGATACGGCACGCGGCGCCGACGACGGCGCTGGGGTGAATACCGGGCGCGGGCAATGCCTCGGGATGAAGCAACGCCGCGACGCGCGCATAGGCGAGTAGGGGATTTTCCACCACCAGCGCGGACACAGGACATTGCGCGCGGTGCGCGGCGTCCACAATCACCGCCGATGCGCGGGTAGCGACAAGGTATTTAAGGTAACGGCCGTGGGCGAGAAAACTGACATCGCCCGGCCCGGCCTGCTGCAATCCGGCGACGGCGCGAATCAGGCAGGAGGAGTCGCCTTCTACCTCCGCGCCGATATGGCGCGCCAGCTCTGCCAGGGTATATGCCACCGCGCAGCGCTCATATCAGGGCTTGGACCCTGCCGCGCCGCCGCTTGCGGCGCCGGTTGAGGCGCCGGCGGCGGAACTCTTGAGGCGCTCCAGCACCTTATCCGTGATGTCAACGCGACCGGCCGCGAACACCACGCCGCCGCTCAAGATCAGATCAAAGCCCTCCTGCTTGGCCAGCGCCACGATGGCGTCAAACACGGTTTTCCTCACCTTGATCAATTCTTCGTTGCGGCGCAGATTGAAGTCGTCATCAAATTCGTCCTGTGCGCGCTTCACATCTCGTTTGCGCGAGATGATGTCGCGCTCGGCCTTCAATCGCTCCGCCTCGCTCATCACCGCCGCGTCCTTGGCGAGCTTTTCCTCCAGCGTCCTGATTTCTTTCCGGGTTTCGATGAGCTTCTGGTCGCGCGCCGTGAACTCCTTCTTCAGGCGCTCGTCCGCCGCCTTGGCTTGCGGCGACTCTTCCAATATCTTGTCGGTATTGACAAAACCCACTTTCAATTCGGCGCTCGCCGCCGCCGAACAAAATCCAACAAGCAGGATCAATAATAATCGTTTCAAGTTTTAACTCTTAAATCAGAAAGGTGCGCCAAAGGTAAATTGAAATATCTGCGTATCGTCCGTTGCCTTGTCATTGAGCGGCACGGCGACGCTCACGGTGAGCGCGCCGAGCGGGGACAACCATTGGCCGCTGACGCCCGTGGAATAACGGAACCCGCCGGAATCATAACCGCTTTGATTGCTGAATACACCTCCCGCGTCCACAAACCCGCTCAGGCGCACGCTCTTGCTGTCCTTGACAAACGGCGTGGGGAAAACCAATTCCGCGTTGCCCACCAGGCGCATATTGCCGCCCAGCGGCCGGCCGGTGGAGGCGCTGCGCGGGCCCAGGCTGTTTTCCTTGAAGCCACGCACCGAGCGAGGACCGCCGCCGTAGAAGTTCTCGAAGAACGGAAGCTCGGTGGTATCGCCGTAGCTGTCTCCATAACCCACGTCGCCGTTGAGCATGACGCCCCAGCGCTTGCCCAGGGGGTACAGCCATTGATGGCGGTAACTCGCCTTATAGTACTGCAAGTTGCCGCCCGGCGCACCCAGCTCCGCCGAAAAATTCTGCAATACGCCTTCCGTGGCGAACACCGCACGGTTGCGCGTGTCATGAGCCCAGCCGGCGGATAATTGGATTGCATCAAAACGGCTGTCATTGGCGGCAAGAAAGTTTCTGAATTCAACGGGCGTCTCGGTGCCCGTCTTGACGTCCAGGTTTTCATAACCGAGGCTCAGTTGCACGCTGTCGAACTCAGTGACCGGAATGCCGAAGTTGACGAAACCGCCCACAGTATCGGTGGTATATTGCGCGATGTTGGCCTCGGCCGCGTCGGTCTTTCTGGAAAACAGGCTGAAACCGCGGCTTACCCCGTCCAGCGTGTAATAGGGATTGGTGTAACCGAAGCTGTAGGTGGTATTGACGTCGCTGTTGTTGAAGGCGAAATTCACGCGCTTGCCGCTGCCGAGAAAGTTTTCCTGGCTCACGGTGGTGTTGAAAATGATGCCCTGCGACTGGGAGAAACCCAGACCCGCGAGCAGGTTGCCCGACGGCTTTTCCACTACGGCGAAGTTCACGTCCACCTGGTCGGCCGTGCCTGGCACGGCGGGGGTCTCGACGTTGACTTCTTCAAAATAACCGAGTTTCTCCAGGCGCGTGCGCGAGCGTTTGATCTTTTCCGTGGAGATCCAGCCTCCCTCCACCTGGCGCATCTCGCGCCGCAGCACTTCGTCGCGCGTCTTGGTGTTGCCCGCGAAGTTGATGCGCCGCACGTACACGCGCTTGCCCGGGTCGACGAAGAAGGTAAGCGCGACCTGCTTCTCCGCCTGCGCGATGTCGGGCACGATGTTCACGTTAGCGAAGGCATAGCCCTCCTCGCCCAGCCGCTCGATGATCCTGGCGCTCGATTCCGTCGCCGCCTTGCGCGAGAACACGCCGCCCTTTTCCACCTCAATCAGCTTGGCAAGATCGTCCGCCGGCACCACCGTCTCGCCCGCAATCCTGGTTTCTTTGACGGTGTACACGTCGCCCTCGGTGACATTGATGGTGATGTAGATATCCTGCTTGTCCGGCGTGATCGAGACCGGGGTGGAGTCAATAGTGAAGGCGAGGTAACCGCGGTCCAGATAAAATGAGCGCAGCGTTTCCAGATCGGCGGAGAGTTTCTGCTTGGAATACTGGTCGCTCCTGGTATAAAACGAGACCAGAGTGGGCGTCGTGAGCTGGAATTCATCCAGCAGTTCTTTATCGCTGAAGGCCTGGTTGCCGACGATGTTGATCTCCTTGATGCGCGCGGCGCGGCCTTCCGAGATATCTATGGTGATCGCCACGCGATTGCGCTCCAGCGGGGTTGCGGTGGTGGTCACCTGCACTGCGTATTTGCCGCGGCTGAAATACTGGCGCTTCAGCTCCTGCTCCACCTTGTCCAGCAGCGCGCGGTCAAACACCTCGCCCTCCGCCAGCCCCTGCCCCTTCAAGGCCCTGGTCAGCGTCTCGGTGTCGATGTCCTTGTTGCCGAAGAACGTGATGCTGGCGATCGCCGGGCGCTCGTCCACGATCACCACCAGCACCTCGCCTTCGCGCTCCAGGCGCACGTCCTTGAAGAATCCGGTCTTGAACAACGCGCGGATCGCCTCCTGCGAGCGCGCCTCGTCCAGGGTATCGCCCACCTTGACCGGCAGGTAATTGAACACCGTGCCCGCCGAGATGCGCTGCAAGCCCTCCACCCGGATGTCCTTGACCACGAACGGCTCCAGCGCCCAGACGGCGGACGTGAACGCGACCAGGAGCCACGCGGCGGACAGCAGTTTGTTCATTGTTATTGCTTGCCTCAACACGGCGTTCAACCCCAAAGACGCGTCACATCGTTGTACAAGGCGATCAAGGTCAGACAGGCAAGCAGCACGATCCCCAATTGCTGGCCCACAAGTTGCGTCCGCTCCGACACCGCGCTCCCCTTGCAGGCCTCTATAAAATAATACATCAAGTGGCCGCCGTCCAAAAGCGGCACCGGCAACAGGTTCAACACCGCCAGGCTGATGCTGATAACCGCCAGAAACTGTAAAAACGGCGTCAGGCCGCCGCTCACCGACAGCCCCGCGAACTGCGCGATGCTCAGGGGGCCGCTCAAGTTTTGCAGCGACGCCTCGCCCGTCACCATCTTCCATAGCACGCGCAGCATCAATCCCGTCATCTGAACGGTCTTTTCCACGCCCTTCACCAGCGCAACGGGCGGTGAGTATTGCGTCTCGGCGCGCATGGACGCAGGCGCCTCGACCGGCTGCGGCGCGGCGCCGACATAGCCCACGATCTTGCCCGCCACCGCCTTTTCAGCGGGGCGCAGCGTGAGCGTAAGCGGCCGTCCGGCGCGCTCGATCTCCAGGGACAGCTCCACGCCGGGATGCTCGCTCACGTAGACGGCCCAGTCGCGCCAGTCCTGTATCGGTTTATCCGCGATGCGGAGCAGCCTGTCGCCCGGCTTCAATCCAGCCCGTTCCGCCGCCCCGCCCCGCTCCACCGCGCCCACCACGGCGGGCACCGGCAGGCGCACCGGCTGCATGCCCAGCTTGCCCAGCAAGTCGCCTTGATCGAGCTGCGGCGGGGCGTCGTTCAATTGCAACACGTGGCTGCGGCGCACGCCGCCGGCCTCGGTTTCCAGCGTCACCGGCTCGCGGCTCAGCGCCTTGCCGAGCAAGGCCATGAACACGCTGTCCCAGGCCGGGGTGGGCCGGCCGTCCACGCTCACGATTTCATCGCCCGCCGCCAAACCGGCCTGTGCGGCGACCGAGGCGGGCGCCACCTCGCCCAGCACCGGCTTGAGACCGGGAATGCCGGTGCTGAACAACAGCCAGTAGGCCAGCACCGCGAATACCAGATTGAATACCGGCCCGGCCAGCACGATGGCGGAGCGCACCTTGACGCTCTGACGGTTGAAGGCGCGCGGCAGCTCCGCCTCGATCACCGGTCCTTCGCGTTCATCGAGCATCTTCACGTAGCCGCCGAGCGGAAACATGCCGATGGCGTACTCGACGCCGTCGCGGCCGCGCACGCTCCACAACGGCCTGCCGAAGCCGACGGAAAAGCGCAGCACTTTGACGCCCAGCTTGCGCGCCACCCAGAAATGCCCGAACTCGTGCACCGTGACCAGTATGCCCAGGGTCACGATAAAACCAGCGATGGAAAGCAACACGCTTGTCATGATGATCTCACTGTAACACCGCCGGTGCGGAACCGGCACCGCGCCGGGACTTCGCACGCCGCCTGGTGATTTGCTCCGCGGCGCATGCGCGCGCGCGTGCGTCATCCTCCATCACCGTCTCCAGCGACGCGGCGGGGCGCGCGCCTTGCGCGGCCAGCGCGGCCTCCACTATCCCGGCGATGCCGGTGAACGGAATTTTTTCCTCCAGAAACGCCAGCACCGCGACTTCATTGGCGGCGTTCAGTATCGCGGGCGCGGTGCCGCCTTGACGCGCAGCCTGATACGCCAGGTTCAAGCACGGGTAGCGCGCGTGCTCCACGGCCCCGAACTCAAGCCGGCCCACGGCGGCCAGATCCAGGCGCGCCGTGCCGGACTCGATGCGCTCCGGCCAGGCCAGCGCGTGCGCGATGGGCACGCGCATGTCGGGGCTGGCGAGCTCGGCCAGCAGGGAGCCGTCGCAATACTCCACCAGCGAGTGAATCACGCTTTGCGGGTGCAGCAGCACCTCGATCATGTCCGGCGCCACGCCGAACAGCCAGGTGGCCTCGATCACCTCCAGCCCCTTGTTCATCATGGTGGCCGAATCCACCGAGATTTTTTTGCCCATCACCCAGTTGGGATGGGCGCAGGCCTGCGCGGGTGTGACCCGTTCCAGATGCTCCAGCGGCAAGGTGCGGAACGGCCCGCCGGAGGCGGTAAGCAGAATGCGCCGCACTCCGGCGACTCGGGCATCCGGGAACGCGGCGTAATTAACGTGATGCGGCAGGCACTGAAACACCGCGTTGTGTTCGCTGTCTATGGGCAGCAGCGTCGCGCCACCGCCGCGCAGCGCGTCCATGAACAGCGCGCCCGCCATCACCAGCGCCTCCTTGTTGGCGAGCAGCACGCGCTTGCCCGCGTGCAGCGCGGCGAGGGTGGGCGCAAGCCCCGCCGCGCCCACGATGGCCGCCATCACGTAATGCGCCTGCGGCAGGCGCGCGATGAACTCCAGCCCCTGTGCGCCCGCGAGCACGTGCGTGCCCGTCTTGCCGCGCAGGCGCTGTTGCAGCCGGTCGGCGGCGGCGGCGTCCGCCAGCGCCGCGTACTCGGGTTGAAACGCCAGGCACTGCTGATACATCTTTTCAATGTCGCGCTGCGCGCCGAGCGCAACCACGCGGAAGCGCGCGCGCTGGCGCGCCAGCACGTCCAGGGTATTCACACCGATGGAACCGGTCGAACCCAGTATGGCTACTCCAATCACAGGCCGCGCTCCAAATACATCAAGCCCAACACAAACAGCGGGGCAGCCGAGGTCAGGCTGTCTATGCGATCCAGCAACCCGCCGTGTCCCGGAAACAGGGCGCCGCTGTCCTTTACCTTGGCGTGACGCTTATACATGCTTTTGAATAAATCACCCACGATAGAAACCGCCACGGTTGCCAAACACAGCAGCACAAATAACGCATACGCCCCGGCATCCAGCCCGGCCAATGCGCCGCCGGCGAGCGCCGCGACCAAGGCCGCGGCGGCGGCGGCGTACACCCCCTCCCAGGACTTGCCGGGGCTGACCAAGGGCGCCAGCCTGCGCGCGCCCCAGCGACGGCCCGCGAAATAGGCCGCGCTGTCGGCCAGCCAGATCAGGCTCAATAAAAACAGCACGGCGTGCGGGCCGTAATCCTCATGCAGCGCGCTTAACGCCCGCCAGGCCGGAACCAGCACCAGAATACCCGCGACGCCCGCCACAGCGGGTTGCGACCAAGTGCGCTCATCGCGCGGAAAGCGCAGCACCCACAGTGATGCGATCGCCCACCACGCCACCGCCATCCATAGTAGCAGTTGCAGAGGGAGCTGTAACACGCCCCATAACGCCGCCGCTGTCAGCAGCACATAAGCCGGACGCAGAAAGCGGGGGAATCCGGCCAAGCGCGCCCATTCCCAGGCTCCGTACAGAACAATCGCCGCGATAAGCAGCGCGAAGTCGCGGCTGGCGAGCGCATAGTCCGCCCATACCAGAAGCGGGATCAACAGCGCCGCAGTCAGCAAACGCCGCCAGAGCATGGATCAGGCCTGGGCTGCGGAGAGGCCGCCAAAACGACGCCGGCGCGTGGCATAGGCGTCGAGCGCCGCCTGCAAGGCCGATGAGTCGAAGTCCGGCCATAAGGTCCCGGTGAAATACAGCTCGGTATAGGCGATCTGCCACAACAGAAAATTGCTGATGCGTTGCTCGCCGCCGGTGCGGATGAACAAATCCACCGCCGGCAGCGAGCTGAGGCACAGGCATGACTCAAACAGCGCACGGTCTATCTGCCCGGCGCGCAGCGTCCCCTGCTCCACGCGCAACGCAAGCTGTTGCGCCGCCTGTACAATATCCCACTGCCCGCCGTAATTGGCCGCGATGTTGAGGCGCAAGCCCGAATTGGCCGCGGTCAGTTGTTCCGCCTCGCGCATCTGCTGTTGCAGCTTGTCTGAGAATGCACTGCGCGCGCCGATGAATTCCAGCCGCACACGATTCTGATGCAGCTCCTGAATTTCGTTTTGCAGCGTGGAGAGAAACAGCTCCATGAGCTGCGTCACCTCCTGCGCCGGCCGGGTCCAGTTTTCACTGCTGAAGGCGAACAGGGTGAGCGCCGCCACACCGCGCTCCGCGCACCCGCGCACCGCGCTCTTCACGCTCTCGGCACCGGCGCGATGTCCGGCGATGCGCGGCAGGTAACGCCGCTCCGCCCAGCGCCCGTTGCCGTCCATGATGATGGCGATGTGGCGCGGAGGCGCACCAGGGGTGGATGTCATAGAGATGGGAGTATCTTTTTCATACCTCCATCAACTCCTTTTCTTTCTGCTCCAACAGCTTTTCGATCTCGGCGATGGACTTGTCAGTGAGTTTCTGAATCTCTTCCTCGGCGCGGCGCTCTTCGTCTTCGGTGATCTTTTTATCCTTGAGCAGATTCTTGATCTCGGTGTTGGCGTCGCGGCGCACGTTGCGCACCGCCACGCGCCCACCCTCGCCTTCCGCGCGCACCACCTTGATCATGTCGCGCCGGCGCTCTTCGGTGAGCGGGGGCAGCGGCACGCGAATCACGTTGCCGGCGGACACCGGGTTCAGCCCCAGATTGGCGTTCAGGATCGCCTTTTCTATCGCCGGCGTCGCGCTTTTGTCCCATGGCGTCACCACCAGGGTGCGCGCGTCGGTCACCGTGATGTTGGCGGCCTGATTGAGCGGCACCTCGTTGCCGTAATAGGGCACCTTCACGTGTTCAATCAGGCTGGGATGCGCGCGCCCGCCGCGCAGTTTGGCGATTTCGTGTTTCAGCGCCTCGATGGTTTTTTGCATGCGCTGCTGGCTGTTCTGAATAATTTGCTTAGGCATGTTTGCCGCTCACCAAGGTCCCTTCGTCGGCGCCCAGTACGATGTTCATCAGCGCACCCGGCTTGTTCATGTTGTAGATGCACAGCGGCATGTTGTGGTCGCGGCACAGCACGATGGCGGTGGCGTCCATCACCATCAGCTTGCGCTCGATGACTTCATCGTAGGTGAGGCGCCGGTAGCGCACCGCGTTTTTGTCCCTCATGGGATCGGCGGAATATACGCCGTCCACCTTGGTGGCCTTGAGCACCAGTTGCACGCCCAGCTCCACGCCGCGCAGGCTGGCGGCGGAATCGGTGGTGAAGAAGGGATTGCCGGTGCCGGCGGCGAGGATCACCACGCGCCCCTTTTCCAGGTGGCGTATGGCGCGGCGGCGAATGTAGTCTTCGCAGATTTGATTGATCTTGAGCGCGGACATGACGCGCACGTGGAGCCCCAACTGCTCAATGGCGTCCTGCATGGCAAGTGCGTTGATCACCGTGGCGAGCATGCCCATCTGGTCGGCGGTCACGCGGTCCATGCCGTTCGCGGCCAACCCCGCGCCCCTGAAGATGTTGCCGCCGCCGATCACCAGCGCCACCTGCACCCCGGCTTGCACCAGCTCCTGCACCTCCCCGGCGATGCGCTGGATCACCTTGGGGTCTATGCCATAATCGGCCTCGCCCATCAGCGCCTCGCCGGACAGTTTCAGCAGGATACGCTGATACTTGGGCCTGCTCTGCGGCTTGGGCGTGGGAGCGGACATGTTCGACCTCAGGCTTTACGCACCTGCGCCATCACTTCTTCGGCAAAATTTTCCGTCTTCCTGGCGACGCCCTCGCCGACCTCGAAGCGCTCGAAGCGCAGCACCCTGGCACGCGCCTCTTTTAGCACCTGTTCCACGGTCTTTTCCGCGTCGTGCAGATAGGGCTGGCTGAGCAAGGTGCTCTCGGCGAGGAACTTTTTAATGCGGCCCTCAATCATCTTCTCCACGATGGCCGCGGGCTTGCCGCTTTCGGCCGCCTGCGCGCTGTAGATCTCGCGCTCCTTGGCGATGGTTCCGGCGGGCACGTCCTGCGGCGCCACCGCCACCGGCTTGTTGGCCGCGATGTGCATGGCGATGCGCCTGGCCAGCTCCGGGTCCACGCCTTCGCCATCCACCAGCACGCCGATGCGCGCGCCGTGCGAGTAAGCGCCGATCAGCCCCTTGCTCTCCATACGCACAAAACGGCGCACGCCGATGTTTTCGCCGATCCTGGCGATGAGCGCCTGGCGCACGCTGTTTACGCTGCCCTCAAGCAGCGGCAGCGCAAGCAGCGCGTCCACGTCCTTGGGTTGCTGCTTCAGGACCACTTGCGCGACATCCTGCGCGAACTGTTTGAACGCATCGCCCTTGGCGACGAAATCGGTCTCGCAGTTTACTTCCACCATTACCGCCTGTTTGGCGCCGGGGGTAAGCGCGATCACGATCATACCCTCGGCGGCGATGCGTCCGGCCTTTTTGTCGGCCTGCGCGAGACCGGCCTTGCGCATCACCTCGACCGCGGCCTCGATGTCGCCCCCGGTTTCCTGCAGGGCCTTCTTGCACTCCATCATGCCCGACCCGGTGCGCTCACGCAGCTCCTTGACCAGCGCGGCGGTAATTTCCATGCAAACTCTCTCCTCAAATTTCTGGCACGATGATTAATTCATACCCCGCAGCTTGCTGCGGGCGCAAAGCCTTGGGGTTTCCAAAGGGGAGTAGTGCCACTCTCCCCTTTGGTCGCCCGCGCGGATTCATTCCGCGCGGCGAAATCAAATTGATTTCTTCGCAGCCGTCTTGCCGCGGGTGCTGACCCTGTCCTTGGCGGACGCGCGTTTCTTCGGCGCCTCCTTCTCCGCTCTGGCTTCGTCCTTGGCCACGGCGGCCTTTCTCCCCGCGCGCCTCGGCGCGGCCTTCCTCGGTTCGGCCTCGCGCGCCGCCGCACCCCCGGGCTCGCCGCCCTCGCCCAGCTCGACGAACTCGTCCGCCGGACCCTGGGCGATCATGCTGCGGCCTTCCAGCACCGCGTCCGCCGCGCCGCGCGCGTACAGTTGAATGGCGCGGATCGCGTCATCATTGCCGGGGATCATGTAATCCACGCCGTCCGGCGGGTTGTTGCTGTCCACCACGCCGACCACCGGAATGCCGAGCTTGACCGCCTCCTGCACCGCGATCTTTTCATTGCCCACGTCTATCACGAACAGGGCGTCGGGCAGGCGCTCCATGTCCTTGATGCCGCCCAGACTGTGACGCAGCTTATCCCGCTCGCGCTCCAGCATGAGCGACTCTTTCTTGCTCAGGCGTTGCAGGCTGCCGTCCTCGGCCATCGCCTCCAGCTCCTTGAGGCGCTTGATGGACTGGCGGATGGTCTTGAAATTGGTGAGCATACCGCCCAGCCAGCGCTGGCTTACGTAAGGCATGCCGCAGCGCTGCGCTTCCTGTTCGATGATTTCCTGCGCCGCGCGCTTGGTGCCCACGAATAGAATAATACCCCTGTTCGCCGCCATCTTGCCGATGAAGTTCATCGCCTCATGGTACAGCGGCAGGGTTTTCTCCAGATTGATGATGTGAATTTTGTCGCGCTGGCCGAAGATAAAAGGGGCCATCTTGGGGTTCCAAAAGCGCGTCTGGTGGCCGAAATGCACGCCGGCCTCCAGCATTTGACGCATGGTGACATCTGCCATGTTGTATACTCCTAAGTTTGGGTTGATCCTCCATGCGCCCCCGGCAGCGAACCCCCCGGACTAGGCCGGGCGGCACCCCGCTGCGGGGTAGTGGCGCATGTGTGTAGTGAAAACTTTTACAGTATACGGCAAAACCCTCCCGGCCGGCAATTGACAGAAGTATGAGCGTCACGATCAAAACCGCGGAAGAAGTCGCCAGGATGCGCGTCGCGGGCCGCCTCGCGGCGGACGTGCTGCACATGATCCGCCCCTACGTCAAAGCCGGCGTCACCACCGGCGAATTGGACCGCATGTGCCATGATTACATCGTCAACGTGCAGCAAGCCACCCCCGCCCCTCTCAATTACCGCGGCTATCCCAAGTCCATCTGCACCTCGGTGAATCACCAGGTCTGTCACGGCATACCCGGCGAGCGCATGCTGAAGGAAGGCGACATCATCAACATAGACGTAACAGTGATCAAGGACGGCTATCACGGAGACACCAGCAAGATGTTTTTCGTGGGCGAGCCCTCGCTCATCGCCAAACGCGTCACGCAAACCAGCTACGAATGCATGCGCCTCGGCATCGAGATGGTGAAGCCGGGCGTGCGCCTGGGCGACATCGGCCATGCGATTCAGAAACACGCCGAGGCCAACAATTGCTCGGTGGTGCGTGAATACTGCGGCCACGGCATCGGACGCGAGTTTCACGAAGACCCGCAAGTGCTGCACTACGGCCAGCCCGGCACCGGCATGGCGCTGCAACCCGGCATGGCCTTCACCATCGAACCGATGATCAACGCCGGCAAGCGCCAGGTAAAACTTTTACCTGATCAATGGACCGTCGTTACCAAGGACCACAGCCTGTCCGCGCAGTGGGAGCACACCGTGCTGGTCACCGAAACCGGCTTTGAAGTGCTCACCTTGAGGCCAGGAGACGGCATATAAGCCCCATGCTCCCCGCCGCCACGCAGCGTGATTCGTTACAGCCTGATCTGCGCAAACTGGACGACGCATTGCAAGGCGGCGCATCGGCGCTTCCCGCTTTCCGCGCCGCACTGCACGACGCGCACCAGGCCCAGGGGCGGCGCTTTTTTTCCGGTGCGCCGGTAGAAGAGCTGCTGCGCCAGCGCTCGGTACTGCTCGATGAGCTGCTCACCCGCGTCTGGCGTCTCCATTCGCCCCCGGAGCAGGCGGCGCTGGTTGCCGTGGGCGGCTACGGGCGCGAAGAATTGCATCCCGGCTCCGACGTGGACATCCTGATTCTGACCGGTGAGCGCGTCGCCGAACCACAGGCCATCGAGCGCTTCGTTCATTTCCTGTGGGACATGGGGCTGCACCTCGGCCACAGCGTGCGCTCCGTGGCGCAGTGTGCGGAGGAGGCCGCGAGCGACGCGACCGTCCTCACCAACCTCCTGGAAGCGCGGCTGATCCAGGGTCCCGCGCCGCTACTCGAGGCGATGCGTGCGGCGCTCGCTCCGGAGCACCTGTGGCCGGTGCGCGAATTCTTCAAGGCCAAGTGGGAGGAACAGGCGCGGCGCCATCATAAATATCACGACACCGCTTACAACCTGGAGCCCAACGTCAAGGAAGGCCCCGGCGGCCTGCGCGACATCCAGACCGTCACCTGGGTCGCGCTGCGTCACTTCGGCAGCGCGCGCCTGCACGATCTGGCGACGCACGGCTTTCTCACCGCAACCGAGCTGCGCCTGTTGAGTGAAGGCCGCGGCTTTTTGTGGCGCGTCCGTTACGCCCTGCACCTCCTCGCCGGGCGGCGTGAAGACCGCCTGCTGTTTGACTATCAACGCGCCCTCGCCGCGCAGTTCGGCTATCGCGACACACCGCAGCAATTAGCGGTGGAGCAGTTCATGCAACGCTATTACCGCACCGTGATGGAGCTCAGCCGCCTGAACGAGATGCTGCTGCAACTGTTTCAGGAGACCATCCTGTACCGTGACGAAGGTACGGAGATAGTTCCGCTCAACAAGCGCTTTCAGATATGCAACGACGTCATCGAAGTCACGCACCCCCATGTCTTTAAACATTATCCGTTCGCGCTGCTGGAAATCTTCGTGCTGCTGGCGCAACGCCCGCATCTCAAGGGCGTGCGTCCCGCCACCATACGCCTGATCCGCAATCATCGTTATTTGATAGACGACGCCTTCCGCGCCGACCTGCGCTGCCGCGCGCTGTTCATGGAATTGCTGCGCGAAAAACGGGGCATCGCACACGAGCTCAGGCGCATGCACCGTTACGGCGTGCTGGGCGCCTATATTCCGGAATTCGGCCGCATTGAAGGCCAGATGCAGCATGATCTGTTTCACGTCTACACCGTGGATGAGCACACGCTGTTTCTGGTACGCAACCTGCGCCGCTTCGCGCTGCCGGAATTCGCGCATGAATTGCCGCTGTGCAATGAAATTTTTCAGCAGCTGCCCAAGCCGGAACTGCTCTATCTCGCCGGGCTGTTTCACGACATCGCCAAGGGCCGCGGCGGCGACCACTCCGAGCTGGGTGCGGGAGACGCCGCGCAATTCTGCCTGCGCCATGACTTGAGCGTCTACGACGCGCACGTGGTGGCGTGGCTGGTCCAACACCATTTAATCCTGTCGCGCACCGCGCAGCGCGAGGACATCAGCGATCCGCAGGTCATCAATACTTTCGCCGCCGGGGTCGGCGACGGCACGCTGCTGGACTACTTATATCTGCTTACCGTGGCCGACATCCGCGCCACCAACCCCGGTTTGTGGACCAGCTGGAAGGGCGCGCTGCTTACCGAGCTGTATCTCGCCGCGCGCCGCGCGCTGGCGCGCGGGCTGGAAAGCCCCCTGGCGCGAACGGAACGCATTGAGGAAACACAGCGCGAAGCGTTCGAGCTGCTTGCGCAACGCGGGATGGAGAAAGCGGCGCTGCAAGCCTTGTGGCGCGATGCGGGAGAAGATTATTTTCTGCGCTATGCGGCGGACGAAATCGCCTGGCACAGCGCAGCCATCGTTTCGGCCTCACGCGCCGGACCACCGCTGTTACTCATCCGCCCCAGCGCGCGCGGGACGGAGATTTTTCTTTACGCCAAGGCGCAAGATCACCTGTTCGCCACCGTCACCGGTGCCCTGGACCAAATGGCGCTCACCATCGTGGACGCGCGCATCGTGAGCGCAAAAAACGGCTATACGCTGGACACCTATATCGTGCTGGAAGAAAGCGGGGAAAACATAAGCAACGCGCATCGTCTGGATGAAATCGCTCGCGCCCTGCATCAGGCGCTGCGCGAACCCGCCGCTCCCGCCGTGATGCGCCGCGCGCGGCGCCAGGTCAGGCACTTCGACGTCCCAACCGAAGTCGGCTTCAGCACGGACAGCGGCAACCGGCGCACCCTGTTGGAAGTGACGAGCGCCGACCGGCCGGGTCTGCTATCCTGCATCGCCAGGGCGTTTGCGGAGTGCGGCGTGCGCCTGCAGAACGCCAAGATCGCTACCTTGGGCGCGCGCGCCGAGGATATTTTTTACATCACCAGTCGTGAAAACCAGCCTCTGACCAGCGACCAGCAGGACCATCTCCAAACGGCCATTCTGCGTCATATAGATCAAAAATAATTTCCCAAAATGCGGCCAAGGAAGCTCTGAATAAAGGAAGCTCTGAATAATTCCATCCAGGAATTATCAGAGCACGAAAAGCAAAAATGTGGCCATAAGATTTCTTATGGTGCTTTTCTTCATTTTACAATCACATGCGTGATTGTAAAATAGCGGCACGTCCATGTGCCGCAGGAAACTCTGAATAAATCAGAGTTTCCTAAATCCATCCCGGACTTCAACGCCGCTCAGGTATACCCGGAGTACGCGCGGAAAAATAACCCGCCAACACGATCAAGGCGCCGCCCAGCCATTCGTGCGTCTGCACCGTTTCGCCCGCCAGCCACGCCGCTGACAGCGCGCCCGCGACCAATTCAAACAGCAAAATCACCGCTGAGCGCTGTACCGGCATGCGGGTTACGCCGTACTGCACGGCCAAAGTCATGGTGGTGATGCCGAGCGCGCCAAGCGCGACGGCGTAAATCAGGGCTGTGGATGCGGCCTGAGGCGCGGGTTGTGCGCTGAACAGCAGCCACCACAGCGTCACCAGCACTCCGCCGGCCCACACCGAGAGGGTTTTCACCGGCACCGAAACGTCTTGCAGCCTGCGTATCAGCACGTTCGACAGGGCGAAGGTAAAACCCGACAGCAGGGCCAGGGGGTCCGCGCGGCCGTGCGGCCAGAGCGCGCCCGTGGCGCCTTCCCACAGCATGATGAGCGCGCCCGCCATCGCAATGGCCAGCAAACCCCAGGCGCGCGCGGTCAACCGCTCGCCCAATATCACCCATCCCAGCAGGGAGGCCCACAGCGGCGAGAGATAAAACAAGAGCAGCACGCGCACCACGTTGCCTTCTATCACCGCCAGCACGAAGGTGGCATTGCACAGGCCCGTGATCAGACCGAGCGCGAGCAGCAGCCAGGGATGGCGTTTAAACTCAGCGCGCCTGCGCCACAGCCAGGGCAAACCCACAGTGCAGGCCGCGGCATTGGTAATCAGCACCAGATACAATCCAGACAGGCCCTGCTCCTCCAGCAGGCGCAGCGGGTACCACAACACGCCCCACAAGGTGGCGCCGTAGAGCAGGGCGAACAGCGGCAAACTGCGTTTGGAATCATTGGAGGACATGGTATTTAAGCTTATAATTAAATATTTGCTTTTGAGCGTCCTTCCTCACTCAGTATATGATGAACCCTGATCTCGCCGCACTACAGCCCTACCCGTTTGAGCGGCTCAAGCAGCTTATGGCCGGAATTGCGCCGCCCGTTCATCTTAAGCCGATCAATCTTTCGATCGGCGAACCGCAGCACGCCACGCCTGAGTTTATCAGCGACGCGCTGCGCGCCCATCTCAGCGGCCTCGCGCGCTATCCCGTCACGCGCGGCGAACCCGCGCTGCGCGAGGCCATTGCCGCCTGGCTTGCGCGGCGCTTTGACCTCCCGCGCGCGAGTCTCGATATCGAGCGCCATATATTACCGGTAAACGGCACACGCGAGGCGCTGTTCGCCGTCGCCCAGTGTGTCATAGATCGCCGCAGCGCGCCGCTGGTGCTGATGCCGAATCCGTTTTATCAAATCTACGAAGGCGCGGCGCTGCTTGCCGGGGCCGCGCCGTGGTTTCTCAACACCACGCAGCACAACGGCTTCCTGCCCGACTTCACCGCCGTGCCGGACACGGTATGGCGGCGCTGCCAGCTGATTTATATCTGCTCGCCGGGCAATCCGTGCGGTGCGGTGCTCGGCGTCGAGGCGCTGCAACAGCTGATTCGTCTGGCCGATCAATATGACTTCGTGATCGCCTCCGACGAGTGCTATTCCGAGCTTTATCTGGATGAGGCCAACCCTCCGCCGGGGCTGCTGCAAGCCGCCGCGCGCATGGGGCGAGATGACTACCGGCGTTGCCTGGCGTTTCATAGCCTATCCAAACGCTCCAGCGTGCCTGGTCTGCGCTCCGGTTTCGTGGCGGGCGATGCCGAGCTGATCCGGCCATTTCATTTGTACCGCACCTATCACGGCTGCGCCATGCCGCCCGCGACTCAGATGGCGAGCCTCGCGGCGTGGCAGGACGAGCGCCACGTGCAGGACAACCGCAGGCTGTACCGGGAAAAATTCGACGCGGTGCTCGACATACTCAAACCCGTGAGCGCAGTGGAGCAGCCCGCGGGCGGGTTTTATTTGTGGCTGAAAACCCCGCAGGGCGATCAAACCTTTACGCGCGGGCTGTACGCGCGCTATAACGTCACGCTGCTGCCGGGAAGTTATCTGTCGCGCAGCGCGCATGGCGGCAATCCCGGCGAGGGTTACGTGCGCATCGCACTGGCGCCGGGTCTTGATGAGTGCGTTGAAGCGGCCGAGCGGTTACGCGAATTTATTCTTACCTTGAAGGAACACAATGAAAAACTTGCAGAGTATTATTGAACCGGCCTTTGAGCAGCGCGCGCGAATCACGCCGCAAAACGTCGAGCGCGGCGTAAAGGACGCCATCGTCGAGACCATCGCGCTGCTTGACGCAGGCAAGCTGCGCGTGGCGGAAAAGATCAGCGGCGCCTGGCAGGTGCACCAGTGGATCAAAAAGGCGGTGCTGCTGTCGTTCCGCATCGAGGATAATCATTTCATAAAAGGAGCCTACAGCGCTTACTACGACAAGGTGCCGGGCAAGTTCAGCGATTATGACGAGACGCGCTTCAAGCAGAGCGGGGTGCGCGTGGTGCCGCCCGCCATGGTGCGGCGCGGCGCCTACATCGCGCCCTCGGTGGTGCTGATGCCGTCGTATGTGAATATCGGAGCGTATGTGGACTCCGGCACCATGGTGGACACCTGGGCCACGGTCGGCTCCTGCGCGCAGATCGGCAAGAACGTGCATCTGTCCGGCGGCGTCGGCATCGGCGGCGTGCTGGAGCCGGTGCAGGCCGGCCCCACCATCATCGAGGACAACTGCTTCATCGGCGCGCGCTCGGAGATCGTGGAAGGCGTCATCGTCGAGGAAGGCTCGGTGGTCTCCATGGGCGTGTACATCGGCCAGAGCACCAAGATATTCAATCGCATGACGGGCGAGATCAGCTACGGCCGCATCCCGGCTGGCTCGGTGGTAGTGTCGGGCAGCCTGCCCTCCCATGACGGAGGCTACAGTCTGTATTGCGCGGTAATTGTGAAGCAGGTGGACGAAAAAACACGCAGCAAGGTGGGTATCAACGAACTGTTGCGCGACGTTTGACAGGAGAGCCAATAATGTCCACGACGCTGGAACTATTGCAGCAGCTGATCGCGCGCCGCTCGCTCACACCCGACGACGCGGGCTGTCAGCAATTGATCGCGCAGCGCCTCAAGCCGCTCGGCTTTGCAATCGAGCACCTGCGTTTTGGCGACGTGGACAACCTGTGGGCGCGGCGCGGCGCCGAGGGACCGCTATTTGCCTTCGCTGGGCACACCGACGTGGTGCCCACCGGTCCGCTCGACCAGTGGAGGTCGGACCCCTTCACGCCCACACTGCGCGACGGCTGTCTGTACGGCCGCGGCGCGGCGGACATGAAAGGCGGCATCGCCGCGATGGTGACCGCGGTGGAGCGCTTTATCGCGCAGCATCCCAAACACCCCGGCTCCATCGCCTTTCTCATCACCAGCGATGAAGAAGGCCCCAGCATCAACGGCACCGTCAAGGTGGTGGAGCATCTGGAGGCGCGCAAGGAAAAGATAAACTGGTGTCTGATCGGGGAACCCACCTGCGTGAAGACCGTGGGCGACACCATCAAGAACGGGCGGCGCGGCTCGCTCACGGGCAAGCTCACCGTGCACGGTACACAAGGGCACGTCGCCTACCCGCATCTGGCGCTGAATCCGGTACATGCGTTTGCGCAGGCGCTCACGCAACTGTGCGCCGAACGGTGGGATCAGGGCAATGAATTTTTCCCGCCCACCACGTTTCAAATCTCCAACATCCACGCCGGCACGGGCGCGGACAACGTCATCCCCGGCGATCTGGAGATCGTATTCAACTTGCGTTTTTCCACGGAACTGACGCCGGAGAAAATCAAGCAGCGCGTGCTGAAGATTTTGAACGGACACGCGTTCAAATACGACATTGAGTGGCGCTTGTCGGGCCAGCCGTTTCTCACGCCCAAGGGCGCGCTGGTGATTGCCGCGCGCCATGCGATCAAGGAAGTCACCGGCATCGAGGCCGAGCTTTCCACCTCCGGCGGCACCTCGGATGGGCGCTTCATCGCGCCCACCGGCACGCAGGTGCTGGAGCTGGGCGTGGTCAACGCCAGCATCCATAAGCTCAACGAGTGCGTCAGCGTGCGTGAGCTTGACGCATTGAGCGTCATTTATGAACGCATCCTGCACAAGCTGCTGATCGCCTGAGACGTTCGCCTGGTACGCGCACCTTAAAAACCTCAGCCAACGGCGGGCCGGCTGCTCAGACCGGGTTTGGCCTGTCCGGCCGATATCATGTAGTTGATGCCCTTGCGCATGGCGTCGCGCCAGTGCTTTTCGAGCAGCGGCGAGAATTGAGGATCGCACTCCTTGACGGCGGCGACCAGGCTGTCAAGCCAGTATGGATACAGCTTGGGATCAATGTTCAATCCCTGCTTGCCGTGAGAGTGGCCGAGACGATCCAAGGCCATCCTGGCGACGTGGGCGTCTTCATTGTACAGGATCATCATGGAGATCCCCGTGCGCAGCACCGCCTTTTGCTTGGTAAAGTCCGTCTTCGCGAACATGGGCTTGATGGCCGGATGCGAGTTCAGGAATATTTCATAAAACCGGTCCAGAAACTTGGGGTTGACCGTGCAACGTCCGAAACTGTCCTTCAGTGCCGACATAATGTTCTCCTTGGTTCCCGTTGGAAATAAATACACCCCATGAACGGCCTTGCATAAAACCGTCCATGCTTTCCCCATTAGGGAAGCAAGTTACATGCCAACACCAGGCGGCAAGGGCGTCATCCATCCCCGGCGTGCTTTAAAACGATCCCCGCCAGCGGGGGCAGGGTAATCACGATGGAATGGGGCTTGTTCATGCACGGCCGCGGCTCGGCCCACGCGCCCGCCTCGCCCAGGTTGCCGCCGCCGTAAAACGCGGAGTCGGAGTTTACTATCACCCGGTAATAACCGGGATGCGGCACGCCGAGACGGTAGTTAAGGCGCGGCACCGGCGTGAAGTTGAGCGCCACCACCAGGGTTTGCTGCTCCGACTTGCGCAGGTAGGACAGCACCGATTGTTCAACGTCATGGCACTCGATCCATTCAAATCCGCGCCAGTCGAATTCATGGCGGTGCAGCGCGCTCGACTCGCGATACAGGCGGTTGAGATCGGTAATCAGGGTTTGCACGCCGCGATGCAGTGCATAATCCAGCACGTACCAGTCCAGCGACCGGGTATGGTCCCACTCGCGTCCTTGGGCGAATTCCGCGCCCATGAACAGCAATTTCTTGCCGGGGTAGGTGTACATATAGGTATACAGCAGACGCAGATTGGCCAGGCGCTGCCACTCGTCGCCCGGCATCTTGTAGTGCAGCGAGGCCTTGCCGTGCACGACTTCGTCGTGGGAAAAGGGCAGGATGAAATTCTCGGTAAAGGCGTACAACATGCCGAAGCTGAGCCGGTCATGATGGTGCTTGCGATAGACCGGATCGAGGCTCATGTATTGCAGCGTGTCGTGCATCCAGCCCATGTTCCACTTCATGCTGAAACCCAGACCACCCAGCCACACCGGGCGCGACACCATGGGCCAGGCGGTGGATTCTTCCGCCATCATGAGCGTGCCGGGATGTTGTCCATGCGTGACGGTGTTCAGCTCGCGCAGAAAGGCAATGGCCTCCAGATTCTCGCGCCCGCCGTGGACGTTGGGCACCCAGTCGCCGGGCGCGCGTGAATAATCGAGATACAGCATGGAGGCCACGGCGTCCACGCGCAGACCGTCGAGGTGAAACTCTTCCAGCCAGTACACGGCGCTCGCCAATAGAAAATTTTTTACTTCATTGCGTCCGTAGTTGAAGATGAGCGTGCCCCAGTCGCGGTGCTCGCCGCGGCGCGGGTCTTCGTGCTCGTACAGCGCGCTGCCGTCAAAGCGCGCCAGGGCGAATGCATCCCTGGGGAAATGGCCCGGCACCCAGTCTAGCAGCACGCCGATGCCGTGGTGGTGGCAGTAATCCACGAAATAACGGAAGTCGTCCGGCGCGCCGAAGCGGCTGGTGGGCGCAAAATAACCGGTGGTCTGATAGCCCCAGGAGGCGTCGAACGGGTGTTCGGTGACGGGCAGCAATTCGATATGCGTGAAGCCGAGGCGGCTGACGTACTCCACCAGGCGGTGCGCCAGCTCGCGGTAATTGAGAAAGCCGCCCTCAGCGTCGCGTTGCCAGGAACCGAGGTGCACTTCATAAATGGACAACGGCTGGTGCGCCCAGTCCGCCTGCGCGCGCGCCGCGAGCCACCCTCCATCCTGCCAAACGTAATCGCCGGGCGCCGTCACGATGGAGGCGGTGCCGGGACGCAATTCAAAACGCCGCCCGTAGGGATCGCATTTCAGATGCAGCGTGCCGCTGGCGCGATGGCGCAGCTCGAATTTGTACAACGTCCCCGGACTCAAGCCCGGAATGAACAGCTCCCACACCCCGCTCCCGCCGCGCACGCGCATCGGGTGGCGACGTCCGTCCCACTGGTTGAAATCTCCCACCACGCTGACGCGCTCCGCCTCCGGCGCCCACACCGCGAACAGCACGCCGCTCACCCCGTCCGCCTGATGCACGTGCGCGCCCAGGAAACGGTAGGCGTGCCAGTGCTTGCCTTCGCCGAACAAGTGCAGGTCATAATCCGACAGTTGCGGCGGGAAGCAATAAGGATCCACCGCCCGGCGCGTGACGTTTTGCGCATCCTGCCAGATCACCTGATAGCGCGGCGGCACCAAACCGGCGGCTCCCCGCCATTCAAAGATGCCGGTATCCGCCACGCGCGTCAGCGTAAACTCACCCGCGGCGCCCTCAATCGCTACCCGTTTCGCGCCGGGGATGAACACGCGCACCCTGTCTTCTGCGCCGCCCAGACTATGGCGGCCCATCACGGAAAACGGGTCATGGTGGTGCGCCTCCAGCAACAGGCGCAAATCGGGGTCCAAGCCCGGTTCTTGATGCCGCGCGGGCCGGTCAGATACGGCACTACCGGGGTTGGTATCCTGCATGAACATAGGGTAACATGAGCTTTAAGGCATGTTTAATACAGCGGCCTGCGGAAAGACACCTAAGCCGCACATTTAAGTAGGAACCTTCGTGCACCCCAATCAGACGCGCCATACCGCCGCCAAGCGCCGCACCCGCGATACGCTGGCCTTGATCCTGGCCGGGGGACGCGGTTCGCGCCTGGAGCACTTGACGCTGTGGCGCGCCAAACCGGCGGTGCCGTTCGGCGGCAAATTCCGCATCATAGACTTCCCGCTCTCCAACTGCGTCAACTCCGGCATCCGGCGCATCTCCATCCTCACGCAATACAAGGCGCATTCGCTCATCGGCCACGTGCAGCGCGGCTGGGGTTTCATGCGCGGCGAGTTCGATGAATTCGTGGAGCTGTTACCCGCCCAGCAGCGCATCGAGACCTCCTGGTACACCGGCACTGCGGATGCGGTGTATCAAAACCTGGATATCATCCGCGGCCACCGTCCCAAATATATCCTGATCCTGGCCGCCGACCACATCTACAAAATGGACTATGGGCGCATGATTTCATTTCACGCCCTGCATGAGGCGGACATGACCGTGGCCTGCGTGGAAGTGCCGCTGGAACACGCCAAATCATTCGGCGTGATAAGCTTGCAGGAGCACGCGCGCGTGACGGCCTTTAACGAGAAACCCTCCGACCCGACGCCCCTGCCCGGGCGCAGTGACGCGGCGCTGGCCTCCATGGGCATCTACTTGTTCAACGCCGATTTTCTCTATGAGCAATTGATAAAGGACGCCGACAATCAAAACTCCGCCCACGACTTCGGCAGGAACATTATCCCCTCCATCATCGCCCGGTACCGCGTGTTCGCCTACCCGTTCCACGACCCGGAGACCGGCAAGTGTGCCTACTGGCGCGACGTGGGCACGGTGGATGCATACTGGGAAGCCAACATGGAGCTGGTCAGCGTCACGCCGGAGCTCAATCTCTATGACGAGGATTGGCCGATCTGGACGTATCAGCCGCAACTGCCGCCCGCCAAATTCGTATTCGATGATGAAGACCGGCGCGGCATGGCGGTGGATTCCACAGTCTCCGGCGGCTGCGTGATCTCAGGCGCGCTGGTGCGCCACTCGCTGCTGTTTTCCAACGTGCGCGTCAACTCCTATTCCGCGGTGCAAGACAGCGTGATTCTGCCGGACGTGGAGATCGGCCGCCACTGCCGCCTGCGCAAGACGGTCGTGGAGAAGGCATGCAAGATACCGGAAGGCACGGTGATCGGAGAAAACCCCGAACAGGATGCCCAGCGTTTCCACGTTACCCCGCGCGGCGTGGTGCTGGTCACGCCGGAGATGCTCGGCCAGTACATCCATTATGTCCGCTGAGCCGCGCCTCAACGTGGTGCTGTGCTGGCACATGCACCAGCCCCAGTACCGCGACCTGCAGAGCGGCGAATACCTCCTGCCGTGGAGCTATCTGCACGCGATCAAGGATTACACCGACATGGCGGCGCTGCTGGAGGCTGCTCCGCATGCGCGCGCGGTGGTAAATTTCGCCCCCGTCCTGCTGGAGCAGTTGGACGATTACGCGCGCCAGACGCGAGATTTCCTTGCGCACGGAACGCCGCTCTCCGATCCGCTGCTCGCCGCGCTCGCCGCTCCCGCTCCGCCCGCGCAGGAACAGCGTCTGGCGCTGGTCAAAACCTGTTTGCGCGTGAACCGCGAGCACCTCGTTCTACGCTTCCCACGCTATCGCGCATTGGCGGACCTCGCGGCGCTGATATTCGAGCGGCCGGAGTGCGCCGTCTATCTCTCGGACCAGTACTTCGCCGACATCGTCACCTGGTATCACCAGGCGTGGCTCGGCGAGACCGTGCACCGTACCCACCCCAAGGCGCAACAACTGATCGTCAAGGGCTGCGGCTATACGCCGGAGGACCGGCGCGCGCTATTGGAAATCATTGCGGACCTGATCGGCGGCGTCATCCCGCGCTACCGCGCGCTGGCGGAATGCGGTCAGGTGGAGCTCTCCTTCACGCCCCACGCGCACCCGATCCTGCCGCTGTTGCTTGACTTCGAGTCCGCGCACGAGGGCCTGCCTCACGCGCCGTTGCCTGAAACCCGGTCCTATCCCGGCGGCGAGGAGCGCGCGCACTGGCACATCCAGCGCGGCCTGGAGACCTTCCGCGCGCACTTCGGCTTTGCGCCGCAGGGCTGCTGGCCTGCGGAGGGCGGCGTGAGTGAAGCCGCGCTGCGCCTCCTGTCCCAATATGGCTTGCGCTGGGCGGCGAGCGGCGAGACGGTGCTCGCCAACAGCCTGAAAAAGAACAGCGCAAACATGGACAGCGCGCACAAGGACTGGCTCTACCGGCCTTATCAGATCAACGGCATCAACTGTTTTTTCCGCGACGACGGCCTGTCCGATCTGATCGGGTTCACTTATGCCAAATGGCACGCCGATGATGCGGTAAGCAACCTGATCTCCCATCTGCAAACCATCGCCGCCGCGCAACCCCGTCCCGACAAAATCGTCTCCATCATTCTGGACGGTGAAAACGCCTGGGAATACTACCCCTTTAACGGCTATTATTTTTTAACCGCCCTTTACCAGCGCCTGAGCGAGCACCCTCATATCAAACTCACCACCTTCAGCGACTATCTGGAACAAACCGGTAATACGCCTGCGCCGCTGGCCACATTGACCGCGGGCAGCTGGGTGTACGGCACTTTTTCCACCTGGATCGGCAGCGCGGACAAAAACCGCGGCTGGGACAGGCTGTGCGAGGCGAAAAAAACCGTTGACCAGGCGCTCGCCGCGGGCAATTTAACCGAAGAACAGCGCGAGCAGATCATGGAACAGCTTGCCGTATGCGAAGGCTCGGACTGGTTCTGGTGGTTCGGCGACTATAATCCCGGAGAAACGGTGAGCGACTTTGAACGCCTGTTTCGGCGCCACCTGACCCATTTGTATCGTCTCATCGGCGAACCGGCGCCTGAAGAGCTGGCTCAGGTGTTAAGCCGCGGCATGGGCGCACCCGTGCACGGCGGTGTGATGCGCGCGCAGGGCGGCGCGTGACTTCGGTCAACCCCGCTCCGGGTACGCGCCATGCCGGCATATTGTTGCATCCTACCTCCTTGCCGGGCACGGGAGCGCACGGGGATCTCGGCGCCGAGGCGTTGAGCTTTGTTGAATTTCTCGCCTCCTGCGGCATCACGCTGTGGCAGACCCTGCCGCTCGGCCCCACGCATGATGACGGCTCGCCCTATCAATGCCTGTCGCTGTTCGCCGGCAACCCGAATCTCATCAGCCTGAACCGGCTCGCCGAACACGGCTGGTTGAACCCCGAAGCGCTGGAGGGCGATGACCATCACTCGCCAAGGCGGCGCCGTACGTTGCTCATGCAGGCGCAGCAGAACTTTTTCCGCCACGCCGCATCCGCCGAGCACCGCGCCTACACCGCGTTTCGCGCTGAACAGGCCTACTGGCTGGAGGACTACGCGTTGTATCGCGCGCTCAAACGCTCTCATGCCGAGCGCGCCTGGACCGAGTGGCCGGCGATGCTGCGCGACCGCGAACCGGAGGCGCTGCAACAGGCGCACTCCGATCTGGAGGCGCTCATCGAGCGTATCTACTTCGAGCAATTCATCTTCTCCGAACAATGGCAGGCCGTAAAGAGCGCAGCCAACGCGCGCGGCATCCGGCTGTTCGGCGACATGCCGATCTTCGTCGCGCACGACAGCGCCGACGTGTGGGCGCACCGCGCCGACTATGACCTGGACGAACGGGGCAGGCCGCGCGTGGTGGCGGGCGTGCCGCCGGATTATTTTTCCAGCACCGGCCAGCGCTGGGGCAATCCGCATTACCGCTGGGAACGCATCGCCGCCGCCGGCTTCCGCTGCTGGATTGAACGTCTGCAGCGCCAATTGGAATTATTTGACTTGATACGCATAGATCACTTCCGCGGCTTCGAGGCCTACTGGGAAATACCCGCCGATCATCCCACCGCCAGCAACGGGCGCTGGGTACCCGCGCCGGGCGACGCGTTGTTTCAGGCCTTGCAACAGCACTTTGGCGCGTTGCCGCTGGTGGCCGAGGACCTGGGGCTGATCACGCCGGAGGTGCACGCGCTGCGCCACAAATACGGCCTGCCCGGCATGAAGGTATTGCAATTCGCCTTTGACGGCAGCGCCAAAAATCCCTATCTGCCGCATCAGCATGAAACCAATTGTGTGGTTTACACCGGCACCCATGACAACGACACTACGCTCGGCTGGTTCCAGAGCCTCTCGCCGGAACAGAAACGCTACGTGGATGACTACCTGGGCGCGCCCGGGGAACCCATGCCCTGGCCGCTGATACGCGCGGCGCTGGCCTCGGTCGCGCACCTGGCCGTGATTCCGATGCAGGACATCCTGATGCTGGGCAGCGAGGCGCGCATGAATACTCCCGGCACCCTCTCCGGTAATTGGGGCTGGCGCTTCGGTTGGGATCAAGTCGCGCCCGACGTATCCGAGCGGATGCGGCACCTTACGCAGCTGTACAATCGCGGTTAATCGCCTGCTAACGCCCTGTCTGCACCGCATGTCCTTAACGCATCACACGGCTATTCATTTCGGCATACCTCGCTTCAGCTTTGCCGATTTGTTCAGCGTCGCGGGCTTGCGCCGCCTGGACGAGACCTATCTCGCGCGCCTGCGTGAACGCCACCCCGCGCTGTATGACGGCCTGCTTGCCTACCGCGCCGATGCAAAACAGCTCACTGCGCTGCAAACCAGCGCCTTGCTGCTCGACTGCGCGCCCGTGCTGGAGGCGCTCATCGCCGAGCTGTTTTCCATCCAGACCGAGCTGGCCCAATCAACCGCGCACACCCTCAGCCACGCGGTGGTGGCGGCATTCAAAAAGGAGTTCGTGCTGAAGCTCGCCAAACGGCGTTTGCACCAACCCATCGTGCCGGAAACGTTTGCCGAGATGGACAACTGGCTCAATCAGTCGCTCGCCGCGGCGCAAATCAACGACAGCGACCGTGAACGCGCCGTGGCCCTGCTGGGTAAACAGTTATTGGACGGTAATGACGCCGAAGCGATAGAAAAACTCACGCGCTGGTGCGTGCTGGCGCTTACCGATGACCAGGGCAAGGCCGCGGTGCGCGGCTGGGTGAGCTTCAAGCTGCCGCAGCCGCTGGACTATGCGCATCTGGTGTCCACGCAAAGCAATGCGCGAGGCTTGCACGCCGCGCCGGAGCAACTGCGCCGCCGCGACGGCTTCAAGCTCACGGATCCGCGCTTGTCCGCGCGTGCGGTGCAGGACCAGGTGCATTACTGCATTTATTGCCACGCTCACGACGGCGACTTCTGTTCCAAAGGCTTCCCGGAAAAGAAAGCCGAGCCGGAACGTGGCCTGCGCGTCAATCCGCTGGGCGTCACCCTCACCGGCTGCCCCTTGGAAGAAAAGATCTCCGAGATGCACAGCCTGAAGCGCGACGGCCGCACCATCGCCGCGCTCGCCATGGCCATGGCGGACAATCCCATGCTGCCCGCCACCGGGCACCGCATCTGCAACGACTGCATGAAGGCGTGCATCTATCAGAAGCAAGACCCGGTGGACATCCCGCAGATTGAGACACGCTGCCTCACCGACGTGCTCGATCTGCCCTGGGGGGTGGAAATCTACGATTTACTCACGCGCTGGAACCCTCTGCGCGCAAGGCAATATCTGCTCAAACCCTATAACGGAAGCAAGGTGCTGATCGCGGGGATGGGGCCGGCGGGATTCACCCTCGCTCATCATTTGACGTTGGAAGGTTGCGCGGTCGTGGGCATAGACGGTTTGAAAATCGAACCGCTGGCGGATGAATTAATCGCAGCACCAGTGCGCGATTACCACGCGCTGCAAGAAGCGTTGGACAACCGCGTCATGGCCGGCTTCGGCGGCGTGGCCGAGTACGGCATCACCGTGCGCTGGG
This sequence comes from Pseudomonadota bacterium, assembly GCA_041695325.1. Taxonomy (GTDB): domain Bacteria; phylum Pseudomonadota; class Gammaproteobacteria; order SURF-13; family SURF-13; genus SURF-13. The sequence continues at coordinate 39,589 of JBGFRC010000055.1, forward strand.
ACAAGAATTTTCTGAAGCTGATTTATTTAAGCCTGCTGCGCCGTCCTCTGTTCCAGGTGTTCGGCGGCGTGCGTCTGGGAGGCACGGTCACTCTGGACGACGCCTGGCGGCTTGGCTTCGATCACGTGAGTATCGCCACCGGCGCCGGCCTGCCCAAGGTGGTGCCGATGGAAAACAGCTTGGCGCGCGGCATGCGTCAGGCGAACGATTTTCTCATGGCGTTGCAGCTCACCGGCGCCGCCAAGGCGGCCAGTCTCACCAATCTGCAGGTGCGCCTGCCAGCGGTCGTGGTCGGCGGCGGCCTGACCGCGATAGACACCGCGACCGAAGTGCAGGCGTATTACATCACGCAGGTGGAAAAAATACTGGCGCGCTACGAAACCCTCGCCCGCGCCTTCGGCGAGGCGCGCGTGCGCGGCCAACTGGACGAAGAGTCGCTCGGCATACTGGAAGAATTTCTGGAACACGGGCGCGCCGTGCGCGCGGAACGCCGGCGCGCGGCGGCCGCAGGGGAAACGCCGGACTTTCTGCCGCTGCTGCGCAACTGGGGTGGCGTCACGGTAGTCTATCGTCAAACGCTCAATCAATCGCCCGCCTATTTGCGCAATCACGAAGAAATCATCAAGGCGCTGGAAGAAGGGGTTTTTTACCGTGAAGCCCTGGAGCCGGTCCGCGCCGAGCTGGACCGCTACGGCCACGTGGAAAAATTGATTTGCCGCCGGCGCGTCAAAGACGCCGCAGGAACATGGACGTCAACGGAGGAATACGCCGCCCTGCCTGCGCGGGCGATATTTGCCGCCGCCGGCGCCACGCCCAATACCACTTATGAGCGCGAATGGCCGGGCACGTTTGCCATGCAGGGGGACAACTTCCTGCCGCATACCGCCTCGCCAAACGGGCTGCACCCGATCAAGGACTACGATCATTGCAAGCAACCGGAGTTCGGGCCGTTCACCTCTTATCAGGATGACGGCCATCGCGTGAGCTTCATCGGCGACACGCATCCGGTATTTCACGGCAGCGTGGTCAAGGCCATTGCCTCGGCCATGCGCACATACCCCCACATCATGCGCCAGCTTGCGCCCTGCGCACAGGGGGATGATGACGAATACCGGCAATTCCGCGCGCGCATGAATGATTTGCTGCAAGCGCGCATCCTGCGGCTGCGACGCCACAGCCCCAGCGTGGTCGAGATCGAGGTGCGCGCGCCCCTGGCGGCGCGCAACCAGCGTCCCGGCCAGTTCTTCCGCATGCAAAACTTCGAGCGCCTGAGCCCCGTGGTGGAAGGCAGTCGCTTGCAAACCGAAGCGCTCGCGCTCACCGGCGTGCGCAACGAACAGGACCCGGAGCGCGTGTCGCTCATGGTGCTGGAGGTCGGCGCCAGCTCGCGCCTCGCCGCCACCTTGCGCGCGGGCGACCCCATCGTGCTCATGGGCCCAACCGGCAAGGCCACGGAGATCCCGCGCAACGAAACCATCCTGGTGGCGGGCGGACGGCGCGGCGCGGCGGTGATGATGATGCTGGGGCTCGCGTTGCGCGCGGCGGGTAATCGCGTGTTGTATTTCGCGGGTTTTCGCAGCGCGGATGAGTTGTACATGCGCGAACGTCTGGAGCGCGGCGCCGATGTCATCGTGTGGTGCGTGGCGAGCGGCCCGCCCATCGCGCCTCACCGCCCCCAGGACAGAAGCATGAGCGGGGATTTTATCGAGATCGTGCAGCGCTACGCGGACGGCGCGCTGGAACCGGCGGGCCGGCTTCCAGCCCTTCCGCTTGCCCAGATAGACCGCATCCTCGCCATCGGCAGTGAACGCCTGCTGCGCATGGTGCAGGAGGCGCGCACAGGGAAACTGAGCGGCTATTTTCGCAATGACGTGCGCGCCATCGGCTCGGTGGGCAGCCCCATGCAATGCATGCTGCAAGGCGTATGCGCGCAATGCCTGCAATGGCAGCGCGACCCCGTGACCGGCCGGCGCACGCGCGCGGTGTTTTCCTGCGCGGGGCAGGATCAGCCACTGGAGTGGGTGGACCTGGACAATCTGGACGCGCGCCTGCTGCAAAACCGGGTACAGGAACGCCTGACGGACGCCTGGCTGGATTATCTCTTTACGCGCACCGGCATTGTGCGCGTGTGAGATACTAAGACCCTATAGCCAAATTTCCAAATTTAGTCCCATCCACCTCTCAGGGGGAGGGTCAGGGAGAGGGTAAGAATGGACACGCTGCTTTACTTAAAAGCCCTGCTGCTCGGCGTCATCGAGGGGCTGACCGAGTTTCTTCCCATCTCCAGCACCGGGCATTTGATCATCGCCGCCGATTTGCTGGCGTTTAACGGTGAGAGCGCCAAGACCTTTAACATCGTGATCCAGCTCGGCGCGATACTCGCCGTGTGCTGGCACTACCGCGCAAAGCTCCTGGCGCTTGCGCGCACCCTGCCCGGCGAGCCCGCCTCGCAACGCTTCGTGCTCAATCTGTTGATCGCCTTTATTCCCGCCGCGCTGCTGGGCGTGGCGTTGCACCGGTTCATCAAAGAACATCTGTTCCATCCTTTTAACGTGGCCATCGCGCTGGTGCTGGGCGGACTGGTGATTTTATGGATAGAGCGGCGCTACCGCACGCCGCGCCTGGAAAGCGTGGAACAGATGCGCTGGGACGACGCCTTGAAGATAGGCCTGTGCCAGGCGGTATCCTTGTTTCCAGGCGTCTCACGCGCCGGGGCCACCATCATGGGCGGCATGTTTTTCGGCCTGTCGCGCCGCGCCGCCACCGAGTTTTCCTTCTTCCTCGCCATCCCCACCATGTTCGCGGCGACGCTGTATGATCTGTACAAAAGCTGGAGTGCGCTGCATATCCAGGACCTATGGCTCATCACCGTGGGATTTATCGCGGCCTTCTTGAGCGCGTTGCTCGCGGTAAAGGCGTTGCTCGCCTTCATCTCCAGCCACAGCTTCAGGGCGTTTGCCTATTACCGGATTATATTCGGCACGCTGGTTTTTATTTACTTCTGGTAGCGCCAGTCTCGCCTATCACGTCCACCCCCGGCGGCGGGGTAAAGGTAAACAGCGCGGGGTCCACGCGCGTTTCGCGGCGCACATTGGAAAATTTAATAAGCGTCGTCTGTCCGAAATTGTCGGTCAGCTCCATGGCGCGCAATTCCTTTTCATCAAAGCCGAGCCAGAGGCGGGTGAAGCCGGCGTCTTCCGCCTTGGGCGTCAAACCCACCCACTCCAGTCCCTGCCACTCCTCCCCGCCGCGCACGCCCAGCTCGGTGATGACGAAGCTTTCCTGCAACGGGCGCTCGCCGCTCAACAGCACGGCGGGCGTCGCGCCCAGAGTGGCGTCCATGGCGCGCACCGTGACCTGCTCCAGATCAGCGTCATAGAGCCAGAATCTTTTTCCGTCCGCGATGATGAGCTGACGGTGCGGCGTTGCGTAATCCCAGCGGAATTTTCCCGGACGCTGCAGAATCAGCGTACCGTGCATCTGCTTCAGTTCGCGGTTTTTTTCATCCATCAGGGTTTGCTCAAAATCGGCCAGCACCGCATCACGGTTTTTGAAAAAACCGTCCAGCCGCTCCAGCCCCTTGCCCGCGTGCGCCGCCAGGGGAGACGCCAGCGCCGCTGCAACCAGCGCGGCCTGCGCTAATCTCATCAGGCGCCTCATCTATCCTGATGGGGAGGCGCCAGCACCTCGCGCATGCCGTTCGACTGCAACGGCCCCACCACGCCCGCGCGCTCCATCTCCTCGATCATGCGCGCGGCGCGGTTATAGCCGACCTTCAGGCGCCGCTGGATGCCGGACACCGAGGCGCGGCGCGTTTCCAGCACGATTTGCACCGCCTGGTCATAGAGCGGGTCGCTCTCACCCTCGGCGAGTGACGCGTCGCCGTTGATGCCCATTTGTTCCTCACCGGCATCGCGCAGCACCTCGTCCAGATAACTTGGTGCGCCGCCGCGCCTCAGGTGCGCCACCACCTGATGCACCTCCTGATCCGCGACAAAGGCGCCGTGTACGCGCAACGGCGCACCGCCGCCGGGTGCGAGATACAGCATGTCGCCGTGTCCCAGCAACTGTTCCGCCCCCATTTGATCCAGGATGGTGCGCGAATCCACGCGCGAGGAGACCTGAAACGCGATGCGCGCCGGGATATTGGCCTTGATCAGGCCGGTGATCACGTCCACCGACGGGCGTTGCGTGGCGAGGATCATGTGGATGCCGGAGGCGCGCGCCTTTTGCGCCAGGCGCGTAATCAAACCCTCCACCTTTTTCCCCACCACCATCATCATGTCGGCCAGCTCATCCACAATCACCACGATGAGAGGCAACGGCTGCAACAGCGGCGGCGTCACGCCCTCCTGAACCGGTTGTAGCGGATCAGTGAGCGGCTGTTTGGCCTGTTCCGCCTCCCTGATCTTGCGGTTGAGGCCGGCGATGTTGCGCACGCCGAGCGCCGCCATCAACCTGTAGCGCCGCTCCATCTCCGCCACGCACCAGCGCAGCGCGTTGGCCGCCTCGCGCACGTCGGTCACCACCGGCGCCAGCAGGTGCGGAATACCTTGGTATACCGACAGCTCCAGCATCTTGGGGTCTATCATGATAAGCCGCACGTCGCGCGCGGTGGCGTTGAACAAGATGCTGAGCAGCATGGCGTTGAGCGCCACCGACTTGCCGGAGCCGGTGGTGCCCGCCACCAGCAGATGCGGCATCTTGGCGAGATCCACCACCACCGGGTGGCCGCCGATACCCTTGCCGAGCGCGAGCGCGAGGGGCGAGCCCGCCTCCTCATACTCCCTGGATTGCAGCGTTTCACTCAGGCGCACGACGGAGCGCTGTTCGTTGGGAATTTCCAGGCCGATGACGGACTTGCCCGGTATCACGTCCACCACGCGCACGCTCATCACCGACAGGCTGCGCGCCAGATCCTTGGCCAGGCTGCTGATCTGACTTACCTTGACGCCAGCGGCGGGCTGCAGTTCAAAGCTGGTAATCACCGGGCCGGGGTGCACCGCCACCACCTGCGCCTCCACGCCGAAATCGGCCAGCTTCATCTCTACCTGGCGCGACATCGCCTTGAGCGCCTCCTCCGTCATTACGTAGTGCTGCGGCTCGGCTGCGTCCAGTAGCGACAAAGGCGGCAGCGCGCTTTCCGCCGGCTGCTCAAACAGCGGCACCTGGCGCTCTTGCTCCACGCGCACGCCGGCTTCCACCGGCTTGATCACCGGCTCGATGCGCGGCGGGGCGCGGCGCGCGGCCTTTTGTTTCTCGGCCTTCGCCGCCACCTCGCGCTCCAGACGCAGGCGCCGGCCCAGCATATAATCATAAAAACCGAATGAGCGCACCGCGCGCATGCCCCACTCCACGCACATCCGGCCCAGGTTATCCATCACCCAGAACCAGGACAGCCGCGTCAGCAGCGTGACGCCGATGAGAAACGCCGCCAGCAAAAGCACCGTGGCGCCCAGAAAGCTGAACGTGCGCACCAGCCCGGCGGCGACGCTCTCGCCCAGTATGCCGCCTACGCCTTGCGGCAAGGGCGTGGCCGGGTCGGCGAAATGCATCGCCGCCAGCGCCGCGCCGCTCGACAACGCCAGCACAAAGCCGCCCACGCGCAGGCCAACGTGGCGCTGCTCAGCGGTGTATTCGCGGAACACCCACCATCCGGCGCAGGCGATAAGCACCGGGAACAGATAGGCGAGATACCCGAACAGGTAAAAGAAAATGTCGGCCAGCCACGCTCCCGCCACGCCGCCCTGATTCGCCACGCCCGCCCTCACGCCGCTGTGCGACCAGGCCGGATCCGCCGCGTCGAAGGTCATCAATGACCAGAGAAAATAGAGCGCCAGCGCCCCGCACGCCAGCGCCGCAATCTCACGCAGCACGCGCCCGGTGCGGCCGATGAGCGCCGTGGACCGGGTTTTTTTACGGGTGGCCTGAGACATCTACCACGAAGGACGAGAACCCCGTCCGGAAAATCTAAAACGGAATATCATCATCAAGCGCCGCCTCTTGCCCGGCCTCCTGCTTGGCCGCAGGCGCGGGCGCGGCCTTCTCGCGCGCCGGGCCCTTTCCCATGCTCGCCTCGCCGCCGCCCGCGCGGCTGCCCAGCATCTGCATTTCGTTGGCGATGATTTCAGTGGTGTAGCGATCCTTGCCGGTTTCCTTGTCCTGCCACTTGCGCGTGCGCAGGCTGCCTTCCACGTACACCTGCGACCCCTTCTTCAGGTATTCGCCCACGATCTCGGCCAGGCGGTTGTAAAACACCACGTTGTGCCACTCGGTGCGCTCCTGCTGCTCGCCGGTCTGCTTGTCCTTCCATGATTCGCTGGTGGCGATGGTCACGTTGGCCACCGCGCTGCCGCTCGGCATGTAGCGCACTTCCGGGTCTCTGCCGAGATTGCCGATCAATATTACTTTATTCACGCCTCTTGCCATGTTCCCTCTCCTGTATAAAAACCCTATGCCCTGGATACCGCGAATTCCATCAATACGCTGTCGTTGAGCACCTGCGTATCCACCTTAAGATAAGCCATCCCTTCTTCCGCCACCACCACCGCCTCGGCCACGCCCGGCACCGCGCGCAGGCGCGCCGCCAGCCTCTGCGCCTCGCTGGGGCTCAGTGAGCCCACCCGGAGCTGGCGATTTTTCAAATAGGCGGGCGCGGGCACGCCGAGCATGAACGACAGCCACACTGCCGCCAGCAGCGCGCAAAACACAAATACGGCGGACAGGCCGTAACCGCCGTAGATATAGCCGCCCGCCGTTCCGCCCAGGAATGCGCCGATGAATTGCGCGGTGGAAAACGCCCCCATCGCGGCGCCGCGATTCGCCGCCGGGGCGATTTTTGAGATCCAGGAAGGCAGCATCGCTTCCAGCACGTTAAAGGCGGTGAACAATATAAACAGCAACAGGCCGATCGAGAGCGCGCTTCCATGGAAAAGTCCCAGCCCGCCCTCCGCCACGACCAGCAGCGCGATCGCCGTCAGCAGCGCTTCTTTCATGCGGCGCTTTTTTTCCGCCGTCAGCACGAACGGCACCATGACGGCCATGGCCAGCAGCATGACGGGGAGATAGACGTACCAGTGACGCTCAGGCGTCAGCCCGGCGACGTCATGCAGCGCAAACGGCAGCGCCACAAAGCTCGCGGTCAGCAACATGTGCAGTATCAGCACGCCGCCGTTCAAGCGCAGCAAGGCGGGATGAGCCAGCACATCCTTGAGTTGTCCCGGCGCGGCCTCGGTCTCCCTGTGAAAGCGGCTCTGCACCGGCTGCGGCACACCCAGCATGAGCAAGGCGATGCCGCAGAGCGCCAGCAATGCGGTGAGCCAGAATATGCCCGGTACGCCGATCCAGTTATCGAGCACCGGGCCCATGCCCACGGCGAAGGCGAAGGACAATCCTATGGTGGTGCCGATCATCGCCATCGCCTTGGTGCGCTGCTCGTCACGCGTGAGATCAGCGGCCAGCGCCATCACCGCCGCGGCGATCGCGCCGCCGCCCTGCAGCGCACGCCCGATGATCACCCCCGTGATGGAATCGGACAGCGCCGCCACCACGCTGCCCAGGGCGAAAATCAAGAGGCCGGCGATAATCACCGGCTTGCGACCGAGGCGATCTGAGAGCATGCCGAAGGGAATTTGCAGCAGCGCCTGGGTCAGGCCGTAGACGCCTATCGCCAACCCGATCAGAACGGGTGTTGCGCCCGCGAGATGCTCGCGCGCATACAGCGCGAACACCGGCAAAATGAGGAACAGCCCCAGCATGCGCAGGGCGTAAATCCCGGCCAGTGACGCGGTGGCGCGCCGCTCGGCCCGGGTCATGCCGCTACCCTTGATGTCCACTTTCCCAACGCCCTCTTTACACCGTATATTAGCAGATTTGGCCTCCAGCCGGAACGTGACATGGACCAGATCAGGATACGCGGCGCGCGCACTCACAACCTGCAAAACATTGACCTTGACCTGCCGCGCGACAAGTTGATCGTCATCACCGGCCTGTCCGGCTCCGGCAAGTCCTCGCTCGCCTTCGACACCATCTACGCCGAAGGCCAGCGCCGCTACGTGGAGTCGCTGTCCAGCTACGCGCGCCAATTCCTGTCCATGATGGAAAAACCGGACGTGGATCACATCGAGGGCCTGTCGCCCGCGATCTCCATCGAGCAGAAATCCACCTCGCACAACCCGCGCTCCACCGTGGGCACGGTCACCGAGATTTACGATTACCTGCGCCTGCTGTTCGCGCGCGCCGGCGTGCCACACTGCCCGGAACACGGCACGGCGCTGGACGCGCAAACCGTAGGCCAGATGGCGGATCAGATCCTCGCGCTGCCCGAAGGCGCCCCGCTCATGCTGCTCGCGCCGGTGATCGAGGGCCGCAAGGGTGAGCATCTCAACGTGCTCGGCGAACTGCGCGGCCAGGGCTTTTTGCGCGCGCGCATAGACGGCAAGGTGGTGGAATTAAGCGAGGCGCCGGCGTTGGACCTGCGCAAAAAGCACACCATCGAAGCGGTGGTGGACCGCTTCAAGGTGCGCGCCGATCTGCGCCAGCGCCTGGCCGAGTCACTGGAAACCGCGTTGCGCTTGAGCCAGGGCCTCGCGCGCATCGCCTTTCTGGAGGATGAAACCCGTCCCGATCTGGTGTTCTCCGAGAAATTCGCCTGCCCCTTGTGCGGCTACAGCCTGAGCGAGCTCGAACCGCGTTTGTTTTCCTTCAACAACCCGGCCGGGGCCTGCCCCGCCTGCGACGGCCTGGGGGTCAAACAGTTTTTCGACCCCGCCAAGGTGGTCAGCCACCCGGAGCTCAGCCTCCCGGAAGGCGCGATACGCGGCTGGGACAAGCGCAACGCCTATTACTATCACATGATTCAGGCGTTGGCCGAACACTGCGGCTTTGATCTCGCCAAACCCTTTGGCAAACTGCCGAAAAAAATCCAGGACATGATTTTGTACGGCAGCGGCGAAGAGGACATCGCCTTTTACTACTACAACGAGCGCGGCAAACCCGTCAAGCGGCGACATCCATTTGAAGGCGTCATCCACAACGCCGAGCGGCGCTACCGCGAAACCGAGTCCAACATGGTGCGCGAGGAGCTGGCGAAATACCTGAGTTCCCGCCCCTGCCCGGAGTGCCACGGCGCGCGCCTCCGGCTTGCCGCGCGCCACGTGTACGTCGCGGACAAAACCCTGCCGCAGATCACCGCCTTGCCGGTGGACCAGGCGCAGCAATTCTTTTCAACCCTGGCCCTGCCCGGCCGGCGCGGCGAGATCGCCGCCAAGATTCTGAAGGAGGTCAAGGAACGGCTGGGCTTTCTGGTCAACGTGGGTCTGGATTATCTCACCCTGGAGCGCAGCGCCGACACCCTGTCCGGCGGCGAGGCGCAGCGCATCCGCCTCGCCAGCCAGATCGGCGCGGGCCTGGTGGGCGTGATGTACATCCTGGACGAACCCTCCATCGGCCTGCACCAGCGCGACAATCAGCGCCTGCTCAACACCCTCACCTACCTGCGCGATCTCGGCAACACCGTGATCGTCGTCGAACACGATGAAGAAGCCATCCGCAGCGCCGATCACGTGGTGGACATCGGCCCCGGCGCGGGCGTGCACGGCGGGCGCGTCGTCGCCCAAGGCGCGCCGCGGCAGGTGATCGCCCATCCCGAATCGCTCACCGGCCAATATCTCTCCGGGCGCAGAACCATCCCGCTCCCTGCGCAGCGCAGGAGCCTGGACGAAAAGCGTTGCCTGGTGTTGCGCAGCGCAAGCGGCAACAATCTCAAAAACGTTGACCTCATCCTCCCCGCCGGGCTCATGACCTGCATCACCGGCGTGTCCGGCTCCGGCAAGTCCACGCTCATCAACGACACGCTTTACCGCCTGATGGCGCGCGAGCTGCACGGCGCCAACGAAGAACCCGCGCCTTACGCGGAGGCGGCAGGCCTGGAGTTGTTCGACAAGGCCGTCAACATAGACCAGAGCCCCATCGGGCGCACGCCGCGCTCCAACCCCGCCACCTACACCGGCCTGTTCACGCCGATACGCGAACTGTTCGCCGGCACCCCCGAGGCGCGCTCGCGCGGCTATCAGCCGGGGCGTTTCAGCTTCAACGTCAAGGGCGGGCGCTGCGAGGCGTGCGCAGGCGACGGCCTGATTAAAGTGGAAATGCACTTTCTACCCGACATTTACGTCACCTGCGACGTATGCAAAGGCAGGCGTTATAACCGGGAAACGCTGGAAGTGCACTACAAGCACAAAAACATCAACGAAGTGCTGGACATGACGGTGGAGGACGCGCGCGCCTTCTTCGACGCCATACCCGCCATCGCGCACAAGCTCGAAACCCTGATGCAAGTGGGACTCGGCTACATCAAGCTGGGGCAAAACGCCACCACCCTCTCCGGCGGCGAAGCGCAGCGCGTCAAGCTCGCGCGCGAACTCTCCCGCCGCGACACCGGCAACACCCTCTACATCCTCGACGAACCCACCACCGGCCTGCACTTCCACGACGTCGCCCAACTGCTGCGCGTGCTGCACCACCTGCGCGACCAGGGCAACACCGTCGTCGTCATCGAACACAACCTGGACGTCATCAAGACCGCCGACTGGGTCATAGACCTCGGCCCCGAAGGCGGCGCCAAAGGCGGCCAAATCATCGCCGCCGGCACGCCTGAACACGTCGCCGCCCAATCCCATTCCTACACCGGCCAATATCTGAAACCCGCGTTGCAACGCCAGGACGCCGTCAAATCGGCAAGCAAACTCGGAATGGGATAACCCTGCCCATGCGTTGCCCCACGAGAATAAATTTCAGAACATGGCGAACGCATCTTGCCAATTCATTGATTTGCATAAATAAAATGAACCGGCTTGAATAATGACGTAAAACTAGACATCATTTAGGCTGTCTATTTCTAGTTGAGCGGCGCGCAGCGCCGTGATCGGCAAGGGGTTCTTTAAAGTGATGAGACCAGGTTGCGTCAGCGGTCTCCGTCACCTCCATGGTGGCGCTAGACGCGCGCC
>JBGFRC010000031.1:0-6072 GCA_041695325.1 Pseudomonadota bacterium
ATTACCGCCGCATGTTCGGTGCGCTGGCCGATGCGCGCGCGGCAACCAGTGTGACCTTTGTCTCGCAGGCTGCGCTGGTGAAAGGCGTGGGCAAGTCGCTGGGCTTACGCAAACGGTTGGTGGCGGTACGCGACACGCGCACAGTGCGCAAGCGCGATCTTGTTCACAATAGCTATCAGCCGCGCATCGAGGTGGACCCTCAAACCTATGAAGTGCGCGCCGACGGTCGGTTGCTGATCTGTGAACCGGCGTCCGTGCTGCCGCTGGCGCAGCGTTATTTTCTGTTTTAGCGCACATGATTTCAGAAGGGCGGCACGCGGCTGAAGAGTTGCCGCAGGTCAGAGAACGGATAGCAATCCATGAGGACTGCCAGGCCACATTGACGTTACCCTATGAGTTGCGTCGGAAAAGCCGCCAGCGCGCGCGTCTGGACGATGGCAGGGAGATCGCCTTGCTGTTGCCGCGCGGCACCGTGCTCCGGCAGGACGACGTGCTGCGCGCCGCTGGTGGCTTGCTGATCAAGGTTCACGCCGCGCCGGAAGAGGTGTCCACCGCGTTTAGCAACAGTCCGCTGCTGCTGGCGCGCGCCGCCTATCACCTCGGCAATCGTCACCTGGCGTTACAGGTTGGGCATACCTGGTTACGCTACCTGCACGATCATGTATTGGATGAGATGCTGCGCGAGATGGGGCTCAGTGTATTCAGCGAACGGACGCCTTTTGAACCGGAAGGGGGCGCTTATCAGGAAACCCATGTTCACCATGAACACGACTGACAAGGCGGTGCTGAAGCACCATGCGTTACTGCGTCTTATGCAACTTGCGAGTCCCGCGTTGCCGGTCGGGGCCTATGCCTATTCACAGGGATTAGAGGGAGCGGTGAACCAAGGTTGGGTGCATGACGAAGAGAGCGCCGCGGACTGGATACACGGCTTGTTAAATCACACCCTTTGCCGTTTGGATGTGCCGGTGCTGGCGCGCCTTTACAATGCGTGGCGGAGTCAAGACACGCCCGCCGTGGAATACTGGAGCGCGTTTTTGCACGCCAGCCGCGAGAGCGCCGAGTTGCAATGCGAAGATCAGCAACTGGGCAGGGCCCTGGCGCGGCTGCTCGGCGAATTGGGGATTGCCGGGGCCGGGACATGGACGGCGCATCCCTGCGCGAGTTTCGCCAACCTGTTTGCGTTCGCGGCGGCGAAATGGACTATTCCATTGCCTGAGACAGCCATTGGTTATCTGTGGGCATGGGTAGAAAATCAGACGACGGCGGCGATGAAATTGATACCATTGGGGCAAAGCGCCGGCCAGCGCCTGCTTTCCCGCGCTACGGAGACTATCCCCGCAGCGGTGCAACGGGGACTGCAAATCGCCGATGACGAAATCGGCGCGTTTGCGCCGGGACTGGCCTTGGCGAGCGCACGCCACGAAACCCAATATACGAGGTTATTCCGCTCATGAACGCCATTTCCACGCGCGCCCTCAAGCCACCGTTGCGGGTCGGGGTGGGCGGCCCGGTCGGCTCCGGCAAGACCGCTCTGGTGGACGCGCTGTGCAAGCGTCTGCGGGAGCGCTATCAGATCGCGGTCGTCACCAACGACATCTACACTTACGAGGACGCCCAGTTCCTGATTCGCAGCGGCGCGCTGGCCGAGGAGCGCATTATCGGCGTGGAGACCGGTGGTTGCCCGCACACCGCCATCCGCGAGGACGCCTCGATGAACCTCGCGGCGGTGGCGCAGTTGAGCCAACGCTTTCCCGATCTTGACCTGGTAATGGTGGAGAGCGGCGGCGACAATCTCGCGGCCACCTTCAGTCCGGAACTCTCCGACCTTACGCTCTACGTCATTGATGTCGCCGCGGGCGACAAGATCCCGCGCAAGGGCGGCCCCGGCATCACCAAGTCCGATTTATTAATCATCAACAAGATTGATCTTGCGCCTTATGTCGGGGCTTCGCTCGAGGTCATGGAGCGCGACGCGCGCAAGATGCGCGGCGAACGTCCCTTTGTATTCACCAACCTCAAGACCGGTCAGGGACTGTCAGAGGTCGAGGCCTTCATCATCAAGCAGGGGCTGCTCGATTAAGGAAGTTCTGAATAAGTCCGTGCCGGACTTCTCAGGGCACGGACGCTCCTGCGCATCCCTGCGCTGTGCAGGGATGCACAAGGGTCGCGCAAGGCAGGATGATGCCACACAGAGCCGCCCGCGCCGGCATCGGCTACGTGCCGCAGGGGCGCAAGATTTTTCCGCGCCTCACGGTCGAGGAAAACCTGCTCACCGGTTTCACCGAGCCGGCCGGCGCCATCCCGGAGGAGATCTACGCCATGTTCCCGGTACTGAAGGAGATGCGCCGGCGCCGCGGCGGCGACCTTTCCGGCGGCCAGCAGCAGCAACTCGCCATCGCGCGCGCCTTGCTCACCCGCCCCAAGCTCCTCCTCCTCGATGAGCCGACCGAGGGTATCCAGCCATCCATCATCAAGGACATCGAGCGCATTATCCGTCTTCTCTTGCAGCATGGCGACATGGCGATCTTACTGGTGGAACAGTATTACGATTTCGCCAAGGCCCTGGCGGATCATTATCTGGTCATGGCGCGCGGCGAAATTGTAAAAAGTGGCCTCGGCCGCGATATGGAGACTGATCGGGTGGCCAGCTATTTGGCCGTGTAGACCTCTGACTCCGGGGCTGCACATGCAATGGCGAGATTAATTTCGCACTAATTTGGTGCGGTATGCTTTATATTTTGCCTCAAAAAGGGGCAGAACGATGTCCTGAATAAAATCAACAAAATAATGTAACTTTTTATTTTTAAAGAGTATTTCTATTTTTGGCACAGTATCTGCACTTTTTGGCGTGTTTGGAAACGAAAATTTGCTTTCACATACCTTCCTACATAAGGAGAAAATCTAATGAAGAAGCTGATTATAAGTAGCCTGGCCCTAGGGGCGCTCACGGCGGTATCGGCCGGGTGGGCGGACGAAAAGGGCGAGGTGCACAGGTTCACCGGCAATCTCAGTCTTACCAGCAATTATGTATTCCGCGGCATCTCGCAGACATTTGATGATCCAGCCATTCAGGGCGGGTTTGACTACGCGCACGCGAGCGGATTCTATCTTGGCACATGGGCGTCCAATGTCTCGAGCGCAAGTTATAACAACGCCAGCATGGAGTTGGATTTCTACGGCGGCTACAATGGGAAGATCAATGACGATTTTAGCTATAACGTGGGCTTGGTGCAGTATTACTACCCGGATGGAAAGAGTACCAGCGGTGAGGAATACGATACCCTGGAGGCCTATGCGGGCGTCACTTATAAATTTTTCAATGTAAAGTACTCCTACACACTTACTGATTATTTTGGCGTCAACGCGAATAACGTGCCTACGGGTGCGACTGCCAATGGTGACTCCGATGGATCGTGGTATTTAGAGGCCAACGCCACTTTTAATCTGCCGCAAAGCGTCAGTCTCGGTCTGCACGTCGGTCACCAGGAGGTTGAAAACTACGGGATACTGGATTACACCGACTACAAGGTAAGCCTGGCCAAGGAGTTTGCCGGGTTCAACTTCGGTCTGGCCTACACTGACACCGACGCCAAGAGCGGTCCTTACACCGTCACTAAGGGGGGGGACACCGAAAACATTGCCGATGGTACCTTCATCTTATCTGTCGGCAAGACATTTTAGCAAGGGCTTGTTACATGCGGCTACTACAGCGCGGTACTTTATGAGGGGAAAGACATGAAACTGATAACCGCAATCATCAAGCCGTTCAAGCTCGACGACGTGCGCGAGGCCCTGTCCGAAGTCGGCGTGCAGGGCATCACCGTGACCGAGGTGAAGGGTTTTGGGCGGCAGAAGGGCCACACCGAGCTGTATCGCGGCGCAGAATACGTGGTGGACTTTCTGCCCAAGGTGAAGATCGAAACCGCCGTGGACGACGGGCAGGTGGAGCGCGTGATCGAGGCCGTCGAGAAGGCGGCCAAGACCGGCAAGATCGGCGACGGCAAGATTTTCGTTTACGACCTGGAGCAGGTGATCCGTATCCGCACCGGCGAAACCGGGCCGGAAGCGCTGTAAACAAGGGGAGATGAACATGACGATTTGCAAATTTAAAAACGTGTTGGGTGCAGCGCTGTTCGGGCTGTGCCTGGGGCTTTCGTCGCTCGCCCTCGGCGAGGAGGTGGCCATGCCCGCCGGGGAGGAAACCGCCGCTCCAGCCCCTGCCGCGCCGGAGCCTGCGGCTGTACTGGAGCCCGCGGCTGAAGCGCCTGCCCCCACTTTGAATTCGGGCGATACGGCGTGGATGCTCACCGCCACCGCCCTGGTGTTGCTCATGACCATCCCCGGCTTGTCGCTGTTCTACGCCGGCATGGTGCGCGCCAAGAACGTGCTCTCGGTGCTGATGCAGTGCTTCGCCATCACCTCGCTGGTTACCGTGCTGTGGGCGCTGTATGCCTACAGTCTCGCGTTTGACACCAGCGGCATGGAGAAGGGGGTGACGAATTTCTACTCCTTCTTCGGCAGCCTGAACAAGGCGTTTCTGAGCGGCGTGACGCTGGAGTCCATCTGGGTCTCGATACCGGAGCCGGTGTTCATGGTTTTCCAGCTGACCTTTGCCATCATCACCCCCGCGCTCATCGTGGGCGCGTTCGCCGAGCGCATGAAATTCTCCGCCATGCTGTGGTTCATGGGCTTGTGGCTCACCTTCGTCTACGCGCCCATCGCGCACATGGTGTGGAGCGGCGACGGCGGCTTGATGTGGGACTGGGGCGTGCTTGACTTTGCGGGCGGCACCGTGGTGCACATCAACGCCGGTATCGCCGGCCTGGTGGCGGCGCTGGTGCTGGGCAAGCGCATCGGCTACGGCACCGTTGCCATGCCGCCGCACAACCTCGCCTTGACCGTGACCGGCGCCTGCCTGCTGTGGGTCGGCTGGTTCGGCTTCAACGCGGGCAGCGCGGTGGCCGCGAACGCCACCGCGGGCATGGCCATGGCGGTGACGCAGATCGCCACCGCTGCGGCCGCCCTGGGCTGGATGTTCGCCGAGTGGATCGTGCGCGGCAAACCCACCGTGCTCGGCATCGTTTCCGGCGCGGTGGCGGGCCTCGTCGCCATCACCCCGGCCTCCGGTTTTGTCGGACCCATGGGCGCGATTGTAATCGGCGCCGCTGCGGGCGTGGTGTGCTATTGGGCGGCGACCAGCCTGAAGCGCGCGCTCGGCTACGACGACGCGCTCGATGTGTTCGGCGTGCACGCGGTGGGCGGCATCACCGGCGCGCTGCTCACCGGCGTGTTCGCTTCAGCGGCCTTGGGCGGCGTCAAGGGCGACGACTTCAGTATCGTGAGCCAGGTCATCACCCAGGCTCAGGGCGTGCTGGTCACCATCGTCTGGTGCGGGGTGGTGACCTACGTCATCCTCAAGGTGCTGGACGCGGTGATGGGCCTGCGCGTCAGCGAGGAGCAGGAGACCGAGGGGCTGGACCTGTCGCAACACGAGGAGCGCGGCTACAACCTGTAACCGTTGTTGTTACACAACGGACCAAATAAAAACGGGGGCGCAAAGCCCCCGTTTTTTATTGTTTGTCCGCTGCGGCTACGTGAGCCGCTTACGCCCCTGCGCGGCCAGGGCGATTTCCAAGGCCGTTTCCAGCCTGACCACGCGCGCGGTCAGGTCTTCTATCTTCCGCTGCTGGGTGTTCATCTGCCCGGACAGGGTGACGATCCTGTCATTCATCTTGATAACCGTGCTGAGGGCGTCCCAGAGTCTGTCGCTTAACGCCATCCCGACACCTTCCTGGACCGGGCTTTGGCCTCCATCCGTTCCATCCGGGCGTTGGACTCTGCTACATACGCCAGAGCGGAATCTATGGCCGCCATAGCTTCCCGGGTGGTTTTTTTGACCTGATCTATCAGCCCCTCCAGTAGCTTGTCGTCTTCATCAGGTCTATACGCTTGCGCCGCGCGGCGCACGAATTCGCCCATCGTCAGATTGTCATCCTTGGCCTTTTTCGCAATCTGCGCCTTTTGCGCCTTGGTGACCAGCACCGTCAGCCGTTCAGTCACCGCCATGGT
>JBGFRC010000049.1:0-6000 GCA_041695325.1 Pseudomonadota bacterium
CTGAGCCGCAAAGCGGCGAAGGCCAGCACAAGGATGTGCTGGCGGGTGTATCAGAGAGCGGGCGCGGTAGCGCCATGGATGGCGTTACTGGTCTTGAGCGAAGCCGGTGTAGCTCAGTTGGCTGAGCCGCAAAGCGGCGAAGGCCAGCACAAGGATGTGCTGGCGGGTGTATCAGAGAGCGGGCGCGGTAGCGCCATGGATGGCGTTACTGGTCTTGAGCGAAGCCGGTGTAGCTCAGTTGGTAGAGCAACTGATTCGTAATCAGTAGGTCAGAGGTTCGATTCCCCTCACCGGCACCATTAATCAGAGACTTAGAAGCGGATTTAGACGGCTGCGAAAATTCTGCGAAAACTAGCCGCGAATTCTTCGGAGATTGTTCTTTGAACCGCCCCGGTAATCGTGGAGGCTTCCATAACTTAGTAAAATGGAGCCACTATGAGCAAATCGAAGAAATATTCATCGGAAACACGTGAACGAGCAGTACGCATTGTTCAAGAACAGCGCAAGGAATATCCCTCGTTATGGGCGGCGGTTGAATCTCTGGCCCCGAAAGTGGGCTGCACGCCCCATACCCTGCTGGAATGGGTCAAAAAACATGAAATCGACACCGGCAAGCGGGATGGCCTGACCACCGAGGAGCGGGAGCGCATCAAGGCACTGGAGTGGGAGAACAAGGAACTGCGCCGCGCCAGTGAGATATTGAAGCTGGCCAGCGCGTTTTTCGCCCAGGCGGAGCTCGACCGCCTCAAACAGAAATGAGGGCATTTGTTGACCAGCACAGGCAAATGTTCGGGGTCGAGCCGCTCTGCAAGGTGTTGCAAATCGCCCCATCCGGTTACTGGCAGCATGCCGCAAGACAAAAGAACCCCACTTTGCGCAGCGCCCGGGCGCGCCGGCGCTCGCTTCGTTCGACCGCTTCTCGGTGCTGCAGTTTTCCCTGAAGCAAACGAGGGATGAGCGGGCAGCCTCGGAAGGGCGCGCTCAGGTGTTGTGGTCGGGAGCATCGAGCCCGATAAAAGGCGTTCTGAATCAAGTAAAGTAAAGCAAAAAACCCACCCCGATCTATTTTCTTCTTCGGTGATCGAGGGCCTGTCGGAGCCAGAATATGGACGGCAAGAACCCGGGCCAGTAGTAGATGGAGGTGCGGAGACCGGCAATTTCAGGATCAGCATGCGGAGCCCTCCCGCCCATGTAGGCCATCCAAGCAGACCCGCGTATCGGATCGGCAGAAGAGACCAACGATTCCGCTTACGGAATGTCCGCTGCCCACAATTCCTCTCGGCTAGCCAGTCCAGAAAGCGAGGCTAAACAAACAGTCAGCCTGCCACCACAGTCCCGATCACTAACAGTTTGTTGAAAAAGGCCGTCTTGGTCTTTTTCAACCCGCTACGCCGCGGCGCATGTCCGCGGCTCGCTCCATTTTTCAATCACTTGTGTGATTGAAAAATGGCGATCGGTCCCTCGATCGCATCGCAGTTTGTTGAAAAACGAGTTTTTCAACAAACTGCTAAGGGGCTTGACTAATTAAACGATAATCATTATCATTCTCATCGGATTGAGGCACGTCGAGGAGCAGGAACGATGTATGTCTGCATTTGTAACGCCGTCACCGACAGTCAGATTCGGGAGGCGGTGTGCGAGGGGGTTTGCTCCCTCAAGCAGCTTTGCGCGTCCCTGGGCGTCGCCTCTCGTTGTGGCCGGTGTGCGGCCTACGCGCGCGAGGTGCTCCATGACGCGCTGAAGGCAGAGGCAGGCGGCGTCGAAGAGCGAGCCGCGTAACGTCGGGCGCCGACCTAAATCTGTCGCCTTAGAGATCAACAGGAGACCAACGCGACATCGCATGACAAAGAGCGGCCAACAAGCGAACCAAACCGCTACCGCAGACTGCGGGTTCAGAGAGCGCCGCCCACAGCGGGTTTCGAGCCGAGTGCTGCTGTCCGAGGGGCGCGAGCTCATCATCGAGCATCGGGGGCGGGAGTACCGGCTGCGCGTGACCCAAAACGGCAAGCTCATTCTCACGGCATGATCGCCGATATGAGGCAGCCAACCGAAAGCCGAACCGGGTTAGGCCCGCGGATGGGCGAGGCGCTCATCATGACCGCCTTCGGCATCGCGGTCGCGGTGCCGGCGGTGCTCGGTTACAACTTCCTGAACCGCGCCAACCGCGTGATCCTGGCCTCACTCGACGGCTTCGCCTACGACCTGCACGCCAACCTCACCACCGGCGCGAGGCTCCCCGCGAACGAGAAGGGCGTGGTCGCGCCGATGCGTCCGCGCAGCGGGTGAACCCATGGCATTCGGCAGATTCGACCAGGACGCCCACCAGCCCATGAGCGAGATCAACGTCACCCCGCTCGTGGACGTGATGCTGGTGCTGCTCGTGATCTTCATCGTGACCACGCCGCTCTTCACCCACGCGGTGCGCATCAACTTGCCGCAGGCGGCGGCGCAACCCATGCCGCAAAAACCCGAGACCGTCACGCTCGCGATCGACGAGCGCGGCCTCGTGTACTGGAACCGCGAGCCGATCGCGCTGGCCGAGCTGCGCGCGCGCCTGGCGCAACCGGACGTGCGCCTGTACGCCGACAAGGCCCCGCGCTACCAGGAGCTCGCCCAAGTGATGGCGGCGGCGCAGAACGCCGGTCTGCAGAAGATGGGCTTCATCACCGATCCGAACGGGGCGCCCCGTTGATCCCGTTACCACGAAGCGATGAAGGTGAACCGGACGCTGCCGACCGACGCCTGTCCGTAATCGATCCCGCCAGCCCGCGAGCCGCGCTCGCCAGCCAGCCGACAGCGGCAACCGGGAATGAGCCTGTTGCTGCGCGCCGGTGTCCGTTCCGAGCCCGAAGGAGGGAAAGGCCATGGATCAGCATCCAAGGAAAAGGCGCCTGCGAATAATGCTTCGGATCTTCGATCCGGTCCTGGTCGCGGCCACGGTTCTGCCCGGCGCGCTGCTGTATGCCGTGCTTTGGAGTTCGGCCTTCGGCGCGACGGCGGCCGATCGCTATGGCGGCGAGCCGGCAGCGCGGGATGCGCGCGTCGGTTTTCTGGTCGCCGCGCCGGACCGGGGTTTTCAGGGCAACGAGGAGATCCGCGATGCGGTCGAGGCGTTCGCGCGGCGGCACCACGCCGCGCTCGTGGTGGTGACGGACGAGCGCACGCGCGGGACGTTCGCCCGGGCGCTCGATGAGCTGACGGCTCGCGGCGCGCGCCGTATCGTCGTGTTGCCGCTCTTTTTATCGCCGAACGATCCGCGCCTGGACCGCGTGCGCGCCCTGATTGCGGAGCGCCACGATTCCGACATCACCCTTGCGTCCAGTTTCGGCGAGAGCTACCTCGCGGTCGAGGCATTGGCCGACCGGCTGCGCGCGCTCCCGGATCCCGAGGGCCGGCGCGTGATCGTCGCCGGCTACGGTGCCGATTCTCCCGACACACGGGCACGCCTGGAATCCGACTGGCAGCGGCTGGCGGAACACGCCGCCGCCGGCCTGCCCTTCGAGTCCGTGCGCGCTCTCGTGTGGTACGACGTTCCCCCAGCCCAGCGCGAGGCGCGCGGCCGCGAGATGCGCGCCGCAGTGGACCAAGCCGCGGCCGGCGGCGAGCACGTGGTGCTCGTGCCGTTTCATCTCGGCAGGAAGCTCGACAGCATGATGGCGTTCACCAACGAGCTGAAACGCATCGCTCCGGCGGACGTCGAGGTACTCGCCGAGGAGCCATTGCCGGCCCTGGCCGGTACCTGGATGGAACGCGAGGCTAACCGCGCCCTTCCGCTCGCGCCCGAGGACATCGGCGTCGTCGTCCTGGCGCACGGCTCCGATTACCACTGGAACGAGACCATGCGGCAGGCGGTCAAGCCGCTCGAGGCGCGCTACAAGATCGAGTACTGCTTCTCCATGGCCGACCCGCCGCTGATCGAGCGCGCAGTCCGAAGGCTGGAAGCCCGCGGCGTGCGCGCGCTCGTGATCGTGCGCGTCTTCGGCCTCAAGGACAGCTTCGAGCGCGATATCGAGCGCCTGTTCGGCCTCGATATCGAGACGCCACGCGCGGTGGAGGCGCATGCGATGCACGGGCACGAAGAGCATGACCACGACCACGTCGCCGGAGCGCCCGTGCGCATCCGCACGGCGGCGCGGGTCGCGAGCGCCGGGGGTATAGAGGATCACCCGTTGTTCGCGCAAGCGCTGCTCGAGCGCGCCCGCGCGCTCTCGACGGACCCGGCGCGCGAAACCGTGATCCTGACGGCGCACGGCGCCAAGGACGACGCGCGCAACGCGCGCTGGCTCGAGCTGCTGGAATCGCTCGCGCGCCAGATGCGCGCCCAGGGCGGCCAAAGGTTCCGCGCCATCCGCGTCGCCACCTGGCGCGAGGACTGGCTGGACAAGCGCGAGCCGTGGATCGCCGAGGTGCGCGCGATGGTCGAGGAGGCCACGCTCGACGGCGGGCGGGCACTCGTCATTCCGGCGCGCACCAACGCGCAAGGGCGGGAGCGCAGGTTCCTCGAGGGCCTGGACTTCGCGCTCGGCGAGGGCTTCGCCCCGCATCCGCTGTTCGCGCGCTGGGTCGAGGAGCAGATCGTCAAGGGCCAGCAGGCGTGGGCGACGCTGCCTTCGGCGAGCGCGGTGCACGCGCACTAAATCGCGCACGCCCGACCCCGGGGACGACGGCACCGTGAACGCGCAAGACCGAATCCAACTGGAGCCAGCTACCGAACCGCCGCGCTCGGACAGCTAGCCGCCGCTTTTCGCTATTGCGAAGGAGATCAAGATGCACCAGCACGATCAAGCACAGCAGCGACCGGCGCGACGCCTGAAGCTGTGGGAGCTCAATCACCGTTTTCACTGCCTGGTGATCGGCACCTGCCTGACCATGAACGAGCTGCGCCGGCTGGCGCGCAAGGCCGGCATCAGCGTGGGCGCGAGGATGAGCGACTACGAGCTGCACCACAACTTCGTGCAGCTGGCGGGCAACCCGGTGTTCGCGGCGCGCGCGACGCACAAGTGGCTCGACCGGAAATTCGAAGGCACGCTCCGGCGTTTCAACGCCTGCAAGGACGTCGCGCAGCTCGAACCGCTCTGGGAGGAGGCAGCCGCGCAAGGCGAGATCGCCGGCGCCTTCTGGGCGCTCGTCACGCATCCGCTCACGGACCCGGAGCTTATGCAACGGGTATACGGCGAGGTGCACATGCTGTCGCACTTGGCGGGACGTGCGAACCACTCGGCCCGTCACGAGCTGATCGTACTTAAACGCCGCGTGGCCGAACTGGAGGAGGCCCAGGCGTGGACCGCCGAGGCCTCGCGCCTGCGCATCAAGGAGCTCGAGCAGCGCGCCGAGATGCTCGCCGAGCGCGCCCGGCGGGTCGACGTCCTCGAGCAGGATCTGGCGACGACATGGTCACGGCTCGCGGCGTTGGAAAACGGCGAGACGCTGGCGCACCTGCGCGCGGAGAAGGAGTCGCTGGCGAAAAAGCTCGACCAGGCCTTGCGGCGCGCGGAAAGCGCCGAGCGCGAGGCGCGCGAGTGGGCGGCGCTTGCGGTCGCGGAAGCCTGCGCCCCGGGCGTGCCGGCGGGCGCCGATCAGCCATTGCCACCGGACGCGGAAGAGCGCTGCCCCGCGAGCTGCGACGCGGTCGAGGCCGGCGATTGCCCCGGACCGGACCTGTGCGGGCGGCGCATCCTCTACGTCGGCGGGCGCAACCGCCAGGTCGCGCACTTCCGCGCGCTGGCGGCGCAACACAACGGCGAGCTGCTGCATCACGACGGCGGCCTGAGCGAGAGCACGACCCGCCTCGCGGCGATGGTCCAGCGCGTGGACGCGATCCTGTGCCCGATCGACTGCGTCAGCCACGACGCTTGTCTGCGGATCAAACACCTGTGCAAGCGCACGGCCAAGCCCTTCGTGCCGCTGCGCTCGGCCAGCCTCGCCTGTTTCGTGGAAGGCCTGCGCCAGGTGACGGCGTGACACGTGATCAAGCGCGCCCCTATTGCAATCTAATTCTAG
>JBGFRC010000040.1:0-47587 GCA_041695325.1 Pseudomonadota bacterium
CCTTCCAGCTCGCGCACCTTGGTCTGGGCCTCGCTCGCGCCCTTGAGATCGCCCTTGCGGCTGCGCGCCTGGGCGATAATTTTCCAGTTGCGCCTCAGCACGCTGACGTTGTTGCCCGCCAGGTTATTGGACTTCGCCGCCAAACTCGCCGCCTGATCCAGTTGACCCTGTTGCAGCCGTATCTCGGCCAGGCGGCTCCATACCTCGGCGTTGCGCGGTTCCAGGCGCAAGGCGCGCTCCAGCGCCGCCGCCGCCGCGTCCAGCCTGCCGCTTTTGCTCTGCTGGTCGGCATTGTCAAGCAATGCCACGACGGCGGAATTGGGCGCCGGCGCGGCGTCCTCGGTAATCATCTGCGGGGCCGTGGTTTCCGGCAGCGGCTCGGCGCGCATCTCGCCCGTGGTCTCCGGCAGCGCCATGACGCTCACGGCGGGTTCCTCGACGGCCGGCGCCATCGGCGCCGTTTCCGTGGCGCGATCCTGCACCGGGGCAATGCCCGTGGCGGCGCAGCCGGATAACGCTGCGCACGCGGCAAACGCAAGCAATGAGCTGAGAGGATGATGGCGCAGGAAGGGCATCACGCTTAAATGATACCTTTTTTAGCGCGGTCGTGCAGATGAGCGTTTAGAAGAACTGCTTGAAAAAGCGCTCGATGACGCCTTCTTCGCCTCCGGCGCAGGTGGCCGTCGCGGCGGGGGCGGAACCCTCGATGAAGGGCAGCTCCACGGCACCGGCGCATGCCGGGCCCGCGCGTAAACCGGTTTGCAGGTCTACGCGCGCCAGCTCCACGTTGGCGGGCGGGGCCAGACGCAATGGGTCGGTGTTCATGGCGCCCATGATGTCGCCCCATATCTTGAGCGCGCCGCTGGCGCCGCTCAAGCCGGTGGGGCGGTTATCGTCGCGTCCCAGCCACACCACGGCTAGGTGCTGGCCGCTGAAACCGGCGAACCAACTGTCGCGCAGATCGTCGGTGGTGCCGGTTTTCCCCGCTACGGTCAAACCCTCGGGAAGCTGCGGTAATACCGAGCGCGCGGTACCCGCGTTGACCGCCTGCTGCAACGCGGTAGTGAGCAGAAACACCGGGGCTGGCTCGATCACCTGATCCACCGAGAGCGGATAACGCTGCAGCGGCCCACCCTTGACGGTGAGCACCTCGCGGATCGAACGCAGCGGTGCGCGGAATCCGCCGCTGGCGATGGTTTGATACATCTGCGTCACTTCGATGGGGGTGAGATCCACGGCGCCGAGCAGCACGGAGGGGAAGGGCGCGATGTCGCGCATGACGCCCATGCGCTTTAAGGTGCGCACCACGCCCGGTACGCCGATCTCCATCCCCAGACGCGCGGTGGATACGTTGTAGGAATGTGCAAGCGCGTCGAGCAGCGCCACCATGCTGTGATTTTGATGATCGTAATTTTGCGGCGTCCACGGTTTGCCGCCCGGGTTGTTGAAGGTGACGGGATTGTCGTCGAGCAGCGTGGCGAGCGTATAACGCTGCGGGAGGCTGAGCGCGGTGAGATACACCGCGGGCTTGACCAGCGAGCCGATGGGTCGCTGCGCGTCCAAGGCGCGGTTAAAACCGGAGTAACGCGCCTCGCGTCCGCCCGTCACGGCCAGCACTTCGCCGTTGTCACTGCGCGCCACGATCACCGCGCCTTCCAATCGGCCGGCGGGAATTTTATAGTGCTTTTCCAGTTGTGCGATACGCGCGGCGAGCGCCTGCTCGGTATTTTTCTGAATGCGTGGATCGAGGGTGGTGAAGATTTGCAGACCCTCGGAGGTCAAATCCTTTTCCTTATAATCCCGTTGCAATTGGCGGCGCAGCAAATCCATGAACGCCGGATAAGGCGAGGTGCCGCTCGGCGCCCTGGGGGTGACGCCGAGCGGCGCGGCCTTGGCGGTTTTTGCCTCATCCGCCGTGATGAGTTGCTGATCCGTCAGCACGTCCAGCACCAGGCTGCGCCGGGTCAGGGCGCGCTCCGGATGGCGGCGCGGATCATAGTAGGACGCGCCGCGCACCAAGCCCACCAGCAGGGCGATTTGCGGCAGCTTCAAGTCAGCGACCGGCTGGCCGTAATAAAACTGGCTGGCGAGACTGAAACCATGGATGGCGCGATTGCCCTCCTGACCCAGGAAGACTTCATTGAGGTAGGCCTCCAGGATTTCATCCTTGCTGTAGTGCGCCTCTAGCAGCAACGCCATGACGGCTTCATTGAGCTTGCGCCACCAGGTACGTTCCGAGGTGAGGTAAAAATTCTTGACCAGCTGCTGGGTGAGCGTGCTGCCGCCCTGCACCGTGCGTCCGCTGCGCAGATTAGCCAGCAGCGCGCGCGCGATGGAAACGGGGTTGACGCCGTAATGCCGGTAGTAGTGCCGGTCTTCCACGGCGAGCAGGGTTTTGATGAGCAGGGGCGGGGCTTCTCCGATCTGCATCAGCACCCGGTCTTCATGATGTGAAGGATAGATGCTGCCGATCAGCACCGGATCGAGCCGGACCAGGTCGAGCGTAGTGCCGGTTTCGAAATCCTGCAACTCGCGGATGCTGTTGTTTGCAAACGTCACACGCACCTTGCGCGCGGGTTCGGCGCTGTCCCAGAAACGGAACACGCGCGTGACCAGGCGCACTTCGTTGTCGCCCGTGCTGTACTGGCCCGGCGTGTCCGGGCGCGCGCTGCGCCGGTAGCCGAGATCGGACAATTCCGCGCCCAGCTCAGCGGGGGCGAGACGCATGCCCTGAAACAGCTCCAGCGGGCGTGCATAGACGCGCGCCGGCAGCTCCCACCGTTTACCTTCAAAATGCGTGCGTACGGTAAAATCCAGATACAGCACGTAAGGCACGGCGATGATGAGTGCACCCAGGATGATTTTCCCGGTGAGGCGCAGGAGCTTTTTATTGCGGCGTGTCACACAGATGTACGGCGGAAGGCGTCATGTACCAGCCTCTAAGTATATACGTTTTGGGCCGAAGATTGGCGTTGAGCGAGCGCTTGCTTTCAACGCAGGGGTGGCTTATACATAGCGGCACAGCGATGACCGCGAATCCATGCACAGTGTATCTTGTCCTGGCCGCGCTGCTGGGCGGCTGCGCTGGCGCGGCCATGCGGGCGCACGTTGCTCCGGGCGCGGTTCCTTCTGCTGACGCGGAGGCGGCCGTGCGGGCGCTGGCCATCGCGCGCAAAATGCTGGGGACGCCCTACCGCTACGGCGGCGACTCGCCGGATGGTTTCGATTGCAGCGGCCTCGTGTATTACAGTTATAGGGGGGCGGGGCTGGCCGTGCCGCGCACCACGCTTACCCAGTATCAGGCCACCCGTCCCGTTTCCGCGCGCGCGCTCGAGCCCGGCGATCTGGTGTTTTTCAGGCTGGACGGGCGCGCCGTCTCTCACGTCGGGCTCTATATGAACAACGGTGAATTCATTCACGCCCCGGCGACGGGCAGGGAGGTGACGGTGGCAAGCCTGGCTAACCGCTACTGGCGCGAGCGTTTCGTGCGCGGCGGCAGGTTTGATTAGTTCATGACGCTTACCGAACTTCGTTACATCGTGGCGGTGGCGCGCGAACGCCACTTCGGGCGCGCCGCCCGGGCGTGCTTCGTCAGCCAGCCTACCTTGAGCGTGGCGATCCGCAAGCTGGAGGAGGAGCTGGGCGTGACGCTGTTTGAGCGCGCGGGTACGGAGGTCAGGCTCACGCCCATCGGCGAGCGCGTCGTCGCCCAGGCGCAACGCGCGCTGGAGCAGACCGATGTCATCAAGCAGATCGCGCAGCAGGGGAGGGACCCGCTCAGCGGGCCGCTGCGCTTCGGCGTGATCTATACCATCGGGCCATATCTGCTGCCGCACCTTATTCCGCTGCTGCACAAGCGCGCGCCGCGCATGCCGCTGTTGATCGAGGAGAATTACACCGCCGCCTTGAGCGAGCTTTTGAAGGAGGGCGTGTTGGACGTGATCATGATCTCGCTGCCGTTCGAGGCGCCCGGCATCGTGACTCAGGCGCTGTACGATGAGCCGTTCATGGTGGTTTCGCCCGCCGCGCACCCGTGGAAAAAACAAAAGACCGTCAAGGTAAACGATCTCACCAAGGAAAACCTGCTGTTGCTGGGTCCGGGTCATTGCTTCCGCGATCAGGTGCTGAAGGCGTGTCCCGATCTTAACCGCTCCAGCGCGGTGAGCAGCCTGCAACGCACGCTGGAGGGCGGCTCGCTGGAGACCATCCGCCACATGGTGGCGTCGGGCGCGGGCGTCACGGTGCTGCCGTGCACATCGGTGTACGCACAGCCGCCGGAAAACAGACTGCTTAACGTGCGCCCGTTTACCGGCACCGCGCCCAAGCGGCGCATCGCGCTCGCCTGGCGT
Source organism: Pseudomonadota bacterium (assembly GCA_041695325.1). Taxonomy (GTDB): domain Bacteria; phylum Pseudomonadota; class Gammaproteobacteria; order SURF-13; family SURF-13; genus SURF-13. Next base: position 4,350 of record JBGFRC010000040.1, read on the forward strand.
GACAGTTTCCCGCGTGCGGCCGCAATCGAGGCATTATGCAAGGCGGTGTATGCCTGCGGACTGCGCTGCGTAAGCTATATTGAACATGCCGCGCCCCGCGGCGGGATAATAGCTAAAATCTATCAAAACATTTAATATAATCAATTAGATTAATCATGCATCCGCCCTTATCATCTCCTCATGTCGCAATGAGCGACGAACCAACAGAGGAGATGAAACGTGAAAACCAGTGCATCTATTACCGTGAAAAACATCGAAGCCGCGTTCGCGGGCGAGTCCATGGCGCATATCAAGTACCTGTACTTTGCCGGCATCGCACGCGCGCACGGCGACGTGGAGACCGCCAAGGTGTTTGAAGAAACCGCGGCGCAGGAGGTGCAACACGCCTTCGGCCATTTGGATCTGTTGTATCCCAAGCCGGAAATGAACGTGGAGCGTTGCCTGGAAATGGCCATCGCCGGCGAGACCTACGAGTATACTGAAATGTACCCGAACTTCCGGCATATGGCGGTTCAAGAGGGCAACCAGGCCGCAATCGCGGAGTATGACGAGCAGATCGCCGAATCCAAAGAGCACGCGGAGCGCTTCCGCGTCACCCTGGAAAAGGCCGCCAAGCGTTTCGCGGCGCTCGCCAAGGTCGAGGAGCGGCACGCCAACCAGTACCGCGCCACGCTCGAAAAGGTGACGGCCTGACCCGATATAATTTGAATTGAGGAGATGACGATGAAGAAATGGCAATGCGTGGTATGCGGCTTTATCTACGATGAGGCCAAGGGGTTGCCCGAAGAGGGCATCGCCCCCGGTACGCGCTGGGAGGACATCCCGGAAAACTGGGCCTGTCCCGACTGCGGCGTCGCCAAGACCGATTTCGAAATGGTCGAAATCAGCAACGCGGCGTAATCCGGAACCAAGGGAGGGCCAGACCCTCCCTTTATTATCATACCTCCGCAGCTTGCTGCGGGCGCAAGGCCTTGGGGTTTCCAAAGGGGGCGAGCCCGCGAAGCGGGCGAACGACTCGCCAGGGAGGGCGAGGCTGGGGCGGCTTCACTGAGCGGGATAGCGCAGTGAAGCCGCTGACAGGTTGCTGCGCTGCGCTTCCTGCTCCGCTTGCAACCCCAGCCAGCACGTCCATGTGCTGTCGTTCGCGGCTGTGCCGCTCACCCCGCGCGGATTCATTCCGCGCGGGGTGAGATTAAATTGATTCATGGGGAACGGAATGCACCCGATTGTGATTATCGGCACGGGTTTGGCCGGTTACACCACGGCGCGTGAGCTGCGCAAACTCGATAAACACACGCCGCTTACGCTCATCAGCGCGGACGACGGCCGCTTTTATTCCAAGCCCATGCTGTCCAACGCCTTTGCGCAAGGAAAGACCGCGGAACAGCTCGCCGCGCAGGACGTGGCGCAGATGCAAACGCAGCTCAACGCCACGATACTGGCGCACACGCGCGTGAGCGGCATGGATACGGTGCAGCATATGCTCACCTGTGACGGGAAGACGCTGCCCTATTCCAAATTAGTATTGGCTCTGGGCGCGGACCCGATACGCGCGCCGCTGCAAGGCGAGGCGGCGGACAGCGTACTCTCGGTAAATGACCTTGCGGACTACGCCCGCCTGCGCCAGGCGCTCGCGGGAGGAAAAACTGTCGCCATCATCGGCGCGGGCCTGATCGGCTGCGAATTCGCCAATGATTTATGCGCGGCCGGTTTCAGCGTACACGTAATAGATCCCAACCCCACGCCGCTCAACCGGCTGTTGCCGGAAGCAGCGGGAGCGCAATTGCGCGCCGCACTAACGAAACTCGGCGCAAAGTGGCACGCTAATACGAAAGCCGTATCAGTCAATCACGCGCAGGATGCCTGTCTTGTTACCTTGTCCGACGGTGCTGTGCTGGAAGTGGACGTGGTGCTGTCCGCCATCGGCCTCAAGCCGCGCGTGGCGCTGGCGCAACAGGCGGGGATCAAAATCGCCCGCGGCATCGTGACGGATCGTTATCTGCAAACCAGCGCGCTGGACGTGTACGCCCTGGGTGATTGCGCCGAAGTGGAAGGGCTGGTGCTGCCGTTTGTCATGCCCATCATGCACGCCGCGCGGGCGCTGGCGAAGACGCTCGCCGGTACGCCGACGCCCGTGACGTATCCCGCCATGCCGGTGGTGGTGAAAACGCCGGCCTACCCTGCCGTGGTATCACCGCCGCCGGTGGGCGTTTCCGGCGCCTGGCAAGTGAGCGCAAGCGAAGAGGGCGTACGCGCGTTGTTTTTGGACGATGCACAACGTTTACAAGGATTTGCCTTGACAGGTAAAAAGACCGTGGAGAAAACCGCGCTCACGCAGCAGTTACCTCCACTGCTTGGCTGATGAAAATTTAAATTGAATGGCGCCTGCATGCAAGGGAGTAATTTGATGTCGAACCAGATGAGGCCGGCGCGTGGACACGTCTTCATCGAATTGTGGGTCTCGATTGCCTTGCTGGCGATCGGCGCCATGCTCGCTTGCGATGGCCTGATACACGGCAAGCTGCTTCCGCTGGCAGGCGGTGGGGCCAGCGCGACTCCCCCGCCCTAACAGGGTGTTGATAAAGTCCATCCTGGACTTTATCAACCACGCAAAGCAAAAATGCGATTTTTGCTTTGCTTCATTTTTCAAACACTTCCGTGTTTGAAAAATGGCGGTGGAACCCTTCGCTACGCTCTTCCCTGCACCGCACCGCAGGGTGTTGATAAACAGGGTTTATCAACACCCTGCTAACCCCGTCCGGTTTTTTTTCCGCGGTCGCGGGCATTGCAAGGAACGGCGGGCCGTCTTCTGATCCGAAGCACGTCGCGTAATCGGTGCAAACCCTGCGGCAGGCCCATGTCTTGCCACAGGTGGTTGTCGCCAGCGCAGGCCACGGCGACGGCGTGGGCGAGCCAGCGCGTCTCGTCGCTGTCGTCCGAGCGGTGCTCGAGCAGGAGCGCCAGCAGGTCCTCGATCTCGCCGTCAGGCAGTGCCGCACAGACCGCCGCGTCGCTCGGAAACCCGGACGCGCCCGGAAAGTAGCGCTCGCGCAGGCACGCCAGCTCCGCCGGCGCCGCGCGCGCCGCCGCAGTGGGCAACTCCTTGGTGTAGTTGTCGTCAGCCTGGGCCGCTTCATCGCCCCCGCAGCAGCCGGCGGGTGACGATGGCGACTGCCGCGAAGCCCGCCAAAAGCACCAGCAGGAAGGCCATGCGCCGATCCTCGATCAGCGCCGCGCCCAGGTACACGGCCCACAGTGCGAACGGCAGTTCGGAGGCAAGCAGCACGGGCACGAACTTCGGCAGCGGGTAGCGGATGATGCCCAGTGCGAAGCTGGACATTTCGGAAGGCAGCGCCATCTTCAGGATCGCGACCTCGGCCATGCTCATCTGCACCGACAGCAGGTGGCCGTAGCGGTCCAGCGTGCGCGCGGCGACGAAGTACTCGGTCACGCGCCTGCCGAAGCGGCGGCCGATGAAGTAGGCGAGGTTGCCGCCAATGAACCAGCCGCCCAGCAGCAGCAGCAGCGTCTCGCCCTGGCCCCAGGCATACACCGCCACGGGTACCAGCGCGACGCTGGAGAACAGCACCAGCAGCGCGGAGAGCGCCGCCAGCGCGACGAACGCCAGCCGGCTCGCCACCGGTTGGCGGGCGATGGCGTCCTTGCTGAGCTGCAGCGCCTCGTTGAAGGCGGCCTGCAGCGACACCGACAGCCACAGCAGGGCGGCTGCGCCGACGATCACGGCGACCAGCAGCGCATGACGACGGAGGGGATTCTGGATCACGGTTGGGAGCTTACCGGCGGATTCTTCCCGTGCGAGATCCTTCATCCGGACAAATGGAAGCCATCACTCTTGTCCCAAAACAGGTTATGACGACGGGCTATCCGGAGGTGTAGGGTATTGGTGAGCGACCAAGCACACCACCACCCGGGCGAAGGAGGCCCGCCGTGAGCGCATCATGCAGCATGTTCAGCCAGATACTCAAGTTGATTCTGTGCATCGAGTTTGAACGCATGGTCAAGGAGACCGGTTCCGAATACGCCGCCAAGGGTCAGTCGAGCTGGAGCCAGTTCGTCGTCATGATATTCTGCCAGTTGGGCTGTGCCCACCGCCTGCGCGAGATCGAGGGCGGATTAAAGAGCTGCAAAGGCAAGCTCGCGCACTTGGGCATCGAGGTGCCCGCCCGCACTCCAGACACATCGTCGCGATATCATGCGCATGCCGATGGTCGTTCATAAACCGGTACTTTCTTAGCCTCAACAAGTTCGGCTGTTTGCTGCTCGGTCTTGTCTGGCTGAACCGCTTTAACCCACTTGTATAGGCTGTGACCGGAGACGCCCAGACGTTCCGATACTTCCGCAACTGAATAACCACGATCTATGACCTGACGAACCGCCTCGTCTTTGAATTCCGGGGTATAACGTTGACTGCTCATGGGTCTTCCTCCTATGCTCGAATTTACGCCGGAGGGGTCTACTAGACCGGGGGAAGTCCACGGGCGCCATCCGCGTGCCGCGCGCCCTGCAACCCTACCTGGGGGATGGAAAAAAATAGAGGCAAGCTAGCTGCTAGCCGCTACCCCGTTTTGCTATACTCACTGGCAAATTCGGGGAGAGTCTCTGTCAAAGAGATCTAATAAAGTGGGGCCGGCTTCAAAAAGAGCAGTAACCTGGTTTCGGGCGCTGGTTGTACTCGCATTCATCCTTTACGCGCCTTACTACCTGATCTGGCGTCTGGGTACCTTCAATCCGGGAGCCCCGTTGTTTTCCTGGCTGATCTGGGGCGCCGAGGTATACGGTTACCTGACGGCGCTGCTGCACGTCTTCATGGTCAGCCGCCTGACGTCGCCCCAACCCGTCCCCCCGCCGCCGGGCCTCTCGGTGGATGTATTCATCCCCACCTACAACGAGAGCGTCAACCTGCTGCGCCATACGCTGCTGGCCGCCACGCGCATGGAATATCCGCACCAGACTTGGCTGCTGGACGACGGCAACCGCCCCGAGATGGCGGCGCTGGCGAAGGAGCTGGGGTGCCGCTACCTGGCGCGGACCGAAAACACCGACGCCAAGGCGGGGAATCTCAATAACGCCCTGGCGCACAGCAAGGCGGATTTCGTGGCCGTGTTCGACGCCGACCACGTTCCGCACAAGGATTTCCTCGTCAAGACGCTGGGATTCTTCCGCGACGAGAAGGTCGCCTTTGTCCAGACGCCGCAGGATTTTTACAACCTCGACTCCTATCAGCACCGTCGCCATAAACGCCTGAGTTACGTCTGGACGGAGCAGTCGCTGTTTTTCCGCGTGATCCAGCGCGGCAAGGACCGCTGGAACGCGGCCTATTTCTGCGGCAGCTGCGCCGTGCTCCGGCGCCGCGCCTTGGACAGCATCGGCGGTTTCGCCACCGGCACGATCACGGAAGACATGCACACCTCCCTGCGCCTCCACAAGAAGGGCTACAAGGCGGTTTATTACCCTGAGAGTCTGGCGTTCGGCCTGGCCCCGGATTCGGTCCGCGCCTTCCTGCTGCAACGCCAGCGCTGGGGGCAGGGTGCGATGCAGGTGTGGCGCAAGGAGGGCATCTTGTTCACGCGCGGACTGACCCTGCCGCAACGCCTGAATTACCTGGCCTCGGTGCTGACCTATTTCGACGGCTGGCAGAAGGCGATTTTCTACGTGGCGCCGGCCGTGGTGCTGATCACGGGGGTGATGCCGATCAACGTGCTCGGCAAGGAATTCCTGCTGCATTTCATTCCGTTCTATTTATTGTGCTTCTGGGCCTACGAGGAGGCGGGACGCGGTTACGGCGGGACGGTGCTGACGGAACAATACAACATGGCGCGCTTCGCCACCTTCGCGCTCGCGACCCTCGGCGGCTTCGGGCGGCGCCTGAAGTTCAACGTCACCCAGAAGGTCAGCCTGGAACAGGACCGTCCTCGCACCGTTATCCCGCAGCTGTTCGTGTTGCTGCTGAGCGTCAGCGCCATCGTCATCGGCGCGGCGCTGTGGTGGTCGCACCGGCACCTGAGCCCCGGGGCGTTCTGGGCCAACGCCATCTGGGCCGGCATCAACCTCGGGCTGGCCGGCGCCGTGGTGCGCTTCACGCTGCGGCGCAGGCACCGCCGGCGCGAGTACCGCTTCCCGATCCCGCTGCCCGCTTTCCTCGGCAGGCCGGAGGAAGGCAGGGCGCTCGGACTGGTGGGGGACATCTCGGCGGACGGCTGCCGTTTCATATGCGAGAAACCGGTGGCTGCCGGACGCCGCGTGCCCGGGGAAATCTTCCTGCCCAGCGGGCGCATGCCGTTCGTGGCCGCCGTCAGCCCTCATCAGAAGCCGGCGGCGTCCCCCCGGGAAAGAAGCCGCGCGGAAACGCCCGCGTCCGTGAACCGCGCACCGCGGCAAAAGCTCGAATACAGTCTGGAGTTTCGGTGGAACTCGGCCAACGACGCGGCCCAGCTCGAGAATTTTCTCTTCGGCTCGGACCTGCAATGGCGGATCCTCGACCTGCACGAGGGCGTGACCACGCCGGTGGCGTGGATCGTCGGACTGTTCGCTCCCGCGGAACGGGAAAAGGTTCCGGACATCAGGCCGAACGAATGGCTCCCGGTGATTTATCAGCCGTCCGGCACGGACAGCCAGCAGGACAAATTCGCCGTGTTGTCCCGTACCGACTGGACCAGGAAACCCGCCCGGATGGTCCTGTTCGAGCCGGTGCCGCCGGACACGCGTCTCAAGCTGTATATTTTCGGACACGTTCCACGCGACCGCGTGCAGGGAACGATCACCGAAATGCAGAAATTGCAGACGACCATCGCGGAAATCTACCTTTCACGCGTGATGCTGGAGCCCATAGATACCGATGAAATCACCCACCAGTCGTAATTATTTCTTCATGTCGCCGGCAGTGTCATCGCTGTCGGTCGTTTCCGCGCTCTGCCTGTTGGGCGGCCTGATGTGGCCGGGGCCGTCGCCGGCGCGGGAATGGCTTGGCCTCACCGGGGCGGAGCTGGCGGAGCGGGGCAATGCTTACGCCTTCGCCGGCGCAGTCGCGCCGCTCGCGTCGGATGCCGTCCTTGGCCGGGGCTGGGTGCAGCGTTACTGGCTGGATTGGGTGGAATACCGCTTCGACTCGGATGGGGAGCAAGTGCGGGCCCGGGCACCGGGGTTTTCCGCGTCTCTCGGTTATCAGAACGGCGACGGGACGGGCTCCTGGGCGGCTTATATCGGGGCCGGTTACCGCGATACCGATCTCACGCCCGACCGGCCGAACGTGAAAGTGCGCGACGCCCAGAGCGCGCTTCTATTGCTGGCTGAAACCGACCGTCGCTTTGCCAAGGCATGGCGTTTTACCGGCGCGATCCAGTACGCCGCCGGTCCCGACAGCTACTGGTCGCGCGCCAAGTTTTTGCACAAACCATCCGTCGCCGCCTTCTGGAAAGGGGTGGAGATCGTTTTCCAGGGCGATCCCGACTACCAGGTCTACAAGCTGGGGCTGGTCCTCGATGAAGTACCCATGACCAGCCGGCTAGGCGTCAATCTCAAGCTGGGTGCGGTCAAGGCAAAAGGCCTCGAGACCGATGCCTATGCCGGTATCGAGCTGGTGGGCGTTTTCGGAAACAAATAGCAATTCTTCCCTGGCCCGGGTGTCCGGTTCTGGTCTATTCTCGCCTATCAGGTTGTTGAAAAAGCCCTTCCATGGGCTTTTTCAACGCGCAAAGCGAACAGTGTCATTTTCGCTTTGCTCCATTTTTCAAGCACATGAAGCGTGCTTGAAAAATGGCGGTGCTTGCGGCGCTCTCGCATCCTGCTTCGCTTGCAAGGCCAGGGCAAGCCATCCTTGGCTTGCCCGCTCGCAGCAGTGCTGCTCGCCCCTGCACCGCACGCAGGCTGTTTCTCAACAGCCTGCTAACCTGAATGTTGGCCGCGCAAAAACCGGCTTACACTTGAAACCTTGAAACAGTCTTGGAGAGGTGGCTGAGTGGTTTAAGGCGGCGGTCTTGACGAGGATCGCCGGGAGCGATCCCGGACAGCAAAGCGCAGCGACGCTGGCCCCGAAGGGGCGAGGTGCAGGGATGAGGCGGAGATCGGGCGCGCCACGGACGGCGCGCACTGGCTTTCAAGCGCAGCGGGACGCGAAGCGAAGAAAGCGCCGAGCAAAACCGGCAGAACTTTTTTGTTGCAAGATTTAACGGAGGGCCGCGCGTCCCTGATCGCGCGGCTCGTTGGCGCGCTCGCCCTCGGCCTGCCGCACGGCTTCGCGGTGACCATGATCGTCGGCACTGTGATGCACTATGCAGCTCGACGTTTCGGTTTGCTTGTCGTCGGTTCTCATCCTGTTGAAGAAATCAACGTCCAAAAATAAAACGGGGCGCCTAAAAACAGGCGCCCCGTTTTATTTTTGGCGTCCCCAAGGGGATTCGAACCCCTGTTGCCGCCGTGAAAGGGCAGTGTCCTAGGCCTCTAGACGATGGGGACGGAAAATGGCATGTTTTAGTTTTGTGGTTATTGGTGGAGCCAGGCGGGATCGAACCGCCGACCTCTTGCATGCCATGCAAGCGCTCTCCCAGCTGAGCTATGGCCCCCGATCATATGAAATGCGCGCAGCGCCTCAGCTCGGCACCCTTTGCTTCGCTCCTCCCTCTCCCCGACGGGGAAATGGAGTGAGGGAGAGGGCAATCCCTGCGCCTCCTGCTGATGCCTTCCGCAAAGTGAAATGCAAAATGCCTATTGTACGGGTTTCGCCAAGTTAGCGTCAATCATGACCGCTTCTTGAGTGCATCAAGACGCGGTTTTTTCAATGTGCGCCAGGGCGTGGGTGATGCGCTGGCGGGTTTTTTCGCGCCCCAGTAGATGCACGGTGACGTCTATGGGCGGGGAGGCGGTGCGCCCGGTGACCGCGACGCGCAGGGGTTGAGCGAGCTTACCCAAAGTGAGCCCGTGCGCCTCGGCGGTAGCGGTAATGATCTGGTGAATGGCGGCGGGTTGCCACGCGCTGAGCCCGCTCAAGCTGTCGCGCAGCGCGGCGAGGGGGGCGGCGAGTGGCGCGGAAAGGTGTTTGACGGCGCTTTCCTCGTACTGATCGAAATCCTTGTAGAAAATCGCGCTCGCCTCGGCCATTTCACGCAGGGTCTTGGCGCGCTCGCGCAGGGCCTTGACCACTTCCACCAGGTCGGGGCCGGATACGGGATCTATGCCCAGCTTGCCCATGTGCCAGCTTAAATGATGCGCGACATGAGCCGGGTCGGAGGTTTTAATATAGTGCTGGTTGAGCCACAGCAGCTTTTCGGTGTTGAAGGCGCTCGCGGCGCGGTGCACGTCCTTGATGTCGAACAGCTTTATCATCTCGTCGAGCGAGAAGATTTCCTGATCGCCGTGCGCCCAGCCCAGGCGCACCAGGTAATTGAGCAGCGCCTCCGGCAGGAAGCCGTCCTCGCGGTATTGCATCACGCTCACCGCGCCGTGGCGTTTGGACAGGCGCTGGCCGTCGCTGCCCAGGATCATCGGCACGTGTGAATAGAAGGGCGGCGTGGCGCCCAGCGCCTTGAGAATATTGATCTGGCGCGGCGTGTTGTTGAGATGGTCGTCGCCGCGGATCACGTGCGTGACGCGCATGTCCCAGTCGTCCACCGCGACGGTAAAATTATACGTGGGCGCGCCGTCGGAACGAGCGATGATGAGATCGTCCAGCTCGCTGTTCTGAAACGCCACTTCGCCTCTGATCATATCGCGCACCACCACCTCACCTTCAAGCGGGTTTTTGAAGCGCACCACGGGGGGAACGCCGGATGGCGGCGTTTTCAAATCGCGGCAATGATGATCGTAACGCGGCTTTTCCTTGCGCGCCATCTGGCCGGCGCGCAGCGTCTCCAGACGCTCTTTGGAACAGTAACAGTAGTAGGCCTTGTCTTCTTTGAGCAGCTTGTCTATGGCCGCGCGGTAGTGTTCGCTGCGCTGGGTCTGGTAAAACGGACCTTCGTCGTATTCCAGCCCGAGCCATGTCATGCCTTCGAGTATGGCGTTGACCGACTCCGCCGTGGAGCGTGCAAGATCGGTGTCCTCGATGCGCAGAATGAACGCGCCGCCGTGCCTGCGCGCGTGCAGCCAGGAGTAAAGCGCGGTGCGCGCGCCGCCGACGTGCAGGTAACCGGTTGGGCTGGGAGCAAAACGGGTGCGAACGGTCATGCAGGAGTGCCCAAAATAACCATTTTAGCAAAAATACCTTGATTTGACGCTGTGCGCGTCACACCGTAAAATTCTTATCCCCTCTCCCTCATTCCCTCTCCCCTGTCGGGAGAGGGAGAGCGAAGCGGCGAACGACCGGCCATGGATGGCCGGGCCGGTGTTTCTTGGAAATTTGCAGTCACGCCAAGGATGGCATAGCGACTGCTTGTACGGGGCGATTAGCTCAGCGGGAGAGCACTACCTTCACACGGTAGGGGTCGCTGGTTCAATCCCAGCATCGCCCACCATTTACCAATCTGCCCGCTTAAACTTCGACCATCTCAAAATCTTCCTTGCTTGCGCCACAGTCCGGGCAGGTCCAGTTCGGCGGTAAATCATCCCATTTTGTGCCGGGCGGGATGCCGGCCTCCGGCAATCCCCGGGCTTCATCATAGATAAAGCCGCAGATAACACACATGTATTTTTTCATGAATAATTCAAACCGGGGGCGTTGTCCGCATTATTTTCTCACGTCCCGGCAACAATGCCTATCGCCCATGATAAAATGTTAAAAAATAGAGCAAGGCTGTGAAAAATACCCACCCAGCTGCGCCAGTGGTGATGGTTTTCGCCGGCCATGATCCGAGTGGCGGCGCGGGCATACAGGCGGATATCGAGGCTCTGGCCAGCCAGGGTTGCATTGCCGCGCCTGTAGTGACGGCCATCACCGCGCAAAATACGCGCGGCGTAAAGGATTATCAAATCCTGGACACCGCACTGGTCATCGAGCAGGCGCGCGCGGTGCTGGAGGACATGCCGATAGCGGCGTTCAAGATCGGCATGCTGGGCGGCCACCTGATCGCCGAGGCGGTGCATACCCTGCTGGTGCAACACCCGCCTGCGCCGGTGGTGCTGGACCCGGTGCTGGCGTCCGGATCGGGCCGGAGTCTGTCTGACGAGGCGTTGCAGGAAGTGATGGTTTCGCTGTTATTGCCGCTTACCACCGTGCTCACTCCTAACAGCCTGGAGGCGCGCCGGTTTGCACCCTCCGCCGACAGTCTGGATGCCTGCGCGCAGCAGCTCATGGAATACGGCTGCGACTATGTGCTCATCACCGGCGCGCATGAGCGCACGCCGGATGTGGTGAATACCCTGTACGGCAACCGGCGCCGCTTGCGGTCATTTAATTGGGAGCGTCTGCCGGGAAGTTATCACGGCTCCGGCTGCACCCTGGCCTCGGCCATCGCGGGATTGCTGGCGCAGGGCAACGAGCCGCTCAGCGCCGTGGATGAAGCGCAGCGCTACGTCTGGGAGACGTTGAACCGAGCGCATCGTGTCGGCAAGGGTCAGGCGCTGCCCAACCGGTTTTATTGGGCGCATGCGGCCAGGAAATAACCCGTGATGAAAGCCACGGCGGTTGCGGAGCATGCGCCGTTATTGAGCGGCCTGTACGCCATTGCCGACCGGACGCTGATTCCCGGCGCGCAGCTTGTTGAACGGTCTAAGTCGGCGCTGCAAGGCGGCGCAGCACTGCTGCAATACCGCGCCAAGCGCGTCGGCGCAGCGCAACGCGAAGCGGAGGCGCGTGCGCTGCTCACGTTATGCTGTGCCTATGGCGTGCCCTTGATCGTGAATGACGACGTGGCACTAGCCAAAACCGTGGGCGCGCATGGCGTGCATCTGGGCGCGGAAGACAGCGTACTGTCCGCGGCGCGGGCGGCGCTGGGGCCGCGCGCCATCCTTGGCGTATCCTGTTACAACTCGCTGACACGCGCGCTGGAAGCGGAAAAAGAAGGCGCAGATTACGTCGCGTTTGGACGTTTCTTCCCCTCGCGCACCAAACCCGATGCGGTGCAGGCGGATGTCGAATTACTGCGCGCGGCGAGAAAAAAGCTGCGCCTGCCCATCGCGGCGATAGGCGGCATCACGCCGCAAAATGGTGCGCTGCTGGTGGAGGCGGGCGCGGACATGCTGGCGGTGATACATGGCGTATTCGGCGCGCACGACATCCGCGCCGCTATGCAGAGTTATACAACACTTTTCAGAAGGAAAAAAAATGATCCGGTCACATGAGCTTTTTATCAAGGCGCAGCAGCGCATCCCAGGCGGAGTGAATTCGCCGGTGCGCGCGTTCCGCGGCGTGGGCGGCGAGCCGGTATTCTTTAAACGCGGAGAAGGCGCGTATCTGATAGACGAGGACGGCAAGCGCTATATTGATTACGTCGCCTCCTGGGGGCCGATGATCGCCGGGCATGCGCACCCTGCGGTGGTTGAGGCGGTGCAGAAAGCCGCAGCCCAAAGTCTGGGCTTCGGCGCGCCCACCGCCATCGAAGTGGAAATGGCGGAGAAGATATGCGCGCTCATGCCCTCTATTGAAATGGTGCGCCTGGTCAGCTCTGGCACCGAGGCGACCATGACCGCGCTGCGCCTCGCGCGCGGCTACACCGGACGCGACAAGATCGTCAAATTCGAAGGCTGCTATCACGGCCACTCCGACTCGCTGCTCATCAAGGCCGGCTCCGGCGCGCTCACCCTCGGCGTGCCGACCTCGCCCGGAGTGCCCGCGGCGCTGGCGCAGCATACGCTGACCTTGGATTACAACGACCTGGAGCAGGTGCGCGCGGCGTTCAAGCAGCACGGCAAGGACATCGCCTGCGTCATCGTCGAACCGGTGGCGGGCAACATGAACTGCGTGCCGCCTGTGCCGGGATTCTTGCAGGGTCTGCGTGAATTATGCGACCAGTACGGCAGCGTGCTGATTTTTGACGAAGTGATGACCGGCTTCCGTGTGGCGCTGGGGGGAGCGCAACAGGTGTACGGCGTGCAGCCCGACCTCACCACGCTGGGCAAGGTGATCGGCGGCGGCCTGCCGGTGGCCGCGTTCGGCGGGCGCAGGGAGATCATGCAAAAAATCGCCCCGCTGGGGCCGGTGTATCAGGCGGGCACCTTGTCCGGCAATCCGGTGGCGCTCGCCGCGGGCCTCGCCACGCTCAAGCTGATCGAACAACCGGAGTTTTTTACTCGCCTGTCCGCAATCACGCAACGCTTCACCGAAGGCATGGCGCAGCGCGCCAGGCGGGCGAGCATTCCGTTCGCCACCAATCAGGTGGGCGGCATGTTCGGCTTGTTTTTCACCGAGGCGCCTGAAGTGCGTAATTTCGCCCGGGTCATGGCGTGCAACGTGGAGCGCTTCAAGAAATTTTTTCATGGAATGCGGGAGCAGGGCGTATACCTCGCCCCCTCCGCCTTCGAGGCGGGCTTTGTCTCGAGTGCCCACGGCGACGAGGAGCTCGCCGCCACGTTCGCCGCGGCGGAAAAGGTATTTCCCACACTTTAAAGAGCCGCCATGTTTGACGCATTGACTGAACGCCTGGCGCGCACGCTGAAAACTCTGCACGGCCAGGCGCGCTTAAGCGAAGACAATATCAAGGACGCCCTGCGTGAGGTGCGCGTAGCCCTGCTTGAAGCCGACGTCGCCTTGCCCGTGGTGCGCGACTTCATCGAACGCGTGCGCGCGCGCGCCGTGGGGCAGGAAGTGATGCAGAGCCTCAATCCCGGCCAGATGCTCATCAAGACGGTGCAGGAGGAACTTACCGCGCTCATGGGTGAGCGCTGCGCGGAGCTTGCGCTCAACGTCGCGCCGCCCGCAGTGATCCTGATGGCTGGTTTGCAGGGCGCTGGCAAAACCACCACTGCGGCCAAGCTCGCGCGCTGGTTGCAGGAACGCAAGAAAAAATCCGTGCTGCTGGTGAGCGCCGACGTTTATCGTCCGGCCGCCATCGAACAACTGCGCGTGCTTGCCGCCGAGACAGGCGCAAGATTTTTCCCCTGCGCCACTGACCAAGACCCCGTGCACATCGCGCAAGCGGCCATTCAGCACGCGCGCACTCAATTCATAGACGTGGTTATCATAGACAGCGCCGGCCGCCTGCACGTGGATGACGTTATGATGGATGAAATCAAACACCTGCATCAGGCCGCGCAGCCGGTGGAGACCCTGTTTGTGGTGGACAGCATGACCGGTCAGGACGCCGTCCACAGCTCCGCCGCGTTTAACGCCGCGCTACCCCTGACCGGTGTCATCCTCACCAAGGCCGATGGCGACGCGCGCGGCGGCGCGGCACTGTCCGTGCGCCACGTGACCGGCAAGCCCATCAAGTTCCTCGGCGTAGGCGAGAAAATCACGGCGCTGGAGGCTTTTCATCCCGAGCGCGTCGCCTCGCGCATTCTGGGCATGGGCGACGTGCTGGGCCTGATCGAGGAGGCGGAGAAAAATCTCGATAAGCAGCAGGTGGAGAAAATCGCCGCCAAACTCAAGAAGGGCAAGGGCTTCGACCTCACCGATTTTCGTGACCAGTTGCGCCAGATACGCAGCATGGGCGGCGTGGGGAGTTTGATGGACAGGCTGCCCGGCATGGGGCAGGTGCCGGAAGCGGTGAAAAATCAAATAAACAACCAGGACACGCGCCGCCAGGAGGCCATCATCAACTCCATGACGCCGGAGGAGCGGCGCAGGCCGGAACTCCTCAACGGCTCGCGCAAACGCCGCATCGCCGCCGGCTCCGGCACCCAGGTGCAGGACGTGAACCGTCTGCTCAAGCAATTCGAGCAGATGCAGCGCATGATGAAACAGATGTCCCAGGGCGGCGGGATGGCCAGGATGCTGCGCGCCTTCAAGGGGCGGTTGCCGGTTTAAAAATGCCCGCTTGACACCTCCAGGGGCAGTGATTAGCCTGTCTGAAAGGGGTGCATGTGTCCCGTGGGCGCCTGAGCAGTATGGATTTCCTCAGTACAGGAGGGTATCTGGTGAGACTGAATGAATCCGTGCGCCGCCTGATCGGGTTACTGGCGCTTTGGCTGGCTCCGGCGCTGGCCTGGTCCGCGCCGGTCATGCTGCTCAAGCTGGAGGGCGGAATTGGTCCCGCCAGCGCCGATTATGTGACGCGCGGGCTCGAGCACGCGGCGCAAGAGGGCGCTCAACTCGTGGTGTTGCGCTTGGACACTCCGGGCGGTCTGGATACCTCCATGCGCGAGATCATCAAGGCCATCCTCGCCTCCCCGGTGCCGGTGGCAAGCTACGTCGCGCCCGGCGGCGCACGCGCCGCCAGCGCCGGCACTTATATCCTTTACGCCAGCCACATTGCCGCCATGGCGCCCGGCACCAATCTGGGCGCCGCCACTCCGGTGGCTGTTGGCGCGCCCGGCATCGGGCCGCCGCCGAAAAAACCGGGGGACGAGCAAGCCCCCGCCCCTGCGCCCAAAAACGCCCAGGAGGAAAAGGCGGTGCATGACGCCGCCGCCTACATTCGCGGGCTCGCCCAGTTGCGCGGGCGCAATGCCGAATGGGCGGAGCGGGCGGTGCGCGAGGCGGTCAGCCTGTCCGCGACCGAGGCCTTGCAGCTCAACGTGATTGACTATATCGCGGACGATCTCGCCCATCTGCTGAAACAACTGGACGGCAGGAAAATTGAATTGGCGCGCGGCGTTGAGATCACGCTTGCCACCGCTGAAGCGCCCAGCATCAGTTACGAACCCGACTGGCGCACCCGCTTCCTGTCGGTGATCACCGATCCCAGCGTCGCGCTGATTTTGATGATGATCGGTATTTACGGCCTGATCTTCGAATTCTACAATCCCGGTTTCGGGGTGCCGGGCGTGGTGGGCGCCATCTGCCTGCTGCTCGGGCTGTACGCCTTGCACCTGTTGCCGGTGAATTATGCCGGCCTTGCGCTCATCCTGCTCGGCATCGTCTTCATGGTGGCCGAGGTCATCACCCCCGCCTTCGGCGCATTGGGCTTGGGAGGCGTGGTCGCTTTTGTCATCGGCGCCGTGATTCTGATTGACACCGATGTGCCCGGCTTCGGCATTCCCCTTTCCCTGATCATCGTCCTCGGCGTCAGCAGCGCGCTGATCATCGCCGCCATCGTTGGGCTTGCGCTCAAGGCGCGCCAGCGGCCGGTGGTGAGCGGGGGCGAGGAGATCATCGGCAGCGAAGGCGAAGTGCTCACCTGCGAACACGGACAATGCTGGGCGCGCGTGCACAGCGAGCTCTGGCGCGTGCAGAGCGCGGAACAACTGGCGCCGGGGTTGCGCGTCAGGGTCACCGGGATGGATGGGCTGATTCTTACCGTTACACCTGTTGCAACAAAAGGAGAATGATTATGGAATTCAATTTCGGCTTCACAGTTTTGCTTTTCCTGCTTATCGCGCTCGTCGTTTCTTCTTTGCGCGTCCTGCGAGAATACGAACGCGGCGTCATATTCCAACTGGGCCGGTTCTGGAAGGTCAAGGGCCCCGGCCTCATCATCGTCATCCCCGGCATTCAACAAATGGTGCGCGTGGATCTGCGCACCGTGGTGTTTGACGTGCCCAGCCAGGACGTGATTTCACGCGATAACGTTTCGGTCAAGGTCAATGCCGTGGTGTATTTCCGGGTGGTAGACCCGCAGCGCGCCATCATCCAGGTGGAAGACTACCTCAGCGCCACCAGCCAGCTTGCCCAGACCACCCTGCGCGCGGTGCTGGGGAAACATGAGCTGGATGAAATGCTGGCCGAGCGCGAACGGCTCAACGTGGACATCCAGCAAGTGCTCGATGCCCAGACCGACGCTTGGGGCGTCAAGGTCTCCAACGTGGAAATCAAGCACGTGGACATTGATGAATCCATGGTGCGCGCCATCGCCAAGCAAGCCGAGGCCGAACGCGAGCGCCGCGCCAAGGTGATCCACGCCGAAGGCGAACTCCAGGCTTCGGAAAAACTCCTGCATGCTGCGCAAATGCTGGCCCGCCAGCCCGAGGCCATGCAGTTGCGCTACCTGCAAACCCTGTCCGCCATTGCCGGCGACAAATCCTCGACCATCGTTTTTCCGCTGCCGGTGGATATTTTCTCCGCCCTGACTAAGGCTCGGGATTTGGGTAAGTAGCGTCAGCCACGGACATAAGCGGGAGCCTTGAGGGACGCGTCCACCGGAGTGTATGAGCGGCAGGCCTTCCTTATTTTCCAAAAATCCGGTAAAATCTAATATTTAATTTCGCAGCAGGCCCGCTCAAAGCGCGGGGTTGAGGAAGGCAAGAATATGGTAACCATACGACTGGCACGCGGCGGCGCGAAGAAGCGGCCGTTTTACAGCATCGTCGTCGCCGACAGCCGACGCGCCCTGGGCGGGCGCTATATCGAGCGCGTGGGGTTTTTTAATCCCATTGCCAAGGCCCCGGAACCGCGTTTTTCCGTGGATCAAGAGCGGCTCAAATACTGGCTGGCGCAGGGCGCGAAAACGTCGCCGCGCGTGGCCAGCCTGATCGCGCAACAAGCCGCCTGAGCACGGCGGAGGGACAGGCCGCGCAGTTTATCAGCGTCGGCCGGATCACCGGATTATACGGTCTGCGCGGGTGGGTCAAGGTGCAATCCTATACTGCGCCCGCGGAAAACATCCTGCACTACGATACCTGGCACCTGCGCTCAAGGCAGACGCAGGAGACGTGGAGCGCGGAGCGCCTGGCGGAAGGGCGTAAACATGGCAAAGGCATCGTGGCGCGGCTTGCTTTCTGCGCCAACCAGGACGAGGCGCTGCGCTGGGTGGGGGCGGAGATCGCCGTGCAGCGCAGCCAACTCCCGGAACTGCGCGCGGGCGAATATTATTACGCCGACCTGCCGGGTCTGACGGTGGTGAATCTGGCGGGTGAGACGCTCGGCACAGCTCAAGGGTTCCTGGAGACCGGCGCCAACGATGTGCTGGTGGTGCAGGGCGAGCGTGAGCGGCTGATTCCATTGGTGCCGCAGGTGATACAGGAAGTAGACCTCGCGCGGCGTGTGCTGCGGGTGGACTGGGACGCGGAGTTTTAACGGCGAAATCGGTCCGGGGGAATTGGCCCATGGAAATCGGCATAGTCACGCTGTTTCCGGACATGATCGCCGCGTTCGCCGACTACGGCGTCACGGGCCGCGCGCTGCACGACGGACGGGTGAAGCTCCGCACGTGGAATCCGCGCGACTATACGCACAGCGCGCACGGCAACGTGGACGACCGGCCCTACGGCGGCGGGCCCGGCATGGTGATGCAGGTGCAGCCGTTGCGCGACGCGATCACCGCGGCGCGCGCGGCGCTGGCCGCAAAACCGCGCGTGGTGTATCTCTCGCCGCAGGGCGAGCGCCTCACGCAAACGGGCGCGCGGCGGCTGGCGGGTTACGAGGGCCTGCTGCTCATCGCCGGGCGTTATGAAGGCGTGGACGAGCGCGTGATCGCCGCGCAGGTGGACGAAGAGTGCTCGATCGGCGATTACGTGCTGTCGGGCGGCGAGCTGGCGGCGCTGGTGGTGATGGACGCCGTGATCCGGTTGCTGCCCGGGGTGCTGGGGCACGAGGACTCGGCGGCGCAGGATTCGTTCATGGACGGACTGCTGGATTATCCGCACTACACGCGCCCGGAGGAAATTGACGGGCTGCGCGTGCCGGAGGTGCTGCTGTCGGGCGATCATCGGGCCATCGCGCGCTGGCGCAAGAAGCAGGCGCTGGGCCGCACCTGGCTGCGTCGTCCCGACCTGCTGGCGGGGATGGTGCTGACGCAGGAGCAGCAGACGTTGCTAAACGAATTTATTGAAGAATACAAAAGCGGTTTTTAAGGACTCATCAGGAGCAGGACATGAACAACATCATCCAGCAACTCGAAGCCGAACAGATGACGCGCAAGGTTCCGGACTTCTCGCCGGGCGACACGGTGGTGGTGCAGATCAAGGTGAAAGAGGGCAACCGCGAGCGCTTGCAGGCCTATGAAGGTGTGGTGATCGCCAAAAGCAACCGCGGCCTGAATTCCTCTTTCACCGTGCGCAAGATATCGCACGGCGAAGGCGTGGAGCGCGTGTTCCAGACCTACAGCCCCAGCCTGCACGAAATCAAGCTCAAGCGGCGCGGCCACGTGCGGCGCGGCAAGCTTTATTACCTGCGCGCCCTGCAGGGCAAGGAAGCGCGCATCAAGGAAAAGCTGACCACTGCGCAAGAATCCGCGGATTGAGTCAGTGTCTTTCCGGAGCCTTCACCCGCTTCTTTGATGAAAGGAACCAAGCGACGGCGAGGTGAACACGCCGTGTCGGCGCAGCCCGGTTATCAAGCCGTGTTGGCCCTGCCCCTTGGCGGGCGCCCGCATAAACTCGGAGTGCGCATTGCGAACGGGGCGCTCACTGCGCTGGATTTTCTCCCGCATAACCATCCTGCGCTGACGCCGCGTGACGCATTGACCAGGCGTGTGGCGCGCCAGCTGCAAACGTATTTCACGCGGCCGCGCAACTCTTTTTCGCTGCCGCTCGCGCCGCGCGGCACGCCGTTCCAACAGCGCGTGTGGCGCGCGCTGCTTCAGTCCAGGCCGGGGCAGACCCTCACCTACGGCGCATTGGCCGAACGCCTGCACACCGGTCCCCGCGCGGTGGGCAACGCCTGCTGCGCCAACCCCATTCCGGTTATTATTCCCTGCCACCGCGTGGTGGCGGCCTCCGGCTTGGGCGGTTATTCCGGTAAAACTCGTGGCGCCGCGCTTGCTTTAAAGCACAGCCTGCTGGAACATGAGCGGCGTGAACCCTGCACCGCCAGCCGTACCCTCTGAGGCAGACCAGGCCGAGATCGAGGCATTCCTCGACGCGCTGTGGATGGAGCGTGGCCTGAGCCGCAACACCTTATCCGCCTACCGTTCCGATCTCGGCCATTTCGCACGCTGGCTTGCCGCGCAATACAGCGGAACGGGTTCCGCCCTGTTGCGGGCGCAGCGCGCGGATATTCTGGCCTATCTCGGCGCGCGCGCGGTAGAGAACAGCCCGCGTTCTACGGCGCGCCTGCTATCCAGCCTGAAACGTTTTTACCGGCACCGCCTGCGCCAGGGACTTTTGAACGCCGATCCCACCACCCAAGTATCCGCACCCAGGCTGGGGCGGCCGCTGCCCAAGTTTCTGACCGAGCGCGAAGTCGAAAGCCTGCTCGCCGCGCCCGACATCAACGAGCCGCTCGGCCTGCGCGACCGCGCCATGCTGGAAGTGCTGTATGCCTGCGGCCTGCGGGTGTCGGAACTGGTCAAGCTGCAACTTTCCCAAGTCAACCTGTGTCAGGGCGTGCTGCGCGTCACCGGCAAGGGCGACAAGGAACGTCTGGTGCCGCTGGGCGCGGAGGCGATCCATTGGCTGGAGAAGTATCTCGGCCAGGCGCGCCCGCAACTGGTGGAGCGCGCCGTCAGCGCGCTGATATTCCCCGGCCGCGCCGGGCAGCCGCTCACGCGGCAGGCGTTCTGGCATCGCATCAAGCACTATGCGCACAAGGCGAGCATCGCAAAGTCCCTGTCGCCGCACACCCTGCGCCACGCCTTCGCCACGCATCTGCTCAATCACGGCGCGGACCTGCGCGTGGTGCAACTGCTGCTGGGGCACAGCGATCTCTCCACCACGCAAATCTATACTCATGTCGCGCGCGCGCGCCTGAAGGAGCTGCACGCCCAACATCATCCACGGGGGTGAGCCGCGAAGCGGCGAACGCCCGGCCAGGGAAGGCCGGGCCGGTGTTTAGAAGTAATCGGTGGTTACGCCATGGACGGCAAAGAACCTGTTTATGCAGGGCGATTAGCTCAGCGTGGCTGAGCCGCGAAGCGGCGAACGCCCGGCCAGGGAAGGCCGGGCCGGGCTTTCGAGCGGAGCGGGATGCTCTGAGAAGTTCAGGATGGACTTATTCAGAGCTTCGCTAAATAATAGACGCCATGCCATCATTCGACGTAGTGTCGGAAGTCAACAAACACGAATTCGCCAACGCGGTGGATCAGGCCGGCCGCGAGATCGCCACACGCTTTGATTTCAAGGGCACCGCCGCGCGCATCGAGCAACAGGAAAATATGTTGACTCTGCACGGCGACACCGAGTTTCAGCTCAAGCAGGTGCTCGACATCCTGTATGGCAAGCTCGCCAAGCGCGGCGTGGACGTGCAAAGCCTGAAGGTGGATGCGCCCCTGCTGAGCGGCGGCAAGGCGCAACAGAAAATCACCCTGAAAGAAGGGATAGAGACCGAAACCGCGAAAAAGATTGTGAAACTTATCAAGGATTCCGGTCTAAAGGCGCAGGCCTCCATACAGGGCAGCCAGGTGCGCGTGAGCGGCAAAAAGCGCGATGATCTTCAGGAGGTCATTGCGCTGCTGCGCAAGACGCCGCTGGGGTTACCGTTGCAATATATCAATTTCAGGGATTAATAATGAGGTTCAGTCGTGGCAAAAAACACCGTCAATTTGGCAACCGCTCTTATCCTGCTCGGCGCCGTCAGCCTGAGCGCGCCACTGCCCGCCGCCCAGGACGAACTCTCGGCGGTGCGGGACTTGCTCCGGCAACTGGTACCCGGCCAGGAGCCGGACAGCATCAAGGCCACGGCCGTGGCCGGCATCTACGAGGTGAACTACGGTACCATGGTGTTTTATCTCAATAAGGACGGGCGCTATCTGTTTCAGGGCGACCTGATTGATCTCAAGACCGAAACCAACCTGAGCGAAAAAACACGGGCCGAGGCGAGGCTCAAGGTCATTGCCTCACTTGCGGAAGAGGATATGATCGTGTTTTCACCCAAGCAGGTGAAATACACCGTGACGGTGTTTACCGATATTGACTGTACGGTGTGTCAGAGAATGCACGCCGACATGGCGAAGATCAACCGGCAAGGCGTCAAAGTGCGCTATGTCGCTTATCCGCGCGCGGGGTTGGACTCCGAATCCTATTTCAAGGCCGTGTCGGTGTGGTGCTCCAAGGAGCGCAAAGACGCGCTGACGCGCGCCAAGGCGGGCGAAGACGTCAAGGCAAAATCCTGCGACAACCCCGTCAAGCAACACCTGCAAGCGGTAAGAGAATTGGGGATACGCGGCACCCCGGCGTTCATACTGGAAGACGGCAGCCTGATACCGGGCTACGACTCCGTCGAGCGCTTGATTGAAATGCTTGACGAACACAAACGTAAAGGCTGACCATTAAGCGCGCCCATCTCCTCCCGATGAGCGGCTTATTATTAACCTACTCTCCCGTATAGGGAGAGGGCGGGCTCGACTCCCTGGACGACCGCTCCCGCCTGATTATTAACCCCCCCACTCCCTTATAGGGAGAGGGGCGGGGGAGAGGGAAAACAAATTTTAACCAAGAGGAGCACAGACATGCCTGGCAAAAAGAACATTGTGTTTGGTTTCCTGTTTTTAGTGCTCACCGCCGCGCTCGGCCCCTACATGGTGCTGAACTACATCGGTCCGCTGCAACAGGCAATCACGGAGAAAAACACCGCCGTTACACAACTGGAGGAAGTGCAGGGCGGCACGCCCGACGCCCTCATGGCGCAAGCTCAGACCGACGCCATACTCGCGCTCGACAAACAGCTCAAAGCCCAGCAACCTATCAACGACATCAAAGGCGGCCCGCATGCGCACGGCAACCTGGAGGCGTTGCTGAATATTGCAGTCGGATTATTATTGGGCATGCTGGTCATCTCCACGCTCTTTAAAGAGATCATCAGTTGGCTGTTTATTCTGGGCACCTTGCTGCATTCCGGCATGCTTTACCTCGCCGTCGTGCTCAATCAGGACTGGGCCTGGACCGTCCTCAAAACCAGCATCGGCCCAGTTATGCTGCTAGCGGGTTTGCTGCTTGCTGGGGTTGCGGCCATGATAGGACTCAAGGCCAAAGCAAGCTGAAAATAGCGGGAGGGGTAAAACCGCGATAACATCGCTGCGATAAGCGGCGAAACTTTTGATAAACAAAACATATTATTATCAAAATCTTTTAATATGATGCGTGAAGAGCCTTGACATGAATGAGCGTATTAGGAGGCGCTAAACACGCGCATCTCAACGGGGCGCGGGATGTCCCTCACTCGTTGTGGGCAGGCGCTGCCTGCCTGTGCGTCGCACGCAGACAGGCGCGCCGCCCCACCCTCGTTCGAGCCGGCACCGCGCTGCGCGCGGCTACCGCCCGCTCGTGATTAAAGGTAAACTCATTACCTTTAATCACACGGGGTGCGCCTCAACTCGCGTCCCGTTAGACATCTCTGAAGGGTGAGACGTTGTCCGATCACGACCTACTACCAGCCGCGAATCGCCAGCTTGACTTCCTGCTGGCCGATTTCAACGCTCTGAAGACCGAGATCGCCCGACGGTCCGGGTTGCAAAGAGTTGCGCTCGGTCTGTATCTGGCGGTAGTAGCCGCCGTCGTCGCGTCGCTGCCGGAAAGCAAGAGCCTGTCTGTGTCAGCAGCGGGATTGTGGATAGCCGGGTCCGTAGCCCTACTCTTCTGGTCTCGTGAGCACCTCGAGATAGCGCGACTCGGCCATCTGATCCGTGATCGCATCGGCGAGCAAGCAAGCGCGATTCTGAACGTACCCTCGGAGCAGATCGTTCCCTCGGAAGCGTCGCCGGCAATCGACGAGGAGATGGATAGGATCACTCGCCGTTATCACGTGGGATTCATGTGGTTGGTCTTCTTCGTGATTCCTCTACTGGTAACCCTTCACGTACTTTGGCAGCGGTCCGCCGAGTTGTCACGGTTGTGGGCGTGGGGTACGGCGACGCCGTACTTGGCTTTCGTAACGCTTCTGTCCATTGCTGGAAACGTCTGGTTGCTCGTGAGGCGATAGAGATGTCTAACCCCGCGATAGACAGCGACACATTGCAAGCGCCGCTTCGCGCGCTCGCTCGTGCGCGTCATCGCGAACGTCGAGCAGTGCGCAGCGCCATGACCCGCAAGGGTTTCCTTAAAAGAAGGGGTTCGGACGGCGCGCGGGTTTCTGTCACACCCGTGGGGGGGGCTAAACCCTGGACAGTGAAATAGGGACATTCTACTTTTCTTGAGTATTTTGATCGAGTGTTTTGTGGGACCTGAAAATTTCTAGAGTGCGAGGCCAATGGGGGCAATCGTGACAACATGGAGAAATAGACAATGGCAGATGAAACCATGAAGGTGGATGCTGTTTTCGAGGGTGGGGGAGTCAAGGGCATCGGACTGGTTGGGGCTGTCGCGGTCACGGAGGAGAAGGGCTACACATTCGAGAACGTGGCTGGCACCTCGGCTGGCGCCATCGTGGCGGCATTGGTGGCCGCCGGTTATAAGGCCAAACGATTGAAACAGATCGTAGAGTCGCTGGATTACAGCAAGTTCAAGGATAAGGGTCTGCTCGACAAAATTCCCCTGCTCGGTCCGGTGATGAGCTTGGGTTTCGAGAAGGGCATCTACGAAGGCAAGTTCGCCGAGGACTGGTTACGTAAGAAGCTGCTGTCCGCGCCGTCGAAGCCGGTCCGCACCTTCAGCGATCTGAAGACGGGCGATAAGAACCCGAAGTACCGCTGCAAGCTCCAGGTTATCGCGGCCGACATCACGCGCGGCAAACTCCTGGTGCTGCCGCGCGACATCGTGGACTACGGCATCGAACCGGACGAACTGGATGTGGCGCGGGCGGTACGTATGAGCATGAGTATTCCGTTCTTTTACGAGCCAGTCATCCTCAAGGATAAGAAAGGCCGCGATTGCTACATCGTGGACGGCGGCGTACTGAGCAATTTTCCAGTATGGCTGTTCGACGACGGTAGTTCCGAGCCGCCCTGGCCGACCTTCGGCTACAAGCTGGTCGAGCCGGCGGAGGACCAACCGAACGCCATCAATGGGCCCATCACTCTCTTTGCAGCGCTGTTCAATACGATGATGGACGCACACGATGCGCGTTACATCGAGGATGCCGATTTCGTGCGCACTATCCCGATACCGACGCTTGGCGTGCGCACCACCGAGTTCGATCTCTCGCAGCAACGCAGCGACGGTCTCTACAAGTCCGGACGCAAAGCGGCAGAGGGGTTCTTCAAGCGCTGGGACTTCGACGAATACAAGGAACGCTACCGTGCCAAGAAGCCACCCCGGCGTGGACAGCGCCTTTGATCTGAGTTATCCAGCCGAACCTCAGGGTCAGAGCCCTTTCCATTACGAGGGCGCTAAAGGCGCGCCTCGCAGTCGCGACTATCGCCCGCTCGTGATTAAAGGTAAACTCAGTTTACCCTTAATTGGCTCAACTCGCGTCCCGATGGCGATACCTGATTACCAGTCAATCATGCTTCCCTTGCTCCGTTTTGCTGCGGACGGAAACGAACATTCTCTCCGGGAAGCTATCGAGGGCTTGTCCGAAAAGTTCGGGCTTACGGACACCGAAAAGAATGAAATGTTGCCGAGCGGACAACAACCGAGATTCGACAACCGTGTTGCCTGGGCACGCTCTTACATCAGTGTGCCCAATACCGCCACGGACTCGAAGAAGATCACGCGGAGTTACTCGTACCGCTGCTCGACGGCGCCAACGCCGTAGCGGACCAATGCCGGCGCAGCGGGGGGCAGGGGCGTTCCAACAAGGGAGGCGATCAGGGTGGAGAAAGGCATCGTCCTGAAGAAGGTACGCGCGGCGCTTGAGTATGAGCGGCGGATCAATCTGCATCGCTGCTCCATTCATATGGATTTCCATGAGGGCGTCCTGACGCTGGAGGGGGAGGTTGAGAATATCGCGGCAAAGAGGCTGAGCCGTGCCCTGGCCAGCCGGATTTCCGGCGTCCGCGCCGTTGTGGATCGCCTGCGCGTGACACCCGCAGAACACATGGCCGATGACGCCATCCTCGACGCGGTGCGAAATGCCGTATTGCAGGAGCCGGTATTTGCGGAGTGTGCGCTGCATCTCAAGTCCAAGGGAAGGGTAGAGGTCATCAGAGAGCCGCCGTTTCAGCCGGGCGGCGTGATTGAGATCGCCGTCGCCGAAGGTGTAGTGGCGCTGGAGGGCCAGGTGATTAACCTTACTCTGAAGCGCCTGGCCGGAGTGCTGGCCTGGTGGGTGCCCGGCGCACGCGACGTCGAGAACGGTTTGAAGGTCGTTCCCGCAGAGGAGGATAATGATGATGAGATCGCCGATGCGGTGCGCATCGCTTTCGAGAAAGACCCGTTTCTGAATCCGGATCAGATCCACGTGAGTACACGAAATTGCGTGGTTACGTTGGAAGGGCTGGTGCGCAACGAGGCGCAGAAGCAGATGGCCGAAAACGACGCCTGGTTTGTCCTCGGCGTCAACGACGTCGTCAACCGTCTCGAAGTCCGGCCCTGGTGATTTACTAAAACATGGACCTGCTGGTTTCTTATCCGTGGAACCATTACGTACACGCACGGCGTGAAATCACCCATACGCTCCGGCGATTCGGCGACGAGAATCCCGCTGTTAAACGAACCGGAGTGCATGGCGTTGCCCTTGTGCATACCAGCCTGGAGCCGCGCGACGTCACCCGCCGGTGCAAGGAATTGTTTCACGCCGAGAAGGTGTTTGAATTCGCGATCAAATGGGTGCCGGTGGATTATTGGTGCGATGCCAATCTTGACGAGATAAAGAAAGTGATTGAGGAAAACGTTAAAGACCGGATCAAGGAAAATGAAACCTGGGGCATGAAGGTCGAAAAGCGCCGTTGGCGCGAATATCATACCGACGAGATTGTTGAATACCTTGCCAAGAGCATTGAACGAAAGGTCAATTTGAAGAATCCGGACAAGATAGTGCGGATTGACGTGGTAGGTGAAAAAGCCGCCGTTTCCCTGCTCAAGCCCGGCGAGATTTTTTCAATTACGGCACCCGAATGAGCATAGTTGCTCGACGGCTTTAGCGTTGCCTGCCTACCGGCATCAGATAGAGGGCGCGTTCGTCTTCCGGCATTTGCAGGACTTGCTGCACTCTCTCATCGTCAAAGGCGCCGACCACGGCGGCACTGAGACCCAGGGCAAGCGCCTGCAGGAACACATTTTGCGCGGCGTGTCCCGCCTCCAGGTGCATGTAACGTATGCCTCTCTGTCCATACTTCCACGTGATGCGCCTTTCAACGCCTGCAAAAATCAGCAGCGCGGCGCTGTTTTGCATCCAGTTCTGGTTTAACGCGGCTGCGGCAAGCTTGCGGCGCTTGTCTTCTTGCGCAATCACGGTGAGCCGATGCCCGTGCGGCTGATATTTATATACGCCCGCGGCCAGCTGTTGTACGTTTCCGGCGGCGATATAGAGCTCCAGGGGATAAAGCGCGCCCGCGGAAGGGGCGGTGCGCAAGCCGTCTTCGCCGGTGATGCCCTGTGCCGCCCACAGAAGTTGCGATGCCTCCGCAAGCGTAAGCGCCGCCTTGCTGAATTCCCTGACCGAGCGTCTGCGCAACAAGGCGCGCTCAACAGCCATGGCACCTTCATGGCGCGGTTCAGGTAAGGCAATGATTGCAAGTGCCTCCGGCATGGAGTGAGCCTGTTATTGCTTAATGATGCCACCAAGAAGTAAAAAAAGAAAATGCTTATGCCCGGCCGGTTTGCGGTAGGATAAGAGGATGAACAATCCCGCTCTTGTTATCCGGGTGGAATGTTACGCGGGTTACCGGGGTGAGGAGACGCCGCGGAAATTCTACCTGGGTGAGCGGATGGTGGAAGTGGTGGAAGTGCTGGACCGGTGGCTCTCACCCGACCGCCGTTACTTTAAGGTCCAGGCTGATGACGGCGGCACTTACATCCTGCGCCATGACGCGGCGGAGGATCAGTGGACGCTCACGATGTACTCAAGCCCGAAGATGAAGTAGCGGTCGGCCAAATCGCCATCCAAGTGCCCCGATCGGGGTTGAACAACGTCAGGCCGCGGTCTTTTTTGCGGGCACGCCTTGCGCCAACGCGCGGCGTTTTTCATAGGCCTCGCGCGCGATACGCACGTCTTCCAGGAACGGGGGCAGCTCTTCCAGCGTGAGCGCCTGCGGGCCGTCCACCAGCGCCTTGTGCGGCGCGGGGTGGAAGTCCACCAGGATCATGTTGGCGCCGGCGATCACGCCTTGGGCGGTGACGTGCGCCACGTCCAGGATGCCGTCCGGGGCGCGGTCGCGCGAACCGACCGAGTGCGAAGGATCTATGCACACCGGCATGCGTGTCAGGCGTTTCACCACCGGCACGTGCGCGAAGTCCACGAAGTTGCGGTGCGGGTCGCCGGCATTGGTCTTCATGCCGCGCAGGCCGAACACCACGTTGCGGTTGCCTTCGCTGGCCAGGTATTCGGCGGCGTTCAGGGATTCCTCCAGCGTGATGCCGAAGCCGCGTTTGAGCAACACCGGGAATTCGCGCTGACGGCCCACCACTTTCAGCAATTCAAAGTTCTGCGTGTTGCGCGTGCCGATTTGCAGCAGCACGCCGGTGGGATTGCCGGTTTGTCTCAGCGCTTCGCGGATCTCGTTGAGGTGCGAATCGTGGGTGATCTCCATGGCGATGACCTTGATGCCGTACTTCCCGGCCAGCTCGAACACGTAAGGCAGGCAGCTCTTGCCGTGGCCCTGGAAGGAATAGGGATTGGTGCGCGGTTTGTAGGCCCCCATGCGCGTGCACACCTGGCCGTGGTCGCGCAGCGCCTTCATCATCAGCTCCGCGTGCTCGCGTGTGTCCACCGCGCACAGGCCGGCAAACACATTGAGCGTGTCCTGGCTGAAGCGCACGCCGTTGTAATCGAAATAGGTGGGACGATTGTCGTCCTTGTGCCGCCCCAGGATGCGGTATTCCTCGGTGACGCGCACCGCGCGCTCCACGCAGGGCAGGTTGTTCATGTCATCCAGGCTGAGCGACAACGTGTCGCCGATGAGGTAGATTTCGGTGAGGGTGCGCTGTGCGCCCACCTCCTCATGCACCCGAACCTGAATCTCGGCAAGATTATTCAGATGGTTCATGAGCTGCCGGTATTCGGCGCTGTTCCTGTCGGTATCCGGCTTGAGTATCAGTATCATTGTTGGGTCAACTGTTATTTAAATTGAATATTATGGCACAATCACGCGCCGCTGGCACGTTCCAGCGCGACGGCGTAAAAGGTGTCGGTATGGTGGCGGTGGGTGTAAAGACGCAGGGCCTGTTCGCCAGCGGGCAAGGCAAGCGGGACGCTCCTGCGGGCGAGGATGACGTTTGCCGGCAGCACGTGAAACTTCGCATGGGCGCTCAAAAACCGCTCGACGACGGCATCGTTTTCTTCCCGCAGCGGGCTGCACGTGGCATAGACCAGCCGCCCGCCAGGCTTGACCAGTTCAGCCGCGGCTTCCAGGATGCGCTGTTGCAGGGCGGTGATGTCAGCCAGGTTGTGCGCGCGCCATTTGATGTCCGGATTGCGGCGCAGGGTGCCGAGGCCGGTGCAGGGCGCGTCCACCAGCACGCGATCCAGCTTGCCGCGCAGGCGCTGCACGCGCGGGTCGCGCTCATGTTCGATCACCACGCGCCGCACGGTGTCGAGCCCGGCGCGCGCCAGCCTGGGCTTGAGCTTATTGAGGCGCTTTTCCAGCACGTCGAAGGCGTACAAGGTGCCGGTGTTGGCCATGAGCGCGCCCAGCGCCAGGGTCTTGCCGCCGCCGCCCGCGCAAAAGTCCGCCACCCTTTCGTGACGCCTGGGCTCCAGCATCAGGGTCAGCAGTTGGCTGCCTTCATCTTGTATTTCGATCAGGCCCTCCTGAAAGGCGCGCGTTTTGAACAAAGGCGCGCGTTCTTTCAGACGCAGGCCCAAGGGTGAATAAGGAGTGGGATCCGTGGCGTAACCTTCCGCAGCCAGCGCCGCCGCCGCTTCGTCACGCTTGCTCTTGAGGGTGTTGACGCGCACGTCCACCGGAGCGGGACGATTGAGCGCCTCGGCGAGCGCAATCGCTTCACTTTCGCCGAGTTGCGCCGCCAGACTGGCGTAAATCCAGTCCGGCAGCGACACGCGCACGGCGGGCGGCAGTTGGCGCATATCGGTTTGACGGATGCGCGTGACCAGCGCGGCGGCATCGCCTGTATAACCGGCTTCGTGCAAGGCGCGCGCGCTCCAGCCCTGCTGCATGGTCAGACAGGCGGCGAGCAGATCGGCGGACGGGGCGGGTGCGGCGCCGAGCAGATGTTCCAGCAGGCGCCTGTGGCGCAGACTGGCGTACACCGCTTCGGCGGCGAAGGCGCGGTCTTTTGCGCCCATCTCACGATGAGCGCGGAAGTAGCGCTCGATCTCGCGGTCGGCGGGGTAAGAACCGCTCAGCACCGCGGTCAGCAGTTCCACGGCGCGTGTGAACGCCTGAGGGCGCATCACAAGCTAGTCCGCGTAACGCTTGAGGATGTCGCCGTAGGCGTCTATACGCCGGTCGCGCAGATAAGGCCAGATGCGGCGCACCTGTTCCGAGCGCCGCAAGTCAATTTCGGTGACCACGACCGCAGCGCCGTCTGTCGGCGCCTGCGCCAGCATCTCGCCCTGCGGGCCGCAGATAAAGCTTGATCCCCAAAATTGTATGCCCTGTGCGGGATCATCCGGGTGCGCCTCCCAGCCGGTGCGGTTGCAGGCGATGAGCGGCAGGCCGTTGGCGATGGCGTGTGCGCGCTGGATGGTGATCCAGGCGTCGCGCTGACGCTGGCGTTCGTCCGCGCTGTCATTCCGCTCCCAGCCGATGGCGGTGGGGTAGATCAAGAAGTCCGCGCCGTGCAGCGCCATCAGGCGCGCCGCCTCCGGGTACCACTGATCCCAGCACACCAAGACCCCCAATCTGCCCGCCGAGGTGGCGATGGGGGTGAAGCCGAGATCGCCGGGCGTGAAGTAAAATTTCTCGTGATAGCCGGGGTCATCCGGGATGTGCATCTTGCGGTATTTGCCCGCGAGGCGGCCGTCGCTGTCGAGAGCCACGGCGGTATTGTGATACACGCCCGCCGCGCGGCGCTCGAACAGCGAGGCGACGATGACCACGCGCAATTCGCGGGCGAGCGAGGCCAGTTGTTCCGTGGCGGGGCCGGGAATGGCTTCGGCGAGATCGAAGTTGCGCGCGTCTTCGTTCTGGCAAAAATACGGGCCGGCGTGCAGCTCTTGCAGCACGATGAGGCGCGCGCCCTGCGCCGCCGCTTCGCGGATGCCGTGCATGCTTGCCGCAAGGTTGGCGTCGCGCGCGGCGCTACAGGCCTGTTGCACCAGGCCGATCTTGAGCTGGGAAATTTTCACCGCGCTATTCTACAGCACTCCAGCGGGCAGCTGCATGGAGACGCAGTGCAGGCTGCCGTGCTGAAGTATCAAGGGTGAGCAGGAAACGCCGACGATCTCGCGTTCAGGAAAGCATTGCCGGATGCGCTCCAGAGCCACGCTGTCGCCGGGATCGTCATAAGTGGGCACCAGCACCGCGCCGTTGATGATCAAAAAATTGGCGTACGTCGCCGGCATGCGCCTGCCGTTTTCATCATATTTCGCCCGCGGCCAGGGCAGGGGAACAAGCTGATACGGGTTACCGTCGCTTTTGCGCAGATGTCTTAATTCCTGCTCCATGAACTTGAGTTCGGCGTAGTGCTCGTCCCGGTTGTCGTCGCAGGCGACGTAACAGATCGTATCCGTACTGCAAAAGCGCGCCAGCGTATCAATGTGGGCGTCGGTGTCATCGCCCGCGAGGTGGCCGTGCTCCAGCCACAGCACGCGCTCCACACCCAGCCATTCGCGCAGGCGCGCCTCGACGTCCAAACGTGACAGGCCGGAGTTACGCGTTTTCGAGAGCAGGCAGCGCGCAGTGGTGAGCAGCGCGCCCGCGCCGTCTGTTTCAATACTGCCACCCTCCAGCACAAAGGGGATGGTTTCCAGCGGTGTGGCCCCAAACGCGCCGAGCTCATGCAGCCTCCGTGTGACTTGATTATCCAGGCCCGCCTCGAATTTGCCGCCCCAGCCGTTGAAGATGAAATCAAGCAGACGGGGTTTGCCGCCGCGCAGCACGGTGATGGGGCCGTGATCGCGCGCCCAGGTGTCATTGCTCGGCACCGGATACAGGCGGATGCGCTGCATGTTTGCATTCGAGGCGCGCAGCAGGTCACGCACATGTTGTTGATGCCCGGCGTCATAGGCGCTGATGATGAGCCGTTCATAGCGGCTGATGATGCAAGCGATTTGCGCGAATACCGGCTCCACTTCGCTCAGGTGTTCGCGCCAATCGCCGTGCGCATGCGGCCAGGTCAGCATGACGGCGCTCTGCGCCGACCATTCGGCAGGCAAACAGCGGTTGCAAGATGACATATTTAGCTTTAATATTATTTTATATGTTATTATTTTTAATTATGATTATAGTTGAGTTCCGTTAACTCATCAACTTAAAAGGCCAAGACAATTGTTTCATCCCCTGATGCCGCGTTTACACTGTGGCCTGCATACTCGCGGCGTAATCGAGCAGACCGTTTAATCTATCAAGGACACTGGCTGGTGATAAGACATCTTCCCGCTGTAACGGCCTATTGGCAATCGCATGTTCCGCCCCGTTGAGCTGTTCATCGGACTGCGCTATACGCGCGCCAAGCGCCGCAACCACTTCATCTCGTTCATTTCCGCCACCTCGATTGTGGGCATTGCTCTGGGCGTCACGGCGCTGATTACCGTGCTGTCGGTGATGAACGGTTTTCAGCGCGAAGTACGCACCGGCATCCTGGGCATGGCCTCGCACGCCGCGGTGTCGAGCCTGAACGGCGCGCTGGCCGATTGGCGGGGGCTGGTGGACGAGCTGCAACGTCAGCCGCGCGTGCTGGGGGCGGCGCCGTTTATCGAGGCGCAGGGCATGCTGAGCTATGAGCAATTCGTGAGCGGCGCGTTGATACGCGGCGTACTGCCGGAACAGGAGCCCAAGGTGTCGTTCATCGGCGAAAAGATGATCCGCGGCCGGCTGGAGGATTTGCGCGCCGGTGAGTTCGGCATCATTCTGGGGCGTGATCTGGCCGCCTCATTGGGCGCAGTCGCGGGCGACAAGATTACGCTCATCACGCCGCAGGCGAATGTCACGCCGGTCGGCACCCTGCCGCGCCTCAAGCGCTTCACCGTGGTGGGGCTGTTTTACGTGGGCAATAATGAATACGACCGCGCGCTGGCGCTGATGCACATGGAGGACGCCGCCAGGCTGTTTCAGACCGGCGGTTCGGCCACCGGCGTGCGCCTGAAGCTGGATGACATCTACGCAGCGCCGCTGGCAGCGCGCGCGCTGCGGCAGCAATTGCCGCGTGACCTGGCCGTTACCGACTGGACGCAGCAGCACGTGAATTTCTTCCGCGCGGTGGCGATAGAAAAGCGCATGATGTTCATCATCCTGACGCTGATCGTGGCGGTGGCGGCGTTCAATATCGTGTCCACGCTGGTGATGGTGGTGCAGGACAAGAGGGCCGACATCGCCATTCTGCGCACCCTGGGGCTTACGCCGCGCAGCGTGATGGCGGTGTTCATGGTGCAGGGCTCCATCATCGGCGTGTTCGGCACCTTGCTCGGCGTCGCGGGCGGCGTGCTGCTCGCGCTCAATGTGGAAATCGTGGTGTCGTTCATCGAGCAGGCGTTCGGCATCCGCTTCCTGTCGCCGGATGTGTACCTCATCAGCGAAGTGCCCTCGGAACTGCACTGGGACGACGTGGTCAATATCGGTTCGGTGGCTCTGATACTCGGCCTGCTGTCCACGCTGTATCCTGCCTGGCGCGCCGCGCGCACCCAACCCGCTGAGGCCCTGCGCTATGAATAGCGCGGCGGTGGTGCAGTGCAGGAATCTGGCCAAGACCTTCGCCGAAGGCGGTCTTTACGTCGAGGTGTTGAAACAGGTGAATTTCGCTGTCGCGCGCGGCGAGCGTGTGGCCATCGTCGGCGCCTCCGGCTCCGGCAAAAGCACCTTGCTGCATCTTTTAGGGGGGCTGGATACGCCGAGCGCGGGAGAGGTGTGGATCAGCGGCAAGGACATGGCGCACCTGGACGACGCCGAGCGCGGCTGGCTGCGCAATCAGGCGCTGGGGTTCATCTATCAGTTTCATCATCTGCTGCCGGAATTCACCGCGCTGGAAAACGTCGCCATGCCGTTGATGATACGCGGCATCGCGCCGCGCGAAGCGGCGCAACACGCGGCGGCATTATTAAAGCGCGTGGGGCTGGGCGAGCGGCTGGCGCACAAACCCGGTGAGCTGTCCGGCGGCGAACGCCAGCGCGCGGCCGTGGCGCGCGCGCTGGTGACGCAACCGCAGTGCGTGCTGGCGGATGAGCCGACCGGCAACCTCGATCGCCATACCGCACAACAGGTGTATCAACTGATGCTGGAATTGAATGAGGAACGGGGCGCCAGCCTGGTGGTGGTGACGCATGATCCGGAGCTTGCCGCGCGCATGCAGCGCGTGCTGACCTTGAAGGATGGAACATTGAGCGCTGTCGCATAATAGGCTTTGCGGCCTGGACGCTATTTGTTACAGTACTGGACTTATCTCAAGACCTCCCCCTGCGAGGCAGAGGGCCTAAATTAAGGACTGAACAAGTGCTGGAGTTATTCAAGGCGGGCGGCTGGCTGATGTGGCCGATTTTATTCTGCGGCATCGGCGCGGCGGGGATCGTGTTGGAGCGTTTTTGGTCGCTGCAGACCAAATATGTCGCGCCCAAGGGCTTGTTGTTTCAGATTTGGCAGTGGGCGAAAAGCAATCAGCTTACGCCCGCCAATATCAATGCGCTGCGCGACAGTTCGCCGCTCGGGCGGGTGCTGGCGGCGGGCTTGGACAATCTGCACCACAGCCGCGAGGTGATGAAGGAGAGCATCGAGGAGGTCGGGCGGCACGTGGTGCACGAACTGGAGCGCTATCTTAGCAGCCTGGGCACCATCGCCTCGGTGAGCCCGTTGCTGGGATTGCTCGGCACCGTGTTCGGCATGATCCAGGTATTCAGCGCCATCAACGTGCATGGCGTGGGCAATCCCACGGAAATGGCGGGCGGCATCGCCAAGGCGCTGTTTACCACCGCGGCGGGCTTGTCCGTGGCGATTCCGAGCCTGATGTTCTACCGCTACTTCCGCGGGCGCGTGGACGCGTTCGTGGTGATGATGGAGCAGGAGGCGATCAAGATGGTCGAGACGCTGCACGGCGAGCGCGCCGGTGAACCGGGCGCGAAGAGATCGCAATGAATCTGCGCACGCCCCGCAAGGAGGAGCCCGAGCTTAACCTGATACCGCTCATAGACGTGGTGTTCATGCTGCTTATTTTCTTCATGGTGACCACCACGTTCACCCGCGATTCCGGGCTGCAAATCGAGCTGCCCACGGCCGATGCGGAACAAACGGAAGCCAAGCCGGACACGATAGAAATCACCATAGACGCGGAAGGGCGTTATTACGTCAACCAGCAGGCGCTTGTCAACACGCATCTGGACACCTTGAAGCGCGCCATTGAACAAACCGCGGGCGAGCGCAGGGATACGCCGCTGGTGATCAGCGCCGACGCCAGGACGCCTCACCAGGCGGTGGTGAGCGCCATGGACGCCGCGGCTCAGCTCGGTTTCGTACGCATCACCTTCGCCACCCGTCAGGCTGAAGCCGGGTCCTAAGTGTCGCCGGTCCAGCCGTTAATTCCGCAACACGTTTCAGGTGCCAGGATATACCGGCGCCTGTTGACCTATGTAAAACCCTATTGGCTCGCCTTTCTGATCTCGGTGCTGGCCATGGCGCTGTTTGCCGCCACCGAGACCGGCTTTGCCGCCATCATGAAGCCGTTGCTGGACGGCAGTTTTGTCGCACGCGATGCCGACGCCATCCGTTACGTGCCGCTCATGCTGATCGGCCTGTTCGTGCTGCGCGGCGTCGCGGGTTTCCTTTCCGATTACTGCGTCAACTGGGTGGGGCGCAACGTGGTGCGCGACGTGCGCCGCGCCATGTTCGAACAACTGCTGCGTCTGCCCGCCTCGTTCTATGACGCGACCTCATCGGGACAACTGCTGTCCAGGCTGACTTACGACGTGGAGCAGGTGGCGCAGGCGTCCACCAGCGCGGTGACGGTGCTGGTGAAGGACACGCTCACGGTGCTGGGCTTGTTAATCTGGATGTTTTATCTCAACGTCCTGCTGGCGGCCGTGTTTGTCATCGCCGGCCCGCCCATCGCGCTGCTGGTGCGTTATGTGAACCTGCGCTTTCGCCGTATCAGTACGCGATTGCAACACTCCGTGGGTGACGTTACCCACGTGGCGGAGGAGGCGATACAGGCGCAGCGCGTGGTCAAGGTGTTCGGCGGACGGCGGCAGGAAATGGAGCAGTTCGGCAAGGCCAATGAGTCCAACCGCCGCCTTAACATGAAGCTCGCCGCCACCTCGGCCTCCAGCACCGGCGTGATCCAGCTCATCAGCGCGACGGCGCTCGCCGCCGTCATCTTCATCGCCACGCTGGATTCCGTACTCGCCACCATCAGCGTGGGCGGCTTCATGTCCTTCGTCGCGGCCATGGTGCTGATGATGGGGCCGATGAAGCGCGTCACCAGCGTCAATGCCGTGCTGCAGCGCGGCATCGCCGCCGCACAAAGCATTTTTGCCTTGCTTGACACCGGCGCGGAACGCGACACCGGCACGCAGCGCATTGCGCGCGCGCAGGGCGCGCTGGTCTATCGTCAGGTCAACTTCGATTACGGCAAGGGGCCAGTGCTGCGCGACATTACTTTCAACGTACGCCCCGGACAAACCGTGGCCCTGGTGGGCCGCTCCGGCAGCGGCAAATCCACCCTGGTGGGCCTGCTGCCACGCTTCTACGACGTGACATCGGGCCGGATCACGCTGGATGGGCAGGACGTCCGCGCGCTCGCCCTGGAAAGCCTGCGCGACCAGATTGCCCTGGTGAGCCAGGAGGTGGTGTTGTTCAATGACACCATCGCGCGCAACATCGCCTACGGCAAGCTGGCGCAGGCGAGCGAACAGGCGATCATCCAGGCCGCCGAGGCCGCGTACGCGATGGAATTCATCCGCAACCTGCCGCAGGGGCTTGACACCGTGGTGGGTGAAAACGGCGTACTGCTCTCCGGCGGCCAGCGTCAGCGCATCGCCATCGCGCGCGCGTTGCTGAAGGACGCGCCGGTGCTGATACTGGATGAAGCCACTTCCGCGCTGGACAGCGAATCGGAGCGTTACATCCAGGCCGCGCTGGAGCGCCTGATGCAGCGGCGCACCACGCTGGTGATCGCGCACCGTCTGTCCACCATCGAGCGCGCCGACCTGATTCTGGTGCTGCACGAAGGCCGTATCGTGGAAAGCGGCGGGCACGCCGAACTGCTGGCGCAAAACGGCCACTACGCGGCACTGCACCGCATGCAGTTTCACGACTCGGCACAAGCGCAACCGGCTGCCGAAACACACTATTGATTCTACGACTCGTGAAGCGGCTGGAGCATTGCTGGTACAGTAAAAATCCCGTTGCCCTGGCGCTGCTGCCCTTGTCCTGGCTGTTCCGCGTTGCGGCCGCCTTGCGGCGCCGCGCTTATCGCGCGGGGTGGCTCAGGGCGGAGCGTTTGCCCGTTCCCGTCATTGTCGTGGGCAACATCACCGTGGGCGGCGCGGGCAAGACGCCGCTGGTCATCCGGCTGGTGGAATTTTTACGCGCCCGGGGCTGTCGCCCCGGCGTGGTGAGCCGCGGTTACGGCGGGAAAGCGCGCCTGCCGCGGCTGGTATTGCCGGACGGCGACACGCGCGAGACCGGCGATGAGGCGGTATTGCTGGCCCGCCGCTGCGCCTGCCCGGTGATGACCGGCAAGGATCGCGTAGCGGCCGCGCGCGCCTTGAGGGGACAATGCGACGTCATCGTCAGCGACGACGGCCTGCAACATTACAGACTCGCGCGTGACATCGAGATCGCCGTGGTGGACGGCGCGCGCCACTTCGGCAACGGTTTTTGTCTGCCCGCCGGGCCGTTGCGTGAACCGGTTACGCGTCTGAAGCAGGTGGATATGGTGGTGGTGAACGGCGGCAGCGCCGGGCGGGGCGAGTTCAGCATGCGCCTGCAACCCCTGAGCTGGCGTAATCTATGCGATGAAACGAATACGCGCGAGTTCGCCGCCTTCGGGGGACTCACCGTGCACGCCGTGGCCGCCATAGCCCACCCGCAGCGCTTTTTCAATACCCTGCGCGAACACGGGCTTTCAATCATTGAACATCCCTTCCCCGACCATCATCCCTTCGAATTGGCCGATCTCGATTTTGCCGCCGACCGGCCGGTGCTCATGACCGAAAAGGATGCGGTAAAATGTAAACGCTTCGCCAAGCCGAATTACTGGTATCTGCCGGTTGAGGCCAGGCTTGATGACTCATTTGATGCGCGGCTTACGCAACTTCTGAAAGAGCGCGGGGAACAAATTTAATGGACAAAAAACTGCTTGAAATTCTGGTGTGCCCGGTTTGCAAAGGGCCGCTTGTGTATCAAAAATCAGCGGCGGAATTGATCTGCAAGTGGGACAAGCTCGCCTACCCGGTGCGTGATGACATCCCGGTGATGCTGGAAGGCGAGGTGCGCAAGCTGAGCAGCGAAGAGCTGGATGCGCTTTAAGGTCATTATCCCGGCGCGTTATGCCTCCACGCGCCTGCCCGGAAAGCCGCTGCGCGAGCTGGCCGGCAAGCCCATGCTGCAACACGTGTTCGAGCGCGCGTGCGTCAGCGGCGCGGAACGGGTCATCATCGCCACCGATGACGAACGCATCCGCCGCGCCGCGCACGCGTTTGGCGCCGAGGCGTGCATGACCTCGGAGGCGCACGCCTCCGGTACCGACCGTCTGGCCGAAGCCGCGCAACAGCTCGGCCTCGCCGATGACGAGATCGTGGTCAACCTGCAAGGCGACGAGCCGCTGATGCCGCCCGCGCTCATCCGCCAGGTGGCGGAGACGATGGCCGGACATCACGGCGTCGGCATAACGACCATATGCACACCCATAGACCATGCCGACGAGTTGTTTGACGCGCACGTGGTCAAGGTGGTCATGGACGGCCGCGGCAACGCATTGTACTTCAGCCGCGCCCCGATTCCGTGGCAGCGCGCGGCGTTCGCCGACGGCAAGCGCGAGCTGCCGCCCGATGCCGGATGCTACCGGCATATTGGACTGTACGCCTATCGCGTGGGATTTCTACAGCAATTCGTGACCTGGCCGCCGTGCGCGCTGGAGCAGGCGGAGGCGCTGGAACAGTTGCGTGTGCTGTGGAACGGACACAAGATACAGGTGGCGCTGGCCTGTGCCACGCCCGGCCCCGGCGTAGATACGGAGCAGGATTTAGCCAGAGCGCATGAGCTATTGCTCGGCCATTAGTTCCAGGGCGACAAAGTCAGCATGCACCGCATCCGCCGCTGCATCCCACGCCAGGACGGTATACAGCTCCGCCACCCGGCGGTGCGCCTCGCCGTGCTGGTCGGGCTGGATCACGTCGTGAGGAGACAAATCCTGCAACACCAGCGCCGGGCCGTCTTCCAGCACCTCGATGACCCGGCATTCGAGACCGTGGTGACGCACGCGCCGGCCTATCAGGCTGCGTAATTTGTCCAGACCGGGTTTTTCATGCGCGGGAAACATGCGTCAAGACTAATGAATCTGATTATCAATTGGAAGGGCTAAATGATTAAAGTGTTATTCGTGTGCATGGGCAATATCTGCCGCTCGCCGCTGGCGGAAGGCGCTTTCTCGCGCTTGCTGGAGCAGCACCGGCTTGGCGACCGCATCAGCGTGGATTCCGCCGGCACGCACGATTATCACGTCGGCGAGCCGCCCGACCCGCGCGCCCAGGCGGCCGCGCTGCGGCGCGGCCTGGACATCAGCGGGCAGCGCGCGCGTCTCGTGCAACGGGAAGACTTTGCGCGTTTTGATTACCTCCTGGCCATGGACCGGCAGAACTATGCGCGGCTGGAAAAATTATCCGCGCAGCAGGAGGACAGGCGCAAGCTCAGGCTGTTTCTCGAATACGCGCCGCATTTGGGCGAGGTTGAAGTGCCAGACCCGTATTATGGCGGCCCCGGCGGCTTTGAGCGCGTGCTGGACATGGTCGAGGAAGCGGCGCTGGGATTGCTGGAACATATCCGCAGGCAGCATCTTTAATGACTCATGCGCCGTGATTTATCCAATGCGATAACCGAGGCGCTGGGGCTGTCCGCGCGCGCCGTTCAGCCCCTGCATGGCGGCTGCGTCGGCGAGGTGTATCAGGTCACACTGGGCGATGACACGCGCATCGTTGCCAAGGTGGACGGCCGGGGACGGCTGTCATGCGAAGGCGACATGCTGCGCTATCTGGCCGCGCATAGCGCGCTGCCCGTCCCCGCCGTGCTGCACAGCTCGCCGCAGTTGCTGCTCATGGAATTCGTGCAAGGGGAAAGCCGTTTCAATCGCGCGGCGGAGCGGCACGCGGCGGAATTGCTTGCCGCATTGCACGGCGTGCGCGCGCCCGCCTTCGGATTTGAGACCGCGACTCTGATCGGCGGGCTGCACCAGCCCAATCCGTGGAATGCATCGTGGCTGGAGTTCTTTCGTGAGCAGCGGCTGCTGTACATGGGAGCGGAGGCGCTGCGCGCCGGGCGCATGCCACAGCGTTTGTATGCGCGCCTGGAAAAATTCGCGCATGACCTCGATTGCTGGCTGGATGAGCCGGCACATCCCGCGCTGATACACGGCGACGTATGGACCGCCAACGTGCTGGCGCGAAACGGACGCATCACCGGCTTCATTGACCCGGCGATCTACTACGGGGATGCGGAGATCGAGCTCGCCTTCACCACGCTGTTCGGCACCTTCGGCAGCGCGTTTTTTGAACGCTATCAGGAGCTGCGGCCGTTAAAGCCCGGATTCTTCGAGGAGCGGCGCGATATCTACAATCTCTATCCGCTGCTGGTGCACGTGCGCCTGTTCGGCGGCGGCTACGCCGCTTCGGTGGATCAGGCTCTCGGCCGTTTCGGATATTAGTCTGATTTGTCGAGTCCGGCGGGCAAGGCTTCCACGCCGGCTTGTCGCCTCTCGGTGGCGTGATTGGCGTATTCAGGCGGACGCGGGGCTTGCTCCATGTGCGTCTCGCGCGGGATGGAAAACTGCTCCTGGCGGGTTTCCACCTGAACGAAGCCGCTGGACGATTCGCCGCCGGACGGCGCGCTCACGGGCGGCGGGGAAGCGCCGGCTCCCGCGCTTTCCTGCTGCTGACGGCGGCGGCGCCCGCCGCGGCGTCCGCGACGGCGCCCGCCGCCTTCACCGGCCTTGGCGGGGGCGGGACGGGCCGTTTCAGCCGATGGCCGCTGTTCGGGATGGCGTTTGCCGTGCTCCGGCGCACGATGGGCATGGCGCGGGTGGCCGCGCTCGCGTTCCGGTTTGCGTTCATGGTGGGGTCTGCGCGCCGCCTCTTTACGGGGCGCTGCGGCAGGTCCGGGCTTTTTACCGCCCAGCAGCACGCTCCATAAGCGCTTCAGCAGGCCCGGCTCATACTCCTCTACGACCTTGGGCGCGCTGGGCGCGGCGGCGGGAGGAGGGGGCATGACGGGTATAGTCTTCACCGCGGGCTCCATGCTCACGGGACGCGCGGGGGTGATGAACTTTTCCACGGGTTTTTCCGGCGGCGTGACGGCGATCTGGTAGCTCGGCTGCGCCTCTTCCGCGGCCGGCGCCTCTTCGCCACGCACGCGCTGGATCTCATACCTGGGCGTCAGCATGGCCGGATTCGGCACCAGAACGATGCCGGTGGCGTGACGTTTCTCAATATTGCTCAGCGCCTGGCGTTTTTCGTTGAGCAGATAGGTGGCGACGTCCACCGGCACCTGCGCCACCACGCGCGCGGTGCTCTCCTTGATGGCCTCTTCCTCGATGATGCGCAGGATGGACAGCGCGGCGGACTCCACGCTTCTGATCGAACCATGGCCGTTGCAGCGCGGGCAAGACACCTGGCTGGTCTCGCCGAGCGAGGTGTGCAGACGCTGGCGCGACATCTCCAGCAGGCCGAAACGCGAGATCTGCTCGATCTGCACCCGCGCTCGATCTGCCTTGAGCGCCTCGCGCAGGCGGTTTTCGACCTCGCGCTTGTTGCGCGCGGGGGTCATGTCTATGAAGTCAATCACGATCAGCCCGCCGATATCGCGCAGACGCAACTGGCGCGCTACCTCGTCGGCCGCTTCGAGATTGGTGTTGAGCGCGGTTTCCTCGATGTCGCTGCCCTGCGTGGCGCGTCCGGAGTTGATGTCTATTGAAACCATCGCCTCGGTATGATCTATCACCATGGAACCGCCGGAAGGCAGGCGCACCTCGCGCTGGAACGCGGATTCGATCTGGCTTTCGATCTGATAGCGCGAAAACAGCGGCACGTGATCCTGGTACAGCTTGAGCCTGGACAGATTATGCGGCATCACCTGCTGCATGAACTCGACCGCCTGGTTGTACACATTGGCGTCGTCTATCAGCACCTCGCCCACGTCCTTGCGCAGATTGTCGCGCAGCGCGCGGATGATGAAGCTGCTTTCCTGGTAGATCAGGCACGGCGCCGGCCGCTCCCTGGCGGCGGTTTCAATGGCGCGCCACAGTTGCACCAGGTAATCGGCGTCCCACTGCAATTCCTCGACGCTGCGCCCGACGCCGGCGGTGCGCACGATGATGCCCATGTCCTCCGGGATTTGCAGGGCGTTGAGCGCCTCTCGCATGTCGCTGCGGTCCTCGCCCTCGATGCGGCGCGACACGCCGCCCGCGCGCGGGTTGTTCGGCATCAATACCAGATAACGCCCGGCCAGGCTGATGAAGGTGGTCAGCGCAGCACCCTTGGTGCCGCGTTCCTCCTTTTCCACCTGCACCAGGATTTCCTGGCCTTCCTTCAGGGCGTCCTTGATGTTCACCCGGCCGGTGCCGGCGTCGGGGCTGAAATAGCTGCGGGCGATTTCCCTTAGCGGGAGAAAACCGTGGCGCTCCGCGCCGTAATCCACAAACGCCGCTTCCAGGGACGATTCGACGCGGCCGACGCGGCCCTTATAGATATTGGATTTCTTCTGCTCGCGGGTGGCGGTTTCGATATCCAAGTCATACAGGCGCTGGCCGTCAACCAGCGCGACACGCAACTCTTCAGGCTGAGTTGCGTTAATCAGCATTCTCTTCATGTTGTATAATCCTTATATTTGCCACCGCAGCTCACGCGGGCGCGGCGGGTGAAAAACAGGCGTAACCAAGCATGCAAGGAGGGGGGCGCTTACGCGACCCTACACGGCCTCGGCGCCAATTTTGGATTTAGTCCAAATACTCACCGGCACCTGCTCAGGTACTGTTCACTGTCAGCTTGGCTGACAATAACTCTTTGTCTTACAAAGATTATTTTATAA
>JBGFRC010000023.1:0-47298 GCA_041695325.1 Pseudomonadota bacterium
CAAGAAGCTTTTCTTTACACCAGTATCGCTGGACTAGCAGTTCGTTGAAAAACGAACTGCCAGGCGCCACAGGGGTGAGCCATGCCGGTGGCATGGCGAACGGGCGCACAGGACGTGCGCCCTGGACTTTTCCGCGGAGCCGGGACGGCGCAGCGGAAAAGTGCCCCATCGAAAATCAAACACACAAGTGTTTGATTTTCGGAGCGAGGCGCGGACATGTGCCGCGCCAAGCGAGTTGAAAATCGCCAAGGATGGCGATTTTCAACAAACTGCTAGAACTTTAGCCCATTGGCAAACTTTACTGTGCTCACCGCTTTAAAAAACAGGTTCTCCTGCGCGTATGCCTCGTCGGGGTGTACTACGCTGAGCATAAAGAATGTCACCGTCATATCTCTGGGATGCCGTAGTACTCACGTCCCCGGGCGCAGATGAGGAAATAATAACACGTCGCGGATCGAGGGCGAATCGGTGAACAGCATCACCAGACGGTCTATGCCGATGCCCTCGCCGGCGGTGGGCGGCATGCCGTGCTCCAAGGCGCGGATATAATCTTCGTCGAAGTGCATGGCCTCTTCGTCACCCGCTTCTTTTTCCTGCACCTGTTTACGGAAGCGCTCGGCCTGGTCCTCGGCGTCGTTCAATTCGGAAAATCCGTTGGCGATTTCGCGTCCGCCGATGAACAGTTCAAAACGGTCTGTGACAAGCTGATTCTGTGCGTTGCGCCGCGCCAGCGGCGATACCTCGACCGGGTGTTCGGTGATGAAGGTCGGGTCCTTGAGCTTACTCTCCACGGTTTTTTCAAAGATTTCCATCTGGATTTTGCCCACGCCGTAGTTGGGCTTGAGAGGGACGTTGAGTGCGGCGGCGGCCCTGCGCGCGGGCTCCAGGGTCTCCACGTCCTCCGCCTTGAGTTGCGGATTGAGGCGCAATATGGACTCTTTCAGCGTCAGACGCGCAAACGGCTTGCCGAGATCATAGATCTCGCCCTGATAGGTGATCGCGCTTTGGCCGCTGATCTCCAGCGCCAGCGCGCGCAGCATTTCCTCGGTTAAATCCATCAAGTCACGGTGATCGGCGTAGGCCTGATAAAACTCCAGCATGGTGAATTCCGGATTGTGCCTGGTGGAGAGGCCTTCGTTGCGGAAATTGCGGTTGATCTCGAACACGCGCTCATAGCCGCCCACCACCAGACGCT
Organism: Pseudomonadota bacterium; assembly: GCA_041695325.1. Lineage (GTDB taxonomy): Bacteria > Pseudomonadota > Gammaproteobacteria > SURF-13 > SURF-13 > SURF-13. Next base: position 1,196 of record JBGFRC010000023.1, read on the forward strand.
TCAAATACAGCTCCGGCGCTACGCGCAGGAACAGTTGCATATCCAGCGCCTGGTGGTGGGTAACGAACGGCCGCGCCGCGGCGCCGCCGGGGACGGCCTGCATCATGGGCGTCTCCACCTCCATGAACCGGCGCGCTTCGAGAAACTGGCGCAGGAAGGAAATGATGCGCGAGCGGACGTGAAACGTGCGGCGCGTCGGCTCGTTCATGATAAGGTCCAGATAGCGCTGACGATAGCGCGTTTCCTGATCCACCAGGCCGTGAAATTTTTCCGGCAGCGGACGCAGCGCCTTGGTGAGCAGACGAATATCGTCCACGCGCACCGAGAGCTCGCCGGTTTTGGTTTTAAACAACGCGCCTTCCGCGCCAAGGATGTCGCCTATGTCCCACTTTTTGAAGTTCTCGTAGATCTCTTGCAATACCTCACGCTGAAGGAACAACTGGATGCGCCCCGACATGTCCTGCAGCTGGGCGAAGCTGGCCTTGCCCATCACGCGCTTGGCCATCATGCGTCCGGCGATTTTGACCCGCACCGGCTGCGCCTCCAGGGCGGCGTTGTCCTTCCCGCCGTACTCGGCGTGCAGCTCACCCGCCAGCACGTTGCGCCGGAAATCAACCGGGAACGGATCGCCTTTCTCGCGCAGCGCGGCGAGTTTGGCGCGGCGCCGGGCGATTTCGGCGCTTTCGTCGGAGGGTGCAGCGTTATTGCTTGTATCTTTCCCCTGTTTCATAATTGTTGTTTCAGGCTCGCCTCGATGAAGTCATCCAGATCGCCGTCCAGCACCGCCTGGGTGTTGGCCTTTTCCACGCCGGTGCGTAAATCCTTGATGCGCGACTGGTCGAGCACGTAGGAGCGTATCTGGCTGCCCCAGCTGATGGCCGATTTGGTTTCCTCCAGCGCCTGGCGCTCGGCGTTGCGCTTACTCATCTCCAGCTCGTACAGTTTCGCCTTCAACTGGCTCATCGCCGTGGCGCGGTTCTTGTGCTGCGAGCGGTCGCTCTGGCACTGCACCACGATGTTGGTCGGCAAGTGCGTGATGCGTATCGCCGACTCGGTGCGATTCACGTGCTGCCCGCCCGCTCCGCTCGCGCGATAGGTGTCTATGCGCAGATCAGCGGGGGCGATGTCTATCTCCACGCTCTCATCCGCCTCCGGATAAACGAACACCGAGGCGAACGAAGTGTGCCTGCGATTGCCGGAATCAAACGGCGACTTGCGTACCAGGCGGTGCACGCCGCTCTCGGTGCGCAGCCAGCCGTAAGCGTACGGTCCTTCGAACTTGATCGTCGCCCCCTTGATGCCCGCGACCTCGCCCGGCGATTCATCTATCACTTCCACGCTGAAACCGTGCCGCTCGCCCCAGCGCAGATACATGCGCAGCAACATTTGCGCCCAATCCTGCGCCTCTGTGCCGCCGGAACCGGCCTGGATATCCAGATAGGCGTTGGCGCCGTCCATCTTGCCGGAGAACATGCGCTGGAACTCCAGCGCCGCCAGCTCCTGCTCCGCGCGCGCGAGATCTCTCGCCACGGATTCCGCGGCGGCAGCGTCGTTCTCTTCCGCCGCCAGTTCCAGCAGCTCGCGCGCTTCGTTGAGGTGCGCGCCGAGCACGCCCAAAGTGCTCACGACAGACGCCAGCTGCGCGCGCTCGCGCCCCAGCTCCTGCGCGCGCGCAGCAACGCTCCACAATTTCGGGTCGGCCAGTTCGCGCTCGACTTCCGTCAGGCGCTCGGTTTTGCGGTCGTAGTCAAAGATACCCCCGTAGCGTTTCAAAACGCTGCTGCATATCCTTGATGCGCGCGTGGAGGGGGGCAAGTTCGAGCATGATCTTCCTTTATAATCTCTGTCACTATAAGCAATTTTAACATACCGCGAGACCTGCGCCATGGAGATCATCATCACCCGCAGCATCGAAGCGTGGCTGCTGCCGCCCGGCGGCCTGTTACTGGTTTTTATCCTGGGCCTTTATCTGCTGCGTAAGCATAAACGCACCGGCATCGCCCTGCTCGGCGCGGCGCTGCTCGGCCTGTATCTCTTGAGCGCGCCCTACACAGCGCAGCGTCTGTTGGCGTGGGTGGAAAATGTTCCGGCACTGCCCGCCGAGATAAGCACGACGGAAAACGCACAGGCCGTCGTGCTGCTCGGCGGCGGACGCTACTTCGGCGCGCCGGAATATGGCAAGGATACCGTCGGCATGGAAGCCTTGGAGCGTGTGCGCTATGCGGCGCGGCTGCACCGGCAAACCGGCTTGCCCGTCATCGCCTCCGGCGGCGCGCCCCTCGGTGAAGCCATGAGCGACGCAGCCTTGATGCACGATGCGCTCAAGGAATTCGGCGTCAGTGAGGTGTGGCTGGAAGATCAAAGCCGCAACACGGCGGAGAACGCGCGCTTCAGCAAAGACCTGCTCGCGCGCCGCCAGATAACCAAGGTCTATCTCGTCACCCACGCCGCGCACATGGCACGCTCGGTCTGGGCCTTTGAGCGCGCGGGCGTCACCGTGATCCCCGCCCCCACGCATTTCCTGTCGCTGCGCGACCCCGCCATACCCCGGTTCATGCAATGGCTGCCGGATGCAGGAGCCTTGCAACACAGCCGCATCGCGCTGCGCGAGCAATTGGGGAGGCTCTGGTACTCGTTGCGTTATTAGCGGTCACGCTAATCAGAGGTTCCTCAAATAGTCATTGAGCGCGGCCAAGCGCTCCGGGGTGCCGACGTCGAACCAGGCGCCGGAATAAAATTCGCCCGTCACCCGGCCCGCCGCTATCGCCTTGCGCAGCAGCGGGGCGAGCGGAAACCTGCCGGGTTGGCAATCTGCGAACAGTTCCGGGCGATAGACGCCGATGCCGCTGTAAGTGAGCCTGCCTTCCCCCCTCTCTCTCCCTTCAGGAGATGGGGATACGTCATGGACGCGCCCACCCTCCAATATAAAATCACCCGCTTGATGATGCGCGGGATTGTTCACCAGCACCAGGTGAGCCAAACCTTCCGGTTCACGCGGCAGGCGTTCGAGGGAATAATCGCTCCATATGTCGGCGTTGACGACGGCAAAGGGCCCCTCGCCTAACAGCGGCAGTGCGTTGAAAATACCGCCGCCAGTTTCGAGCGGCTCGGCGCCTTCCACTGCGTAGCGGATGCGCACGCCAAAGCGGCGGCCGTCGCCCAGCGCGGCCTCGATCTGTGCGCCGTGCGCGGCGTGATTGATGACGAGATCATGAAAACCGGCGCGCGCCAAGCTCAGGATACGATGTTCGATCAGGCTGGCGCCGCCGGCGCGCAGCAGCGCTTTGGGCGTGTGCTCGGTGAGCGGACGCATGCGTTCGCCCTTGCCCGCCGCGAGTATCAGCGCCCTCATGCGCCGGGCTCTTGCAACTTGGGGAGAACGCGATTACGCAGCAGCTCGTACAGCCACAGCAACTCTTCATAGCGCGCGCTCACCTCAACGATGTAATTGAGCGTGCGCGGGATGTCCTTCAGAAATCCTGGCTTGCCGTCGCGGTGATTGAGCCGGGCGAAGATGCCCGCCGCCTTGAGATGGCGTTGCACGCCCATCCAGTCGAACCAGCGCGCGAATTGCGCGGCGTTGTCTTGCGCCAGCAGGCCCGCTTTGTGCGCGCGGCGCCGGTAGTACTCCATCCAGTCATGCACGCGCGGCGCAGGCCAGGCGATGTAGCAGTCGCGCAACAGCGAAACCACATCATAAGTAACAGGGCCGACGACCGCGTCCTGAAAATCCAGAATGCCGGGGTTGTTGTTCTGCGTCACCATCAGGTTGCGCGAGTGATAATCGCGGTGCACCGGCACTTGCGGTTGTTGCAAGGCGCTGTGCGCGAGCCGGGTAAACACGCGCTCCAGAGTTTGCAGTTGCGTGTCGTCCAGAGTGATTTGCAAATGGCGCGCCAGCAGCCAGTCGCGGAATAAATGCATTTCGCGCATCAGCAAGGCTTGCGTATAAGGCGGCAGATGCGCCTGCCGCGCCACGTCGGGATGCGTTTGCAGCGCCAGCAACGCGTCCAGCGCATCACCGTAGAGCCGCTCCACGCCGGCGTCGTTGAGCGCGTCAAGATACTGCACCGAGCCCAAATCGCTGAGCAGCAGAAACCCCTGCTCCAGGTCGGCCTCCAGAACCTGCGGCACGTTGAGCCCCGCATCGTGCAGGGCGCGCGCGATGGCAATATAAGGCCGGCAATCTTCATGCGCGGGCGGCGCGTCCATGACGATGCGCGTTTGAGCATCCCAGCGCACGCGGAAGTAGCGCCGGAAGCTCGCATCGCTGGAGGCCGGAGCGATGTCAAAGCGGGAGATGCGCAAATCACGCGTGAGCCAGCGTTGCAGTTGTTCGAGGCGTTCGGGCATGCGGGGCGGAAAAACGTTTTAGCGGCAAAAGATTGATTGGCAGACCATTTTATGCCATTTTAAGGCGGTTTATTCACAACAAGAGCCGGAATGCGCCGTAACGCACAGAGACTGCCTGACCTCGGATTGACCTGCCTGTTGTTTGCGGCCGGTCACGCCGTTGCGCAAGGCGCGGATTTCGCCGATTCCGAGTGGGCGCTGTGCGGCGATCCGGATCATTTGCCCAGGGTGGTGCCGCGCCCCAGCGAGCAAGAGCTGGAACAGGCCGAAACCCGTTTGAGCGCGGACCAAAGCGAGGTGCTGGGCGAGGAGATATTCAATTTCAGCGGCGACGTGGAAGTGCGCCGCGCGGATCAGGAACTTTATTCCGACCGCGCCCGGTACCACCGCTCCGACGCCACCGTGGAAGCCGAGGGCAACGTGCGTTATTTGCAAAGCGGACTGGGTGTGGAGGCGGATTCCGCCTTCTTCAATCTTGATACGCGCGAGGGGAAAGCGGACAACGCGCGTTACCTCATCGCCGAGAAACACGCGCATGGCAAGGCCGACACGGTGCTGCTGGAAGGGCGTGATCACACGCGGCTCAAGGGCGCGACCTACACCACCTGTAACCCGGACAAGGTAGACTGGCTGCTGCACTCCAGCGCCGTCAAACTGGATCATAAAGAAGGCGTGGGTGTGGCGCGCAACGTCTGGGTCGGCTTCAAGGGCGTGCCGATCTTCTACAGTCCCTACATGAGCTTTCCGCTCGACGACCGGCGCAAGTCGGGCTTCCTCACCCCTAGCATCGGCACCAGCGACGAAGTCGGCACCGACATCCGTATCCCTTACTATTTCAATCTCGCGCCCAACCGCGACGCCACGCTCACGCTGCGCAACACCACGCGCCGCGGCCAGCAGGTGCTGGGCGAGTTGCGCTACCTCTACCCCACCCATCAAGGCGAGATGCATCTGGGCTATCTGCCGGATGACGACATCAGCGGCCGGGACCGTAAACTGTTCACCTTCCGCGACCAGGGCCAGTACCGCGGGCGCTGGAGCAGCCGCATCAATTTCAATTACGTGTCGGACCCCCATTATTTCGAACAATTGGGCGATGACCTGAAAACCGCCAGCATCACGCACCTGGAGCGGCTGGGCGAGATCACCTATCGCGGCGATCTATGGACGGCGACCGGGCGGTTGCAGGCTTATCAGACCGTGGACCGGACGATCCCCGCCGGTTCCCGCCCCTATCAGCGTCTGCCGCAATTGCTGTTTTCCGGGAATTTGCCCAGCCGGACGTATGGACTCCATTATTCGCTGAGCGGCGAATACGTGCGCTTCAACCAGGCGGGCAGCGTCACCGCCGACCGCATAGACTTGCAGCCGGGCGTGCAACTGCCGCTCAGCACGCCCGCCGCCTATCTCACGCCGGCCTTGAGCCTGCGCCACACGCACTATGCCTTCGACAACCGGGGGGGTGGGTTGGGCAACCATGCCTCGCGCACCGTGCCGGTAGCGAGCCTCGACAGCGGCGCGTTTTTTGAGCGTGATACGAACTGGGGCGACACGCCGCTGACACACACCCTGGAGCCGCGCCTGTATTATCTGTACGTACCGTTCCGCAGCCAGGCGGAGCTGCCCAACTTCGACAGCGGCACGCTGGATTTGGGCGTCTTGTCCAACCTGTTTCAGACCAACCGCTTCAGCGGCGTGGACCGCGTGGGCGACGCCAATCAGGTGACCTACGCGCTGACCACGCGCCTGTTGCAGCGGGAAAGCGGCGCGGAATTGCTGCGCGCCGCCGTCGGCCAGATTTACTATTTCCGCGACCGCAAGGTCACGCTCCCCGGCGGCGACGTGGAGCGCAGCGTCACTTCGAACATTGTCGGGGAACTTTCCTCCACCGACCTCGTCCAACATTGGCGCGCCACCGCCGGCGTGGTATTGAACAGTCAAACCGACGATATTGACAAAACCACCCTCGGCCTGCGTTATAGCCCTGACAAATATCGCATGCTCGATCTCTCCTACCGTTTCCAACGCGACTCGCTGGAACAAACCGACGTCTCCGCGCTGTGGCCACTGGCGCGAAATCAGGAGCGTCAGTGGAACGCGGTGGCGCGCTGGAATTATTCGATCAAGGACAACCTCACCCTGGAGGCGCTGGGTGGAGTGGAATACGACACCTGCTGCTGGACCGTGCGCCTCGCCGCGCGGCGTTTCCTCAACAGCACCGCGGGCGACACCAATGACGCCATCCTGCTGCAACTGGAGCTGAAGGGCCTGTCGCGCGTCGGCCACAAGGAATACAGGAAGGGCCTCCCCGGCCTGCTCGATCCCGTCGCTTACCAGCGGTAACACCGCTCGGCCGTGCGCATGAAGCCGTTACAGCTTGCTCTTTTTTTCGCGTTGACCTGCGCCATCGGTCCCGCAGCAGCCGCCGAACGCGCCCCCGTCGTGGAGCTGGATCACGTGCTGGCGGTGGTCAATGACGACGTCATCACGCAAAGCGAGCTCAACGCCGAAATCGCCACCATCAGCGCGCAGTTGCGTCAGCAAAACACCGCCCTGCCGCCCGCGGATATTCTCAACAAGCAGGTGCTGGAGCGCCTGATCCTCAAGCGCCTGCAATTGCAACTGGCCGCCAATACCGGCGTCCGCGTGGACGACGACACGCTCAACCGCGCCATCAGCACCATCGCGCAGCAGAATAATCTCTCGCTGGCGGAATTCCGCGACGTGCTGGAAAAGGACGGCTTCAGTTTTCCCGCGTTCCGCGAGCGCATCCGCGAGGAAATCATCATCAACCGCCTGCGTCAGCGCCAGGTGGACAGCAGCGTCACCGTCACCGAGCAGGAGGTGGACAATTTTCTCTCCAATCAACAACGCCAGAGCGCGGCCGGCGCGGAAGAATACCGCGCGGCGCAAATCCTGATCGCGCTGCCGGAGGCGGCGAGCCCGGAGCAGATTGACAAGGCGCGGAAAAAGGCCGAGGAAACGTTGACAAAGCTGCGCGGAGGCGGGGACTTCGGCGAGACCGCGGTCGCCGTGTCGGACGACCAGCAGGCGCTGCAAGGCGGCGATCTCGGCTGGCGTTCCGCCTCCCAGTTGCCCACGCTGTTCGCGGACCGGGTAATCAAAATGCAGCCGGGCGAAATCAGCGAACCATTACGCAGTCCGAGCGGCTTCCACATCATCAAGCTGATCGAGAAGCGCGGCGAAACGGCGCACATCGTGCAGCAAACCCAGGCGCGCCATATCCTGATCCGCACCAATGAGATCACCTCGGACAGCGACGCGCAAACGCGTTTACAACAACTCAAACAGCGCATCGAGGGGGGGGATGATTTCGCCGCGCTCGCCTCCTCCCACTCCGGGGATCCCGCCACCGCCGTCAACGGCGGCAACCTGGGATGGGTAAATCCCGGCGACGTGGATGCGCAGTTTGAAGAAGTCATGAACAGCCTCAAACCGGGCGAGGTCAGCGCGCCGTTTCAGACTCAGTACGGCTGGCACATCGTGCAGGTATTAGACCGGCGCGAACATGACAGCACGCGGGAGGTCAACCGCACCAAGGCGCGCGAAGCGATCCGCAACCGCAAGATCGAGGAACAAACCCAGGCCTGGCTGCGCGCCCTGCGCGACGAGGCGTACGTGGAATATAAGGTAGAAGATGAGTAGAAAAACAGGTACCAGAGAAAAGATACAAGATACAAGTTAACTGTGCCACGCATCATACACCCTTGTATCTTGTACCTTGTACCTTGATTAAATGATCCGCCTCGCCCTCACCCCTGGAGAGCCCACGGGCATCGGCCCCGACTTGTGCGTACACATCGCGCGGCGCGCCTTTGACGCCGAAATCATCGCCGTATGCGATCCCATGCTGCTGGAACAGCGTGCGCGGCTGTTGAAATTTCCACTGCGAGTTGACCTGTTCGAGCCCCGCGCCGCGCGCACCAGCGCTGCGCCCGGCGTCATCAAGGTCATGCCGGTCATGCTGGCGCGGGAAGCCATCCCCGGCAGGCCGGACACGGCCAATGCGCCTTACGTGCTGGAAACCTTGCGCCGGGCCGTGAAGGGATGTCTCGACGGCGTGTTTGACGCGCTCATCACCGGCCCGGTACATAAGGGCGTGATTAATGACGCGGGCCTGTCCTTCACCGGCCACACCGAGTTTCTCGCCGAGCTCACCCATACCCCGCAACCCGTGATGATGCTCATGGGCGGTTCTTTGCGCGTGGCGCTGGTCACCACCCATTTGCCTCTGAAGGAGGTCGCCGCCGCCGTCACCGCGCCGCGCCTCATGGCGGTGCTGCGCGTGCTGCATCATGATCTGCAAATACGCTTCGGCATCGTCAACCCGCGCATCCTGGTGTGCGGCCTCAATCCACATGCCGGTGAAGGCGGACATCTGGGACGTGAGGAGATCGAGGTCATCGAGCCCGTACTGCAACAACTGCGCGGCGAGGGTATGAATCTCACCGGCCCCCTTCCCGCCGACACCCTGTTCACAACGAAATATCTCAATGACGCCGACGCCGTGCTCGCCATGTATCATGACCAGGGCTTGCCGGTGCTGAAATACCAGGGCTTCGGCCAGGCGGTGAATATCACACTGGGCCTGCCCTTTATCCGCACTTCGGTGGATCACGGCACGGCGCTGGAGCTCGCCGGAGCAGGGCGGGCGCAAAGCGCCAGCCTGGAAGCGGCGCTGAACACCGCGCTGGAGATGATAAAACGATGCGACGGCTGAAGCACATTCCACGCAAGCGCTTCGGCCAGCACTTTCTTCACAATCAGACGATTATCGAACGCATCGTCGCGGCCATACAGCCGCGGAAAGGCGATCACCTGGTGGAGATCGGGCCGGGGCGCGGCGCGCTCACCCGCCCCCTGCTCGCCGCCGCGGGCGCGCTGGATGTGATTGAACTGGATCGCGACCTGATCCCCCGTTTACAAACGGAGTGCAAGGGGATAGGCGAGCTGCACATCCATCAGGCCGACGCGCTGCGCTTCGATTTCACCACCTTGGTCAAAAACGGCAAACGTCTGCGCGTCGTCGGCAATCTCCCGTATAACATTTCCACGCCATTGTTGTTTCACCTGCTCAGTCAGGCGCACGCAATACAAGACATGCATTTCATGTTGCAAAAAGAGGTGGTGCAGCGCATGGTGGCGCCACCCGGCGGCAAGGACTACGGCCGCCTGAGCGTCATGCTGCAATACCGCTGCCGGATGGAAAAGCTTTTCACCGTGGGCGCAGGCGCGTTCAGTCCGCCGCCCAAAATCGAGTCCGCCGTGGTGCGCATTACGCCGCACGCGCAGCCTGCGGCGCGAGTGCAAGACGAAGCGATGTTCGCGCGCCTCGTCAGCGCCGCTTTCGCCCGGCGCCGCAAGACCCTGCGCAACAGCCTCAAAACCCTGCTCACCGAACAGCAAATCCGCGCCTTGGGGCTACCCCCAGACGCGCGCGCCGAACAACTGTCTCTGCAAGAATTTGCCGCCTTAAGCAACGCTGTGCCGGCACACCGGGCTGAATTCATTGCCTGTTGATCCACCGAGGCGGGCATGCAGGGTGGCGGGCTCGTGACCACTATTGACTCAGCACTATAGTACAGGGTTTAAGATATTGTTGATAACGCGAGCATCGCATATGCCTTCGTATACCATAGGCCAGTTGGCACGCTTGTCCGGCGTGGGCGTAGAGACCATCCGCTATTACGAGCGCGAAAGGTTGATCGCAGAACCGCCGCGGCGGGCTTCCGGTTACCGGCAGTATCCGGAGGATGCCTTGGCGCGACTGCGTTTTATCCGCCACGCCAAGGAATTGGGTTTCAGCCTGAAGGACATCAAGGAGCTGCTGGGATTGCGCCTTGCGTCGGGAACCACCTGTGAGGATATCCGCAAGCGCGCCGAGGTGAAAATTGCCGAGGTGCGCGCCAAGCTCGGTATGCTTCGGCAAATGGAGCAGGCCCTGATGAAACTCACCGCCGCCTGCCGCGGGCGCGGACCTGTCAGCGATTGTCCCATACTCGACGCTTTAGAGGAGCAAGACCCTGCATGATGAACATAGAACTTATTTATTTTCGCGAATGCCCAAACATCTCTCCGGCGCGCGAGCGACTCTTGCAAGCGTTCGCCACGACGGGGATAACCCCGCAGTGGCAAGAATGGGAACGCAACGATCCCGCCGGCCCAGCCTACGCACGTGCCTACGGCTCGCCCGCCATTTTGGTGAACGGTCGCGACGTGAGCGGCGCAAAACCGGCCGGCGACGAAGTCAGTGCCTGCCGCGTGTACGCGCACGCGCCGGGAATATTCGACGGCGCACCCGCCGTGGACAGCATCGTAAAGGCGCTGCGCGAAGCCCAGGCAGACGCACCGGCGCACACCCTCGCGTCGCAGGGGCGCAGCGCCGCCACCGTCCTGCCAGCCATCGGCGTTGCAGCATTGCCCAAGCTTACCTGCCCGGCCTGTTGGCCCGCGTACACGGGGCTGCTGAGTTCCATGGGTGCGGGTTTCGTCAACTATACCCCGTACTTGCTGCCGTTGACCGCGACGTTTCTGTTTTTGTCGTTGTGCGCACTGGGTTGGCGCGCACCGCGGCACCGGGGCTATGGCCCGCTATTCTTGGGACTTGCAGCTTCGGCCATGCTCCTGGTGGGTAAATTCGCGTTTGACTCCAATACCGCTATGTACTCTCTCTGGAACGCCTGGCCGCGCGCCGGCCAGGCGGCTGGAAATTGTCCGGAGTGTGTTTCTACTCCCTCTAAACTGTAAGGAGAATTCCATGAACGCAAAACGTAAAGTCGAAATCTTCAGCGCGGGTTGCCATGTATGTCAGGAGACCATTGATCTGGTCACGCGCCTCGCCTGCACTACCTGCGAAGTCATTGTGCTGGATATGAAAAAGAGCGACGTCGCGCGGTACGCGAAACAACTTGGCGTCCGCTCCATTCCGGCCGTGGCGATCAACGGCCGGCTCGCCGGCTGCTGCGCCGGGCGCGGTCCAGACGAAAACATGCTGCGGGCCGCGGGTCTGGGACAGCCCTGAACCCCGGCCAGAACTTTCTTCGCCCAGGCACTGTCAATGCAGCGTGTACGGCACGCTCAAGGTAAAGGGCGGGATGAGGGCGTCGAATCTGGCGCCGTCGTCGGCGACCATTTGGTAACTGCCTTGCATGAAGCCGACCGGGGTTTCGATCATGGTGCCGCTGGTGTACTGGAAACCTTCGCCGGGGCGCAGGTAGGGCTGTTCGCCCACCACGCCGTCACCGCGCACTTCTTGCACCTTGCCGTTGGCGTCGGTGATGATCCAGTGGCGCGTGAGCAGCTTGGCGGGGACGGCGCCGAGGTTGCGGATGGTCACGGTGTAGGCGAACACATAGCGATCCTGCTCCGGCTCGGACTGATCGTCCAGATAGCCGACCTGAACTTCCACCTTGATGTAATGCGGAGATGCTTTGCTCATTTTCCTATTTCAGCGCAAGACGCGCGGCGGCGCAAGTGCGGCGATTACAGCTTGACCGCCGCCAGTGCCGCGCCCATCAGCCCCACCCTGGGATTCAACACCACGTGCACCGGCACGGCGCGCACGATGTCCGACATGCGCCCTTTTCCCGTGAAGGCCTGCATGAACGAGCCGGACTGGAGCCCGCTGACGATGCGCGGGGCGATCCCGCCCGCGATGTACACGCCGCCGCGCGCCAGGGTGATGAGCGCAAGATCCCCGACATAGGCGCCGTAGATGCGGATGAACATGTCGAGCGCTTGCCAGGCCAGGGCCTCCTCGTTGCGCAGGGCGCGCCCGGCGATCTCCGCGGCGCGCGCATCGCCTTCCCCGGCGTCGACACTTTGCACCTCTCCGGCGCGTGCAGAAAGAAAATCATAAGTATGCACCAGCCCGGCGCCGGACAAAATGCGCTCATAGGATACGCGCCCATAGTGGCTGCTTAGATGACGTAAAAGCGCCGTCTGTAATTCATCCAGCGGCGCAAACGCGGCGTGCCCGGCCTCGGTGGCCAAGGCTTGCGCGCGCCCGTCCTGACGCACCAGCAGCGCCGCGCCGAAACCGGTGCCGGCGCCGGCGATAAGCCGCGGCGCATGCGGCAGTGCTTCCCCCTGTTGCAGGATGACGAGGTCAGCCGGTTCGAGCGCCTCGATGCCATAGGCAGCCGCCTGATAGTCGTTGATGAGCTGAATCTTGTCCGTGCCCGTGCACAAGGCCAGGGAACGGGTTTGCAGATGCCACGGCAGGTTGGTGATCTGGGCGCTTTGCCCCCCCTCCTGCCCAGAAACGGGGCCCGCCACGGCAAGGCAGGCGCGGTCCAATCCGGGCCGCCCCGCCTCATCCAGAAATTCGTTTAACAGCGCCGCAAACTCCGCGTAGGCGCGGCTTGAATATTCGCGCTGATGGATGATGCGACCGCCTGTCTGCGTGCAAGGCACAGGCAGGCGCACGGACAGAAGGTCGAGCACGCTGATCTGCAACAGCGTCTTGGTGCCGCCGATGTCTCCCGCCAATATTTTCACGACCGCTCCTCCACCCGCGCGGCGACGGCCTCATCCAGGTACCACTCCATTTCATGCGCGGGCTTGATCATCTGCACCGGCAAGATCGCGCTCCCGGGGTTCGGCACAAACACCCGGCGCAAGGTCTCGGCTTTCTCCTCTCCGGCCACGAGCAGCAGGATATGCCGCGCCCGGTTGATCACCGCAAAGGTCACGCTAATGCGCCAGCCGTTTTGGCCGCGCGCGTACACCGCCACCGCGAGCCGTCTGTCATGCAGCGCAGCGCCACCGGCCGGAAACAGCGAAGCGACGTGGCCATCCGCCCCCATGCCGAGCAGCATGAGATCAAGCTGCACCGCGCCGTCCGCGGCGGCCGGCGCGCGGGCGCACAATGTCCGCGCATAGGCCGCGGCGCGCTCGCGCACGTAGGCAAGATCGGCCTCGATAGGATATATCTGCTCCGGCGGGACAGGCACGTGGTTTAACAGGGCCTCGCTCGCCATGCGGTAATTGCTGCCGGGATGGTCGTGCGGCACACAGCGCTCGTCGCTGAAGTAAACATGCACCTTACTCCAATCTATGCGCGATGAAAACGCGTTATCCGCCAGGTTCTGATAGAGACGGCGCGGCGTCGCTCCGCCCGACAGCGCCACGTGAAACGCACCGCGCGCGGCTGTCGCTTCGCCGCACAGCGCCACCCAGCGCTCCGCCGCGGCGCGGCTGAGCGCTTCAAGATCAGAGAATAAGCGGACGGTACGCATTCCCCACGGCGAATCAAAATGACACCATAATGTGATGATAACGTGATTGGCAGCGGGTTAATATAAGGCCTGGGAACAGCACATGAGGATTATAGCCAAAAGGCTTGCATTGGTGGTGCTCCTCGCAGCGGGGGCGAGTTTCCTCGCGCACGCGGACAGGACCATTGAAGCGGGAAAATTCTCCGCTCTGGACCCGGGCGATCCGCCGCCCTCCGGCTGGGAGCCGTTGTATTTCAAAAAAATATCCGCGCACACGGTGTATAGCCTGATCAAGGATGCCGACGTCACAGTGGTCAAGGCCGTAAGCGACGCCGCCGCCTCCGGCCTCATGCGCAAGATCACCATTGACCCGAAGCAGCACCCCGTCATCGAGTGGCGCTGGAAGGTGGATAACGTGATTCAGAACAGCGACGTCAGGCGCAAGGACGGCGACGACTACGCCGCACGCGTCTATATCACCTTCGCCTATGAACCGGAGAAGGCGGGTTTGGGCCGCAAAGTAAAATACCAGACCGCGCGCGTCTTGTTCGGCGAGGTACCCATCGGCACAATCAGCTATATCTGGGAAAACAAGGCGGAAAAGGATACCCTCGCGCCCAATCCTTACACGGACTTCGTGCGCATGATTGTGGTGCGGAACGGCGCCAGTCCGAGGGGCGTATGGCTCACCGAGCGGCGTAACGTCTATGAGGATTATAAACGCGCCTTCGGCGAGGAGCCGCCCCTGATCTCCGGCATCGCCATCATGACCGACAGCGACAATACCGGCGAATCGGTGACCGCGTATTACGGCGATATTGTATTCAAGGCGCGTTAGCAGGCTGTTGAGAAACAGCCTGCGTGCGGTGCAGGGGCGAGCAGCACTGCTGCGAGCGGGCAAGCCAAGGATGGCTTGCCCTGGTCTTGCAAGCAGGATGCGAGAGCGCCGCAGGCACCGCCATTTTTCAAGCACGCTTTATGTGCTTGAAAAATGAAGCAAAGCGAAAATGACACTTTTCGCTTTGCGAGTTGAAAAAGCCCATGGATGGGCTTTTTCAACAACCTGTTAGCAGCAGCCGGGGCCGGAGCAGGTTTGCGCGTGCACCGCGCCCTTGGTCTCGGCGGCGGGGCGTTTGGTTCCGGCGGGGGCGCACCAGGCCACGGGCTGGCGCGACGCGGCGGGCGGGATGCCGATGAAGTCATTTTTATAAGGACCCTCGGTGAGCAGTTTATAGGTACGCTCGCACACCGCCATGCGCTCGCCGCGCGGGTACAGGTGATTTTCGTCGTCGGTAACGGAGGCGTAAGGGCCGCGATAAATCACCGCGTGGCCATAATCGAGGCACGCCGTGCCCGCGCCTTTCACGGCGGTAAGCGTAACGGAACGGAACTCGATGCCTTCCACCACCCGCCACGGCGCGGCGTCCCACTTATCATAAGCCACGGCGAGAAAGCCCACATCAGAAAAGGTGCGCAGGAATTCCTGCTCCTGAAACGAGCCGGAAACACAACCGCTCCACAAATCCGGGTTGGCCTTGAGATGCGCGGGCACGCGCTCATCGCTCACGATATCCGAGATCGCCACCCGGCCGCCCGGCTTGAGCACGCGGAAGATTTCCCGCACCATTTTGGTTTTGTGCGCATCGTCCACCAGATTCAACACGCAATTGGAAATCACCAGATCAACCGAATTGTCGGCAATCAGAGGCTGCGCCAGGCGCTGCTTGGCCTGCCAGGCGAGCAAGGCGTCGAGACCGGCGGCGTCGCGCACCGGGTGGGCTTTCAAATACTGCTCCATTGCCTCCACATCCAGCGCCAAATCCTCGATACGGCCTTTGACAAAGCGCACTCGATCGCCGCCCAGTTTCGACGCCATCTCGTGCTGATATTTGCGCGCCAGGGCGAGCATGTCGTCATTCATGTCCACGCCGATGACGCGGCCTTCGGGCCACGCCAGCTGCGCGGCCATATAACACACCTTGCCGCCGCCGCTGCCGAGATCCAGCACCACGTCGCCTGCGCGCACGTAGCGCGAGGGATCGCCGCAACCATAGTCTTTTTCAATGATCTCTTGCGGTAACAGGGCAAGCAGGCCTTGATCGTAATTGACCGGACAGCACAGCGCTGACTCACGCTGCCTGGCCGCGCCGGAATAACGCTCCATGACACTCAGATTTGCATTCATGGTTAAACCCTCCTTTTAACTCAACGCGCCTCCGCAACTGCTCCCCTGACCGGCGGTGCAGCCGTAGCAATGCTCCTTGACCATGATGGGCCGGCCTTCGAGATTCACGCCCATCAGCTCGGAAAGATGTACGCGCGGCTTGCCGTTCAAGCGCAGCGGCAGATTCAGCATCTGGTTGAAATCGCAATCGTACACGTGGCCCTGCCAATCCACGCTGATCAGGTTGCGGCACATCACGCTATCCAGGTTTTCCTCGCGGTGCGCCTGCCGCAACAGCGTCATGTAATCGTGAAACCGGCCTTTGGAGATCAGCATGCTGCCGAAGCGCTGGATCGGCATATTGGCCAGCGTATACAGACGGTTGAACACGACGCCGTAGCGCTCGCCCAAGTGCTTTTTGTAATCGGCCTCCAGCGCCGCCTGAGGCGGCGGCAGCGAGGGGCCGAGCGGGTTGTACACCAGGTTCAGCGTCAACCCGCTTCCGGTCTGTCCGTAGCCCAGGCGATTGAGCTTGCGCAAAACGCGCAGGCTGGACTCGAACACGCCGCGTCCGCGCTGTTGGTCCACATTCTGTTCCAGATAACACGGCAGCGAAGCGGTGATTTCCACCTGCTGCGCGGCAAGAAACTCCGCCAGGTCTTCGTGACCGGCCTGCTCCAGGACGGTAAGATTGCAGCGATCCATCACGCGCACGCCGAGGCCGCGCGCGCCCTCGACCAGATAACGGAAATGCGGATTCAGCTCCGGCGCGCCGCCGGTCAAGTCGAGCACCTGGCACGCGCCGGTCTTTAAAAAATCCAGCACCTGCTCGACGGTTTCGCGTCGCATGATCTCCATGCGCTTGGGCCCGGCGTTCACGTGACAGTGCACGCACTGCTGATTGCACAGGTAACCCAGATTGACCTGCAAGGTGGAAAGGCGCACACGCTTGAGCGCGGGGAAAGCGGTGGCTTCGAGCAAAGGCAGCGTGGCGCGCACGGCCTATCGCAACACCCAGGCTCCCAGCGCCGCGATCAGCGCGGCACAGGGCAGCGTAACAATCCAGCCCAACAAAAGCAGCACGCCGGTTAAAGCAACGCTCATGTTTTCCTGAACCTCTTGATGATCACCGGCGCCAGCGCGAACACGCCCAGCAGCGCAAGCGCCGCCAGGACGTCCGGGGTGACCAACCGTTGCGATGGCTCGATGCGCCCCAGCGCTTGCCCCAGATTGGCGAACACGAAGCTTGCCGGAATGATGCCGATGGCGGTAGCGGCGACGTAGGTGCGCAGCCTGATTGGGGTGAACGCGGGCGCGAGATTCACCAGCCAGAAAGGAAACAACGGCACCAGGCGCAGAAACAGCAGATAATGAAACGCGTTTTCCTGAAAACCGGTGATGATCTTTTTAATAAACCCGCCCGCGCGCCGCTGCGCGGCCTCGGCGAATAAATAGCGCGCGGCGAGAAACACCAGCGTCGCGCCCAGGGTCGCGGAAAACACAATCAGCGCCGTCCCCACCCAGCGCCCGAACAATAACCCCACCGCCAGCGACAGCACCACCGCCCCGGGAACGCTCAGGGCCGTGGACAGGGTATACACCGCCATGGACAGCAACAGCATGAAAAAGTAATGTTGCTCCGTGTACTCAAGCAACGCCGCGCGGTGAGTCTTGAGCGCTTCAAGACTCAGCCACTTGCCTCCGCCGAGGATAAAGAACGCCGCCAGCCCGCCTATGAAAAACGCCAGCACCAGCCACTTTCTCCAGCGCCCTGGATTTACCGCGTGCGGCTGTTCCATCGTTGCTCCGTTCATGGGTCAAGCATAGTCCGGATTTATCCGTCATTTCTCACAAAATTGTAACATTAGCTGGAAATTGCGTGTTCACTGGACGCAAAGCTTGGATTCAACGCGCTTTTCGCTTAAGGTAAGCTCTGAATAAGTCCATCCTGGACTTCTCAGAGCACGAAAAGCAAAAATGCGATTTTTGCTTTTCTTCATTTTTCAAATACTTGCGTATTTGAACAATGGCGGCACCTCCCTGTGCCGCGGGGACTTCTGATTTAATCAGAGATTCCTTAGTCTTCCGCTTCGGATAAAAATGCACGACCCATGACGAGCAAGCCGGAATTTGATTTATGCGTGATTGGCGGCGGCGCGGCGGGCCTGACTGTGGCGGCGGGCGGCGCCGCCTTGGGCGCCAAGGTGGTGCTGGTGGAAAAACACCGCCTGGGCGGCGATTGCCTGTATTACGGCTGCGTGCCAAGCAAATCGCTGCTGCATGCGGCGAAAGTCGCACACACCGCACGCCGGGCGCGCCGCTTCGGCGTGGAGTGTTCTACGCCCGTCGTGCATCTGAGCGAGGCCATGCGCTATGTGCGGGATGTCATAACAGACATCGAGCCCAACGACAGCCCGGAACGTTTCCGCCGTCTCGGCGTGGAGGTGATTTTCGGCGCGGGAGAATTCACTGATCCGCGCACCTTTCGCGTCAATGGGCGCGATCTGACCGCGAAAAATTTCGTGCTCGCCACCGGCTCGCGTCCGGCGCTGCCCGATATTCCAGGCCTCACCAGCGCGCCTTATCTGACCAACGAAACGGTGTTTGATCTACGTGAACCCGTGCCGAGCCTGATGATACTCGGCGCGGGCCCCATCGGCGTGGAAATGGCGCAGGCCTTTGCGCGCCTGGGCAGCAAAGTCACGCTGGTGCAGCGCGGCACACACATCCTGCCGAGGGAAGACGCCGACCTGGCGCGGGTGGTCGCCGACAGGCTCAGCGCGGAAGGCGTGACCCTGCACCTGGGCTGCGCGCCGCTGCGCGTCGAAGGGGTGCAAGGCGATCTGCGCCTGCGCGTCAAGCCGGCCCAGGGCAGCGAACGCGCGCTTTGCTCCACGCACCTGCTGCTGGCCATCGGACGCACGGCCAATGTGGAACATCTGGGTCTGGAGCGCGCCGGCGTACGCATGGACCATGGCCGCGTGGCGACGGACCGCCGCCTGCGCACCGGCAACAAGCGTATCTACGCGTGCGGCGACGTCGTGGGTTCGTATCAATTCACCCACGTGGCGGAACACCATGCGGGCGTGGTGTTGCGCAACGCCTTGTTTCACTTGCCCGCCAAGGTGGAACAACGCGTCATCCCCTGGTGCACCTTCACCGACCCCGAGCTGGCGCGCGTGGGCCTGTCCGAGACCGAGGCGAAACGGCGTGGGATCAGGCATCGCATCTATACTTTTCCCTTTCACGATATTGATCGCGCGCGCGCCGAGGATGAAACGCAGGGCTTCGCCAAACTCATCACCGCCCCCAACGGCCGCCTGCTGGGCGCGGCGCTGGTGGGCACACGCGCGGGCGAACTGATCCACGAGTATGCGCTCGCCCTGTCCAAAAACATGAAGGCCGCGGATCTGTCCAAGGTCATCCACGTCTACCCCACGCTGGCGCAAATCAACCGGCGCGTGGCCGATCAGCGGTTCAAGCAGGGACTTACAGCCGGAACAAAGAAATGGATCAAGCGTCTGTTTCGCCTGCGCGGTCAGTAGCCCCGCGTCATCTCGTAGCTAAGGTTTGATGACATCCAGTCCACCCATATACGCCCTCAACGCGGCGGGAATGTGGACATAGCCGCGCTCATCCTGAAAGTTTTCCATAATCGCCATCAGAGTACGGCCCACGGCGAGACCGGAACCGTTCAAGGTATGCGCCAGTTCCGGCTTGCCGGTGACGGGATTGCGCCAGCGCGCCTGCATGCGGCGCGCCTGGAAGTCGGTGAAGTTGCTGCACGAGGAGATTTCACGATATTTATTCTGGCTCGGCAGCCAGACTTCGAGGTCATAGGTTTTGGCCGCGGCGAAACCCATGTCGCCGGTGCATAGAACGACCACGCGATACGGCAATTCGAGTTTCTTTAAAATCGCCTCCGCATGGGCGGTAAGCTGCTCCAGGGCGTCAAAGGAGTCCTGCGGGCGCACGACCTGCACCAGCTCGACTTTTTCAAACTGGTGCTGACGGATCATGCCGCGCGTGTCCTTGCCGTAAGAGCCAGCCTCGCTGCGGAAACATGGCGTATGGGAGACGTATTTGCGCGGCAGGGATTTGGGATCGAGAATTTCGTCGCGCGCCAGATTGGTCACCGGCACCTCCGCGGTGGGGATCAGATAATAGTTTTGCTCGCCCCTGAGCGCGAACAAATCCTGCTCGAATTTCGGCAACTGGCCGGTGCCACGCATGCTGTCAGCATTGACGATGTAAGGAACGTATACCTCGGTGTAACCGTGCTCCGTGGTGTGCACGTCGAGCATGAATTGGATAAGCGCGCGCTGCAAACGCGCGAGCGCGGCGCTTAGCACAACGAAACGCGCGCCGCTGATTTTGGCCGCGGCATCGAAGTCCATCATGTCCAGGGCCGCGCCCAGGTCAACGTGGTCCCTGGGCGTGAAATCGAATTTTTTCGGCTCACCCCAACACCGTAGTTCAACGTTGTCGTGCTCGCTTTTCCCGATGGGAACAGTATCGTGCGGCAGGTTGGGGACAAGAAGCAGTTCCCGCTCCAGCTTCTGTTGCACCTCGGTGAGGCGCGCTTCCGCCTGTTTAAGCCTGTCGCCCAGATCAGCGACCGCGCTCATAAGCGGTGATGCGTCCTCACCCACCGCCTTGGCCTTGCCGATGGCCTTGGACTTGGCGTTGCGCTCGGCCTGAAGTTGTTCCACCTCGACCTGCACTTGCTTGCGCCCGGCCTCCAGCGCGGCGAGCAGGGTTTTATCAAGCTCGAAGCCGCGCGCGGCCAGGCGCTGCGCCGTGGCTTCAAGCTCGCTTCTTATCAGGCGCGGATCGAGCATGGCGGTCAGCCAAGCGCCTCCGGCTGCTCGTCAGTGCCCTCTTCGTCCCCCGCGCACAGGTACACGAAGTCGCCTATCACCCTCCCCGGCTTGATGACGTCGTGAAACGCGTCCACAAATATCCGGGCGCGGCACGTCTCTTCAACGTATTCGATCACCAGCGTGCGCTGATCCATCGAGGCCAGACGGTTACCCTCCCGGTCGAAGGCGGGACGCAACTCGTACACGTGGACGTCGCCGCCCGGGCAAAATGACTCTATCGCGTCCAGCACGCGTTTCACGTGGGCCTCGTCATCCGGCAAATAGATTTTCAGCATGGCGACTTCAAGGGTTTTCATATCTGCTCTCCTTCCCTGAACGGGAGATAAAAAATTTGTGGCCTGTTTTAAAGTTGGCGCGCCGCGACCATGCCGAACCGGACAGCGGCGAGACAGGCAACGACGCTCAACAGAACGAAGGCCTGTGTCATATGTTGATTTTAACAGCCTTTATATCGCCTGTATGCGCTGCTGCTGCTCGCGCAATTTATCCAGCGACAAGCGTATTTCCTCCACCCGTCGCCGTTCCTTGTCCACAACATCCCGCGGCGCGCGGCCGACGTAATCGGGATTGGCGATCTTTGCTTCCCCGCGCTCCAGTTCCTTGCGCAGTTTATCCAGCTCCTTGGCGAGGCGCGCCGCCTCCGCCTGTTTGTCAATCAGGCCGGCCATGGGCACAAGCAGCTTCATCTGCCCCGCCAGCGCGGTCGCGGCTTCCGGCGCATGATCTTTTTCAGTGAGCCAGGTGATGGAATCCAACCGCGCCAGGCTTTTCAGGAAGGCGTGATTATTCTCCAAATAACCCCAATCCTGCGACGAACCGTTTTGCAGCAATACCGGCAATAATTTACCCGGCGCGATGTTCATGCTGCTGCGTATCGTGCGTACGCCCAGAATGAACGACTGCACCCAATTCATTTCGCTCAGCGCCGCCCGGTCTATCTTCTCCGGCTGCGGCGCAGGATACGGCTGCAACATGACGGTGGCGCCCCGCTTCCCTGCCAGGGGCGCGACGCGCTGCCATATTTCCTCGGTGATAAACGGCATGATCGGATGCGCCAGTCGCAACAGGGCCTCCAGCACGCGCACCAGGGTGCGGCGCGTGCCGCGATGCAGCGCGGCGTCCGCATCCTGCGCGGTAAGCACGGTTTTGGACAGCTCCAGATACCAGTCGCAGTATTCATTCCAGGTGAATTCATAAATCGCCTGCGCCGCAAGATCAAAACGATACCCGGCGATGGCTTCGATCATTGTCCGTTCAGTGATTTGCAGGCGCGAGACGATCCAGCGGTCGGCGAGCGTGAGCCTCACTTCACCACCCTCCTGCCCGCAGTCTTTTCCCTCGGCGTTCATCAGCACATAGCGCGCGGCGTTCCACAATTTGTTGCAGAAGTTGCGGTAGCCCTCGATGCGTCCGGTATCGAACCGGATGTCGCGCCCCTGCGTGGCGAGCGCGGTGAAGGTGAAACGCAGCGCATCGGTGCCGTAGGCCGGTATGCCGTGCGGGAATTGCTTGCGCGTCATCTTTTCGATGCTCTTCGCCATTTCCGGCTGCATCAAGCCGGTGGTGCGCTTGGCGACCAATTCCTCCAGTCCGATGCCGTCTATGAGATCAATCGGGTCGAGCACGTTACCCTTGGACTTGGACATCTTCTGCCCTTCCGTGTCGCGCACCAGGCCGTGGATGTAAACCTCTCGGAACGGCACATCGCCCATGAATTTCAAACCCATCATGATCATGCGTGCGACCCAGAAGAAAATGATGTCGAAGCCGGTGACCAGCACGCTGGTGGGATAAAAGGTTTTCAATCCGGTCGTTTGCTCCGGCCAGCCCAGGGTGGAGAACGGCCACAGCGCGGAGGAAAACCAGGTGTCGAGCACGTCTTCGTCCTGTTTGAGTGCTTTACCCTTGGCCTGCTGCTGCGCCTCCCGCAGACTACGTGCAACGTAAATTTTTCCGTCGTCGTCATACCAGGCGGGAATACGATGCCCCCACCAGATCTGGCGCGAGACGCACCAGTCCTGGATGTTGCGCATCCATTCAAAATAGGTCTTGCTCCAGCTCTCCGGCACAAAGCGGATGCGCCCGTCTTCGACGGCCTTGATCGCGGGTCCGGCCAGCGGCGCGACCTTGACGTACCACTGATCGGTGAGATATGGCTCGATCACCGCGTGGGTGCGATCACCGCGGGGCACCGTGAGTTTGTGCGGCTTGATTTCGGCGATGAGGCCCAAGGCTTCCAAATCCGCGACGATTTGTTTGCGCGCCTCGTAGCGATCCAGGAAGTTATATTTCGTGTCCGGCAGGATGATGCGCGCGTCACGCGTAAAAATATTGATCAGCGGCAAACCGTGACGCTTGCCGACCTCGTAGTCATTAAAATCGTGTGCAGGGGTGATCTTCACGCAGCCGGAGCCAAATGCCGGGTCCACGTAGTCGTCGGCGATAATCGGTATCTCGCGACCGGTGAGTGGCAGCTCCACCTTTTTGCCGATGAATTTTTTATAACGCTCATCGCCAGGATGCACCGCCACCGCCGCGTCGCCCAGCATGGTTTCCGGGCGCGTGGTGGCGACGGTCAGAAATCCGCCGCCGTCGGCCAACGGATAGCGGATGTGCCAGAGCAAGCCGTCCTCTTCCTGGGAAACGACTTCCAGGTCGGATACCGCGGTGTGCAGCACCGGGTCCCAGTTCACCAGACGCTGGCCGCGATAGATCAGCCCCTCTTCATACAGCTTCACGAACACTTCGGTGACCGCGCGCGACAACCCTTCGTCCAGCGTGAAGCGTTCGCGTGACCAGTCCAGCGACGCACCCATGCGCCGCAACTGGCGCGTGATGTGGCTGCCCGACTCGGCCTTCCATTTCCACACCTCTTGCACAAAGGCCTCGCGCCCCAGACTGTGGCGCGTCTTGCCCTGCGCGGCGATCCGGCGCTCCACCACCATCTGCGTGGCGATACCGGCGTGGTCGGTGCCGGCCTGCCACAGGGTGTTGTCGCCCTGCATGCGGTGATAGCGGATCAACGCGTCCATCAGGGTGTCCTGGAACGCGTGCCCCATGTGCAGCGTGCCGGTGACGTTGGGCGGCGGAATCATGATGCAGTATGGCGCGCCGCCGCCCTCCGGGGAGAAATAACCGTTCTTTTCCCACGTGTCGTACCAGCGTTGTTCGATGGCGTGGGGGTTATAGGTTTTTTCCATCGTCAGGGTGCAATCATATGCGTTTCCAGTGCGCAGCCCAGTTCACGGTAAAGCCGGAAGCGTTCGCGCCCGGCCTGCTTGCCCGCCTCATCCGGCGCCACGATTTCCGCGACGCGCTCAAACCGGGCAAAGAAATCCGGCAACTGAAGGCGCAAATTGACCAGCACCTCGCGCGGCCTGTCTGCATGCGCCGCATGGACAGGCACGGAGGGCTCCTGGTATCCGATCAGAATGGGAAACTCAACGTCCAAATCCGCATCACACAGCGCATGAGGCACAAAACTGCCCTGCTTGAAAGTCCACATCAAATCATCGAGCTGCGCGGCCTGTTGTTCCGATTCCGCATGCACATAAATCCGGTGGCCGAGATGAAAGCCTTTTTCCGCCAGTCGGCACACAAAGCCCAACTTGTCCGGCTCAGAGAGGATATAGAAATCCACGTGGGTCATTGGAATACAGTTACAAGAGAAAAGATACAAGAGAAAAGTAATTTATGCTCGCAGACTTTAGTTGCTTTTCTCTTTTCTCTTTTCTCTGCCGTTTTCGCAACGATTCATCAGAAAGTGGGTCAGCAACGGCACGGGGCGGCCGGTGGAGCCCTTGTTGGCGCCGGTCAGATAGGCCGTGCCCGCGATATCCAGATGCGCCCAGCGGAATTTCTTGGTGTAGCGCCACAGGAAACACGCCGCGGTAATCGTGCCCGCCTCGCGTCCGCCGACGTTGCTCATGTCGGCGAAGTTGCTCTTCAATTGCTCCTGATACTCATCCCACAACGGCAGTTGCCACAGCCGGTCGCCGCTGTCCTCGCCCGCGCCCTGCAATTCCGCGATCAGCGGCTGATCGTTGCCGAGCACGCCGCTCGGATGTTTGCCCAGCGCCACCACGCATGCGCCGGTGAGGGTGGCGATGTCTATCACCACGTCGGGCTTGAAACGCTCGCTGTAGGTAAGCGCATCGCACAAGATCAAACGTCCTTCGGCGTCGGTGTTAAGTATCTCGATGGTCTGGCCGGAGAGGCTCTTCACGACGTCGCCCGGCTTCACCGCGTTGCCGCCCGGCATGTTTTCCGTGGCGGGAATCACGCCCACCACATTGAGCGGAAGCGCAAGCGCCGCGCAGGCCGCGAGCGTGCCGAGCACGCTGCCCGCGCCGGACATGTCGTATTTCATTTCATCCATGTTGGCGGCGGGCTTGATCGAAATGCCCCCGGTGTCGAAGGTGACGCCTTTTCCGACCAGAACCACCGGCGCAGCGCCCTTGGCGCCGCCGCGATATTCCAGGGTGATGAGCTTGGCCGGCTCGCGCGCGCCGCGCGCCACCGCGAGCAGCGCGCCCATGCCGAGCCGCTCCATATCGCGCTTCTCCAGCACCGTCACCTTGAGGTTGGATTTGCCCAGCTCCTTCGCCCGCGCGGCGAGGTACGACGGGGTGCATACATTGCCGGGAAGATTGCCCAGGTCCTTGGCGAGCTTGACGCCGTCCGCGACGGCGAGGCCTTCGCGCAATCCTTGCTGCGCGGGTTTGAGCACGCGGCTTGCGACGTTAAAAACAATCTTGTCCAGCTTGCGCGCGTTGTTTTTTTCGCTCTTCAGCTGCTCAAAGCGATACAGGGCATCACTGGCCGCCATCGCCGCCTGACGCACGTTCCAGCGGCCGTCGCGCCCGGGGATTTCCATCTCTGTAAGATAAACCACGGCGTCCCTGGCGCCGCTCGCGCGCGCGGCCTTGACCGCGGCGGCGACGGCCTTGCGGTAATTGGCGTCCTTGAACTCATCGCGTTTGCCACAGCCGGCCAGCAGGACGCGCGGCGCGGGCGCTTGCGGCACCGCGTGCAGCAACAGCGTCTCGCCCGCCTTGGCATTGAAGTCGCCGCGCTTCAACAGCGCGCTGATAAAACCCTTGCCGGCAATATCCAGGCGCTGCGCGGCGGCGGACAGCCGTCCGTCCTCAAATACCCCCACCACCGCGCATTCGCAACGTTGTTTTTCCGCAGCGCCGCTTTGTATAGTAAACTTCATGCTCAATCCTTGTGTTTGAAACGGTTTTGACCAAACTGAACGCTCACATCGCGCACTGCGTTAGTCTACTCGAAATCGCGCGCTTTTTGCAGCCAATGCGGGCTAGCGGGATCTTCTCTTGCGCATCCTAGACCGTTATCTTATTAAAGAAGTAGTTCACGCGCTGCTTGGGGTGGCGCCGGTGGTGTTGCTGATCTTCCTGAGCGACCGCTTCGTGCGCTATCTGGCCGACGCCGCCGCCGGAAAAATACCCAGCGACCTGATCCTCACTCTCATTACCCTGAAATTCCTGAGCGTGCTGGTGATTCTGTTGCCGCTCACCTTTTATATCGCCGTCATGCTGGCGCTGGGGCGCTTATACAAGGACAGCGAAATGACCGTGCTGGCGGCGGTCGGCGCGGGCCCCGCGCGCATCCTGTCCACCATCCTCTCGCTCTCCGTGGCGGTGGCGTTGCTGGTGTCGGCGTTATCGCTTTATGTCTCTCCCTGGGCGATCGGCAAAATCAATGAACTGAAGGCGCGCGCGCAGGCCGCGTCTGAAATCACCGGGCTCACCCCCGGGCGCTTCAAAGAGTCGCGCAGCGGCGACCGCGTCATTTATGTCGAACACATCGCTCCCGACCGGCGCGGTATGAACAACGTGTTCATCCAGAACCGGGAACAAGGGAAGCTCAGCATTGTGTCCGCCGAACGCGGACTGCAAAGGGTGGATCAGGAAAGCGGCGACCAGTTCATCGTACTGGAGAGCGGCCAGCGCTATGAGGGAACGCCGGGCAGCGCGGACTACAAGGTAGTGCACTACGCGCGCTACTCGGTGCGCATCAATGAAGCCGAGCCCGTTGAAGTCCGCCGGCAGCAGGAAGCGCAGGACAGCCGCAGCCTGCTCGCCTCCACGGAGCGGGGCGCCGCGGCCGAGCTGCAATGGCGTCTCTCCATGCCGCTGTCGGTCATTCTGCTCGCCGCGCTGGCGGTGCAGCTCGCGCGCACCACGCCGCGCCAGGGCAAATACGCCAAGGTGGCGCTCGCCATACTGAGCTATCTCATTTACAACAATATGCTCGGCATTTCGCGCGCCTGGCTGGAGCGTGACCTGATACCGCCGTGGGCGGGCCTGTGGTGGGTACACGGCGTATTGCTGTTGATTCTGGTCATGCTGGCGTTGCCCGAGATCATGCCGCGCAAATTTTTGCACCTGCGCCGTTTCATCAGGCGGGAGACGGGCTGATGCGCATACTAGACCGCTATATCGCGCGCACGGTAGTCGGGGCCACCATGCTCGCCATGCTCACCCTGCTCGCGCTGTTTTTCTTCATAGATCTCGTGGATGAGCTCGCGGACCTCGGCAAGGGTGATTACGGCGTGCTGCAAATCGTGCACTATCTGCTGCTCATCCAGCCGCGCCGCATCTACGAGCTGTTTCCCCTGGCCGCGCTGCTCGGCAGCATCCTGGGGCTCGGCGCACTGGCCTCCAACAGCGAGCTGGTGGCGATGCGCGGCGCGGGCGTATCGCTGCTGCGTCTCATCGGCTCGGTGATGAAGATCGCGCTGTGGATGATGCTGGCGGTGGTACTGATCGGCGAATGGATCGCCCCGCCCGCGGAACAACGCGCCCAGGCAGGCCGCGCCGTGGCGCAGTCGGCGCAGATCACGCTCAAAACCCAGTATGGTTTCTGGACGCGCGACGGTTTGAGCTTCATCAATATCCGCACCATCCTGCCCGGCGGCCAGTTGCGTGACGTGTTCATTTATGAATTCGACGAACAGCGCCGCCTGCGCGTGGCCACGCACGCCGCGCAGGCCGTCTATGAAAAGAACCAATGGGTGCTGGAAAACGTTCGGCAAAGCTACGTCGGCGAACAGGGCGTGACCACGCGAGCGACCGCGCGCGCGGCATGGGCCTCACCGCTGATTCCAGAGCTGATAAGCGCGGTGACCGTGAAACCGGAAAATCTGTCCAGCTGGGGCCTGTACAAGTACATCCGCTACCTGCGCGACAACTGGCAAAACTCGCAACGCCATGAACTGGCCTTCTGGAAGAAGCTGTTCCTGCCGCTGGTCACGGGCGTCATGGTGTTTATCGCCATCCCCTTTGTATTCGGCGTGTTGCGCACGAGCAGCACCGGCACCCGCGTCCTGGCGGGCTGCTTGACGGGCGTCGGCTTTCACTTGTTCAATCAGATCTTCAGTAATGCAAGCCAGGCGTACGGTCTTGACCCGCTGTTCGGCGCGGCCTTTCCGGCGTTGCTGTTTCTGCTGATTGCCTGCTCGCTGTTGGTGCGCATGTATTGGCGGCGGGCATGATTGGCGCTCCCTAGGGGACTCGAACCCCTGTTCCCGCCGTGAGAGGGCGGTGTCCTGGGCCGCTAGACGAAGGGAGCGTGCAGTGCGGGGATAAGGCAGGATGTAAAGCTGTGCTATTATACGGCATCCGCCGCCGTACTCAAATTCAGGGCACCCTTCGGTTCAACCATCCCACGGTACACGCCATCGCTACCCCGCTCATCATCCCACGCGCCGAACATAACATCTCGCGCGCCCTCATCAGCCCGCAGGCGCTCAAGGTGCTGTATCGCCTCAAGGAAGGCGGCTTCCTGGCCTACCTGGTGGGCGGCGGCGTGCGCGACCTGCTGCTGGGGCGCGAACCCAAGGACTTTGACGTGGTCACCAACGCGCGCCCGGAACAGGTGGCGCAGTTGTTCCGCAACTGCCGTCTGATCGGCCGCCGCTTCCGCCTCGCGCATATTCACTTCGGACAGGAGATCGTCGAGGTCGCCACCTTCCGCGCCGCGCCGGAGGCCAGCGAAGAGGCAAATGAAAACGGCCGCTTGCTGCGCGACAACGTGTACGGCGACAGCCTGGAGGATGACGTATGGCGGCGCGATTTCACCGTCAATGCGCTCTACTACGACATTCGCGATTTCTCGGTGGTGGATTACTGCGGCGGAATGGAGGATTTGAAGCACGGCGTGCTGCGCCTGATCGGCGACCCGGAACAGCGCCTGCGCGAGGACCCGGTGCGCATGTTGCGCGCTGCGCGCTTCGCGGCCAAGCTCGGCTTTCGCACAGACCCGGCCACCGAGCAGCCGCTGTTGCGGCTCGGCCATTTACTCGAAGACATCCCGCCCGCGCGCCTGTTCGAAGAGGTGCTGAAGCTGTTCATGAAGGGCGCGGCGGTACAGACCTACGAACTGTTGCGCCACTATCGTTTATTCGGGCAGCTGTTCCCGCAGACCGAGTCCAGCCTGGAACAGGAGGCGCAAGGCTTCCCCAGAACGCTGCTCATCAAGGCGCTGGAGAACACCGACGCGCGCATCGAACAGGATAAACCCGTTACCCCGGCGTTTCTGTTCGCCGCGCTGCTGTGGGAACCGGCGCGCCGCCTGGCCCATCAAAAGCGCGCGGAAGGCATGCACGAGATCGAGGCGCTGCAACTGGCCTCGGAACTGGTGGTGGCGCGGCAGTTGAGCCGCATCTCGCTGCCGCGCCGTTTCAGCACGCCGATGCGCGAAATCTGGCTCATGCAACCGCGCTTCTTGCAACAACACGGCAAGCGCCCGCTGCGCCTGCTCACCCATCCGCGCTTCCGCGCCGCCTATGATTTCCTGCTGCTGCGCGCTGCGGCGGGCGAGGTGGAGCAAAGCCTGTGCGACTGGTGGACGAATCTGCAAACCGCCAATCCCTCCGAACAGCAAGCCCTGCTCAAGACAGGCGCGCCCGCGGCGGGCAAAAAACGCCGGCGGCGGCGCAAGCAGCCCGCACCGCCGAGTCCGGCCTGACGCATGGAGCGGCCCATTAATGAAGCTCTGAATAAGTCCATCCTGCGACGCACAGGGATGTGCTAGTGTCGCGGGAGGGTCGCTCCTGCGCATCCCTGCGCCCGCGACATTGGGGCATCCTGCCCGGCACAGGATGCCATGAGCGACTACTTCTCAGAGCACGGCCGCTCCTGCGCATCCCTGCGCCCGCGGCATTGGGGCGTCCCTGCCCGGCAAAAAGCAAAAACGTGGCCATAAGATTTCTTATGGTGCTTTTCTTCATTTTACAATCACATGCGTGATTGTAAAATGGCGGTGCATCCCTGCACCGCACAGAACCTCTGACTTAATCAGAGGTTCCTTAACACCCCTTTGCAAAGGGGGAGGGGGTTTATGATTACACGCGCCTACGTCGCGCTGGGCGGCAACCTCGACGACCCGTTGCATCACATCAAAACGGCGCTGACCGAATTACAGGATTTGGCCGTGCAACCGTCGCAGCACTCCGCGCTCTACCGCAGCGCCCCGCAAGGCCCGGTGGCGCAGCCGGACTACATCAACGCGGTCGCCGTGGTGGACACGGCGCTCGACGCCAGACAACTGCTCATGCACCTGTTGGCTATCGAAATCAGGCATGGGAGAATACGCACAGGGGGGCGCTGGGGGCCGCGCACCCTGGACCTGGATTTATTGCTGTACGGCGATATGCAATGCACAGACGACACCTTGAGCCTGCCGCACCCGCGCCTGCACGAACGCAATTTCGTGCTCTACCCGCTGTATGAAATCGCGCCGGAACTGTTTATCCCCGGCCACGGCGCGTTGCGCAAGCTTGTCCAGCGCTGTCCCGCGCATGGACTGACGCGCCTGACCTGACCATGAGCAACGATACTTTTATCAGACGCCACGGCTACCTCGTGGTTGAGGGACCAATAGGCGTGGGCAAGACCAGTCTCGCCAAACGCCTGGCCGAGACCCTGCACGGCACGCCGGTGCTGGAGAATGCCGAGGTGAACCCCTTCCTGGAGCGCTTCTATCACCACCCGCGCCAGGGGGCGCTGCCCACGCAACTGCATTTTCTGTTTCAGCGCGCGCGTCAGCTGGACGAGCTGCGCCAGGCGGATTTGTTCAAGCCCCTGCGCGTGGCGGACTTCTGCATGGACAAAGACCGCCTGTTCGCGCAACTCACCCTGGACGACGAAGAGCTGCGCCTGTATGACCAGGTGCGCGCGCACATGAACCTTGATCTGCCGCCGCCCGGTCTGGTCATCTACCTGCAAGCGCCGGTGGAAACCCTGCTTGCGCGCATCACACGGCGCGGCGTGGCCTACGAGCGGCTGATCGAATCATCCTATCTGCAACGCCTGTCCAGCGCCTACACCGAATTTTTTTATCACTACGACGCCGCGCCACTGTTGATCGTCAACGCCGCCGAGATAGACCCGATCAACAACGAGCGCGATTATCAGCTGCTGCTGGAACAGGTGCAGAAGGCGAAGAGCGGGCGGCACTACTTCAATCCGCTCTCGCTCGCGGTATGAGCCCCGTCACCCTCGCCCGGCTGCGCGAGATGAAGCGCTGCGGCGAAAAAATCGCCTGCCTCACCGCCTACGACGCCAGCTTCGCCGCGCTGCTGGAACGGGCGGGCGTGGAGCTGCTGATAGTGGGCGACTCGCTCGGCATGGTGGTGCAAGGCCACGACAGCACCCTGCCGGTGACGCTCGCCGACATGATCTACCACGCGCGCTGCGTGCGGCGCGGCAGCAAAACCGCCTTCATCGTCGCCGATCTGCCCTTCATGAGCTACGCCAGCACGGCGCAGGCCATCGGCAACGCGGCGCGCCTGATGCAGGAAGGCGGCGCGCACATGGTGAAGCTTGAAGGCGGCGCCTGGCTCGCCGAAACCGTGCGCGAACTCACACAGCGCGGCCTCCCGGTGTGCGCGCACCTGGGCTTGTTGCCGCAATCGGTGCACCAGCTCGGCGGCTACCGCGTGCAGGGGCGAGACGCCGCGAGCGCCGAAACATTGTTAAACGACGCGCGCGCGCTGGAGCAGGCCGGCGCCGGCCTGCTGGTGCTGGAGTGCGTGCCAGCGGCGCTGGCGCAGCAGGTCACCCAAGCCTTGAGCATCCCCGTCATCGGCATCGGCGCGGGCGCGGCCTGCGACGGCCAGGTGCTGGTGCTGTACGACGTGCTCGGCCTGGTGTCAAAACCGCCCAAATTTTCCAGAAACTTCCTGCAAGGCGAGCCGGACATCGTAAGCGCCGTGCGCGCTTACGTTAAGACGGTAAAGGCCGGCGCGTTTCCCGCCGCCGAACACAGCTTTCAGTAATTCATGCGCGTCGTAAAAACCATAGCCTCTCTGCGTGCGGAGCTGGCCGTTTGGCGCGCGCGCGGCGAGCGCATCGCCATTGTGCCCACCCTGGGTAATCTTCATCAGGGACACCTCAGCCTGGTCCAAGAGGCCAAACGCCGCGCGCCATGCGTGGTTGTGAGTATATTTGTCAACCCGCTCCAGTTCGGAGAAGGCGAAGATTATTCTGATTATCCTTGCACGTTTGAAGAAGATAATTGCATTTTAGAAGAAAATAAAGCCGATATTCTGTTTTTTCCCGACATATCAGAAATATACCCACGAGGCACGGAGACCACGACCAAGATAGAGGTGCCGGGGCTGTCGCACATCCTGTGCGGCGCGTGCCGCCCCGGCCATTTCCGCGGTGTGGCCACCGTGGTAAACAAGCTGTTTAACATCGTCCAGCCCGATCTCGCCCTGTTTGGCGAAAAGGACTACCAGCAACTGCTCGTCATCCGCCGTATGGTGAGCGATCTCGCCCTGCCCATCGAGATCATCGGTATGCCAACGGTGCGCGAGGCCGACGGCCTGGCCCTAAGCTCGCGCAATCGGTACCTCACCCCCATGGAGCGTGCCCGCGCGCCGCTGCTCTATCAGACACTCTCCCGCGCCAAAAGCCGCATCGAAAGCGGGACGCGCGATTACCCGGCCATTGAGAACGACGCCCTGCTCGGCCTGCAACAGGCCGGGTTCCGCCCCGACTATTTCAGCGTGCGCCGGGCGGACGACCTTGCCCCCGCCGCACAGGGCGACACCGACCTCGTTATCCTCGCCGCCGCGCGGCTCGGCCGGGCGCGCCTGATAGACAACGTGCGCCTGACATTGCAAAATATATAACTGGACCGCTTGCCCCGGAGGCCCGCCATGCAGTACACCCTGCTCAAAGCCAAGCTGCATCACGCCCGCGTCACCCATTCCGAACTGGAATACGAGGGCTCATGCGCCATAGACGGAAAGCTGCTGGACACCGCCGGCATCCGCGAGTACGAGCAGATTCACATCTATAACCTCGCCAACGGCGAGCGCTTCACCACCTACGCCATCCGCGCCGAGGACCGCTCCGGCATCATCTCCGTCAACGGCGCCGCCGCCCACAAGGCCAGGCCCGGCGACCGCGTCATCATCGCCGCCTACGCCATCCTCAACCAGCACGAACTCGCCAACTTCCACCCCGTGCTGGTCTACCTCAACGAACACAACCGCATCACCCACTGCCGCGACGCGATTCCGGTGCAGGTGGCGTGAGCCCCCGGATTCCGCTGCATTCCGGGCTGTTCGCTTACCCGGTGTTGCGCATCCCTGCGGCGATGGCGTTGATGGAGCGCAGCAGCGGCGCGAGCCAGGCGCGGCGCTCCGGTTCCGGGGCGCTGGGGTCGCGGTGGCGCTTGAGCAGGGTGACCTGGATGGCGTTGAGAGGATCGAGGTAGGGGTTGCGGCGCGAGAGCGAAAGCGCGAGCGTGGGGTTATCCTTGAGCAGGTGGTCGGCGTCCACGACTTTCAACACCTCGCGCACGGTGCGCTCGTATTCGGCGCGGACCATGTGATATACGCGCTCGCCCATGGCGCTGTCCTGGCACAGCGCGGCATATTCGCGCGCGATGCCCATGTCGGCCTTGTACAGGGCCATTTGCGTGTTGCTTAAAAAGGCGCGGAAGAACGGCCACTCGTGGTACATGGCGCGCAGCGCCTTGAGGCGCGCGGCGTCGCCCTTGCGCCAGGTTTCCAGCGCAGTGCCGATGCCATACCACGCCGGCAGCGTGTGGCGCGACTGGGCCCAGGCGAACACCCAGGCGATGGCGCGCACCGAGGCCATGGAGCGGTCGCCCTTTCTGCGGTGCGAGGGGCGCGAGCCGATGTTGAGCTCGCCGATCTCGTTGATCGGCGTCGCCTCGTAGAAATAATCCAGAAAACCGGGGGTGCGCCGGGTAAGGGCGCGATAGGCCTGCTCGCCCATCTCGGCCAAGTGCTGCATGATGGCAAGATACTTTTGCTTGTCGGCGTGCGGTTTTTGAATCAGCCCGCGGCTGGCCTTGAGCAGGCCGGTGACGCCCACCGACAATTCATACACCGCGGTCTCGACGTTGCTGTATTTGTAGGACACCATCTCGCCCTGTTCGGTGAATTTGATCTCGCCCTGCACCGTACCCTGCGGCTGCGCCAGGATGGACTCGTGGGTCGGGCCGCCGCCGCGCCCGATGGTGCCGCCGCGGCCGTGAAACAAGCGGCACTCGATGCCGCGCGCGGCGGTGAGCGCGGTCACGGTCTTTTGCGCCTGGTACAGCATCCAGCCTGAGGCCAGGATGCCGCCGTCCTTGCAGGAGTCGGAATAGCCGAGCATGACTTCCTGCTGGTTGCCGGAGGCCTTGAGCAGCGCGCCGTACACGGGATTATCCAGCAGCGTGACCAGCACCGGCTCGATGCGCTGCAAGTCGTCTATGGTTTCAAACAAGGGGCTGATCTGGATGCGACAGTACCAGTCGTCACCGTTTTTGCCGGCAAGTCCCGCGAGGCGCGCGAGCAGCATGACTTCCAGCACGTGGCTCGCGGCCCGCGTCATGGAGATCACGTAACTGCCGAATGCCCTGGGGCTGGTCTTGGCGCGCATCCCGGCCATCATGCGGAATACGGCCAGCGTTTCGCGTGTGGCTTCGCTCAAGGCGCTCTCGTCCCCGGCGCTCAAGCGTCCGTGCGCGATGCAGTCGCTCAGCACCCCGAGCCGTTCCGCCTCGCTTAAGGCCAGATAATCAAACGGCGCGGGCTGCTGGCCGAATAACTCGGCCACCGCGCTGGTGTGACGCCCGGACTCCTGGCGCACGTCGAGGCGCATCAGGTAAAACCCGAAGGTCTCCACCAGGCGGATAAAATCCTGCAACGCCCCGGAGGCGGCGCTGGCGTCGCCGTGACCGATGAGCGAGTCGCGGATCAGGTAAAGATCGTGCAACAGCTCGTCTTCGCTGGAGTAGGCGTTGTCCTTGTGAGCGGGCGCCTCGCCCTCCAGGCGCCGCTTGACGTTGCGCAGATTGCACTCCAGGCGATAGCGCATCACATACAGCTTGCGGCGGTAGGGCTCGTATTTAAACCGCTCGCGGTTTTCACGGAAGGTCTCTTCGGCGTAGCGCTCATCTTGCCGCACGCCGTCGAGGAACGCGCTCGACGGCTGGCACAACAGGCTGGAATGAGTAAGCTGGCGGCTCAAGGCGGTGACGCGGTTCAAGTATTCCAGCAACACCGCGCGCGTTTGCAACCGCAGCGCCAGCTCGGTGGTTTCCGGCTTGACATTGGGATTGCCGTCGCGGTCGCCGCCGATCCAGGAGCCGAATTGCAGAAAGCCGGGGATGCGCAGCGAGGCTGCGGCCTCTTTACCGTAAGTGCGCGCTATCGCCCGTTCCATGTAGCGGTACACCACCGGCACCGCCTGGAACAGGCACTCATGAAAATACAACAGACCGTTCTTGATCTCGTCGCGCACCGTGGGGCGATGCGGGCGCATCTCGTCGGTCTTCCACAGGATTTGAATCTGGGTGCGCAGCAGCTCGGTGTAGTCCTCGCGCTCGGTTTTGCCCAGACGCGGCTCGGCCAGGCGCTCGCTGGTGACGAAGATGCGGCGCAGTTGCTCCATGATGGTCTGGCGCTTGGATTCGGTGGGGTGCGCTGTGATGACCGGTATGAACTTGAGCCGGTCCAACAGCACCTGGAGCTGCTGCGCGGTGACGCCCTGGGCGTGGAGCTGGCGCAGGGTGTGATCGAACGATCCCACCCACAGCGGCCCGCCCCGGCGCACGCGCGCGCGCCGCTGGCGGTGCAAGAAGCTCTCTTCGGCGATATTCACCAGGCTGAAATAGGTGCTGAAGGCGCGCGTAACATGGGTAATCAGGGAGGTATCAAAACCGGCCACAATCTGCGCCAGACGGCGGCGCCTTTGCGCGTTGTCCTTCCTGCGCAGCGCAATGTAACCCTTGCGCAGCACCTCCACGGCCTTTAATACCTTGCCGCCAGCCTGGCTGTGCAGCACCTCGCCCAGCAGCCGTCCGAGCAGCTTGACGCGCGCGCGCAGCTCTTTATCGCTGGGTTTGCTGGGCATGAAGGGGTCTTTCAGGCTGATTATTGTAGATACGGCCAAACCATGGCTACCAGGAAAATTATACCTTAAGTTATACGTACGGCCGCTCACAGCCGCTCCCCCATGGCCTGTTGATAGAGCGCGCTGTAACGGCGCGCCGAGGCTTGCCAACTGTAATCCTGGCGCATGCCGGCCAGCATCACGGCGCGCCACGTTGCAGCCTGGCCGAATAAATCCAGGGCGCGGCGTACGGCGTCGAGCAACGCCGGGGCGGCGGCCTCCTCAAACACAATGCCGGTGGCGCGGTCACCTTTAAGGTTGTCACGGCTTGCGTCCACCACGGTGTCGGCCAACCCGCCGGTGCGGCGCACGACGGGCACTGTGCCATAGCGCAGGCTGTAGAGCTGGTTCAGCCCGCACGGCTCGAAGCGCGAGGGCATGAGAAACATGTCCGCCCCCGCCTCGATGCGGTGCGCCAGCGCCTCGTCGTAACCGATATGCACGCTCAACCGTTGCGGGTAACGGCGCGCCCAGCCGGTGAGCGCCTCTTCAAACTGGCGCGCGCCACTGCCGAGCAGCACCAGCTGCAGCGGCAGTTTTATCAATTCAGGCAGCGCGGCGAGCAGCAGGTCTATCCCCTTCTGCTCCACCAGGCGCCCCACCATGCCAATCAACGGAATGTGTTCTTGCACGGGCAGCGCGCAATGCTGTTGCAACCACGCCTTGTTGACAGCCTTATGCGCCAGATCAGCAGGGCTGTAGTTTTGGATGATAAGTGGATCACGCGCCGGATCCCACACCCGGTAATCCACGCCGTTGAGGATCCCGCTCAAATGCGCGGCGCGGTGCCGGAGCAAGCCTTCCAGTCCGTAACCCAGCGCGGGCGTGGTAATCTCTTCGGCGTAGCTGGGGCTCACTGTATTGATGCGATCGGCGTAGATCAAGCCGCCCTTGATGAAGGAAAGCCGGCCGTGAAACTCCAGTCCATCCCGCCCCCACAGCGCGGCGGGCAGATCGAGGTCTTGAAACTGTGCAGCCGGAAACAGCCCCTGGTAGGCGAGATTATGGAGGGTGAACAGCGTGGCCGGGCGCGCCGCTTCGCGCGACAGCAGCGCGGGCACCAGGCCGGTCTGCCAGTCGTTGCAGTGCACCATGCCGGCGCGCCACTTGAGCCCGGCCTGGTCCAGAGCGAGTTGAGCAACAGCACGGGCAAACAGGGCAAAGCGCGCGGCATTATCCGGCCAGTCATGCCCGCTCGCATCGGCGTATGGCCCGCCGGGGCGGTCGTATAGCGCCGGCGCATCCACCAACCAGCAGATCAGCTCCGTGCCCGGCAGTCTGCCTTGCAGAATGCGCGCCGCCGGGTAGCCGGGGAGGTCCAGCCGCACCACGACGCGCCAGTCGCGCGCCTGCGCCAGCACCGGGCGGTAGGCTGGCAGCACCAGACGCACCTCGTGGCGCAGTTCTTGCAGCGCGACCGGAAGACTGGCGGCGAAATCCGCCAAGCCGCCAGTTTTTATCAGAGGATGGGCTTCGCTGACCGCGAACAGCACCTTGGGCATAAACGCTTTCATTGTGTGTTTTTTTGTTCCAAGATACGCACTAGGGCGATTGCGTACCCATAAAGAGGGCCCCAATTTAGGTAATTCTATATGAGATTAGCGCTAATCGGACTGGGCAAGATGGGCGCCAACATGGCGCGCCGTTTGTGTCGCGGCGGCATCGAGGTGGTGGGCTATAACCGCTCCCCCGGCATAGTGTGCCGGCTTGCCGAAGAAGTAGGCCTGATTGCGGCGGATTCGCTGGCCGATGCGGTGAGCCAGCTCAAGCCGCAGCGCATCGTGTGGCTGATGCTGCCGAGCGGCGCGCCCACCGAACAGGTGATCCATGATCTCATCCCGCTGTTAGCCAAGAATGACATCGTGGTGGACGGCGGCAATTCCAATTATCACGACAGTGAACGGCGCGGCAAGCTGCTCGCTACGCATGGCTTCGGTTTCGTGGACGCCGGCACCTCCGGCGGCGTGCGGGGCCTGCAGAACGGCTACTGTTTGATGGTGGGCGGAAACAGCGAGACCGTGCGCGCGCTGGAGCCGGCGCTCCAGGTGCTCGCCCCCGCGCCGGATCGCGGCTGGGCGCACGTCGGCCCGGTGGGCGCGGGACATTTCACCAAGATGATCCACAACGGCATCGAGTACGGCATGATGCAGGCGCTCGCGGAAGGCTTGAGCCTGCTGCGCGGCAAAAAGGAGTTCGCGCTTGATCCGGCGCAGATCACCGAGCTGTGGCGGCACGGCTCCGTGGTGCGCAGTTGGCTGCTCGATCTCATCGCCGAGGCGCTGAACAGCAAGGGCACGCTCACCACCGATCAATTTCTGGAAAAATTCCCGGCCCAGGTGGAGGACTCCGGCGAAGGCCGCTGGAGCGCGATTGAGGCCGTGGATCAGGGCGTCGCCGCGCCGGTCATGACGCTGGCCCTGCAAATGCGCTTCGCCAGCCGCGACAACGGTTACGGCCACCGCTTGTTATCCTTGATGCGTAACGCCTTCGGCGGCCATGCGCCGCATGGTCCGGAGAAGAAATGAAAACTGTGCGGCACTTCATCCCCTCTCCCCTCCCTCCCCTTGAGGGGAAAGGCTTGCGCTCTGTTCCCTGCGGGAACAGAGAATTAATATGATCGAACCCTGCACCTTCGTCATCTTCGGGGCCACCGGCAATCTGTCGCAGAATAAATTACTGCCCGCGCTGTATCATCTGGAGCAGGCGCGCCGTTTGCCGCCGGGCCTGGCCATTGTGGGCTTTGGGCGGCGCGAGTGGGACGATGAGCAGTGGCGCAACGAGGTGAGCGAGCTGTTAAAGACCCGGGTGCGCGGCGCGCTGGATCAGGATATTCTCACCGGCTTCCGCAATCGTCTGCATTTTTTCCGCGGCGATCTCGCCGATGCCGCGGCCTACCAGCGCCTCAGGCAAACCCTGGACGGCTCCAACCGCTACCCGGACAACAAGGTGTTCTACCTGGCGATCCGCCCGGCCGAATACGGCGTGGTGAGCCAGAACCTGGCGCACGCGGGCCTGCATCGGGAAAACGGCGGCTGGCGGCGGCTAGTGGTGGAGAAACCCTTCGGCTACGACCTGGAGAGCGCGCAAACCCTGGAAGAGCAATTGCACCGGCATTTCTCCGAACAGCAAATCTACCGCATAGATCATTACCTCGGAAAAGGCACGGTGCAAAACGTGCTGGTGTTCCGCTTCGCCAACATCATGCTGGAACCGCTTTGGAACCGCAATTACATTGACCACGTGCAGATCACCCACTCCGAGACTCAGGGCATCGGCGGGCGCGCG
This sequence comes from Pseudomonadota bacterium, assembly GCA_041695325.1. Lineage (GTDB taxonomy): Bacteria > Pseudomonadota > Gammaproteobacteria > SURF-13 > SURF-13 > SURF-13. The sequence continues at coordinate 40,569 of JBGFRC010000023.1, forward strand.
GAATACTACGATGGCGCGGGTGCGTTGCGCGACATGCTGCAAAGCCATTTGTTGCAAATGCTCACCCTGGTGGCGATGGAGCCGCCGCCCAGCATGGACGCCGAATCGCTGCGCGATGAAAAGGTCAAGGTGCTGAAGTCCATCCGTCCCATTCCGCAGAGCGCGGTGCACGCGCATGCCTTCCGCGCCCAATACGCGCGCGGCACGGTGGACGGCCAGAAAGTGGCCGGCTATCTGGAGGAAAAAGGCGTGGCGCTCAACAGCAGCACGGAATCCTACGCGGCGCTCAAGCTCTACATAGACAATTGGCGCTGGCGCAACGTGCCGTTCTACGTGCGCACCGGCAAGCGTCTCGCCCACGCCACCTCTTACATTGCGATCCGCTTCAAGCACGCGCCGCAACTCCTGTTCCGCGAAACGGTGACGGAGCAAATCCGCCCCAACTGGATACTGCTCGGCATCCAGCCCGAAGAATGCCTGCGCGTAGAGATTCAAACTAAACTGCCCGGGCTCAAGATGCATGCGCGCACCGTGAGCCTGGACGCCAGCTACCGGCAGGAATTCGAAGCGCAGCTCGACGCCTACGAGGCACTGCTGCTCGACGTGATCGAAGGCGACCGCTCGCTGTTTCTGCGCTATGATGAGGTGCGCTGGGCGTGGCGCGTGGTGGACCCGATTTTAAAGACCTGGGCCATGGAACGTGATTTCATCCACACCTATCCCGCCGGAAGCTGGGGACCGGCGGAAGCCAATCGTCTGTTCGAGCGCGAATATCAGTGCTGGCGCAATGAACTGAGCATCGAGGGTGAAATCATCGAAGGTGCGGTTTGCGTCTACTGACTACGGCGTGAGCGCACTGACACAATCCAGGGCCTGGCAGGCGCTGCTGGCGCATCAGCGGCAAATCGCGCCTCTGCACATGTGCGAGCTTTTCCGGAAGGACCCGCGGCGTTTTAGTAAATTTTCCCTGTCGTTTAACGACATCCTGCTTGATTTTTCCAAAAACCGCGTCACCGAGGAGACGCTGGCGTTGCTGCTCGATCTGGCGCGGCAGGCCGGCGTCAAGACCTGGATCGAGAAGATGTTCGCGGGCGAGAAAATCAACGCCACGGAAAACCGCGCCGCGCTGCACGTCGCGCTGCGCAATCGCTCCCATAAACCCATGTTGGTTGACGGACAAGATGTCATGCCCGCGGTCAATAAAGTATTGGCGCAGATGAAGACATTCAGCAACGCCGTCCGTAGCGGTGCGTGGCAGGGTTACACGGGCAAGGCCGTGACCGATATCGTCAACATCGGCATCGGCGGCTCCGACTTGGGGCCGAAGATGGCGTGCGCGGCGCTCACGCCCTATGGCAGGGCAGGCCTCACCATGCACTTCGTCTCCAACGTGGACGGCACCCACATCGCCGAGACGCTGAAACGGCTCAACCCGGAGACCACACTGTTCATCATCGCCTCCAAGACCTTCACCACCCAGGAGACCTTGGCCAACGCCCACACGGCGCGCGCATGGTTTCTGAAATCCGCGCGGGATGAATCCGCGATTGCCAAGCATTTCACAGCCGTTTCCACCAATGCCAAAGAAGTCGCCAAGTTCGGTATAGACGTCAAGAACATGTTTGAATTCTGGGACTGGGTGGGCGGACGCTATTCACTGTGGTCTGCCATCGGGCTGCCTATCGCACTCTACATCGGGATGGAGAATTTCGAGGAGTTGCTCGGCGGCGCGCACGCGATGGACGAACACTTTAAAACAGCACCGCTGGAAAAAAATATGCCGGTGATACTGGCCCTGCTCGGCGTCTGGTACAACAACTTCTTCGGCGCCGAGAGCCACGCCGTGTTTCCATACGATCAGTACCTGCGCTATTTCCCGGCCTATTTTCAGCAGGGCGACATGGAGAGCAACGGCAAAGGCGTGACGCGTGACGGCGAGACCGTGGACTACTCCACCGGCCCCATCCTGTGGGGCGAACCCGGCACCAACGGCCAGCATGCCTTTTATCAGTTACTGCATCAGGGCACCAGACTCGTCCCCGCCGATTTCATCGCGCCCATGGAGACGCATAACCCGATCGGCGAACACCATAAAATTCTGCTGGCGAACTTTTTCGCCCAGACCGAGGCGCTGATGAAGGGCAAAACGGAAGCCGAGGCGCGCACGGAACTGGTTCAACAAGGCATCAAGGGCGAAGAGCTGGAGCGCCTGCTGCCGCACAAAATCTTTCCCGGCAACAAACCCACCAACTCCTTAGTGGTAAAAAAAATCACACCCCTAATCCTGGGCTCGCTGATCGCGTTGTATGAACACAAAATCTTTGTGCAGGGCGTGATCTGGAATGTCAATTCATTCGATCAATGGGGCGTGGAACTCGGCAAACAGCTGGCGCACAAGATATTGCCGGAACTGCAAGGCCGAGGCGCCGTCTCCTCTCACGACAGCTCGACCAATGGGCTCATCAATCACTACAAAGCCAACGCCTGAATCTCATGGCGCCGCTTTGGCCAAGCGGCTGTTGTGCATGGAGTAGACGAAATACACCGCGAGGCCGGCCGCCAGCCACACGCCGAAGCGCTGCCAGGTGATGAGCGGCAGGTTGGCCATGAGCAGCCCGCAGGAGACTACGCCCAGCACCGGAATCAGCGGATGCCAGGGGCATTTGAACGGGCGGTGCAGTTCCGGCTGGCGCGCGCGCAACATCAGCACGCCGATGCAGACGAATACAAACGCGGCCAGGGTGCCGATGTTGACAAGCTCGGCCAGGTCGCCGAGAGGCACAAAGCCGGCGATGGCGGCGATGAGCAGGCCGCACAGAATAATGACCCGCACCGGCGTTTGCCGTCTTGCGTGCACTGCACCGAAGAACGGCGGCAGCAAGCCGTCGCGTGACATGGCGAAAAAGATGCGCGTGAGGGCGTAATACAGCACCAGCATCACCGTGGTCAGCCCCGCGATCACGCCGGTGGCGACCAGGCCGGAGGCCCAGTCGATGCCGAGCAGTTGTAGGGCGTGCGCCACCGGCGAAGAGACGTTCAGTTCCTTGTAAGACACGATGCCGGTGAGCAGGCCGGACACCACGATGTAAATCACGGTGCAAACCGCGAGCGAAGCCAGGATGCCGATGGGCACGTCGCGCTGCGGGTTTTTGGTTTCTTCCGCTGCGGTGGAGACGGCATCGAAGCCGATGTAGGCGAAGAACACGATGGCGGCGCCCGCCAGCACGCCGATGGGCTTCCCTTCCGGCCCGATGCCGCTCCAGCCGAAGGGCATAAAGGGGCTCCATAAATCCGGATTGACGTGGAATACCGCCACACCGATGAACACGGCGATGGTGAGCAGCTTGACGAACACCAGCGCCGCGTTGAATTGCGAGCTTTGCTTGACGCCGATAATAAGCAATATGGCAAGCGCGATCACGATGCCCGCCGCCGGCAGATTGACGATGCCGCCCTGGGTGGGCGCATGGGTGAGGGAAAACGGTAAAGGCATCCCGATGGCGGTCAAGGCATTGTTGAAATAGCCTGACCAGCCGTTCGCTACCGCCGCGGTGGCGACGCCGTATTCCAGGATCAATATCCAGCCCACCATCCAGGCAAGCAGCTCGCCGAGCGCGGTGTAGCTGTAGCCGTAGGCGCTGCCGCAGCCGCCGAGGCTCGCGGCCAGCTCCGCGTAAGCCAGCGCGGCAAAGGCGCAGGCGAGGCCCGACACCACGAAGGACAGCACCACGGCGGGGCCGGAGAGCGTGGCGGCAGCGATGCCGGTGAGCACAAAGATGCCGGTGCCGATGATGGCGCCGATGCCGAGCAGGGTCAGGTCTAACGCACCCAGCGCGCGTCTTAATCCGCTGTCGCAATAATCATCCGGCGAACTGGGTTTGGTGCGGAATAGTTGCATGATGCCCCCCTTTTTTAATCCATTCTCAATTCTATGGCCGAACCCTGCCTTTGGGAAGTGCCAAGACGCGCTTTTAAATATCGTGTGCGCCGTTTATGATGAGCGGCACTGAATTCACACCCCCATGTCATCCCCAAAACACTGCCGCCTTTTGATCCTGGGCTCCGGCCCGGCGGGTTACACCGCCGCGGTGTACGCCGCGCGCGCCAACCTGAAGCCGGTGCTCATCACCGGCCTGGAGCAGGGCGGCCAGCTCATGACGACAACGGATGTGGATAACTGGCCCGGTGACGTGGAGGGCCTGCAGGGACCGGGCCTCATGGAGCGCATGAAGAGGCACGCCGAACGCTTCCACACCGAGATCGTGTTTGACCACATCAACCAGGCGGAACTTCAATCACGCCCATTCCGGTTGACAGGCGACAGCGGGGTCTATACCTGCGACGCGCTCATCATCGCCACCGGGGCTTCGGCCAAATATCTTGGACTGCCCTCCGAAGAGGTTTTTAAAGGGCGCGGCGTGTCGGCGTGCGCGACGTGCGACGGATTTTTTTATAAAGGGCAAAAGGTCGCGGTGATCGGCGGCGGCAACACCGCGGTGGAAGAAGCGCTGTATCTTGCCAACATCGCCGCCCACGTCACCGTGGTGCACCGGCGCGACAAGTTCAAGGCGGAAAAAATCCTGATTGATAAGCTGATGGCGAAAGTGAACGAAGGCAAGATCGGCATCGAGTGGAACAGCGCGCTGGGCGAGGTGGTGGGCGACGACAGCGGGGTCACCGGCATGCGCGTCAAGAACCTCGCTACCAACGCTGTAAAAAACTTCGCGCTGCAAGGCGTGTTCATCGCCATCGGCCATCAGCCCAACACGGCGATTTTCGCAGGCCAGCTCGAGATGAACAACGGTTATATCAAGATAAAAAGCGGGCTGGAGGGCAACGCCACCGCCACCAGCATCCCTGGCGTATTCGCGGCGGGCGACGTGGCCGATCACGTGTACCGCCAGGCCATCACCTCGGCGGGATCGGGCTGCATGGCGGCGCTGGACGCGGAACGTTTCCTGGACGGCGTGACAGCCGGCTAACGCCGGCCGCGCGTCTTGCGTTGCTCCCATTGCCGCACCACGCTCAAGCGCCACAAGCCCAGCACCGCATAATAGCCGGCCGCCGCGCTCACCGTCGAGAGCAGCAAGGAGCCCAGCACCAAGGGCTGCCAGATGTCACCCAGCCCGGTGGCGAACCCACCCCACGTCGGCTCAAAAGTCATGGCCCCTGGCTCAATTCCGAGCAGCAACGCGCCCAGCTTATAGGCAAAATAAAAAATGGGCACCACGGTGAACGGATTGTTAATCCAGATCACTATGACTGTAATGGGCAAGTTCACGCGCAGCAGGATGGCCAGCGCAGCGGCCAGAAAGATATGCAGCGGCAGGGGGAGAAAGGCGACGAACAGAGCGATGGCCGTCGCGCCCGAGGTGGAGTGGCGATTGAGATGCCAGAGATTCGGATCGTGCAGCAGTTTGCCGAAAAATTTCAGGTGCTTGTGATGGCGTACTTTATGCGCGTCCGGCATAAAGCGTTTTATCAGCTTTTTGGGCATGACGGCTAGTTTAAGACAAGACGGGTTTAAAACGCACATTAACAGGCGGATCACTTCTCCCGGCGCGGATATTCGCCTGCACGCGCTGGCGTTTCTGGGCGGCGTGCTGCTGGTGCAGCAGCTGCCCGCCCTGCCCTCGTTGTGGTGGGGCGTGCCGGCGCTCGCCTTGCTGCCCCTGGTGCGCCGCCGCAGGCTTTGGCTCCTGCCCGTGTTTTTCCTGGCCGGTGTGTTCTGGATCAGCCTGCGCGCCGGCCTGGTGCTGGACGACAGCTTGCCCAAACAACTGGAAGGGCGGGACCTGCTGGTGCAGGGCTATGTCGCCGGCCTGCCCAAGGCGCTGGAGCGCGGCGTCGCATTCGAGTTCGACGTGACGCAAGCCAGCCTGGATGGTCTCGACGCAAACATTCCCTCGAAGCTCAGGCTGACCGTCTACGAACCCGTCTTTGCGCCGCGCATCGGCGACCAGTGGGAATTATTGGTACGCCTGAAACGTCCGCACGGCTTCCAGAATCCAGGCGGCTTTGATTACGAAGCCTATCTGTTCCATCAGCGTATCCGCGCCACCGGTTACGTGCGCCTGGAGCATACGCCGCGCCTGCTCGCCTCCAGCGCTCACTCTTATCCGATGGGCCGCCTGCGGCAGTACGTCGGGGTGCAGATACAAACCGCGCTGGCGGGCTCGCCCATGACCGGTATGATTACTTCATTCGCTAATGGCGATCAAGGCGCGATCAGCGATGAGCAGTGGGAGATACTGCGCCAGACCGGCACCACGCACCTGATGGCCATCTCCGGCATGAACATCGGGCTGGTCGCGGGCATTGCGTTTTTTCTCATGCGCTGGCTGTGGGCCTTGCCCGGCTACACCGTGCTGCGCCTGCCGGCGCACAAAGCGGGCGCCGTCGCCGCCCTGCTCGCGGCCGTATTCTATGCGGCGCTGGCAGGCTTCGCCATTCCCGCGCAGCGCGCGCTCATCATGATCACCGTGGTGCTGGGCGCGGTGTTGGCCAGCCGCGCAGTGCGTACCTCGCACCTGCTCGCCGCGGCTCTGCTGGCGGTGCTCATCTACGACCCGCTGGCGGTGATGTCACTCGGCTTCTGGCTGTCGTTTCTCTCCGTCGCCGTGATTGTGTTCGCCGCCCATGGACGCTTGCGCGAAAACAAATGGCGACTGGGGTGGCGCCTTCAATGGGTGGTGGCGCTGGGCCTGCTACCGGTGCTACTTATTATGTT
>JBGFRC010000045.1:0-45638 GCA_041695325.1 Pseudomonadota bacterium
TCAGGCAGGCCGCCCGCGCCTGGCCCGACTCGATTTTCGTTGGGGTGATGCCGTATACTTAAAGTAAATCAGCGGACCGGGGATGTCCGATGGACGAACAGAAACTTCTTGAACGCATCACGGTGAATCCGAAGATATTCGGCGGCAAGCCGATCATTCGCGGCATGCGGATTTCGGTTGAGCTTGTCTTGAGTCTGTTGGCGCAGGGTGAAACGCAAGAGGACATACTTGCCGATTATCCCGACCTGGAGCCGGAAGATATCCGGGCGTGCATCGCCTACGCCCACGCTGTAATCGCCCATGACAGACTGGACGCAGTCCGAGTCGCCGGCGGATGAGGTTTTTGATCGACTTGTGCGGCGGCCGTATCCGGATTTCCCGTTCCCAATAATATCGCCGCGAGCGCCATACGGCGAACAGTTCGCTTTCATCGGTCGCATTTCAAGCGCATCCCTACACGCGGCAACTTCTGGCCTGTCGGTGCGCTTGCCTGCGCGCAAGTTTGACGGGGCGGGCGTGGAGATCATTCCGGTCAGGAAGCTCAAGAAGATGCGCGGTTTCCTGCGCGGGATCGACACCTCGATGCCGCGCGACAAGGATCGCGTGTGAACGTCGTAGATTCCTCCGGCTGGTTGGAGTATCCGGCCGATGGGCCCAACGCCGATTTTTTTGCGTCCGCCGTCGAGGATGTCTCGCGTCTTGTCGTCCCGACGATTTGCCTGCTGGAAGTCTTCAAGCGAGTGTTGCAGCAACGGGGCGAGAACGATGCGTTGCAGGCCGCTGCCCTGATGCAGCAAGGAGAGGTCGTGGACCTGGACGCCGGGCTCGCGCTGGCGGCGGCACGACTCGGCCTGGAGCTGAAGCTGCCGCTTGCCGATTCCGTTGTGTTTGCGACGGCCTGCGCCCGCGATGCCACTCTCTGGACGCAGGATTCGGATTTCGAGGGTCTTGAAGGAGTCCGGTATGTAAAAAGGGTCTGAGACCGGATGGGAGGCTTCAGTCGCCACCTCGGGTTGGGGATGTTTCGGCGGTGCCGATACTTGCATAACCTTGGCCCGGCCGCCGCCTTGTGCGGTATATACTGATCTTGCGCAAGACCTGTACGAGGAGACGCCGCCATATGAACGAAGAAAAGCTTCTTGAACGCATCACCGTCAACCCCGGCATCTTCGGTGGCAAACCGATCATCCGCGGGCGCCGTCTCGCCGTGGAACATGTTCTGGGAATGAAGGCCCTCCGATCGGGCCGCAGACTAAGAAGCCGCGACACTCTGCCAAAATACCATGCTGCCCTTGCGCTTGCTACACTTAAAAGCAATTGCCTAATCAAGGGGGATTTGCCGCGCTATGGACGAGGTGCAAGGTGAATTGCCGTTGCCATTTCCGGAGCTGGCGGCCGACATGCCGCTGCTGCCGGCGCGAATGGTGAACGAGTACGAATATTGCCCGCGGCTGGCTTATCTCGAATGGGTGCAGGGCGAATGGGCCGAGTCCGCCGACACGGTCGAGGGCCGGTATCGGCACCGGCGCGTAGATAAACCCTCTGGCGATCTGCCTGCGCCCGGCGAGACCGAGGAAGGCGAAAAGATACATGCCAAGTCCATCACGCTTTCCTCCAACCGCCTCGGCCTCATCGCCAAGATGGACCTGGTCGAGGCGCCGATGCCGCGGCTGGCGAAATAAAACATCTGGTTTTCCGCAGCGAACTGCTGCGGCCTCATTGAAGCTTCCTCCGCGCTGGGCGGCGGTAGCGCGCCGCCGCTGGGTGCGCACGCTGATCGGCGCAGGTGCAGGAAGCGGAACCGCCCTGGTGTGACACAGGGCCGGCGGGCGCTTGCGAACGCAAGGTCTTTGGCTTACTCTTCGAGTAGCGCCATGACTTCCCTGATCCGATTTCTCCTCATCTGCACCTTGAGCCTGCCGGCGGCGGTGGCGGATCCCGATGCAATGTCCGGCGACGTTTTTCCCGACCCCCAGCAGACGTACAAGAACGCGCTGGAGCAGGAGAAGCAGACCGGCAAGACGATGGTATGGGACGGCATGACGATGGTGCCGGCGCCGGAGGGCTTCCGTAATCCCCTTACCCCCCATGCGATGGCGGCCGGCTGGCGCCCGGTTATTGTGAACGGGGAAGTGGTCGGCGCCTGCGACGGTAGTCAGTGTACTTCCTCGGCCCTCCAGCCCGGTCTTTTCACAAGCAGGCCTTAGCAGTTTGTTGAAAAACTCGTTTTTCAACAAACTGCGATGCGATCGAGGGACCGATCGCCCTTTTTCCATATACATATATGATTGAAAAATGGAGCGGGCCGCGGACATGCGCCGCGGCGTAGCGGGTTGAAAAAGGCCAAGACGGCCTTTTTCAACAAACTGTTAGTACCGCCCATCTGTCAGATTCTTTTGACGGCCGGTGATCAAAACCGCCGAATAAAATCGTGATAAGGAGTTTCTTGCAACTTGAATTACCGCCACAGTTTTCACGCCGGCAATATCGCCGACGTGTTCAAGCATATCGTGCTGGCACGGGTGTTGCGTGCGCTGCGGCAAAAAGAGACGCCGTTTTGCGTGGTGGATACGCACGCGGGGGCGGGCGTCTATGTGTTGAAAGCGCCGGGCGAGTTTGGGCAGGGGATAGGCGCGTTGTGGCCGGAGCGGGGAGCGTGGCCCGCCCTGGCGGATTACTTTGCTTTGGTGGGGAAATTCAACAAGCAGGGAGCGCTCAAATATTATCCGGGTTCGCCGTTTATTATCGCGCGGATGTTGCGCGAGCAGGACCGGGCGGTGCTGATCGAGCGCCGGGATGAGGAGTATCAGTATCTCAAATATAATCTTGCGGGCGTGAAGAATGCTGCGCTGCATCATGCCGACGCCTGGAGCGCGCTCAAGGGGTTTATTCCGCCCAGGGAGCAGCGCGGGCTGCTGTTTATAGACCCGCCTTATGAGTCAGCGGCTGACTTCGATTACGTGCTCGCCGCGCTTGAGTATGCCGCCCGGCATTGGCGTAACGGCGTGGTGCTGGTCTGGTATCCGGTGAAGTCGCGCGTTGCGGTGCGCCGCTTCCATGCAGGGGTGCGCGGGCTGCGCATTAAGGCGCAGGCGCTGGAGTTTCTCACCTTGCCGGATGACGTGGATAATCGCCTGAACGGCAGCGGCATGGTGATCGTGAATGCACCGTGGAAGCTGACGGAAGATTTACAAGAGATATTGCCGCTGCTGGCGGTGCGTCTGGCCGGGGAGGGCGGCGGGCCGCAGGTGAGAGTTCAGATTTTGTAATAATCTCTATACCACTCCACAAAGCGCGTGATACCGGTTTCGATGGAGGTTTCGGGCTTGTAGCCCACGTCGCGCACCAAATCGTCCACGTCCGCGTACGTCATTGGCACGTCGCCTTTCTGCAGCGGCAGCATGTTGAGCTTCGCCTTTTTGCCGAGGTTCTTTTCCAGCGTTTCGATGAAGTACATCAGCTCCACCGGCTGGTTGTGGCCGATGTTGTATAAACGGTAGGGCGCGTTGCTGCTCGCGGAGTCGGGGGCATCGCCGTTCCAGCCCGGATTGGGTTCGGGGATTTTATCCAGCACGCGCACCACGCCTTCGACGACGTCGTCTATATAGGTAAAGTCGCGTTTGTGCCGGCCGTGGTTGAACACGTCTATCGGCTCGCCCGCGAGTATCTTTTTGGTGAAAATGAACAGCGCCATGTCGGGGCGTCCCCACGGGCCGTACACGGTGAAAAAGCGCAGGCCCGTGGCAGGCAGCCGGTATAAATGGCTGTAAGTGTGCGCCATCAGCTCATTGGCCTTTTTGGTCGCGGCGTACAGGCTCAAGGGGTGATCCACGTTGTGGTGCACGGAAAACGGCATTTTGGTGTTGGCGCCGTATACCGAGCTGCTGGAGGCGTACACCAGATGCTCGATGTTGTGATGACGGCACGCCTCCAGGACGTTCATGAAGCCGGCGATGTTGGAATCTATATAGGCGTGCGGGTTTTGCAGTGAGTAGCGCACGCCCGCCTGGGCGGCGAGGTTCATCACGCGCTGCGGCCGGTGCTGCGCGAACGCCCGCGTGACGGCGTCATGGTCTTGCAGGTTGGCCTGGATGTGGGTGTAACGCGGGTGAGTGTCAAAACGCTTCAGGCGGGCGCGTTTTAAATTCACATCGTAATAGTCATTCAGATTGTCTATCCCTATGACCTCGTCGCCGCGCTCGAGCAGGCGGCTGCTAAGCGCCGCGCCGATGAATCCCGCCGTGCCGGTGACCAGTACCTTCATCCCGGCCTAAAGCCGTCCGTCGGTTTGATCGGCGGGCAGCATGCCTTTTACGTCGAATAAAACGCATGGCGTCTTGTCCAGCGCGCACAGCTTCTCTGCGCCCACGGCGCGGAACTCATCATGCGCCACCGCGAGAATCAGCGCGTCATAGCGGCCTGACTCTAATTTGGTCACGGGCGTGATGCCGTACTCATGCCGGGCATCTTCCGCATTGGCCCAGGGGTCGTACACGTCCACCTTGGCGTTGTAGCCTTGCAGCTCGCGCACGATGTCTATCACGCGGCTGTTGCGGATGTCGGGGCAGTTTTCCTTGAAGGTGAGGCCGAGGATTAATATGTTCGAGTCGGCGACGCGCATGCGGTGCGCCAGCATGAGCTTGACCACGCGCTCCACCACGTAGGCGCCCATGCCGTCGTTGATGCGCCGCCCGGCGAGGATCATCTGCGGCAGATAGCTGATCTCCTGCGCCTTGTGCGTCAGATAATAGGGGTCTATGCCGATGCAGTGCCTGTCCACCAGGCCGGGGCGGAAGGGCAGAAAGTTCCACTTGATGCCGGCGGCGGCCAGCGGCAGGCCGACGTAGCCAAGGCCGATCACGCCGACGCGGGTCTGTTCAAGATCAAACATTTTAAGACAGCTTCCTTATCCCCCTCTCCCGCATCCGCGGGAGAGGGATGGGGAGGGGTTCCTTCAATTGCGGTTACCACGTCCAATACCGTAATGGAGTATACCCTCGCGCTTGAGCACGTCCGGGTCGTAGATGTTGCGGCCGTCAAAGACGACGGCTTGCCTTAACAGCTTTTTAATATGGCCGAAATCCGGGCTGCGAAACACCTTCCACTCGGTGATCAGCGCAAGCGCGTCGGCATTGTGCAGGGCCTCATACGGTTCCTCGCACAGCGCAAGATCGCCGCGCTCGCCGTATAGTCGGCGCGCCTCGCTCATCGCCACCGGGTCGTGCGCCCGCACCCTGGCGCCGTGCGCCCACAGTTTTTCCATCAGCGCCCGGCTCGGCGCCTCGCGCATGTCGTCGGTGTTGGGCTTGAAGGCGAGCCCCCACAGCGCGATGGTCTTGCCCTTGAGCGCGCCGTTGAAGTGCGCGTGGATTTTATCAAACAGCACTTCCTTCTGTCTTTGGTTCACGGCCTGCACCGCGTGCAGCAATTCGGGCCGGTAGTGATGCTGTTCCGCGGTGCGCGCTAGTGCCTGCACGTCCTTGGGGAAGCAGGAGCCGCCGTAGCCGCAGCCGGGATAGATGAAATGATAGCCGATGCGCGGGTCGGAGCCGATGCCGATGCGCACCTGTTCGATGTCCGCGCCCACGCGCTCGGCGATATTGGCCAGCTCGTTCATGAAGCTGATCTTGGCGGCGAGCATGGCGTTGGCCGCATATTTGGTGAGCTCCGCCGAGCGCACGTCCATCACCAGTACGCGGTCGTGACTGCGGTTGAAGGGGGCGTACAGCGCGCGCATCAGCTCAATTGCGCGCGCGTCGTGGCAGCCGATCACGATGCGGTCGGGTTTCATGAAGTCATCTATCGCCGCGCCTTCCTTTAAAAATTCCGGATTCGACACCACGCTGTAGTCCAGCGTCACGCCGCGCTTTTTCAGCGTCTCGGCCAGCGCCGCGCGCACCTTGTCGGCGGTGCCGACCGGCACCGTGGATTTATTCACCACCACGCGGTAGCCGGACATGTGCTCGCCGATGGCGCGCGCCACGGCGAGCACGTATTGCAAATCCGCCGCGCCGTCTTCATCCGGCGGGGTGCCCACGGCGATGAATTGCAGCGCGCCGTGTTGCACCGCGCCGGCCACGTCGGTGGTGAAATTGATCCGCCCGGCGCGGGTGTTGCCGAGCAGCAGGTCTTCCAGCCCCGGCTCGTGGATCGGCGTCTTACCCAGCTTGAGTAACGCGATCTTGTGCGCGTCGGTGTCCACGCACAGCACGTCGTTGCCGACCTCAGCCAGGCAGACCCCGCTCACCAATCCCACATAGCCGCAGCCAAAAACGGTGACCTTCATGCAAATTCCTTTTTCAAGGCTTATTCCTTAAAATAATCTTAGATAGAAGGTGCTGTATCCCAACTTTTCGATACTCGTCAAAACCCTATACCTTATCAGGTTGTGCCAGGTTTGTCGCGTGACGTCCAAGCCGCAGCGGTGTGGGCGCAGCGAGGCGGTGTACCCCCTGCGGCCTTAAGTGATTGTTAAGTTTAGGGAAGAGCTTGCAGTAAGCCGGACAGGCAGGTTGACGCTCAAGGATATTTGCTGCATACTAGTCTGCTTATGTTTCGGGAGGGGTTCCCGAGCGGTCAAAGGGATCAGACTGTAAATCTGACGGCTTACGCCTTCGGAGGTTCGAATCCTCCCCCCTCCACCAGTCACCGGGAGGGCGGGCCGCCGCAGGGATTGCGCTCAACGGGGCTAATGTGCAGCTTCTGACCGACACAACCCATGCTTATTTTAGGGATCAGGCGGGTGTAGTTCAATGGTAGAACTTCAGCCTTCCAAGCTGATAACGTGGGTTCGATTCCCATCACCCGCTCCAGACAGTGACGAGTGGCTAGTGGTGAGGATGATGGTGGTCTTGACTGGGGTACTTTGACTACTCGCCACTAGCTACTCTTGATTAGGCCCATGTAGCGGGGTCGCGTAGCGACAGGGGTTGCGAAGCAACGAGCGCCCAGCCACGGAGGGCTGGGCCGGTGGTGGGTAGGTGAGCTAGGGCCTCGCCAGGGAAGGCCAAGATGACTTGTTTCCTGGCCCATGTAGCTCAGTCGGCAGAGCACTTCCTTGGTAAGGAAGAGGTCACCGGTTCGATTCCGGTCATGGGCTCCATGTTTGATGCGAGCGGGCCGGACGGGTAACCAAAGATTTTGAGTGGAAATAGTGTTGAGGAGATTTTTCAATGTCCAAAGAAAAATTCGAGCGCAAGAAGCCCCACCTGAACGTGGGCACCATTGGTCACGTAGACCACGGCAAGACCACGCTGACGGCGGCCCTGACCAAGGTCATGGCCGAGAAGTTTGGTGGTGAATTCAAGGCCTACGACCAGATCGACAACGCCCCGGAAGAGCGCGCGCGGGGCATCACCATTGCCACTGCCCACGTCGAATACCAGAGCGACAAGCGCCACTACGCCCACGTAGACTGCCCCGGCCATGCCGACTACGTCAAAAACATGATTACCGGCGCCGCCCAGATGGACGGCGCCATCCTGGTGGTGTCCGCCGCCGACGGCCCCATGCCCCAGACCCGCGAACACATCCTGCTGGCGCGCCAGGTGGGCGTGCCCTACATCGTCGTGTTCCTCAACAAGGCCGACATGGTAGACGACCCGGAACTGCTTGAGCTGGTCGAAATGGAAGTGCGCGAACTCCTCACCACCTACCAATTCCCCGGCGATAAGACCCCCATCATCCGCGGCAGCGCCTTAAAGGCCCTGGAAGGCGACCCGAGCGACATCGGCGTTCCCGCCGTCCTCAAGCTCGTGGACGCCCTCGACACCTACATCCCCCAGCCTAAGCGCCCGGTGGAAGGCCACTTCCTTATGCCCGTGGAAGACGTCTTCTCCATCTCCGGGCGAGGCACCGTCGTCACCGGCAGGATTGAGCGCGGCATCGTCAAGGTCGGCGACGAAATCGAAATCGTCGGCATCCGCCCCACCCAGAAGACCACCGTCACCGGCGTCGAAATGTTCAGAAAGCTCCTTGACCAGGGCGAAGCTGGCGACAACGTCGGCGTCCTCCTCCGAGGCACCAAGCGCGAAGAAGTCGAGCGCGGCCAGGTGCTGTGCAAACCCGGCACCGTCAAGCCCCACACCCGGTTCGAGGCCGAAGTCTACGTCCTCAGCAAGGAAGAAGGCGGAAGACACACCGCCTTCCTCAACGGCTACCGCCCCCAGTTCTACTTCCGCACCACCGACGTCACCGGCGCCTGCGAACTGCCCTCTGGGGTCGAGATGGTCATGCCCGGCGACAACGTCAAGATGACCGTCGCCCTCATCAACCCCATTGCCATGGAAGAAGGCCTGCGCTTCGCCATCCGCGAGGGCGGGCGCACCGTGGGGGCGGGGGTGGTGGCGAAGATATTGGAGTAGCGAGTGGCGAGTGGCGAGGAAAATTAATAGATTCTTTACTAGCAACTCGCTACTAGACACTCGCTACTGTATTTTTAGGCCAGTAGCTCAATTGGCTGAGCCGCGAAGCGGCGAAGGCCGGCACAGGGACGTGCTGGCGGGTGCTGAAAGAGGAACAGCGGTTACGCCAGGAATGGCATCGCGAGATTTATTTTTAGGCCAGTAGCTCAATTGGCAGAGCGGCGGTCTCCAAAACCGCAGGTTGGGGGTTCGATTCCCTCCTGGCCTGCCATTCAGGACTGGCAAGAGCTTTAAGAATTGCGTACCAGGAAAGATGACGGACAACATTAAACTGTCGGCGTCGGCGCTGCTGCTGGCGGTCGCGGTCGCGGCCTTTTATTTCTACGCCGCGCAAATTCCGCTGCCGCTGCGCGTGCTGGGATTGCTGCTCGCCGCAGGCGCGGCAGCGGCCGTTTTTTTTCAAACCGAACCGGGACGCAGAGCATGGGCATTTTTGCAGGAGACGCGCAGCGAAGTGCGGCGCGTGGTGTGGCCCACGCGTCCGGAGACCGTGCAGACCACTCTGGTGGTGTTCGTGGTGGTGATCATCGCGGCGATTATCCTGTGGCTGCTGGACATGTTGTTGTTGTGGCTGGTGCGTCTCGTCACCGGACAGGGAGGTTGAACCGATGGCATTGCGTTGGTACGTGATACACGCCTATTCCGGGTTCGAGAATCAGGTGGTGAAGTCGCTCAAGGAACGCATCGCGCGCGCCGGGATGCAGGACAAGTTCGGCGAGATTCTGGTGCCCACCGAAGAGGTGGTGGAGATGCGAGAGGGCCAGAAGCGCAAGAGCGACCGCAAGTTTTTCCCCGGCTACGTGCTGGTGCAGATGGAGATGGATGACGACACCTGGCACCTGGTGAAGGATGTGCCCAAGGTGCTGGGTTTCATCGGCGGCACCAGCGACAAGCCCGCGCCGATAACCGACAAGGAGGCCGACGTCATTTTGCAGCGCGTGCACGAGGGCTTGGACAAGCCGCGCCCCAAGGTGCTGTTCGAGCCGGGTGAGGTGGTGCGCGTGACGGACGGGCCGTTCAACGATTTCAACGGCGTGGTGGAAGAGGTCAATTACGAAAAAAGCCGGCTGCGCGTCGGCGTGATGATCTTCGGCCGCTCCACGCCGGTGGAGCTGGAGTTTAGTCAGGTAGAGAAGGGCTAAGATACAAGATACAGGATACAAGATGCAAGAGAACGCGGTTTTTTACTTGTATCTTGTATCTGGTTTTAACAGGGGAGCCCCGCACCTTGTTACCTGAACTGTGGAGTAGCAGCAGGAGTCCATGGCAGGCAAGGTGCGGGGCGTTTGCACCCATTTTTAAGGAGCACTAAACATGGCCAAGAAAATTGAGGCCTATATCAAGTTGCAGATCAAGGCCGGGCAAGCTAACCCCAGTCCGCCGGTCGGACCCGCGCTCGGCCAGCGCGGCGTGAACATCATGGAGTTCTGCAAGGCGTTCAACGCCGCGACGCAGAAAATGGAGCAGGGTCTGCCGATACCAGTGGTGATTACCGTGTACAGCGACCGCAGCTTCACCTTTGTCACTAAGACGCCGCCCGCCTCGGTGCTGATTAAAAAGGCGCTGGGGATCGAGAGCGGCAGCAAGACGCCGAACAGCGTCAAGGTGGGTAAGCTCACGCGCAAGCAACTGGAGGAGATCGCCAAGATCAAGATGCCGGATATCACGGCGGCGGACATGGACGCGGCGGTGCGCACCATTGCGGGCAGCGCGCGCAGCATGGGCGTGGACGTGGAGGGGGTGTCATGAGCAACCCCCCCAAGCGCATTGCGGCTTACAAGATGAAGCATACGCCGGGCAGACTCTATGCGGTGGATGAAGCGGTGAACCTGGTGAAGGAGTGCGCCACTGCAAAATTCGACGAGTCAGTGGACGTCAGCGTCAATCTCGGCATAGATCCGAAGAAAAGCGAGCAGGGTGTGCGCGGCTCCGTCGTGCTGCCGCACGGCACCGGCAAGTCGGTGCGCGTCGCCGTGTTCGCGCAGGGCGCCAACGCCGAGGCCGCCAAGGCCGCGGGCGCCGACATCGTGGGGTTTGACGACTTGGCCGCCTCGGTGAAGGCGGGCAAGATTGACTTCGACGTGGTGATCGCGGCACCCGACGCGATGCGCGTCGTCGGCCAGCTCGGCCAGGTGCTGGGCCCGCGCGGCCTGATGCCCAACCCCAAGGTGGGCACGGTGACCGCCGACGTGGCGGGCGCGGTGAAGAACGCCAAATCCGGCCAGGTGCGCTACCGCACCGACAAGGCAGGCCTGGTGCATTGCAGCATCGGCAAGGCCTCGTTCAAGCCGGAGGCGATCAAGGCGAATCTCATGGCGCTGCTGGCCGACGTGCAGAAGATGAAGCCGAGCGCGTCCAAGGGCGTTTACCTGAAGAAGATCACCGTGGCGAGTACCATGGGGCCGGGCTTTGTTATAGACCGGACGAGTTTGGGATTGTAGAGCTTTTACAGCGTAGCTGCATGCTGCGCCGTCAAAAACCGCAGGCACGTTCAGAACAAGAACGTTTAATTTCCTGCGCAGACGGTGAAAACTGAGACAGGATTATCCCTGGCACAGATTCACCGTGTTTGGATGGGGCGATGGTACCCGCCCTTTGGTGGAGCTACAGCAGCCAGGAGGAGAGCATATTTTGTGAGTCTGACTTTAGAACAAAAACAGGAAATCGTAAGTGAAGTCGCGGGCGTGGCGGCGCAGGCCAGGTCGGCGGTGGTGGCCGAGTACCGCGGCATGACGGTGAGCGAGCTGACCGAGCTGCGCAGCAACGCGCGCAAGATGGGCGTGTATCTGCGCGTGGTGAAAAACACCCTGGCGCGCCGCGCCGTGCAGGGCACTGAATTCGCCTGCATGGACGAGGCGCTGGTCGGGCCGCTGCTGCTGGCCCTGTCGCGCGAGGAGCCGAGCGCCGCGCCCAAGCTGATGGGTGATTTCGCCAAGGCCCACGAGCGGCTGGTCATCAAGGCGGGCGCTTATAACGGCAAGCTGCTCAAGCCCGCCGACGTCGCCGCGCTGGCCAGGCTGCCCACGCGCAATGAGGCCATCGCCACCCTGATGGCGCTGATGAAGGCGCCGGTGGGGAAGCTGGTGCGCACTCTTGCCGCCGTGCGCGATGCGCGTCAGGCCGCGTGATCCAGACTTTACTTTTAATTAAACCGGATATTTTCAAGGAGCATACACATGGCCGTAACGAAAGAAGACATTTTGGAAGGCATTTCGAAGATGACCGTGATGGAGATTGTGGACCTGATCTCCGCCATGGAGCAGAAATTTGGCGTGAGCGCGGCGGCGGCCGTCGCCGTTGCGCCGGGCGCCGGTGGCGCCGCCGCCGCCGCGGAAGAGAAGACCGAGTTCACCGTGGTGATGACCAAGTTCGGCGAGAACAAGGTCGGCGTCATCAAGGTGATCCGCGCCATCACTGGCCTGGGCCTGAAGGAAGCCAAGGACCTGGTGGAAGGCGCCCCGTCCACCGTCAAGGAAGGCGTGTCCAAGAAGGACGCCGAGGACATCAAGAAGCAGTTGGAGGAGGCGGGCGCCAGCGTCGAGATCAAGTGATCTTGCAGCTGTTGCCTGTTGTTGTTTCATGTAACCAGGCCGGCGGTTTCCCCGCTGGCTGTCTTTTCACGTCCACTCCGCGCGGACGTGTGTCACGGACTTGATTTAGCTTGAGGAACCGCCATGGCCTACTCGTTCACTGAGAAAAAGCGTATTCGCAAGGACTTCGGGAAGCGCCCCACCATACTCGACGCGCCTTATCTGCTGGCGATGCAGATAGATTCCTATCGCGCGTTTTTACAGGCCGACGTGGCGCCGGAGCAGCGCGCCGATCAGGGTTTGCACGCCGCGCTCAAGAGCGTATTCCCCATCGCGAGCCACAGCGGCAACGCGGTGCTGGAGTACGTCAGCTATCGTCTGAGTCCGCCCATGTTCGACGTGCGCGAGTGCAAGCAGCGCGGCATGACCTACGCCGCGCCGCTGCGCGTTAAGGCGCGCCTGGTGATCTATGACAAGGACGCCCCCGCCAATGCGCGCGTGGTGAAGGACATCAAGGAGCAGGAAGTGTACATGGGCGAGCTGCCGCTGATGTCGGAAAACGGCACCTTTATCATCAACGGCACCGAGCGCGTGATCGTGTCGCAGCTGCACCGTTCGCCGGGCGTGTTCTTCGAGCACGATCGCGGCAAGACGCACTCTTCCGGCAAGCTCCTGTTTTCCGCGCGCATCATTCCCTATCGCGGCTCGTGGCTGGATTTTGAGTTCGATCCCAAGGATGCGCTTTACGTGCGCATAGACCGGCGCCGCAAGCTGCCCGCCAGCGTGCTGCTGCGCGCGCTCGAATACAGCAACGAGCAGATGCTGGAAATTTTCTTCGAGACCAACACCTACAAGCTGGATCAGGATACGGTCAAGCTGGAGCTGATTCCGGCGCGTCTGCGCGGCGAGACGCTGTCGTTCGATCTCAGCGACAACAAGGGCAAGGTGATCGTCGAGGCCGGGCGCCGCATTACCGCGCGGCACATCCGCGAGCTGGAAAAGCTTGGCCTCAGGCAACTGGAGGTGCCGCGCGATTATCTGATCGGCAAGGTGCTGGCGCGCGCCGTGGTAGACAAGGAAAGCGGCGAGGTGCTGGCCGAGGCCAACAGCGAAATTACTGCGGAGCTGCTGGGCAAGCTCATCAAGGCCGGCGTGCGCGAGATCAGCACGCTGTTTACCAACGACCTGGATCGCGGCCCCTACATGTCCGACACCCTGCGCCTGGACAACACGCGCAACGCGCTCGAGGCGCAGGTGGAAATCTACCGCATGATGCGCCCCGGCGAGCCGCCCAGCAAGGACGCGGCGCAACTGCTGTTCAACAACCTGTTCTTCGCCAGTGAGCGTTACGATCTGTCGGCCGTCGGGCGCATGAAGTTCAACCGCCGCGTCGGGCGCAGCGAGATCACCGGGCCCGGCGTGCTCACCAAGGAAGACATCATTGACGTGATGAAGACGCTGATCGCCATCAAGAACGGCAACGGAACGGTGGACGACATAGACCATCTCGGAAACCGGCGCGTGCGCTGCGTGGGCGAGATGGCGGAAAACCAGTTCCGCATCGGCCTGGTGCGGGTGGAGCGCGCGGTGAAGGAGCGCCTGAGCCTGGCCGAATCCGAGGCGCTGACGCCGCAGGAGCTGATCAACGCCAAACCCATCGCCGCTGCGACCAAGGAATTCTTCGGATCGAGCCAGCTTTCCCAGTTCATGGACCAGAACAACCCGCTGTCCGAAGTCACCCACAAGCGCCGCATCTCGGCGCTGGGGCCGGGCGGTTTGATGCGCGAGCGCGCCGGTTTCGAGGTGCGCGACGTGCATCCGACGCACTACGGCCGCGTGTGTCCGATCGAGACGCCGGAAGGCCCGAATATCGGCCTGATCAACTCGCTTGCCGTGTATTCCAGGGTGAACGACTACGGCTTCCTGGAAACGCCCTACCGCAAGGTGAAGGACGGCAAGGTGACGGACCAGATTGACTATCTCTCCGCCATCGAAGAAGGGCAGTACACCATCGCCCAGGCCAACGCCGCGCTGGACGAGAATGGTCGTCTGGTGGATGAGCTGGTATCGTGCCGCCATGAAAACGAATTCACCCTGTCCACGCCGGACAAGGTGGATTATATAGACGTGTCGCCCAAGCAGATCGTATCCGTGGCCGCGGCGCTGATCCCGTTTCTGGAGCACGACGACGCCAACCGCGCGCTCATGGGCTCCAACATGCAGCGTCAGGCGGTGCCGACGCTGAAGACGGAAAAGCCGCTGGTCGGCACCGGCATCGAGCGCACCGTGGCCATAGATTCCGGCGTCACCGTAGTGGCGCGGCGCGGCGGCGTGGTGGATTCAGTGGACGCCTCGCGCATCGTGGTGCGCGTCCACGACGAGGAAACCCGGGCCGGCGAGCCGGGCGTGGATATCTACAACCTCATCAAGTACATGCGCTCCAACCAGAACACCTGCATCAATCAGCGTCCGCTGGTGAAGATCGGCGACGTGATCGCGCGCGGCGACGTGCTGGCCGACGGTCCATCCACCGACATGGGCGAGCTGGCGCTGGGACAAAACGTGCTGGTCGCGTTCATGCCGTGGAACGGGTACAACTTCGAGGACTCGATCCTGATCTCCGAGCGCGTGTCGGAGGAGGATCGTTTCACCACGATACACATCGAAGAGCTCAATTGCGTGGCGCGCGACACCAAGCTCGGCCCGGAGGAAATCACCAGCGATATCCCCAACGTGAGCGAGGGCGCGCTGGCCAAGCTGGATGAGTCGGGCATCGTCTACATCGGCGCCGAGGTCAATCCCGGCGACATCCTGGTGGGCAAGGTGACGCCCAAGGGCGAAACCCAGCTGACCCCGGAAGAGCGCCTGCTGCGCGCCATCTTCGGCGAGAAGGCCTCGGACGTGAAAGACACCAGCCTGCGCGTACCCTCCGGCATGAGCGGCACGGTGATAGACGTGCAGGTGTTCACCCGCGACGGTGTGGAAAAAGACGCGCGCGCGAGAGGGATTGAAGAGGCGGAGCTGGCCAAATACAAGAAGGACCTGCGCGACCAGATGCGCATCATGGAAGATGATATTTATCAACGCGTGGAAAGGCTGCTTACCGGCAAGACCGCGCAGGGCGGCCCCAAGGGCTTGAAGAGCGGCGCGCGCATCACCAAGGGGTATCTTGCCGAGGTGGCGCGCGAGAAGTGGTTCGACATCCGCCTGCGCGATGAGACCGCCCACCACCAGCTGGAGCTTATTACCGGCCAGCTCAAGCAATTGCGCAAGGACTTTGACGCTAAATTTGAAGAGAAGCGCGCCAAGCTTGCCGCGGGCGATGACCTTGCCCCCGGCGTATTGAAGATGGTCAAGGTGCACCTTGCGGTGAAGCGCCGTATCCAGCCCGGCGACAAGATGGCGGGCCGTCACGGCAACAAGGGCGTGGTTTCGATGATTGTGCCGGTGGAAGACATGCCGCGTCTCGCCGATGGTACGCCGGTGGACATCGTGCTGAATCCGCTGGGCGTGCCCTCGCGCATGAACGTGGGCCAGGTGCTGGAAGCGCACCTCGGCTGGGCGGGCAAGGCGCTCGGCCTCAAGATCGGGCGCATGCTGGACGAGCAGGCCTCCGCCATGGAGCTGCGCAAGTTCATGGACAGGATTTACAGCGCGCCCGGCAAGAAGGGCGATCTCAAGAGCCTCACGGATGACGAGATCGGTACGCTGGCGCATAACCTGCGCGGCGGCGTGCCGATGGCTACGCCTGTGTTCGACGGCGCGGACGAGGCCGAGATCAAGCACATGCTGGAGCTGGCGCAGCTTCCGTCCAGCGGCCAGGCTACACTGTATGACGGCCGCACCGGCGACGCCTTCGAGCGTCCGGTGACGGTGGGTTACATGTACATGCTTAAGCTCAACCATCTGGTGGATGACAAGATGCACGCGCGCTCCACCGGCCCGTACTCGCTGGTGACGCAGCAGCCGCTGGGCGGCAAGGCCCAGTTCGGCGGCCAGCGCTTCGGCGAAATGGAGGTGTGGGCGCTGGAGGCGTACGGCGCTTCGTACACGCTGCAAGAGATGCTCACCGTGAAATCGGACGACGTGCAGGGCCGCACCAAGATGTACAAGAACATCGTGGACGGCGATCACCGCATGGAGGCAAGCATGCCGGAGTCGTTCAACGTGTTGACCAAGGAAATACGTTCACTGGCGGTAGACGTCGAACTGGAGCAGAAGTAGGCGCGGACACATTCGCGTGATGCCGGCCGGATAAATTCGGCCCTACATTTAGGGTAGGAGGTGCAACATGAAAGATTTATTGAGCTTATTCAAACAGCAGGGCGTGGCGGAAGATTTCGACGCGATCCGCATCGGACTGTCTTCGCCGGAAAAGATCCGCTCCTGGTCCTACGGCGAAGTAAAGAAGCCGGAGACCATCAATTACCGCACTTTCAAGCCGGAGCGCGACGGCCTGTTCTGCGCCAAGATTTTTGGCCCGATCAAGGACTACGAATGCCTGTGCGGCAAGTACAAGCGTCTGAAACACCGCGGCGTGATCTGTGAAAAGTGCGGGGTGGAAGTGACGCTGGCCAAGGTGCGCCGCGATCGCATGGGCCACATCGAGCTGGCGAGCCCGGTGGCGCACATCTGGTATCTCAAATCCCTGCCCTCGCGCATGGGCCTGTTGCTGGACATGACGCTGCGCGACATCGAGCGCGTGCTGTATTTTGAATCCTTCGTGGTGGTGGACCCCGGCATGACGCAGTTGGAGCGCGGCCAGTTGCTCACCGACGAGGCGTATCTTGAGGCGATAGAGGAAAACGGAGACGAATTCGACGCGCGCATGGGCGCGGAGGCGGTGTACGAACTGCTGCGCGGCATGGACCTCAAGGCCGAAGTGGTCAAGGTGCGCGAGGAGCTCAACACCACCACCTCCGACACCAAGATCAAGAAGCTCACCAAGCGTCTCAAGCTGATGGAGGCGTTCATCGAGTCCGGCAACAAGCCGGAGTGGATGGTGCTCAAGGTGCTGCCGGTGCTGCCGCCGGACCTGCGTCCGCTGGTGCCGTTGGACGGCGGACGCTTCGCCACTTCCGATCTCAACGATTTGTACCGGCGCGTCATCAACCGCAACAACCGTCTGAAGCGCCTGCTGGATTTGAACGCGCCCGACATCATCATCCGCAATGAAAAGCGCATGTTGCAGGAGTCGGTGGACGCGCTGTTCGACAACGGCCGCCGCGGCAAGGCCATTACCGGCAGCAACCGCCGCGCGTTGAAATCGCTCGCCGACATGATCAAGGGCAAGCAGGGCCGCTTCCGTCAGAACCTGCTCGGCAAGCGCGTGGATTACTCCGGCCGTTCAGTGATCGTGGTCGGCCCCACGCTGCGCCTGCATCAGTGCGGCCTGCCCAAGAAGATGGCGCTGGAATTGTTCAAGCCGTTTATCTTCAGCAAGCTGCAATTGCGCGGCATCGCCACCACCATCAAGGCGGCGAAGAAGATTGTGGAGCGCGAGAGCGCCGAGGTATGGGACATCCTGGAAGAGGTGATCCGCGAGCACCCGGTGCTGCTCAACCGCGCCCCCACCCTGCACCGCCTCGGCATCCAGGCGTTTGAGCCGCTGCTGGTGGAGGGCAAGGCGATCCAGTTGCATCCGCTGGTGTGCACCGCGTTCAACGCCGACTTCGACGGCGACCAGATGGCGGTGCACGTGCCGCTGTCGCTGGAGGCGCAGCTGGAGGCGCGCACCCTGATGATGTCGTCCAATAACATCCTGTCGCCCGCCAACGGCGAGCCTATCATCGTGCCGTCGCAGGACGTGGTGCTGGGCTTGTACTACATGACACGCGAGCGCATCGGCGCGCACGGCGAAGGCATGATGTTCAATGATGTGACCGAGGCGCATCGCGCCTACGAGACGCGCGCCGCTGATCTGCACGCGCGCGTCAAGCTGCGCGTGCGCGAGCTGCGCGCCGGACAGAACGGCGACAAACACCACGCCACGCGCGTGGTGGACACCACGGTTGGGCGCGCGCTGCTGTTTGATCTGCTGCCGGAAGGCATGTCCTTCGATCACGTGAACCAGAACATGAACAAAAAGGCGATCTCGCGCCTGATCAACGCCTGCTATCGTCAGGTGGGCCTCAAGGAAACGGTGATCCTGGCCGACCGCCTCATGTACACCGGGTTTACCTACGCCACGCGCGCCGGCGTCTCCATCGGCGTGGACGACATGGTGGTGCCGGAAGACAAGGACGCCATCATCGCCGCGGCCGAGGCCGAGGTGAAGGAAATCGAGGGACAATACGCCTCCGGCCTGGTGACCAACGGCGAGCGTTACAACAAGGTGGTGGACATCTGGTCGCGTACCAACGAGCAGGTGGCCAAGGCCATGATGGAAAAGCTCGGCAGCGACATCGTCAAGGACGCCAAGGGCAAACCGGTCAAGCAGGCCTCGTTCAACTCCATCTATATGATGGCCGACTCCGGCGCGCGCGGCTCGGCGGCGCAGATCCGGCAGCTCGCCGGCATGCGCGGCCTGATGGCCAAGCCCGACGGTTCGATCATCGAGACGCCGATCACCGCCAATTTCCGCGAAGGGCTGGACGTGCTGCAATACTTTATTTCCACCCACGGCGCGCGCAAGGGTCTGGCCGACACCGCGCTCAAGACCGCGAATTCAGGCTACCTCACGCGCCGGCTGGTGGACGTGGCGCAGGACCTGGTGGTGAGCGAGGACGACTGCGGCACCGCCCAGGGCCTCAACATGGCGCCGCTCATCGAGGGCGGCGAGATCGTGGAGCCGTTGCGCGAGCGCGTGCTGGGCCGCACCCTGGCCGAGGACGTGGCGGAACCCGGCTCCAGGAAGGTCGCGATTGCGCGCGGCACACTGCTTGACGAGCACTGGGTGGATCGCCTGGAAGAGATGGGCGTGGATCACGTCAAGGTGCGCTCGCCCATCACCTGCGAAACCCAATTCGGCATCTGCCGCGCCTGCTACGGGCGCGACCTGGGGCGCGGACGTCCCATCAGCATCGGCGAAGCGGTGGGTGTGATCGCCGCGCAATCCATCGGCGAACCGGGCACCCAGCTCACCATGCGCACCTTCCACATCGGCGGCGCGGCCTCGCGCGCGGCGGCCATCAACAGCGTGGAGCTCAAGACCAAGGGCGTGGTGCGCCTGCACAACATCAAGCTGGTGCGCCATCAGGCCGGCAATTACGTCGCGGTATCGCGCTCCGGCGAGCTGACCGTGGTGGACGAACAGGGGCGCGAGCGCGAACGCTACAAGGTGCCTTACGGCGCGGTGCTGACCGTGAGCGACGGCGATCAGGTCGTCCCCGGCCAGATCGTGGCCAACTGGGATCCGCACACGCGGCCGGTCATTACCGAAGTCGCGGGACGCATCAAGTTCAGCGACATCGTGGACGGCGTCACCGTCCAGCGCCAGGCGGACGAAGTCACCGGCCTCACCAGCATGGTGGTCACCGATCCGAAACTGCGCGGCGCGGCGGGCAAGGACCTGCGTCCCATGGTGCACCTGGTGGATGAAAAGGGGGGCGAGCTCAAAATCCCCGGCAGCGACGTGGCGGCGCATTACTACCTGCCGCCGGGCGCGATCATCAGCCTGGAGGACGGCGCGCGCGTGGGCGTGGGTGACGTGATCGCGCGCATCCCGCAGGAATCCACCAAGACGCGCGACATCACCGGCGGTCTGCCGCGCGTGGCCGATCTGTTCGAGGCGCGCAAGCCGAAGGAGCCGGCGATCCTGGCGGAAATCTCCGGCACGGTGAGCTTCGGCAAGGACACCAAGGGCAAGCAGCGCCTCATCATCACCGGCGCCAACGGCGAGGTGCACGAGGAGCTGATACCCAAATGGCGTCACTTCACGGTGTTTGAAGGCGAGCACGTGGAACGCGGCGAGGTGATCGTGGACGGGCCGCCCGCGCCGCACGACATCCTGCGCCTGCTCGGCGTGGTGCCGCTGGCCAACTACATCGTGAACGAGGTGCAGGACGTGTACCGCCTGCAGGGCGTGAAGATCAACGACAAGCACATCGAGGTGATCGTGCGTCAGATGCTGCGCAAGGTGGAGATCACCGAGCCGGGCGACACCCGGTATTTGAAGGGCGAGCAGGTGGATCGTCCGCGCATACCGGAGGAAAACCGCAAGCTGCAGGCGCAGGGCAAACAGCCGGCCCGGTTCGAGCCGCTGCTGCTCGGCATCACCAAGGCTTCGCTCGCCACGGAATCGTTCATCTCCGCGGCCTCGTTCCAGGAGACCACGCGTGTGCTCACCGAGGCCTCGGTGAGCGGCAAGGTGGATGACCTGCGCGGCCTGAAGGAAAACGTGATTGTGGGCCGCTTGATTCCGGCCGGCACCGGCTTTGTGTATCACGAGGAGCAGCGCCGCAAGCGCCGCGGCCTTGAGGCGCAGCCGCCTGGGGTTTCCGCTGAGGCCGGCGCGGTCAGCGAGACTGTCAGCCCGTAGCAGCGCTAAACATTTACATCGTCTTGCTTGACAGCAAGACGGTGTAAATTTTATAATTTCAAAGCTTTGCT
This sequence comes from Pseudomonadota bacterium, assembly GCA_041695325.1. Taxonomy (GTDB): domain Bacteria; phylum Pseudomonadota; class Gammaproteobacteria; order SURF-13; family SURF-13; genus SURF-13. The sequence goes on from JBGFRC010000045.1 coordinate 20,504, forward strand.
GCCTGAATTTGCTTAAGGACGGGATTTTCTATTTTCGGGATTTTTTAATGGCTACCACCAACCAATTAGTGCGCAAGCCGCGCGCGCGCGCGCGTTACAAGAGCACGGTGCCGGCGCTTGCGGGTTGTCCGCAGAAGCGCGGCGTGTGCACGCGCGTGTACACCACTACGCCGAAGAAGCCCAACTCCGCGCTGCGCAAGGTCGCGCGCGTGCGTTTGACCAACGGCATGGAAGTGACCACCTACATCGGCGGTGAAGGCCACAATCTGCAAGAGCACTCGGTGGTGCTGATCCGCGGCGGGCGCGTGAAGGACCTGCCCGGCGTGCGTTATCACACGGTGCGCGGAAGCTTGGATACCTCCGGCGTCAACGGCCGCAAGCAGGGCCGTTCCAAATACGGCGTCAAACGCCCCAAATCGTAATTTTCAAGGTCAGCCATGTCCCGCCGTCATACCCCTCCCAAGCGCGTTGTCCTTCCCGATCCCAAGTATGGGAACGTCATGCTCGCCAAGTTCGTCAACGTGGTGATGGAAAGCGGCAAGAAATCGGTCGCGGAGCGCATCGTATACGGTGCGTTGAATCAGATCGCCAGTAAAAAGAAGGACGCCGACGCGGTGGAAATGCTGGGCAAGGCGCTTTCCAACGTGAGCCCGGTGGTGGAAGTGAAATCGCGCCGCGTCGGCGGCGCAACCTATCAGGTGCCGGTGGAAGTGCGCTCCGAGCGTCGCACCGCGCTCGCCATGCGCTGGCTGGCGGAAGCGGCGCGCGCGCGCGCGGAAAAGTCCATGGCGCTGCGCCTGGCGGGGGAAATCATGGACGCCTGCGACAACAAGGGCAACGCGGTCAAGAAGCGTGAAGACACCCACCGCATGGCGGAGGCCAACAAGGCCTTCTCGCATTACCGCTGGTAAACCATGTCCGCCGTTATCTCCAGGAGCAGCACCGTGGCCCGCAAGACACACATCGAGCGTTACCGTAATATTGGCATCAGCGCCCACATTGACGCCGGCAAGACCACCACCACCGAGCGCGTGCTGTTCTACACCGGCGTGTCGCACAAGCTGGGCGAGGTGCACGAGGGTACGGCCACCATGGACTGGATGCCGCAGGAGCAGGAACGCGGCATCACCATCACCTCCGCCGCCACCACCTGTTTCTGGAGCGGCATGGGGCGTCAGTATCCGGAACACCGCATCAACATTATTGATACGCCGGGGCATGTGGATTTCACCATCGAGGTCGAGCGTTCCCTGCGCGTGCTGGACGGCGCCTGCATGCTGTTCTGCGCCGTGGGCGGCGTGGAGCCGCAGTCAGAAACGGTGTGGCGCCAGGCCAATAAATACGGGGTGCCGCGCATCGCGTTCGTGAACAAGATGGATCGCGCGGGCGCCAACTTCCTGCGTGTGGTGGACCAGATCAAGAAGCGCCTGGGCGGCAATCCGGTGCCGGTGCAGCTGCCGATCGGCGCCGAGGAGAAGTATCAGGGCGTGGTGGACCTGGTCAAGATGAAGGCCATCTACTGGGACGACGCCACCAAGGGCATGACCTTCGAGGAGCGCGACGTTCCGCCCGACATGCTGCCCGACTGCAAAAAGTGGCACGACTCCCTGGTGGAGGCCGCCGCCGAGTCGTCCGAAGAACTGATGAACAAGTACCTGGAAGGGCACGCGCTCACTCAGGACGAGATCAAGCGGGGCATACGCGCGCGCACGCTCAAGGCCGAGATCGTGCCGGTGCTGTGCGGCTCGGCGTTCAAGAACAAGGGCGTGCAGGCCATGCTCGACGCCGTGATTGATTATCTGCCCTCGCCGGTGGATAAGCCCGCCATCAAGGGCCATCTGGACGACGCGGCGGAGACCGTGGCCGAGCGCCACGCCTCGGACGAGGAGCCGTTCTCCGCGCTGGCGTTCAAGATCGCCACCGATCCGTTTGTGGGCACGCTCACCTTTTTCCGCGTCTATTCCGGGGTGCTCTCTTCGGGCGACGCGGTCTATAACCCGGTGAAAGACAGCAAGGAGCGCGTGGGACGCATCGTGCAGATGCACGCCAATCAGCGCGAGGAAATCAAGGAAGTGCGCGCCGGCGACATCGCCGCCGCCGTCGGCCTGAAAAACGTGACCACCGGCGACACGCTGTGCGATATCAATAATATCATCACCCTGGAGCGCATGGAGTTCCCGGAGCCGGTGATCTCGGTGGCGGTGGAGCCCAAGACCAAGGCCGACCAGGAGAAGATGGGCGTGGCGCTCAACAAGCTGGCGCAGGAAGACCCGTCGTTCCGCGTGCGCAGCGACGAAGAGACCGGCCAGACTATCATCTCCGGCATGGGCGAGCTGCACCTGGAAATCATCGTGGACCGCATGAAGCGCGAGTTCGGCGTGGAGGCCAACGTGGGCGCGCCGCAGGTCGCCTACCGCGAGACCATCCGCAAGACCGTGGAACAGGAAGGCAAGTTCGTGCGTCAATCCGGTGGCCGCGGCCAGTACGGTCACGTGTGGCTGCGCCTGGAGCCGCTGCCGCCCGGCACCGGTTACGAGTTCGAGAACGCCATCGTGGGCGGCGTGGTGCCCAAGGAATACATCCCGGCGGTGGACAAGGGCGTGCAGGAGCAGGTGCAGAACGGCGTGATCGCGGGCTTCCCCATCGTGGATATCAAGGTCAGCATCTTCGACGGCTCCTACCACGACGTGGACTCCAACGAAATGGCATTCAAGATCGCGGGCTCGATGGCGCTGAAGGAGGGCGTGCGCAAGGCTAGTCCGGTGCTGCTGGAGCCGATCATGAAGGTCGAGGTGGTGACGCCGGAAGATTACATGGGCGACGTGATGGGCGATTTGAACCGCCGCCGCGGCGTGGTGCAGGGCATGGAAGACATCCCGTCGGGCAAGACCATCACCGCCGAGGTGCCGCTGAAAGAAATGTTCGGTTACGCCACCGACCTGCGCTCCATGAGCCAGGGGCGCGCCACCTACACCATGGAGTTCACCAAGTATCTCGAGGTGCCGAAGAGCCTCGCGGAAACCATTATCAAGAAGCCGTAGTCAATTTTTGAGGCGACGATCATGTCCAAAGAAAAATTCGAGCGCAAGAAGCCCCACCTGAACGTGGGCACCATTGGTCACGTAGACCACGGCAAGACCACGCTGACGGCGGCCCTGACCAAGGTCATGGCCGAGAAGTTTGGTGGTGAATTCAAGGCCTACGACCAGATCGACAACGCCCCGGAAGAGCGCGCGCGGGGCATCACCATTGCCACTGCCCACGTCGAATACCAGAGCGACAAGCGCCACTACGCCCACGTAGACTGCCCCGGCCATGCCGACTACGTCAAAAACATGATTACCGGCGCCGCCCAGATGGACGGCGCCATCCTGGTGGTGTCCGCCGCCGACGGCCCCATGCCCCAGACCCGCGAACACATCCTGCTGGCGCGCCAGGTGGGCGTGCCCTACATCGTCGTGTTCCTCAACAAGGCCGACATGGTAGACGACCCGGAACTGCTTGAGCTGGTCGAAATGGAAGTGCGCGAACTCCTCACCACCTACCAATTCCCCGGCGATAAGACCCCCATCATCCGCGGCAGCGCCTTAAAGGCCCTGGAAGGCGACCCGAGCGACATCGGCGTTCCCGCCGTCCTCAAGCTCGTGGACGCCCTCGACACCTACATCCCCCAGCCTAAGCGCCCGGTGGAAGGCCACTTCCTTATGCCCGTGGAAGACGTCTTCTCCATCTCCGGGCGAGGCACCGTCGTCACCGGCAGGATTGAGCGCGGCATCGTCAAGGTCGGCGACGAAATCGAAATCGTCGGCATCCGCCCCACCCAGAAGACCACCGTCACCGGCGTCGAAATGTTCAGAAAGCTCCTTGACCAGGGCGAAGCTGGCGACAACGTCGGCGTCCTCCTCCGAGGCACCAAGCGCGAAGAAGTCGAGCGCGGCCAGGTGCTGTGCAAACCCGGCACCGTCAAGCCCCACACCCGGTTCGAGGCCGAAGTCTACGTCCTCAGCAAGGAAGAAGGCGGAAGACACACCGCCTTCCTCAACGGCTACCGCCCCCAGTTCTACTTCCGCACCACCGACGTCACCGGCGCCTGCGAACTGCCCTCTGGGGTCGAGATGGTCATGCCCGGCGACAACGTCAAGATGACCGTCGCCCTCATCAACCCCATTGCCATGGAAGAAGGCCTGCGCTTCGCCATCCGCGAGGGCGGGCGCACCGTGGGGGCGGGGGTGGTGGCGAAGATATTGGAGTAGCGAGTGGCGAGTGGCGAGGAAAATTATAGATTCTTTCTAGCAACTCGCTACTTGATACTCGAAACTGAGTTTATATGGCTAACCAGAAAATACGCATCCGGCTGAAGTCCTTTGATCACCGGCTGATAGACAAATCGGCGCGCGAGATCGTGGAGACGGCGCGCCGCACCGGGGCGCAGGTGCGCGGCCCGATTCCGCTGCCTTCCAAGAAGGAGCGCTACACCGTGCTTACCTCGCCGCACGTGGACAAGGACGCGCGCGACCAGTACGAGATACGAACCCATAAGAGATTGATGGACATTGTGGACCCCACCGACAAAACGGTAGATGCGCTGATGAAGCTCGATCTCGCCGCCGGTGTGGATGTGCAGATCAAGTTGAGCTGACGAGAACGCAAATGGCATTAGGAGTGGTTGGACGCAAGGCGGGCATGACGCGCATCTTCACCGATGAGGGCGTCTCCGTGCCGGTCACCGTGATCGAGGTGGAGCCGAACCGCGTCACGCAGGTGAAGAGCGTCGAGAACGACGGCTACCGCGCAGTGCAGGTTACGCTGGGCACGCGGCGCGCGCAGCGCGTCAACAAGGCCGCGGCCGGGCACTATGCCAAGGCCAATGTTCCCGCCGGCCGGGGCTTATGGGAGTTCCGCCTGGACGAGGGCGAGGGCGCGGACATCGCCGCCGGCGCGGAAGTCAAGGCCGACATCTTCAAGCCCGGACAGATTGTGGATGTCGCCGGCACCACCATCGGCAAGGGCTTTGCCGGTACTATCAAGCGCCACCACTTCACCATGGGCGACGCCACGCACGGCAATTCATTGTCGCATCGCGCGCCGGGCTCCATCGGCCAGCGTCAGACGCCGGGCCGCGTATTCAAGGGTAAAAAGATGTCAGGCCACCTGGGCAACGTGCGCGTGAGCGCGCAGAATCTGCAAGTCGTGCGCGTGGATGCGGAGCGCAATCTGCTGCTGGTGCGCGGCGCCATACCGGGCCCGGAAGGCGGTGACGTGATCGTGCGTCCGGCCGCGAAGGGAGCGAAGTAATCATGGAAATGCAAATCACCGGGGCGGGAAACAAGACGGTCAAGGTCGAGGTGTCCGACGCGCTGTTCGGCGCGCCCTACAACGAAAGCCTGGTGCACCAGGTGGTCACCGCTTACCGCGCGGCCGCGCGCACGGGGGCGCACAAGCAAAAGACGCGCAGCGAGGTGAGCGGCGGCGGCAAAAAGCCGTGGCGTCAGAAGGGCACCGGCCAGGCGCGCGCGGGCACCAGCCGCAGCCCGCTGTGGCGCAAGGGCGGCAAGATTTTCGCCGCGGCGCCGCAGGATTATTCGCACAAGGTGAACAAAAAGATGTACCGCGGCGCGATGCGCGCCATCCTGTCCGAGCTGGTGCGCGAAGGGCGCCTGGTGCTGGTGAATGATTTGGTGCAGGACAAGGTGAAGACCAAGGAGTTGGCGGCCAAGCTGGGCGCGCTGGAACTGAGGAGCGCATTGATCGTCACGGAACAGGCGGACGACAAGCTGATGCTGTCCGCGCGTAATCTGCCCAGGTTCTCCGTGACGAAGGCTTCGGCGGTGGACCCGGCCAATCTGGTGGGCTTTGACAAGGTATTGATGACGCTGGGCGCGCTGCGCCATCTGGAAAAGGTGCTGGCATGAGCGAAGAACGTTTATTGAAGGTGTTGCTGGCGCCGCATGTCTCGGAAAAAAGCGCCACGCTGTCCGAGAAGAACAAGCAGTTCGTGTTCCGCGTGCTGCGTGATGCGACCAAGCCCGAGATCAAGAACGCGGTGGAGAAGATGTTCAAGGTGCAGGTGAGCGGCGTCACGGTGGTCAACGTGCGCGGCGGCGCCCGGCGCATGCCGCGTTATCAGGGGCCGCGCTCCGGCTGGAAGAAGGCCTATGTGCGTCTCGCCCCCGGCCAGGATATAGATTTCACCGGCATGCAGCCGGCCAAGGGATGAGCGTATGGCGCTGATGAAGACAAAACCAACGTCACCCGGACGCCGCGGCGTGGTAAAGGTCGTCACGCCGGGATTGCACAAGGGCGATCCCTATCCCGCCCTGGTGGAAAAGCAGAACCGCGGCTCCGGGCGCAATAATTACGGCCGTGTCACCACGCGCCATCAGGGCGGCGGCCACAAGCGGCACTACCGCCTGATTGATTTCAAGCGCGACAAGGACGGCATTGAGGCGAGCGTGGAGCGCATCGAATACGACCCCAACCGCAGCGCGCACATCGCGTTGCTCAAGTACAACGACGGCGAACGCCGCTATATCATCGCGCCCAAAGGCGTCGCCGCGGGCGCGCGTCTGATGTCCGGCGCCGAGGCGCCGATCAAGCCGGGCAACTGTCTGCCGCTGCGCAACATCCCGGTCGGCACTACGCTGCACTGCGTGGAGATGCTGCCAGGCAAGGGCGCGCAACTGGCGCGCAGCGCCGGCGCCGCGGTGCAGCTCACCGCGCGCGAAGGCGCGTACGCCATTCTGCGCCTGCGCTCCGGCGAGACGCGCAAGGTGCCGGTGGATTGCCGCGCCACCCTGGGCGAGGCGGGCAACGAAGAGCACAATCTGCGCTCTTACGGCAAGGCCGGCGCCAAGCGCTGGCGCGGCGTGCGCCCGACGGTGCGCGGCGTGGCCATGAACCCGGTGGATCACCCGCATGGCGGCGGCGAAGGCCGCACCTCCGGCGGGCGTCATCCGGTGAGCCCGTGGGGTCGCCCGACCAAGGGTTATAAGACGCGCAACAACAAACGCACCGACGGCATGATCGTGCGCCGGCGCAAGTAACGGCAGGAGAATATAGAGTGGCACGTTCTGTCAAGAAAGGGCCGTTTGTGGACAGCCATCTGGCGAAAAAGGTGGAGGCGACGCTGGCCTCCGGCAGCAAGCGCCCGATCAAGACCTGGTCGCGCCGCTCGATGGTGGTGCCCGATATGATCGGTCTCACCATCGCGGTGCACAACGGCAAGCAGCATGTGCCGGTCTTGATTACCGACAACATGGTGGGTCACAAGCTGGGCGAGTTCGCGCCGACGCGCATATTCAAGGGTCACGGGGCCGCGGACAAGAAGGCCGCTGCCGCTGCTGCGGGTGGCGCTCCCGCCCCCGCTCCGGCCAAGGCATGACGGATCAATGTAATGGAAACCACAGCCAAACTGAAATTCACCCACCTGTCGCCGCAAAAAGGGCGGCTGGTGGCGGACCAGATACGCGGCCTGCCGGTCGAGCGCGCGTTGCAGATCCTGCGCTTTTCGCGCAAAAAGGCGGCGCGCGTGATACAGAAGGTGCTGGAGTCGGCGATTGCCAACGCCGAGCACAACCGGGGCGCCGACATAGACGAGCTGCGCGTGGCGCGGGTCATGGTAGATGCCGGCCCGATGTACAAGCGCATGCATGCGCGCGCCAAAGGACGAGGGGCTCGCATCCTGAAGCGCACCAGCCACATTACCATCTACGTTTCCGATGAGGCGAAGTAAAGAGCATGGGACATAAAGTTAATCCGACGGGAATGCGCCTTGGGGTGATCCGCGGCTGGAACTCCACCTGGTACGCCGACTCCAAAAATTATCCCGACTACCTGAATACCGATTTGCAGGTGCGTAACTTCATCAAGCAGAAACTGGCGCAGGCCTCGGTGAGCCGTATCCAGATCGAGCGCTTGGCGCGCAACGCGCGCATCACCATCCACACCGCGCGCCCCGGCATCGTGATCGGCAAGAAGGGCGAGGACATCGAAGTGCTGCGCAAGCAGGTCGCGGAGATGCTGGGCATACCCGTGCACATCAACGTGGAGGAGATACGCAAGCCGGAGCTGGACGCCTATCTGGTCGCGGAGAGCGTAGCGCAGCAGGTGGAGCGGCGCATCATGTTCCGCCGCGCCATGAAGCGCGCGGTGCAGAACGCGCAGCGTCTGGGCGCGCTCGGCATCAAGATCAACGTTTCGGGGCGCCTGAACGGCGCGGAAATCGCGCGCAGCGAATGGTACCGTGAGGGCCGCGTGCCGCTGCACACCCTGCGCGCCGACATTGACTACGGTTTCGCCGAGGCGCGCACCACCTATGGGGTGATCGGCGTCAAGGTGTGGATATTCAAGGGCGAAGTGATGGACGCGGCGGGACAGAGCGCCGGGACGGCGGAAGAGGGCGTGGCGCACGCCGCCGGTTAAGGAGAAGCAAACATGCTGCAACCCAAGAAGACCAAATTCCGCAAACAGATGAAGGGCGGCAACCGCGGCCTGGCCCATACCGGCAACCGCGTGAGTTTCGGCGAGTTCGGCCTGCGCGCCACCGATCGCGGCCGTATCACGGCGCGCCAGATCGAGGCCGCGCGCCGCGCCTTGACGCGTCATCTGAAGCGCGGCGGCAGGGTGTGGATACGCATCTTCCCGGACAAGCCCATCACGCGCAAGCCGCTCGAGGTGCGCATGGGCAACGGCAAGGGGGGCGTGGAATACTGGGTGGCGCAAATCCAGCCCGGCCGCATGCTGTATGAAATCGAAGGCGTGCCGGAAGACATCGCGCGCGAGGCGTTCAGGCTGGCGGCGGCGAAGCTTCCGGTAGAGACAAGTTTTGTAGTGCGCACGGTGATGTGATGAAGGCGACCGAACTCAGACAGAAGAGCGTGGCCGACCTCAACAAGGAGCTGGTTGAATCGCTGCGCGAACAATTTAACCTGCGCATGCTGCAGGGCAGTGGACAACTGAGCAAGACGCACCAGTTGCGCGCGGCTAGGCGCAACATCGCGCGAATCAAAACCGTGCTGCGCGAAAAGTCAGACGAAACGGCGGGTAAATAATCATGGGCGAAAGCGGGAAAATCTTGCGCACCCTGACCGGGCGCGTGGTGAGCAACAAGATGGACAAGACCGTGACGGTGCTCATCAACCGCCGCGTGCAGCATGCGACGTACAAAAAATATCTGACGCGCTGCAGCAAGCTGCATGTGCACGACGAGAACAACGTGTGCCAGGAGGGCGATTTGGTCAGCATCGCCCAATGTCGTCCGCTGTCCAAGACCAAGGCCTGGCGCCTGGTGCAAGTGATCGAGCGCGCCAAGGCCGACTAATCCTGGCGATTTTCTGGATAAAATGTTAAAATTTGAAGATTTCACAGCAGTGACCGAGCGCAGCGGAGCAGCTCCATGATACAGATGCAAAGCAGCCTGGAAGTCGCCGACAACAGCGGCGCGCGGCGCTTGATGTGCATCAAGGTGCTGGGCGGCTCCAAGCGCCGCTACGCCGGGATCGGCGACATCATCAAGGTGAGCATCAAGGACGCGGTGCCGCGCGGCAAGGTGAAGAAGGGCGAGGTGTACGACGCCGTGGTGGTGCGCACGCGCAAAGGCGTGCGCCGTTCCGACGGCTCACTGATCCGTTTCGACACCAACGCCGCGGTGCTGCTCAATAACCAGTTGCAGCCCATCGGCACGCGCATCTTCGGGCCAGTGACGCGCGAGCTGCGCGGCGAGCAATTTATGAAAATCATTTCGCTCGCGCCGGAAGTTCTATAGACGGATTTATCGGACAAGTTTATGCAGAAGATCAGAAAGGGCGATAACGTCATCGTGCTGGCCGGCAAGGACAAGGGCAAGCGCGGCGTCGTGTTGCGCGCCATGCCGGGTGAGCAGCGGGTGGTGGTGGAGAACGTCAACACGGTGAAGCGTCACACCAAGCCCAATCCGAATCGCGGCATCGGCGGCGGCATCGTGGAAAAGGAAATGCCGCTGCACGTTTCCAACGTCGCGCTGTACAACCCGGTGAGCAAGAAGGGCGAGCGGGTGGCGATACGTACGCTCGAGGACGGACGCCGGGTGCGTTACTTCAGGTCCAACAACGAGGTGATAGACAAATGACGCGTGTTGTGCCTCGTCTCGAAGAACACTACCGCAAGGTGGTCTCCAAGCGCCTTATGGAGAAGTTCGGCTACAAGAGCGTAATGCAGGTGCCGCGCATCACCAAGGTCACGCTGAACATGGGCGTGGGTGAGGCGGTGGCGGACAAGAAGGTGATGGAGCACGCTGCGGCGGACCTGGCCAGGATTGCGGGCCAGAAGCCGCTGGTGCGGCATGCGCGCAAGTCTATCGCGGGTTTTAAAATCCGTGAAGGTCAACCGCTGGGGTGCATGGTGACGCTGCGCCGCGCGCGCATGTATGAGTTTCTGGATCGTCTGATCAACGTCGCGCTGCCGCGCGTGCGTGATTTCCGCGGATTGAATCCGCGCTCCTTTGACGGGCGAGGCAATTACAGCCTGGGCGTGCGCGAGCAGATCATCTTTCCGGAAATTGAGTACGACAAGATTGACGCGTTGCGCGGCATGGATATCACCATCACCACCAGCGCGCGCAGCAACGAGGAAGCGCGCGCCCTGCTGGAGGCGTTCAATTTCCCGCTGCGCGGTTGACGGGTGTTCGAGGAAACCATGGCAAAGAAATCAATAGTGAATCGTCAGGCCAGGCGCCTGCAACTGGTGCAGAAATACGCCGCCAGGCGCGCCGAACTGCGAAAGAAGATGCTGGACATGAAGGCGAGCCTTGAGGAGCGTATGGAGGCGCGGCGCCGGCTGGAGGCCCTGCCGCGCGACGCCAATCCCTGCCGCTTGCACAGCCGCTGCCGCATCACCGGACGGCCGCGCGGCTATTACCGCAAGTTCGGCCTCAGCCGCAACAAGCTGCGCGATGCGGCGATGCGCGGCGACATCCCCGGTTTAGTGAAGGCAAGCTGGTAACGCCATGAGCATGACAGACCCCATCGCGGACATGCTGACGCGCATCCGCAACGGCCATGCGGCGAAAAAGGCCGAAGTGGCAATGCCCGCCTCCAGGATCAAGGCCGCCGTCGCCCAGGTGCTGAAAGATGAAGGTTACATCACGGATTTCGCGCTGCGCGAAGACGGCGCCAAGCGCGTGTTGAGCATCCAGCTCAAGTATTACATGGGCAAGCCGGTGATTGAGCGCCTGGAGCGCGTAAGCCGCCCCGGTCTGCGCCGTTATCGCGGCAAGGACGAACTGCCCAAGGTGGTGGGCGGTCTGGGCATCGCCATCGTCTCCACCGCGCAGGGCGTTATGAGCGACCGCGCGGCGCGCAAGGCGGGTTGTGGCGGCGAAGTGTTGTGCTACGTCAGTTAGGTATCGCCATGTCACGAATCGCCAGAAAACCCGTGGTACTGCCTGCCGGCGTGGAAGTTACCTTAAGCGGCCGGCAGCTTAGCATCAAGGGACCCAAGGGCACGCTCACGCAGCTGCTGCACGAGCAGGTCGAGGTCACGCGCGACAGCAGCGTGCTCAAGTTCGCGCCGCGTGAGCCAGAGGCGGACGCGCACGCCGGCACCGCGCGCGCCTTGGTGAACAACATGGTGACCGGCGTCACCAGCGGCTTCAGCAAAAAGCTGGAGCTGGTGGGGGTCGGCTATCGCGCCCAGGTGCAGGGCAAGACGTTGAATCTTACCTTGGGCTTTTCTCATCCGGTGAGTTTCGCCGTTCCGGCCGGCATCACCATTGAGACGCCGAGCCAGACCGAGATTATCGTCAAGGGGCTCGACCGGCAGCAGGTCGGCGCCGTGGCGGCCAAGATACGCGGCTACCGCCCGCCGGAGCCTTACAAGGGCAAGGGCGTGAAGTACAGCGACGAAGTCATCGTACGTAAAGAAGTCAAGAAGAAGTAAGGATTATGGCCACACAGGATAAGAAGACATCACGTTTACGCCGCGCCCGCCGCGCCCGCGCCAGGATCCTGGAGCTGGGCGCGCACCGGCTGACCGTGCATCGTACGCCGCGCCATATCTACGCCCAGGTGATCGCGCCGGACGGCACCAAGGTGCTGGCCGCCGCCTCCACCTTGGACAAGGGTTTGAAAAAGGAGCTCAAGGCCACGGGTAAGGTGCAGGCCGCGGTGCGGGTGGGCAAGGCGATAGCCGAGCGTGCCAAGGCGGCGGGCGTCACGCAGGTGGCGTTTGACCGCTCCGGGTTCAGGTACCACGGACGCATCAAGGCGCTGGCCGACGCGGCGCGTGAAAACGGTTTGGAGTTTTAAGGACAGGGTATGCTACCGGTTGAAGGACAAGGCGGCGACGGGCTGCGAGAGAAATTGATCGTGGTGAACCGCGTGGCCAAGGTGGTCAAGGGTGGGCGTCAGTTCAGCTTCTCGGCGCTCACCGTGGTGGGCGATGGCAAGGGCAAGATCGGCATGGGCCAGGGCAAGGCGCGCGAGGTGCAGGCCGCGGTGCAAAAGGCCATGGACAGCGCGCGCCGCAACATGCGCGCGGTGCACTTGAACGGCGGTACCTTGCAGCACCCCGTCGTGTCGCGCCACGGCTCCACCAAGGTGTTCATGCAGCCGGCCTCGGCCGGTACCGGCGTCATCGCCGGGGGCGCGATGCGCGCCATCTTCGACGTGGTGGGCGTGCACGACGTGCTTGCCAAGTGCCTGGGCTCAACCAACCCGGTGAACGTGGCGCGCGCTACGCTCAAGGGCCTGCACGCCGGGAACGACCCGCAGCGGGTTGCGGCCAAACGCGGCAAGCCGCTTAAAGAGATTCTGGAGTAGTCATGGCGAAGGGCAAGAAAATCAAATTGACGCTGGTGCGCAGCCGTCACAACAGGCTGCCCAAACACCGCGCTACGCTTGATGGTCTGGGCGGTTTGTACCGCATCAATCAAAGCGTCACGCTGGAGGACACCCCCGCTGTGCGCGGCATGGTGAACAAGGTCGCGTACCTGGTGCGCGTAGAGGAAGCGTCGTGATGCGCCTCAACACGCTCAAGCCAGCAGCGGGTGAAAAGCAGACGCCCAAGCGCGTCGGTCGCGGCATCGGCTCCGGTCTCGGCAAGACCTGCGGACGCGGCCACAAGGGCCAGCGCGCGCGCGCCGGCGGCTATCACAAAGTGGGATTCGAAGGCGGCCAGATGCCGTTGCAACGGCGTCTGCCCAAGATGGGCTTCAGCTCGCTTACCGCGCAGGACTGTGCCGAGGTGCGTCTGCACGAGCTTGCCAAGGTCAAGGCGGACAAGATTGACTTTTCCGCCCTCAAGGCCGCGGGATTGGTACCGCAGACCGCCAAACGCGCCAAGGTGGTGCTGAAGGGCAAGCTGGATCAGGCGGTCACGTTGGCCGGCGTGGCCGTGACCAAGGGCGCGCGCGCCGCCATTCTGGCCGCGGGCGGCAAGGTGCAAGACTGATGAGCGCCCGTTCAGCCCTGGCGGGGGCGCTGAGCGGTATCGGCGGATTGGCCGAGCTCAAGCGGCGCCTGCTGTTTGTGCTGCTTGCGCTCATCGTGTTCCGCATCGGCGCGCACATCCCGGTGCCGGGCATAGACCCAGTGGTGCTCGCCACCCTGTTCGAGCAGCAGCGCGGCACCATCGTGGACATGTTCAACATGTTTTCCGGCGGCGCCCTGGAGCGCCTGTCGCTGTTCGCGCTCGGCATCATGCCGTATATCTCGGCCTCGATTATCGTGCAGTTGTTGTCCAGCGTGGTGCCGGCGCTGGAGCAGTTGAAAAAGGAAGGCGAAGCTGGGCGGCGCAAGATCACCCAATACACGCGCCGCGGCACGTTGGCGCTGGCCCTGTTTCAGGCCGTCGGCATCGCGATAGCCCTGCAGACGCAAAGCGCGGGCGGGTCGCCTCTGGTGCCCAACCCAGGTCACGCCTTTGTATTTACCGCAACGCTGACGCTGGTCACCGGCACCATGTTTTTGATGTGGCTCGGCGAGCAGGTCACCGAGCGCGGCGTGGGCAACGGCATCTCCATCATTATTTTCGCCGGCATTGTGGCCGGGCTGCCCTCCGCGATAGGCGGCACCCTGGAGCTGGCGCGTACCGGTGAGCTGAATATTTTTACTGTGTTGACGTTGTTCGTTCTGGCCATCGCGGTGACGTACTTTGTAGTGTTCATGGAGCGCGGTCAGCGCCGCATACGCGTGGATTACGCCAAGCGCCAGCAGGGACGCAGGATGTTCGCCGGCCAGGCAAGCCACCTGCCGCTCAAGATCAACATGTCCGGCGTGATCCCGCCCATTTTCGCCTCCAGTCTGATCCTGTTTCCGAGCACGCTCGGAAGTTGGTACGGCAGGGCGGAGGGCATGGGTTGGCTGCAGGACTTCGTCACCGCGTTTTCGCCCGGGCAGCCGCTGTACGTGCTGACCTACGCGCTGCTGATTGTATTCTTTTGCTTTTTTTACACCGCACTGGTGTTTAATCCGAAGGACACCGCGGACAACCTGAAGAAGTCCGGCGCGATCATTCCGGGCATCCGTCCAGGCGAGCATACGGCGCACTACATTGACTCGGTGATGACGCGCCTGACGCTGGCGGGCGCGATTTACATCACGTCGGTGTGTTTGCTGCCGGAGTTTCTGATCCTGTACTGGAACGTGCCGTTTTATTTCGGCGGCACGTCGCTGCTTATCATCGTGGTCGTGGTGATGGACTTCATGGCGCAAATACAGGCGCATCTGATGTCGCATCAGTATGAGAGTTTAATGAAGAAAGCCAACCTCAAGATGCCCGGACTGCTGCGCTGACGCAAGGTGAGTAATTATGAAAGTACGTGCCTCGGTAAAAAAAATCTGTCGTAACTGCAAAGTGCTGCGCCGCAATGGCGTGGTGCGCGTGGTGTGCGTGAACGCGCGTCACAAGCAACGGCAAGGCTGACGATTTGCAATCTGGAGATAGAGTCAAATGGCGCGCATAGCAGGTATCAACATCCCCGTGCAGAAGCACGCGGTGATTGCGTTGACGAGCATCTACGGCATCGGGCGCAGCCGCGCGTTGGATATTTGCAAGGCCAGCGGCGTCGCGCCGCAAACCAGGGTCAAGGACCTGAATGACGCGCAGGTCGAAGCCCTGCGCGCGGCGGTGGCGAAACTCAAGGTGGAGGGCGATCTGCGCCGCGAAGTGTCCATGAGCATCAAGCGCTTGATGGATTTGGGCTGCTACCGCGGCCAGCGCCATCGCCGCGGCCTGCCGGTGCGCGGTCAGCGCACGCGCACCAATGCGCGCACGCGCAAAGGCCCGCGCAAGGCCGTAAAGAAGTAGGCTAAGGAGATTTAGAGAAGATGGCCAAGGTAACGACGCAGCGCGTGCGCAAAAAGGTCAGGAAAAACGTGGCCGACGGCGTGGCGCATATTCACGCCTCATTCAACAACACCATCATCACCATCACCGACCGTCAGGGCAACGCCTTGAGCTGGGCGTCGGCGGGCAGCAGCGGATTCAAGGGTTCGCGCAAGAGCACGCCGTTCGCCGCCCAGGTGGCCTCAGAAAAGGCCGCGCTGGCCGCGCAGGAGTATGGCGTGAAAACCGTCGAGGTGCTGGTGCGCGGGCCGGGGCCGGGGCGCGATTATGCGGTGCGTGCGCTGAACTCGGTGGGCTTCAAGGTGACGAGCATCAGAGACATCACGCCCATTCCGCACAATGGATGCCGCCCGCCCAAACGGCGCAGGGTTTAATGGAGAGTTAAAGTTGGCTAAATATACCGGTCCCAAGTGTCGTTTGTGCCGCCGTGAGGGAGAGAAGCTGTTCCTCAAGGGCGAAAAGTGTTTTTCCAGCAAGTGCCCCGTGGAAAGCCGCGCCTTCCCGCCGGGGCAGCACGGCCAGCGCCGCGCCCGGCTGTCGGATTACGCGCATCAGTTGCGCGCCAAGCAGAAGCTGCGCAGGATTTACGGCGTGCTCGAAGGCCAATTCCGCCGCTATTACGAAGAGGCCGACCGGCGCAAGGGTTCGACCGGCGAGACGCTGCTGCAACTGCTGGAGGGGCGCCTGGACAACGTGGTGTACCGCATGGGTTTTTCCGCCTCGCGCGCGGAGGCGCGTCAACTGGTGCGCCACAACGGCATTACCGTGAACGGCAGAAAGATGAATATCCCGACCTATCAGGTGCGCCCCAACGACGTGGTGGCGGTCGCCGAGCGGGCCAGGAAGCAGCCGCGCATACAGGCCGCGCTGGAGATGACGCAGCAACGCGGATTCGCGGATTGGATTGATGTAGACGCAAGCAAGATGCAGGGTGTATTCAAATCCAGGCCGGAGCGCTCCGACCTGCCGGCGGAGATTAACGAACATCTCATCGTCGAGCTGTACTCCAAGTAACTGAATACGAGAGGTTTAGCATGCAAGGCTCCGTTGCGGAATTTTTAAAACCGCGTCTGGTATCGGTACAGGCCGTCAACGACAAGCACGCGCGCGTGACCCTGGAGCCGCTGGAGCGCGGCTTTGGTCATACACTGGGCAATGCCCTGCGGCGCATTTTGCTGTCATCCATGCCGGGGTGCGCGGTAGTCGAGGCGCAGATCGAAGGCGTGCTGCACGAGTACACCAGCATCGAGGGCGTGCAGGAAGACGTGGTGGAAATCCTGCTCAACCTCAAGGGGCTCGCCATCCGCATGCACAGCGGCGACGAGGCCACGCTGACGTTGCGCAAGAAAGGCCCCGGCCCGGTGCTGGCGCGCGATATTACCCTGACTCACGACGTTGAGATCGTGAATCCCGATCACCTGATCGCCAATCTGACCAAGGCCGGCGAGCTCAATATGACGCTGCGCGTCAAGCGCGGTCGCGGTTATCAGCCGGTCACCACCCGCGCGGACGAAGAGGAAGGACGCCAGATCGGCAAGCTGAAGCTGGACGCTTCCTACAGCCCGGTGCGGCGCGTGACCTACTCCGTGGAAAGCGCGCGCGTGGAGCAGCGCACCGATCTCGACAGGCTGATATTGGATATCGAGACCAACGGCACGGTGGACCCGGAAGAGGCGATCCGCCGCGCCGCGAGCATCTTACAGGATCAGCTCTCCATGTTCGTGGAGCTGAAGAGCAGTGAAATCTCCGCGCCGCAAGCCGCACCCATGGAGATAGACCCGGTGCTGCTGCGCCCGATAGACGATCTGGAGCTGACCGTGCGCTCCACCAACTGTCTCAAGGCGGAAAACATTCATTACATCGGCGATCTTATCCAGCGCAGCGAAGTGGAGCTGCTGAAGACGCCCAATCTGGGCAAGAAATCGCTGACCGAGATCAAGGACGTGCTCGCCTCGCATGGCCTGTCGCTGGGCATGCGCCTGGAAAACTGGCCACCGCCGCACCTGCGTGAGCGGGAAAAGGCTTCGGCCTAGTCTGCCTGCTTGCTACTTTGAAAGGAATTTAGCCATGCGTCATCGCAATATCGGACGGCAACTCTCACGTGACAGCAGCGCCCGCAAGGCCTTGTTCAAGAGCCTGGCCGCGGCACTTGTGAGCCGCGAGGTGATCAGAACCACCCTGCCCAAGGCCAAGGAACTGCGCCGCGTGGTGGAGCCGCTCATCACACTGGCCAAGACCGACAGCGTGTCGCGCCGTCGCCTGGCCTTTGCGCGCCTGCGCGACCGTGAGGTGGTCACCAAGCTGTTCAATGAAATCGGCCCGCGCTACAAGGCCCGTCCGGGCGGCTATACGCGCATTTTAAAGTGCGGTTTCCGCCCCGGCGACTCCGCCCCCATGGCGATCATGGAGCTGGTGGGCCGGCCCGAACCCAAGGCCGCCAAAGAGGTCAAAGAGTAGAGCTTGGTCTGCAAAACAAGCTGAGAAAAAGCCGGGTTCGCCCGGCTTTTTGTTATCTGGTATGAAACAAATCAGGTCTTATTTTCTGCTGTTGAGCATGCTGTTGCTCGGCGCGCCCGGCGCACAGGCGTTTGAGGTATTTTCCCCGCTGCCCGCTGCCGCGCCTGTCCCCGCCGATAACCCACAAACGCCAGAGAAGATCAGCCTTGGCAGGCAACTGTATTTCGACACGCGTTTGTCGGTAAACGGTGCGATATCGTGCAACACCTGTCATGACGTAAATAACGGCGGCGGCGACGGTCAGGTGCGCTCCATAGGCGCGATGGGCAAAGCCCCGCGCCGCTCCACGCCCACGGTGTTCAACGCCGCGTTTCAGAGCGTGCAATTCTGGGACGGGCGCGCGGAGAGCCTGGAAGCCGCAGTGGTGGATCACCTGTACGATTCTGCCGTGCTCGCTAACGTGGATGAAGCCGGCTTGATTGAGCGCTTCATGGCCATCAAAAAATACCGCGTGCAATTTGCCAAAGTCTTCGGCAAGCAACATCCGGTAACGGCGGCCAATATGGCCCAGGCCATTGCCGCCTATGTACGCACCCTCATCACGCCCGACAGCCCCTTTGACCGTTATCTGAAGGGCGACAAAAAGGCCTTATCGGAAAATGCCAAGCGGGGTTTTGAAGAGTTTCAGAAAGCCGGTTGCAGCGCCTGCCACTTCGGCGTCAACCTCTCCGGCCCGCCGATGCCGATGGGCGAGGGCTTTTACGAGCTGTTTCCAAATTACATCGGCAGCGAGTATGACCGGAAATATAACCTGGTCACGGACGATTTAGGCCATTACGAGGCGACCAAAGAGGATATCCACAAACGCCTGTTTCGCGTGTCCACGCTGCGCAACATCGCCCTCACCGCGCCTTATTTTCACACCGGCACCGTGCCCACCCTGGACGAAGCCGTGCGCGTAATGGCCAAGACCCAACTGCAACAAGATCTCACCGACGAACAGACTAAATACCTGGTTGCGTTTCTTTCCAGCCTGACCGGGGAATTGCCGAAGCAGGCGGTAGCCCGGTTACCAGATGAATGATGCTTTATTTACTGCTACCGGTAGCGGATAAGCTCCTCAACCGGTAACTCCAATATCCTTGGCGATTCGGCTTGAGAGTGTGCGCCTGGAAACCCAGGAATAAAGCCGATGTATAGCCCTGTGTCAGGGCAGCGCTCAATAATTGCCGTATATGTCTTCATAAGTTCGCCAGCATCGTGGCAGTATCATCTTCTATTCCCCACGGTCGCTGACTTGCCGGGCATGCTGTCTGTAACTGATCAGCTCCCCAAGAACAACCCCAGTGACATGGGCATGATATGCATGTATATTGCATTGCAAGACCTGACCCCTAGCAGGGTGTTGATAAAGTCCATCCTGGACTTTATCAACCACGCAAAGCAAAAATGCGATTTTTGCTTTGCTTCATTTTTCAAACACTTCCGTGTTTGAAAAATGGCGGTGCCTCCCTGCACCGCACCGCAGGGTGTTGATAAACAGGGTTTATCAACACCCTGCTAGTTCTTTTGTGACCCTGGTTCTCTAGTTCTGTGCTCAAGACCTGATCCTTAGTTCTGTGCTCGTTTTCGTAGTACCCGGGACCGAATTCCGGCTGCTTGAACGTCAGTCGATCCAGAACGAGCCGCGCATGCGCTCGCGACGCCAGCGCTCGGCATCGGCGGCCCGGCACATCCCGTAGCGGAAGGAAGGCGTCAGCGCGGGCAGCGTGAAGCGCAGGTCGAGGAACCAGGCGCAAACTCTGCCGCCGTCGGTCTCGATGCGTTCCAGCGCCGGAAACCGGGCAAAGCGCCGGAAATCCGCGAACGCTTCCTGGTTCCACGCCTCCCGGGCAAGCGCGATCTGGGACGGCGCCGTCCCGTAGCGCGTGTGGCGCGTCCACTCGGCGGTGGCCACCGGCTGATAACCCGCGGCGATCCTGCGCAGCAGCCCGTCTCCCGGGGCGGGCTGCCGGGGTTTTTGCGTGCGCCACAGGTTCACGAACGCCTCGTCGTGGCGGTCGCCGTGGCTCACGATGATCTTCCAGTTGAACGGCGTGAGCGGCTGGGGCAGCGCATGCACGGCGGCCCCGGAGAGCTGCGCGGCACGCGCGTAGGCGCGTCCTGCCTCGAGCGCACGCTGGTGGAGCGCCGCCTGCAGCCCTACGTAGCCCGCCAGCACGGCGAGCGTGATCACGGCGCTCCCGCGCCGAGGGGGCCGCAGCAGCATGGCGGCAAGCCCCACCGCGAGGATCGCGGTGAAATACGGATCGATCATAAAGGCGAGGGGCAGGGCGTAGCGCTGCGCCGAGAGGGGAGCGAAGAGCGCGGTGCCATACGTGGTCAGCACGTCGCCTGCGATATGGGCTGTGATACCGAGCGCGGCCGGGACGAAGAACGCCTGCCACGGATGCCGGCGGCGCGTCAGTCGCGAGAACAGGTGCGCGAGCGCGTACGCCCACAACGGTAGCAGCACGATCGAGTGCGTCACGCCCTGGTGCCAGTTGAGGTACGCGAGGGTGTCGGCCAGGCGCAGCGCGAAGTCGATGTCGGGAAACGCGGCCGCCGCGAAGCCGGCCGCCGCACGCGCCTTTGGGTTCAGCTGTTCCGGGTTGTGCCGTGCGGGGGCGGCGGCGCGCGCGAGTAGTGCTCCGCTCAATGCATGCGTGAGGGTATCCACGCCGCCCGGCGGACCCCTATGCCGGTTTCTCCGGCTGGGCGCGCGCCGCGGGGTACACCGACCGGTCGAGGCGCTCCGCAAAGGCGAGCCAGCCGTCGAGGAAGCGGCCGGTGGCTTCCGACCCCGCCGAGTCGTCGTTCATCCAGTAGAAGAAGGTCATCAGGTAGATCGTGGTGAGCCCCGTTTCCTCGAGCGCGCGGCGGAGGTACGTGGCATCGCGGTGGGCGGCCTCGCGCACCCACTGCACGGTGCGGCTCACGCGCATCAGCCCGGGGAACAGGATGTGGACGTGCCCCGGCTCGAGCTTGCCGTAGATCATCTGCCGGGTGGGCTTGCGGTGCGCGGCGAGCGCGCCGAGCCAGGTCATGATGAGCCGGTGGATGCGCTGCCGTGGCGTAAGCTCATGGAAACCCGGGGCCTCGGACTCGCGCAGCATGGCGCAGTCGGCCCGGTCGAACCAGGCGTCCACCACGTCCTCCTTCTCGCGGAAATGCCGGCGCACGTCGTCGAGCGTGGCCCCGATGCGGTCCGCCACATCGTGCAGCCGCACGGCTTCCCACGAGTCCTCCTCGGCGAGCGCGACCGCGGCATCCACGATCCGCTCGCGCAGCTCGTCGTGTCCCGCTACAGCCGTTTTCTGACGTTGCGCCATGAGCGATAGAATTCCTTACCGCTAACCCCCGCGGGCGGCGTGGGTACCTTAGCAGGGTGTTGATAAACCCTGTTTATCAACACCCTGTTAGGGTATTAGACAGGAGCGCTTTGCGCAACTTGTCCCGGGACTGGTCTTCGGCCCATGAAACCCCTGCCACGCCTCGAGATCGAGTACTGCACCCAATGCCGGTGGCTCCTGCGGGCGGCCTGGATGGCCCAGGAGCTGCTTGTCACCTTCTAAGCCGAGATCGGGGAGGTGCCCCTCAGGCCCGCGGGCAGCGGGGGGAATCTTCGAAGTGCGGGTGGGCGGGAATACGGTCCGGTCGCGCAAGGAGCGAGGAAGGTTTCCCGAGATCGCCGAGATCGAGCAGCTCGTGCGCGACCGCGTTGCTCCAGGCAAGGAGCTCGGACACTCGGACTGCCGTGATTAAAGGGCTCTGACCCCTTTAATGCATGATCTTATTGCTCGCTTCCGCCCCCACCAGATTGAACTACTCAACAGGAGACAACTATCCTGACAGGGGGGCCCTAACCCTTTAATGACCCTAGTTTCCTAGTTTCTGCGTGCGTCACCGCTCTGGGACAGAAACGCCCAACTCGCTAAGCATTGCCCTGACGCGCTCCCGAATTTCATCACGGACCTCGCGATACTCCTCTGGGCTCATGTGCTTGGGATCAGGTAACGCCCAATCCGCACGCTTTCGCGCCTTCATGGATTGCAAGACCTGACCCCTAGTTGACCCGGTCGGGTAAGACCCGCAGCCGTCGCTCGTTTGTTCCCAGCATCTACGAGGTTTCTGGCAATGTCGATTCCAACAACATCAGCGTCCAGTTGTGCGAGGGGAATCGCCGTCGTGCCATCTCCGCAGCCGAGGTCCAACGCCCTCAGAGGCGGCGTTATACCAAGCGACTTGACGACGGCTTCTCCTGATTGACGCATCAAGGCGGCAATCTCAGTAAAGTCGCCCTTTTCCCACAGTGCTTTATTTGGATTCATGATGATTCTCCTTCTTGCCTGCGTGCAACGCGCAAGCAGGTAAATTGGTAACAGAGTTAATACGGCCTAACGACCAAGCTGAGCTGAGCGAAAGCCGCCCGACCATGACGCCGCTCGACAAGCAAACTGACCTCCTTCCGCAACTCCCGAAACGGAGAAGCGGGGCGGCTGTTCGCTCCAGCGCCTTGTTAGGCGACTCTTTCATGTCTGCCACTGAAAACGAAAATAAATGAAACGCTGCTCCGACTGCCACGGCGTGATGTGCGTCTCGCGGCGAACATCCTGAAGCCGAAACTCGGCGCCCAACTCCGCCTGAATGGACGACTCATCGTAACGCATGACATCAAGCCCGCTGCACTTCGGCGGTCCCTCCAGCGCGAAGGTGGAAATGACAACGGTACCGCCCGGCTGCAAAGTACGCCGCAACGTCGCAACGTATCTGCGCCGCTCCTCCGCCGCCGTCAGGAAATGCAATACGGCTCGGTCATGCCACACACCGAAACGATGCGGCGGCTCAAATGAGGTCACGTCGGCCTCGAACCACTCGACAGCTCCAGAGCGCGCGCCGAGACGTGAGCGGCTATGAGCCAGTGCCACTGCCGACAAATCCAGCACGGCAAGGCGCGTGAATCCGTCGTCGAGCAAACAATCAACCAGCGTAGATGCGCCGCCGCCGACATCAATGATGCCAGCATCCTTGCTCATGCCTGATGCGGCAATCAACGCCAGCGACAAATCCGGGCGGCGCTGATACCAGCTGACATCCTGCGCGCCTTTGGTCTGATAAACCTGATTCCAATGCTCTTGACGATTCATGGGTGGTGCGGTCGAGACGCCTAACGTCTAGCTTGAGGGGCCGCCGAGCGAAGCGAGCAGCGGGAATTGGGGTCAGGTCTACAGCGGCTCACATACGTAAAGTGCATGTCGAGATGATCTGCGACCGCACGCTGAGTGTAACCGTATCTTTCCACGGCTTCGGCAATCCTCTGGTCTCGTTTGCGCTTGTCCTGGAGCATGCTCTCGGTAAATAGTTTGTCAAGCGACGGTCTATTGGCATACCGCTGGCTCTTGGCTATCTCGGGGATGTCTTGGTGTTTTTTTGAGGTGATCGGCGTGGCGGGCAACAAAGTCCTCTTCGCCGAGGATAACCTGCCCCTTTAGGTCTGTCCAGACGGATTGTTTTCCGACCACCCTGGTACAAACTGGCGGTATTCCTTCCTGCTTGCGCGCTGCGCGCAGGCAAGTTCTGCCGCACCTCGTCGTCGGCTGAATTGCCCGAGAATCCAGTGGTTCATTAAGACAGGGATGGGGCGGCTCGGTTCCCGCCGTGGTGGGGGCCACCGGGAGCTTGTGGGAGGAGTCGGTGGTTGCCTTCCACTTCTTCACCGTCTTGGCGCGGATGCCGTGGGCCCGCATCAGCCGCGCCACCCGGTTCTCGCCGACCCGGCGGCCGCGTTTCCTCAGCACATCGCAGATGCTGGGGCTGCCGTAGGTGCGCCGGCTCTCGGCGTGGAGCGCGCGAATCTCCCCCAGCAGCGCCCGGTTGGCCCGTGCACGACGGCTCTCGGGCCGGGTAGCCCAGGCGTAGTAGCCGGCGGGCGAGACCTCAAGCGCGCGGCACATGAGCCGGACGGAGAAACGGCAAGCGTGGTCCTGGATGGCCCGGTATCTCATTTGCGTTCCCTCGCGAAGTACGCCGCCGCAGATTTTAAAAAATCGCGTTCCTTCCTCACCGTGTCGAGCTCCCGGCGCAGCCGTACCAGCTCCTCGCGCTCGGCCCGGAGCGCGGAACGCGTCGTTCCCAGGCCCTTCGCCTCGTGCTCCTCGGTCCGCCAGCGGTACAGCAGGTTGTCCGCGATCCCGAGCTCCCGGGCCACCTCCGCCACGGGCTTGCCGCTCTCCTGCACCAGGCGCACGGCTTCGGTCTTGAACTCCTCGGTATACTTACGTCGTTTGGCTTCTGACATGGTTTCCTCCGATTTCGGTATTGTCCACCTTGGGGAGGTGTCCACGAAATCGGGGGAGGCTCAAATCGTTCAATCAGCTCAACGGGAAACTGGCACGGATGCTCGGCCTTTTCGACATGGTTGCTTTTTACATTCGGAATCACCCACGAGTCCCCGGGATTCTTGCCCAGTGGGTTACATGAGTACCGGCCAGCTTTCGGACCTTTGAAATACTTCTTCCCAGGGTACTTCTGGGGGATACGGACGGGATCGAGATTGAAGATGTAATCATCCGACTTTGTGAACCAGATGATTGTCTCATACCGGCCGGAAAATCGGCGGCTACAGTGCAGTCCGTGCTCGAAGTGCCAGATAATACGATTACGCATCCTGAGCCCGAGGCCCGAAAAGATGGGATAGAGGACTGTGTCCAAAGGGATGATCGCCCCTCTGTCAACGTAGTTGCCAACCTGCCAGCAAATGCTTCCTTTTGAGGATAAGGAGCGCACACACTCGGCGATTACCTGTGCTTGCTGCTGGAGGTACACATCAAGATGAAGCTTCTTCTCATATTCTTTGCCGATGTTGTAGGGGGGCGAAGTGACAACGAGTTGGAGCGATTCATCCGGTATGGCTTTCAACAGATCAAGACAGTCGCCGGCGTATACGACGATAGATTCCGATGGTGCGAACTCATCGGCGATCGTGTGATTCTGATTGAACAGGGTCTGAATTTTTGTCTTCATTCTTACTCTCTTAATCCATCGTCCTTGTGCGACCTAACGTTGCGGTTCAGCCGCGTTGCGAAGCGCAGCGGAGCAACGTCGCCTGCAACCCGTTGTTGGGCAGCTGTTCTGATTCCTCATTACCACCCAAAAAGCCCTGTCCCGGTGATGAAGAAAACGAGAGCATCAAGTACGAGCGGTATGCCGAGAACTATTGACCCATACTTGATAATTCGTAGCGTCCAAATGATCACCGGTTGTGTAAGGCGATTGATCTCGGATGTGAACCGCTGACCGTAGGTCACATATAGCGCCA
>JBGFRC010000021.1:0-5064 GCA_041695325.1 Pseudomonadota bacterium
CGCGGCGGGAGGATGCAGGTGTTCGAGTTTGAGCTCCAACTGGCGCGCGTCCGTGACTTGGCGCGCCGCGTAAATGCGGCGCAGCACGGGGTGCAGCGTCGCGGGCAGGGCGTGCGCGGTACCGGCGGAACGCTGGAGGATGTTCATGCGCGCGCCAGTATTTTCATCAACGACGCAGGAACGTGCACGCCTTGTTTGATAGTGTCCGTCAAACCTGGGATAGCCAGGCTCAAGGTGCGCCCAGACAGGCTCATGCTACCGCTTGAGGGCAAGCGTCAGTCCGTCGGCGACGGGGATCATGCTGAGCTCGATGCGCGGGTCGTGATGCAGCTTCGCATTCAGGGCGCGCAGGGCGCGTGTGTCCTCGTCTTGTGCCGCGGGATTGGCCACGTCGCCAGACCAGAGCACGTTGTCTATCACCATCAAACCGCCCGCGCGCAGCAATTTCAGCGCGCGTTCGTAATAGTCGTCGTAGTTGGTTTTATCGGCGTCTATGAATACAAAGTCGAACGCGCCGGCCTCGCCGTCGCGCAGCAGCGCATCCAGCGTTTGCAGCGCCGGGCCAAGGCGCAAGTCCGTCTTGTGCGCCACGCCTGCCGCCTCCCAGTAGCGGCGCGCAATGCGCGTCCATTCTTCGCTCATGTCACAGGCGATCAGCTTGCCGTCCGCAGGCAGGGCAAGCGCTACGCACAGCGCGCTGTAGCCGGTGAACACGCCGATTTCGAGCGCCCTTTTCGCGCCCATGAGCTTGACCAGCAAGGCCATGAACTGCCCCTGGTCGGGCGCGATCTGCATCACGGCGTAAGGCTCGCGCGCGGTTTCCTCGCGCAGGCGTTTGAGCAGCACCGGTTCGCGGAGGGAAACGGATAATAGATAATCATACAGCCGCTCAGTCATACTGATGACCTTATTGCTCATGCCGTTTCTTCCTTTTTAGGTTGCTTCTTCCAGATAACTTCGTCACGCAGGTACACCGGCAGCGCATAGTCGGCGCTCACCGCCGCGCCTTGCGCATAAGCGCTCTGCGCCAGACGCGCGACGTCGCGCGCATGCGGATAACAGTCCTCCTCATGGCCACTCAGTCTTCCAGCCAGGCGCGCTTCCAGCAGCGCACCGTAACATAGCCAGCCGCTGCCTGCGCCAAGCCAGAGGCCGGACTCGGGTACAGACACGGCTACAGGTGCGCACACTTGTTCTTCTCCCTGCAACGTCATGAGGCCGTTTGAGTCCAAGCGGTAGGCGGCCCAGTACACCTCATTCATGCGTGCATCGGCAGCGGTCAGCACGCTGGTCACGCCGTGCACGCGGTGCGCGCCTTGCGCCAGCGCAGCCAGCGACGAGACGGGCACGACCGGCCGCCCGGCGCCGAAGGCGAGGCCTTGTATGATGCCGGCGGCGATACGCACGCCGGTGAAAGAGCCGGGCCCCTGCCCGAAGGCAAGCGCGTCGAGTTGGTGCAACGTAAGACCGGCCTGTTTGAGCAGGCCGTCCACCATGGGCAGGATGAGCGCGGTGTGCTGTTGTGGCGCCACCTCGAAATGCTCTTCAATGTGCGCATCAATAAGCAACGCGGCGGAGCAGGCTTCGCTGGAGGTTTCAACGGCAAGAATCTTCATGATAAAACTTACGCCTTGGTTTTTTTATCGAGCGCGCGCAGGTGCGCGAGTTTCTCGGCGATCTTGATCTCCAGGCCGCGCTCGACCGGGTGATAATAGCGTCTTTCGCCCAGTTCTTGCGGGAAATAGCGCTCGCCTGCGGCATAGCCCTCCGCTTCGTCGTGCGCGTAACGATAACCCTGGCCGTAGTCGAGCTCCTTCATCAGGCGAGTGGGTGCATTGCGCAGGTGCAGCGGTACTTCCAACGAACCATGCGTCTTGGCGTCTTCCAGCGCGGCGCCAAACGCGGTGTAAACGGCATTACTCTTGGGCGCGCAGGCCATGTACACCACGGCCTGCGCCAACGCCAGCTCGCCCTCCGGACTGCCCAAGCGCTCCTGCACGTCCCAGGCGTTGCGCGCGATCTCCAGCGCGCGCGGGTCGGCGTTGCCGACATCCTCGCTCGCCATGCGCAGCACGCGCCGCGCGATGTATAACGGATCGCAACCACCGTCGAGCATGCGCGCCAGCCAATACAAGGCCGCGTCGGGCGCGGAGCCGCGCACTGATTTGTGCAGCGCGGAAATCTGGTCATAAAGCGCTTCACCGTATTTGTCGAAGCGGCGCGTGCCACCGCCGCTCAGCACTTCATTCAATAATTCTTCGCTGATGACGGTGCGGCCGTCCTCAAGTTCGGCAAGGTCGGCGGCGATCTCCAGCAGGTTCAGCGCGCGCCGCGCATCGCCGTCGGCGGCCAGCGCCAGGCGCTCGCGCAGCGCCTCGGCCATATCCAGTTTCAGTTTGCCCAGGCCGTGCTCGGCATCGGACAGGGCGCGGTCTATCACCAGCCGTATCTCGCCGGTTTGCAGCGCTTTGAGCACATACACGCGCGCACGCGACAGCAAGGCGTTGTTCAACTCAAACGACGGATTCTCCGTGGTGGCGCCAATGAAGGTGAAGGCGCCGTTTTCCACGTAGGGCAAGAAGGCGTCCTGCTGCGACTTGTTGAAGCGATGCACCTCATCCACAAACAGCACCGTACCCTGCCCAAGCTTGCACGCCTGTTCCGCTTTGGCGACCATGTCCCGGATATCCTTCACCCCCGCCAGCACCGCCGAGATGCTCAAGAACTGGGCGTTGGATGTATGCGCGATCAGCCGCGCCAGCGTCGTCTTGCCCGTGCCCGGCGGCCCCCAGAATACCATCGAGTACAGATGCCCGGACGCAATGGCGAGACGCAGCGGCTTGCCGGGCCCGAGCAGGTGCGATTGGCCGTAAAAGTCCTCCAGCCGCTGCGGCCGCAGACGATCGGCGAGGGGGCGGGTATCTGCGTTCACGGCTCAACAACACCGCCGCACGCCGTTCCACTTGCGTTCTTGTTCTTGCTTGAAAAGTTCGCGGCGAGTTAGAGGGGGCTTATCGCTATGTGCCTGCGCGTGACGGGCGAGGTAACGCTCGTAGGCGTCATCGCCGCTTAATTGACGCAGGAGATTCAGCAGGGATGAAAGTTTTTGTTTGAGCATGGTCAATCTCGCACCCAGTCTTCGACCAGGCGGCTCGGTATATGGGGCGACTCGGTGACGGGAGGCACCGGTTTGCCGCTCAGATGGCGCGCCGCGACGCGCAGCATGTCGAGCACCACAGCCCACAGCACCAGTACAAAGAACAGGGTAAGCCAGGCGTCGAGCCGCTGGTTGAAGATCAGCTGCGGCGCGACGGCGGCTTGGTCCGGCGGCAGCACGCCCGCGGCGAGCTTGGCGGCAAGATCGTCGGCGGCGGCGAAGAAACCGACGCGCGCGTCCTCGCTCAGGATCTTCTGCCACGCCGCGCTGGTGGTGACGATGCAGAGCCAGGCGAGCGGCAGACCCGTGACCCAGGCGAATTTCAGTTTTCCGGATTTGATCAGAATGCCGGTGGCGACCGACAGCGCGATGCCCGCGAGCATCTGATTGGACATGCCGAACAGCGGCCACAGGATGTTTACGCCGCCGTAGGGATCAATGACGCCGATGTATAAAAAATATCCCCACGCGGCGACGATGGCGGCGCTGGTCATGAGCACGGATGGATACCACGAGGTGCGGCCCATCGGCCGCCAGACGTTGCCGAGCAGGTCTTGCAGCATGAAGCGCCCGACGCGCGTGCCGGCGTCGAGCGTGGTAAGGATGAACACCGCCTCGAACATGATGGCGAAGTGATACCACATGGCGAGCATGCCCTGCCCGAAGGCGCTGCTGAAGATGCTGGCCATGCCGACCGCGAGCGACGGCGCGCCGCCGGTGCGCGCGAACAGCGTCGCTTCGCCCATCTGCCGCGCCAGCTCGTTCATCTGTTCCACCGTGACCGGGAAGCCCCAGGAGGAAATTTTGGCTACCGCTGCCGCGGCGTCGGCGCCGACGATGCCCGCCGGGCTGTTGATGGCGAAGTACACGCCGGGGTCGAGCACGGCGGCGGCGACCATGGCCATGACGGCGACGAAGGATTCCAGCATCATGCCGCCGTAGCCGATCATGCGGATGTCTTTTTCATTGGCGATGATTTTAGGCGTAGTGCCGGAGGCGATGAGCGAATGAAAGCCGGAAATCGCGCCGCAGGCGACGGTGATGAACACGAACGGAAACACGGTGCCGCCGAAGACCGGGCCGCTGCCGTCTGTGAATTGCGTGAGCGCGGGCATTTTTACTTCGGGCCGCAGTATCACGATGGCGATGGCGAGCAGTATCACCGTGCCCAGTTTCATGAACGTGGACAGGTAATCGCGCGGCGCGAGCAGCAGCCACACCGGCAGTATCGCGGCGATGAGGCCGTAGCCGATGACGAACCAGGCGAGCGTCAAGCCGTCCAGGTCGAAATAGCCGCGCAGCGCCGCGCTGTGATCTATCCAACCGCCGCCCACTACGGCGAGCAACAGCAGCGCGACGCCGATGATTGAGCCTTCCAGCACACGCCCCGGCCGGATGTTGCGGATATAGAGGCCGATCAGCACGGCGATGGGGATGGTGGCGAACACGGTGGAGGTGGCCCAGGGGCTGTGCTTCATGGCGTTGACCACCACCAGCCCCAGCACCGCGATGAGTATCACCATGATCATCAGCGTGCCGATGAGCGCCGCCGCGCCGCCGATGGGGCCGAGCTCGTCACGCGCCATCTGGCCCAGGCTGCGGCCGTTGCGGCGGGTGGAGAAAAACAGCGTGACCATGTCCTGCACGCAGCCGCCCAGCACCGCGCCGATCAGGATCCACAAGGTACCGGGGAGATAGCCGAACTGCGCGGCGAGCGTGGGCCCGATCAGGGGGCCGGGGCCGGCGATGGCGGCGAAGTGATGGCCGAACACGATCCAGCGGTTCGTGGGCACGAAATCGCGCCCGTCGTTGATACGTTCGGCGGGTGTGGCGCGTGTTTCGTCCAGCGCCAGCGCCTTGGCCGCGACCCAGGCGCTGTAGAAGCGATAGCCGATGGCGTACACGCA
>JBGFRC010000007.1:0-39746 GCA_041695325.1 Pseudomonadota bacterium
GGCGCGACCCTGTCCCGGACGTTTTTTTCCGCTGCATCCGGCAATCCGCAGCTGCGTTAGAAAAAACCCCTGGCAGGTTGTTGAAAAAGCCCTTCCATGGGCTTTTTCAACTCGCAAGGCGAACAGTGTCATTTTCGCTTTGCTTCATTTTTCAAGCACATAAAGCGTGCTTGAAAAATGGCGGTGCTTGCGGCGCTCTCGCATCCTGCTTCGCTTGCAAGACCAGGGCAAGCCATCCTTGGCTTGCCCGCTCGCAGCAGTGCTGCTCGCCCCTGCACCGCACGCAGGCTGTTTCTCAACAGCCTGCTAGATCAGGTATACCCCTTCGCGCTCCAGCATGCGCACCAGCCTGATCAAGGGCAGGCCAATCAGGGCGGCGGGGTCGTCGCCGCTGTATTTCTCGCACAGCGCCACACCCAAGCCCTCGGACTTGAAGCTGAGCGCGCACTGATAAGGTTGCTCCAGGCGCAAGTAATTTTCAATCTGCTCATCGGTCAGCGTGCGGAAGGTTACGGAGTAGGGCACGGTTTCAAGCTGACTGTTTTTCGTCGTGCCGTTCAGTAAGCATAAGGCGGTGAGAAACGTGACAGTCTTTCCCGATGCGAGGCGCAACTGGCGCACGGCGTCGGCGTGATCGCGCGGTTTGCCCAGGATGGCTCCGTTTATCACGCCCACCTGATCGGCGCTGATGATGAGACTCCCGGGGTGGGCCTGCGCGACGGCTTCCGCTTTGGCGCGCGCGAGGCGCTCGACCATCGCCACGGGTGATTCTTCCGGCAAGGGCGCTTCGTCCACGTTGGAGGGCGCGACCTGAAAGACCAGGCCCAGCCTTTCCAGCAACAGCTTGCGCGCGGGCGAGGTGGAGGCGAGTATGAGCGGCTTCATGGACAGCGGCGTGAGGAGCGGAAAATGCGGGTTTGTTTTTGACAATTAATGCGTTGAATTATATCATATATGGCTGATGTCTGAGCGGCTACCACTGTGGGTGGACGTGGTGCGTTATGCCGAAACAGGACGCAGGCTGACCGGCGAGCTGCCCTTGTCCGGGATGACGCGCCTGCTGCCGCTGTTGCATGACGCCGCCGGCTCTGTTTGGCTGGATTTGCAGTTCGGCAGGGACGAGATGAAGGTGGCGGCCGTGCGCGGTGAGATCCGTGCCCGTCTGCGCTTGCAGTGCCAGCGCTGTTTGCAGCCGTTTGATTATCCCATGCATCTGAAGTGCGCGCTGGGACTGGTGGCGAGCGAAGCGGAAGCCGATAAGCTGCCTCCTGACTATGAGCCGCTGCTCGTCACTTCGCAAAACATGTCGCTGGCGGCGATGGTGGAAGATGAATTGCTGCTGGCATTGCCCGCAGCGCCGCTGCACAAGGAAGGCGAGTGTCCTGTACCCGTCCCAAGCGCGAATACACAGGCCGCGAAATCCAGCCCGTTCGCGGTGCTCGGTCAATTGAAGACCAAACGCAGTAAAGCGCAATGATGAAACCTATTAAGGAAACTCTGATTTATTCAGAGTTTCCTGCGGCACATGGATGTGCCGCCATTTTTCGATTACGCAAGTAATTGAAAAATGAAGGAAAGCAAAAATCACATTTTTGCTTTCCGTGCTCTGATAATTCCTGGATGGAATTATTCAGAGCTTCCTTAAAGCACAGCAGGGAGATTAGCTCATGGCCGTACAAAAAAGCCGTAAAACCCCGTCCAAACGCGGTATGCGCCGCTCGCACGACGCGCTGACCGGACCGACGCTGTCGGTGGAGCCCAAGACCGGCGAGACCCATCTGCGTCACCACATCAGCCCCGACGGTTACTACCGGGGCCGTAAAGTTATCGCCGGACGCAGCGAATAATCCGCCACCGCTCCCCGGTCTCCGCCGGGGGTACGATCAGCGGCGGTTTCCCTTCGTGTCTCAGGCCATCACCATTGCGCTGGACGCCATGGGCGGTGACTACGGCGTGCACGTGGTCGTGCCCGCGGCGCTGGCCGCGTTAAAACAGTCGCCCGATCTCCACCTCATACTGGTGGGTGATGAGCACGCGATGCACGCCGAACTGCATCGGCATCGCGCCTGCGCGGGCGAGCGCTTAAGCCTGCAACACGCCGCGCAGCAGGTCGGCATGGACGAGCCCGCGGCACAGGCGCTGCGCGGTAAAAAGGACTCCTCCATGCGCGTGGCGATAGACCTGGTGAAGGATGGGAGGGCACAGGCCTGCGTAAGCGCGGGCAACACCGGTGCGCTCATGGCGACGGCGCGCTTTGTACTAAAGACACTGCCCGGCGTGGACCGCCCGGCGATCATCTCCGCGCTGCCCGCCATCCACGGTCACACCCACATGCTCGATCTCGGCGCCAACAGCGAATGCAACGCGCAGCACCTGTTCGAGTTCGCGGTCATGGGCTCGGCGCTGGTGAGCGCGATGGAAAACATCGAGCGGCCGCGCGTGGGACTGCTCAACATCGGCACTGAGGAAATCAAGGGCACCGAGATCATAAAAGAAGCCGCGCGCCTGATGGCCGGGAGCGATCTCAATTATATCGGTTTCGTCGAGGGCGACGCTATCTACACCGATCCGCCGGACGTGATCGTGTGCGACGGCTTCAGCGGCAACATCGCGCTCAAAACCAGCGAGGGCGTGGCGCGCATGATCCGCCATTATCTCAAACAGGAGTTCGGGCGCACCCTGTTTACACGCCTGGCCGCTTTATGCGCCCTGCCGGTGCTGAAGGCGTTTCAATCGCGCATAGACCCGCGCTTATACAACGGCGCGACGCTGATCGGGTTGCAGGGCGTGGTCATCAAGAGTCACGGCGGCGCGGATGCGATGGGTTACGCCCAGGCGATACAGGTGGCGGAACGCGAGGCGCGCAAGGACGTGCCGCGCATCATCGGCGAGCGGCTTGCGCGCCGCTTGCAGGACAGTAACGGCCTTGCGGCCGGCGCGGGACTGATGCCTTGAGCAGACGCTACGCGCGCATCGCAGGCACCGGCAGCTATCTGCCGGCCAAGGTGCTCACCAATGCCGACCTGGAAAAGAAGGTGGACACCTCGGATGCCTGGATCGTGGAGCGCACCGGCATCCGCGAGCGGCGCATCGCCGCAGAGGGCGAGACCACGCGCGATCTGGCCGAACACGCGGCGCGCAAGGCCATCGAGGCGGCGGGCATTCAACCGTCCGCCATTGATCTCATCATACTCGCCACCACTACGCCGGATAAAATCTTCCCCAGCACCGCCTGCTTATTGCAACAACGGCTGGATATACACGGCTGCGCCGCGTTTGACGTGCAGGCGGTGTGCAGCGGCTTTATTTACGGCCTCGGCATCGCGGACAAATTCATCCAGAGCTGCGCAGCCGGCACCGCGCTGGTGATCGGCGCGGAAACCATGTCGCACATCGTGGACTGGAAGGACCGCAACACCTGCGTGCTGTTCGGCGACGGCGCGGGCGCGGTGGTCTTGCAGGCGAGCGCCACGCCCGGCATTTTGTCCACCCACCTGCACGCCGACGGGCAGTATCACCACCTGCTCACCACCGAGGACATCGCCGATGCGCCCAACGGCGGCTATGTCACCATGCAGGGCAGCGAGGTATTCAAGATGGCGGTGAACAGCCTGGACCAGATCGTGGACGAGACGCTGGAGGCCAACCATTTGCAGAAATCCGACGTGGACTGGCTTATACCGCACCAGGCCAATGTCCGCATCATCAGCGCCACCGCCAAAAAGCTCGGCCTGCCGATGGAGCGGGTGGTGGTGACCGTGGACAAGCACGGCAATACCTCGGCGGCCTCGATACCGCTTGCACTGGATAGCGCGGTGCGCGACGGGCGCATCCGGCGCGGCGATACCTTATTGCTGGAAGCGTTCGGCGCCGGATTCACCTGGGGCTCGGCGCTGGTTAAATACTGAACCATGAAACCTTCGTCCGTCACCATGGACGGCACGTTCGCCTTTGTCTTCCCCGGCCAGGGTTCGCAGTCGGTGGGCATGCTGGATGAACTGTCTACGGCCTATCCGGAAGTGAATAAGACCTTCAATGAAGCCTCGAAGGTGCTTGATGCGGATTTGTGGAAGCTATCGAGCCAAGGACCGGAGCAGGAACTGAATCTCACCGTCAATACCCAGCCCGCGCTGCTTTGCGCCGGGGTCGCGGTATGGCGCGTATGGTGCAAACGCTCCGCACGCCGTCCGGCGCTCATGGCCGGGCACAGTCTGGGTGAATACACCGCGCTGGTGTGCGCCGAGGCGCTGGATTTCGGCGATGCGCTGAAGCTGGTGGCGCTGCGCGGCAAGCTGATGCAGGAAGCGGCGCCGGAGGGGCAGGGCGCGATGGCCGCACTGCTCGGCCTGGATGACGACACGGTAGGCGAGATTTGCGCCCAGGCGGCGCAGGACGAAACGGTGTCCGCCGCCAACTTCAATTCGCCCGGCCAGGTGGTGATTTCCGGCCACGCGCATGCGGTCGAGCGCGCCGTTGCCCTCGCCAAACAGGCCGGCGCCAAACGCGCCGTCCCGCTGCCGGTCAGCGTGCCGTCGCACTGCGCGCTGATGCGGCCTGCGGCGGAAAAGCTCGCCGAATGCCTGCGTGAAACGCCGCTGCAAGCGCCCAAGATACCGGTGATCCACAACGCCAACGTCGCGTTTCACACCGATCCGGAAGCGATACGCGATATTCTTGCCCAACAACTGTATCAGCCGGTGCGCTGGACCGAAACCATGCACAAAATGGCGCGGGCCGGAATCAAGACTGTGCTAGAATGCGGCCCTGGCAAGGTGCTGTGCGGCCTCAACAAGCGCATCAGCCCGGACATCGCCTGCCTTTCTCTGGGTGAACCCGCGACACTGCAACAAGCGCTGGAACTATCATGACCCTGACGAACGACGTCGCTCTGGTAACCGGCGCCAGCCGCGGTTTGGGCGCGGCCATCGCGCAGGAATTGGGCCGCCGAGGCGCACGGGTGATGGGCACCGCTACTTCACAAAGTGGAGTAGATAATATTAATAAGTACTTGAAAGAAAATAATATTGATGGGAATGGCGCCGTGCTCGACGTGAATAACGCCGCGGCGGTTGAGACCTTGCTTAAAGAGGTTGAAAGCGCATACGGCGCGCCCACCATCCTGGTCAACAACGCCGGCATCACGCGCGACAACCTGCTTATGAGAATGAAAGAGGAGGAATGGGACGAGATCATCACCACCAACCTCGGCTCCGTGTTCCGCATGAGCAAGGCCTGCGTGCGCGGCATGATGAAGGCGCGGCGCGGGCGCATCATCAATATCAGCTCGGTGGTGGGCGCGGCGGGCAACGCCGGACAGACCAACTACGCCGCCGCCAAGGCCGGCATGATCGGCTTCACCAAGGCCCTGGCGCGCGAGGTGGCGGCGCGCGGCATCACGGTGAACGCGGTCGCGCCGGGCTTTATAGACACCGCCATGACGCGCGCTCTGCCGGAAGAGCATAGACAGGCGCTGCTGGGGCAAATCCCGCTGCAGCGCCTGGGCCAGCCGGAGGAGGTGGCGCACGCGGTGGCGTTTCTCGCCTCGCCGCAGGCGGGCTATATCACCGGCCAGACCCTGCACATCAACGGCGGCATGTACATGGCGTAACTTGTTAATTTTAAACGACAATTTTTGAAAAGGGCGGGCGGCTGGCAAGCACGCCCGGTTTCCCATAAAATACGCGGATTAGTTTTTCATTTATCCGGGAGGAAGCATCTGTCATGAGCACAGTCGAAGAACGCGTCAAAAAGATCGTGGTGGAACAATTGGGGGTCAAGGAAGACGAGGTGAAGAATACCTCCTCTTTTGTAGACGATCTGGGCGCCGATTCTCTGGACACCGTGGAGCTGGTAATGGCGCTGGAAGAGGAATTCGAGTGCGAGATACCGGACGAGTCCGCGGAAAAGATCACCACCGTGCAGCAGGCCGTGGACTATATCAAGGCTCATCTCGGTCAGGGTTAATCGAAACCGCACCGGGGCCGCTCCATTTACAGGATGGGGCGGCCTTTCGTTTATGCACGGTTCAGCATCGTTTGAGCGCATAACTGTCTCGCAATGAAAGCACATCTACGCCGCGTAGTGGTGACCGGCCTGGGTATAGTCTGTCCCGTGGGGCTGACCGTGCGCGAAGCATGGGCGGCGATCCTGGCCGGAAAGAGCGGGATCACCCCCATCACCCACTTTGACGCCTCAGCCTTCCCCACGCGCTTCAGCGGCAGCGTGCGCGGTTTTGATCCGGCGCGATACGTCCCCCCTAAGGACGTCAAAAAGATGGACCCCTTCATCCATTACGGCATCGCCGCCGCCCATCAGGCGCTGGAGGACTCCAAGCTCAGCGTGACCGCGCACAATGCCGAGCGCATCGGCGTCGCCATCGGCTCCGGCATCGGCGGCTTGGGCGGCATCGAAAAGGGTCACAGCGCGTATCTGGAAGGCGGGCCGCGCAAGATTTCGCCGTTCTTCGTGCCGAGCAACATCATCAACATGATTTCCGGCAACGTGTCCATCCTGTACGGCCTCAAGGGACCGAACCTCGCCCTGGTCAGCGCCTGCTCCACCGGCTCGCACAGCATCGGCGAGGCCGCGCGCATCATCGCCTATGGCGACGCCGACGTGATGCTCGCGGGCGGCGCGGAAATGGCCACCACACCCACGGGCCTCGGCGGATTTTGCGCGGCGCGCGCGCTGTCCACGCGCAACGACGATCCCGTCACCGCCAGCCGGCCGTGGGACAAGGAGCGCGACGGCTTCGTGCTTGGCGACGGCGCGGGTGTGCTGGTGCTGGAGGAATACGAGCACGCCAGACAGCGCGGCGTCTACATCTACGGCGAGGTGGCCGGTTACGGCATGAGCGGCGACGGCTACCACATGACCCTGCCTTCGGAAGGGGGGGAGGGTGCCAGGCGCTGCATGGAGAATGCGTTGCGCGACGCCGGACTCGATCCGGAACAGGTGGACTACATCAATGCCCACGGCACCTCTACCCCGTCGGGCGACAAGGCGGAAACCCTGGCCATCAAGGCCCTGTTCGGCGTCCACGCCCATGAAGTGGCCGTTAGCTCCACCAAATCCATGACCGGCCATCTGCTCGGCGCTGCGGGCGGTATCGAGGCCATCTTCTCGCTGCTCGCGCTGCGCGATCAGGTCGCGCCGCCCACCATCAATCTGTTTACCCCCGACCCGGAGTGCGATCTGGACTATGTGCCGAACAAGGCGCGCCCGATGAAGATCGGAACGGTGATGTCCAATTCATTCGGCTTCGGAGGGACAAACTGTACCCTGGTATTCTGCAAAGTCCACTGATGGCCGCGCTGGTGACGCCCCGGCCGGGCTCCGACGATGACAGTCAGTCGCGCATTGCCTGACGACGTTGATTTAATCGCGCTGCATCACGCGCACCCCGAACGTTATCCCTTTCTGCTGCAAAGCGTGGCGCACGGCACGGAACGCGCGCGCTACGACATCCTGTTCGCCTTCCCCGGCGAAAAGCTGGAATTACGCGAGACAGGACGCGGCGGCTTTCTGGAAGAGCTCGATCAGTGGTGGAACGAGTTGAAGATTCCCGCCGCGTCCGCCACGGAGCCGCCGTTTCACGGCGGCTGGTTTGTGTACCTCGGCTATGAGCTCGCAGCTCAAATCGAGCCCGGTCTGCACCTGATAACGGACGCCGACGCCTTGCCCATAGCCTGCGCGGTGCGCGTGCCCGCCGCCGTCATCCACGATCACACGCGCGCGCGGACATTTCTGGTTGCGGAGACGGATCAGGCGCCGCTGCTTGACGCAATGGAACAGGATGCGCGCATCACGCCCCCGTTCAACCAAGTTGAACGCATATTGCAGCAGGCGCTGGAAGAAGACGCGCCGCAACGATTTCTCGACGGCGTGCAACGCATATTAAACTACATACGCGAGGGCGACGTGTTCCAGGTCAATCTGTCGCGCGCCTGGCGCGGCGAGCTGCGCGCCAACGTTTCCGCGGCGCAGATTTATGCGCGCCTGTGCAGACAAAATCCCGCGCCGTTTGCCGGCCTGGCGTGTTTCGCAGAGCGGGCCATCATCAGTTCCTCGCCGGAGCTGTTGGTCCAAGTGCAGGGAGGGACCATAGAGACGCGCCCCATTGCCGGCACGCGCCCGCGCAGGCGCAACTCCAGCGTGAGCGACGTCACGGAGAGCGCGGCGCTGCTCGCCCACCCCAAGGAGCGCGCCGAGCATATCATGCTGATTGACCTGGAGCGCAATGACCTGGGACGGGTGTGTGCACCGGGCAGCGTGGAAGTAAACGAACTGATGACGATAGAAAGCTACGCCCACGTGCATCATATCGTCTCCGGCGTGCGCGGGAGGCTGCGCCCCGGCGTCACGCCCGCGCAGGCACTGCGCGCGGTGTTTCCCGGCGGCACCATCACCGGCTGTCCCAAGGTGCGCTGCATGGAGATCATCGCCGAGCTGGAGCAGTGCGCGCGCGGTCCTTACACCGGCAGCATGGGCTATCTCAACCGCGACGGCAGCCTGCAAATGAATATCCTGATCCGCACCATGGTCAAGCAGGGCCGCAGGATTTCACTGCGCGCGGGCAGCGGCATCGTGGCGGACTCCGTCCCGGAAAGAGAGCTGGAGGAAACGCGCGCCAAGGCGCGCGGGCTGCTCCTGGCGCTGGATACCGCGCCATGATTTTGATCAACGGCGTCGCTACGGACAGGGTGGACGCGCTGGACCGCGGCCTGCACTACGGCGACGGCTTGTTTGAAACGCTGGCGGTGCGCGCAGGACTGCCGCTGCTGTGGCAACGTCATATGCAACGTTTGACGGCAGGCTGCGAACGCCTGGGAATCCCGTCTCCTGACGAGAGCCTGCTGGAGCAGGAAGCTGCGCAGCTTTGCGCGGGCGTGGCGCAAGGCGTGCTCAAAATCATCGTCACGCGCGGAACGGGTGGACGCGGCTACCGCCCGCCTCCCGCGCCGCAGCCGACGCG
This sequence comes from Pseudomonadota bacterium, assembly GCA_041695325.1. Classification (GTDB taxonomy): domain Bacteria; phylum Pseudomonadota; class Gammaproteobacteria; order SURF-13; family SURF-13; genus SURF-13. Next base: position 8,975 of record JBGFRC010000007.1, read on the forward strand.
GGTGGTGGCGCTTTATCCCTGGCCGGATTACCCACCCGCAACGCAAGGCATCATGCTGCGCGTGTGCGCCACGCGCCTGGCGCAAAATCCCGCGCTGGCCGGAATGAAACATCTCAATCGTCTGGAACAGGTGCTGGCGCGCAATGAGTGGGATGACCCCGCCATCGTGGAAGGCGTGATGCTGGACAGCGTGGGACGGGTGATCAGCGGCACCATGAGCAATCTGTTTCTGGTCAAGGCGGGGGCGCTGTTCACGCCCGACGTCACGCAGTGCGGCGTCGCGGGCGTGATGCGCGGCTTGATATTGGACGTCGCGGCGCGGCTTGGTATGACCGCGCGCATCGGCGCCATCACGTTAAACGACGTTCTGGAAGCGGATGAAGTATTCGTCTGCAACAGCTTGGTAGGCTTATGGCCGGTGCGTCAGCTCGCCGGGCGCCGTTACCCGCATGGCCCGTTCAGTACGCGAATCGCGGCTGAGATTAGGGAGTATACTGTATAAATGCGCAAGCTCATTTTATCGCTAATTGCGCTCATCGGCGTGCTGGCGGGTTTCGCCGGCGCGGTCTTCGTGGACTATCAGCGCTTCCTGCAAACCCCGCTCGCTGTTGCGGAAACGGGTTTTGATTACGAAGTCACGCCCGGTGCAGGCGTAAAAAGCATCGCCCGCGATCTCAAGCGTCACAACGTCATCGAGCAGCCTTATTATCTTGTTTTGCTGGCGCGCAGTCAGGGGAAAAGCGCCGCCATCAGGGCGGGTGAATATCGCCTCATTCCCGGCACGACTCCGGTTCAATTGCTCGATCAACTGATCGCCGGCAAGGTGAGGGAATACGGCTTTACCATCATCGAAGGCTGGACGTTTCAGCAGTTGATGGAGGCCCTGGCGCGACGGGAAAAGCTGACTCATGTCCTGCAAGGCTTAAGCGTGGAACAGGTCATGGCGCGGCTTGGCAAGGCGGGCGAGCATCCGGAAGGACGTTTTCTTCCCGACACGTATCATTTCCCCAAAGGTGCAACGGATTTATCCCTCTTGCAACGCGCCTATCGGGCGATGGAAACCAGGCTCGATCAGGAATGGCAGGCGCGCAGCGCGGAGACCCCGTTGCGCACGCCTTACGAAGCCTTGATACTGGCCTCCATCATCGAAAAGGAAACCGGCGCGGCGCATGAACGCGCCGTCATTGCCGGCGTATTCGCGCGGCGCTTGAAAATCGGCATGCCGATGCAAACCGATCCCACCGTCATCTACGGCATGGGTGCGGCATTTGACGGCAACCTGCGCCGCGATGATCTCACGCGGGACAACCCCTACAATACCTACAGGCGCACGGGCCTGCCGCCGACGCCCATCGCATTGCCCGGCGCGGACGCCCTTCATGCCGCGCTGCATCCCGCGCCTGGGGACGCACTCTACTTCGTCGCGCGCGGCGACGGCACGCACGAGTTTTCCGCCACCCTGGAACAGCACAACGCCGCGGTGGCGCAATATCAATTGAAAGGGCGGCGCAGAGGCTCCTGACTCCATGCCGGACAAAAACAAAATCAGCGGACGCTTCATCACGGTGGAGGGGATTGAAGGCGCGGGCAAATCCACCTGTGTCAACTTTATCCGCGAGCGGTTAATTGGCGCCGGAAAATCGGTGGTGGTTACGCGCGAACCGGGCGGCACCGCGCTGGGTGAAAGACTGCGCCATCTGCTGCTCGATCACCGTCAGGAGGCGATCTGCCCCGACGCGGAACTGCTGCTCATGTTCGCGGCGCGCGCGGAACACCTTGCGCGGGTAATACTGCCGGCGCTGCGCGCCGGACAATGGGTGCTGTGCGACCGCTTCACCACGGCGAGCTACGCCTATCAGGGCGGCGGCCGCGGCGTAGATTCGGCGCGCATTGCCGCGCTGGAGGATTGGACGCAAGGCGCGCTGCGCCCCGATCTTACCCTGCTGTTGGATCTGCCCGTGGCGCTGGGCCTGGAGCGCGCCGGCAAACGCAGCGAACCGGACCGGTTTGAGCGCGAGACGATGGAGTTTTTTGAGCGCGTGCGCGAGTCCTATTTGCAACAGGCGCACCAACATCCGCGGCGGCACAGTGTCATCAACGCCACGCGGCCGCTGGCCGAAGTAGAGGCGCAGATCGTGCAGGCGCTGGCGAAATTGCTTACGGGCGCCCTTACATGAATACGGAGCCGTTTTCCCCGTCTGCGTGCTTGCCTGCGCGCGGCGCGCAAGCAGACACCGCGCAGGCAGGCTGCCCCCTTCCGTGGCACGGCGCGCAGTGGGATGCGCTCCATGCGCGCCGCCGCGCCGCCGCGCTGCCCCATGCCCTGTTGCTGAGCGGGCCGCAAGGCCTGGGCAAGGAACGGTTCGCGCGCGTCTTTGCTCAGGCGCTGCTGTGCGCCGCGCCGCGCGCGGACGGACCGGGCTGTCAAGGCTGCCCCGCATGCGTGATGTTCAATGCTGGCACCCATCCCGATTATCAGCGCATCGCGCCGGTGGAGGAGGGCAAGGCCGTCGGCATAGACCAGGTGCGCCAGCTGATCGCCTGGATCGGGCTCAAGAGCCACGCCGCCGGTTACAAGATTGCGCTCATTACGCAGGCCTCGCGCATGACCGTCGAGGCGGCCAACGCCCTGCTCAAAACCCTGGAGGAACCGCCCAGCCATTCGCTGCTGATGCTGATCACAGACCGGCCCGCGCTGCTGCCCGCCACGGTGCGCAGTCGTTGCCAGAAGATACACTTCATCCCGCCGGTCACTGCGGCGGCGTATGACACGGCGCTGGAGTGGCTGAAAAAGCAGCTGAGCGCTGAGGACGCGCAGTCTGCCGAGACGCTGCTGGCGCTTGCCGGCGGGGCGCCGCTGCGCGCCCTGGAGTACGCCAAACAGGGGATGCTCAAACAACGCGCGCGCCTGTTCAGCGATATGCTCCGGCTCACACGCGGGGAGGCCGACCCGGTGGCGCTGGCCGCCGCCTGGCTGGTCCCCGCGCAGGCGGGGATGGACCTCAAGCAGCTTATTCACTTGCTGTCGAGCTGGATTGCCGATATGCTGCGGCTTGAGGCCTCGGCGCAGGCCCCGCTCAACAATCCCGATTTGCGCGTCGGGCTCGCGGTGCTCGCCGGCGCTTGTCCAGGGAGGCGCCTGTATGACTATCTTGATCGTCTATCTGAAACCACGCGCCTGCTGGACAAGCCGCTCAATGCCCAGTTGCTGCTCGAAGACCTGCTCCTGGCCTGGCCGATAACCACCCATGGCCGGAGCGCCTTGGCATATACATAACGACATAAATCGTCGCGAGCGGCTTGGTCGCTCCCGGCATCCTGCCTCCCGCGACACTAGCACATCCCTGTGCGTCGCACGCGGGGGCGGCGGAGAGAAGCGACCGGAGCCTACATAGAAGCAGGTGAGGACCGCGAGCACCGCACGCACCCGCATCAAAGACGCGCAGCAGATTTAGGGCGTTATGTATAGACTTGGCAACGGATACTGGCGTACTATCTAGCGCATGGCTGAACCCGAAAAATCCACTGCGCCCGTGCGCCAAGGCATCATCTCGGTGGCGCTTAAAGACAAAGGCGCGCTGCATGCTTCCTATATGTCATTTGTCAAAAACGGCGGCCTGTTCATCCCCACCAACAAGAGCTACAAGCTGGGCGACGAAGTATTTATCCTGTTGACCCTGCTCAACGACACCGAAAAGATACCGGTCGCCGGGCGCGTGGTGTGGATCACCCCCAAGGGCGCGCAAGGCATCCGGGTAGCGGGCATCGGCGTGCAATTCAGCGATCTCGACCAGGGCGCAGCGCGCAACAAGATCGAGACGCTGCTTGCCGGACTACTCACTGCGGAACGCGACACCCATACCCTGTAACCGGCCGGGCCAAACATGCTCGCCGACTCGCATTGCCACCTCGATCGCCTTGATTTCGCCGCATTGGGCGGCAATCTCGATACGGCCATCGCAACCGCACACGCCGCGGGAGTAAACTATCTGCTCAGCATATCCGTTGATCTGGACAGTTTGCCCGGCCTGCTCGCCATCGCCGAGCGCTACCCAGGTGTGTACGCCTCGGTCGGCGTGCATCCCGCGGAACAGGTCCGGCATGAGCCTGGCGTAGAGCAACTGGCAGCGCTCGCGCGTCATCCTAAGGTCGTTGCCACCGGGGAAACTGGTCTCGACTATTTTCACTGCAAAGGCGATACGGAATGGCAGCGTGAGCGCTTCCGCACCCACATCCGCGCCGCCAGGAGATCCGGCAAGCCGCTCATCGTCCACAGCCGCGATGCCAGGGAAGACACCTTGCGCATACTGGACGAAGAGGGCGCGGCGAACGTAGGCGGGGTGATGCACTGCTTCACCGAAGATTGGGACACCGCCCGGCGCGCCCTTGATCTCAACTTCTACATCTCCTTCTCCGGTATCGTGACCTTCCACAACGCCAAGGCGCTGCGCAAGGTGGCCGCCAGAGTGCCGCTTGAGCGCATGCTGATCGAAACCGACGCGCCTTATCTTGCCCCGGTGCCGCATCGCGGCAAGACCAACCAGCCCGCGTACGTGCGCTACGTGGCCGAGCAAATTGCCGCCTTGCACAATTTACCCGTTGAGGAAGTGGCAAGAATCAGTACTAATAACTTTATTAAGTTATTTAATATAATTAACTAATATACTGAAACAGCAATATTTATATATTTATACACTTCGTATAATGTATATTATGTTAAATTACGAAAAGGCACTACTTGTTGGTCTGAAGTTGCGCCGGATCAAATCTTCGCCTTTGCTCCCCTGCTAAGCTGACCACAATTAAACATTGCACCAACCAAGGAAGCTATCATGTTCTTAAAACATAAAAAGACCGGCGACATGGTGGAGATTCTTGACACCGACGCCCTGTTTGATCCCTGTAAATCATCGGTGCCGGGGCGCTTCCACGTGGGTGAGGAAATGCCGGAGCCCGATATGTTTGACAAGGGCGAGCTTGTCTTCCCTTCCGATGAAAAACTGCCGCGCTGCTGGCTGGACCCGCATTACCGCAGCGCAGCCGGATGAGCGAGGTGTGCACATGATAAACCACATCAGTCAACTTTTGGGCAAGGAAGCGGACTCGCTGCTGGAGCACAAATGCAAAACCATCCCGCGCGATAAGCTCCACTTGCCGGGGCCCGATTTCATCGAACGCGTCCACACGGGTTCGGACCGCAACGGCAAGGTGCTGCGCAACCTGCATTCAATCTTCAATCACGGCCGCCTGGCGGGCACGGGCTATCTCTCGATACTGCCGGTGGACCAGGGCATCGAGCACTCCGCGGGCGCCTCCTTTGCCCCCAATCCGGACTATTTCGACCCGGAAAACATCGTCAAGCTTGCCATCGAGGGCGGCTGCAATGCGGTCGCCTCCACGCTCGGCGTGTTGGGCTCGGTGGCGCGCAAATACGCGCACAAAATTCCATTCATCGTCAAAATCAATCACAACGAATTCCTGACCTACCCGAACAAATACGACCAGATTTTGTTCGCCAACGTCGAGCAGGCGTGGGAAATGGGCGCGTGCGCGGTCGGCGCAACCATTTATTACGGCTCCGAAGAATCATGCCGCCAGATTCAGGAAATCACCGAGGCGTTCCGTCATGCTCATCACCTCGGCATGGTTTGTGTCTTATGGTGCTATCTGCGCAACAGCGCCTTCAAGAAAGACGGTGTGGACTATCACCTCTCCGCCGACCTCACCGGCCAGGCCAATCATCTCGGCGTGACGATAGAGGCCGACATCGTCAAACAAAAACAGGCGGAAAATAACGGCGGCTTCACCGCGCTCAACTTCGGCAAGACGCACAAGAAGGTTTATTCCGATCTCACCTCAGACCATCCTATTGATCTCACGCGCTATCAGGTGGCGAACTGCTACATGGGCCGCGCGGGGATGATCAACTCCGGCGGCGCATCGGGCGAAAACGATTTGGCCCAGGCGGTGCGCACCGCCGTCATCAACAAGCGCGCGGGCGGCATGGGCCTGATCTCCGGGCGCAAGGCGTTCCAGAGACCGCTCAAGGATGGAGTGGAGCTGCTGCACGCCATTCAGGATGTCTATCTGGAAAAGGCCGTAACCGTCGCCTGACGCGCGCCATAAAAGCGCCTGCGGGAAGACGGCCTCAAATTCCCATATTTGCCAAGGTGTTGCTGATGGTATTCACAATGTTGACCAGGCGCGGGTGAGATTGCTCGAATTCACGGACGGAGGCAAGCAGTCCTTCGGTTGACAGCTTGAATAAATGCACATTCTTCCTGTTTCTTACGGCCTCGTGCGCGGACAGGTCGGCGAAACCGGCGATGCTTTCGGCATGTTCAGGATGCGTTCTGGAAAGTTCCGTTATCTCGTTTTTCAGCTCCGCCACCAGTTTCAGCAGCTCGTCCTTGTTTTCTTCCTGCATCAATTCGGTTTTTCTTATTTTAGCTTCTATTCTGTTAAGGGTCTCCTGAATCATACGTCTCTTCTCCTTTGCAAATTTCCGGCGTTTCAGCCCGCACGGTGGAGTGAATCATACTCTCATGGTGCCCGAGGCCGGACTCGAACCGGCACGGCTGTTTAGGCCGAGGGATTTTAAGTCCCTTGCGTCTACCAATTTCGCCACTCGGGCCGGTATTTTGGATTGCGCGCAATGGGAATGAGGCTAGGGTCGGAATCGAACCGGCGTCCACGGCTTTGCAGGCCGCTGCATAACCACTCTGCCACCTAGCCAGGACTCATCTACCAGGGCCTATGCCCGTGGCGTTCGCATCGCTGCATTGAGGAATGGAGCGGGAAACGAGATTCGAACTCGCGACCCCAACCTTGGCAAGGTTGTGCTCTACCACTGAGCTATTCCCGCAGAAATGAGAGGCTCATTATTGTAACGGGGATGACGATGGCGTTCAAGTTTTGGCGCCGTGTTATGTTTTTTCAGACGGGTTTTTTATAGGTCAGGCGCGGCCAGGCGGCGTGCAGGTAAACGATCATGGACCACAGGGTCAGGGTGGCCGAGATATAGAGCAGTGCCACACCGGCCTGGAAGGTGGGGAAAGGACCGATGGGAACATGAAACAGCAGCAGCAGCACCGCCAGCATCTGGGCGGTGGTCTTGAGCTTGCCCGCGAGCGATACCGCTACCGAGGCGTTGCCGCCGATCCCGGCCATCCATTCGCGCAGCGCGGACACCGCGATCTCGCGCCCGATGATGACGGCCGCCGGCACCGCGAACCAGGCGCTGGGGTGGGCTTGCACCAGCAGCACGAGGGCTGTCGCCACCATCAGCTTGTCCGCCACCGGATCGAGAAAGGCGCCGAACGCGGAGGTCTGCTTGAGCTTGCGCGCCAGCCAGCCGTCCAGGCCGTCGGTGACGGCGGCGAGCGCGAAGATGCCCGCGGTGACGGGCCGCGCCCAGGCATCCGGTAACAAATAGAAAGCCAGCACGAACACCGGTATCAGCGCGATACGTATCAACGTCAGGATATTCGCTATACCCATGGTCTAATGAAACGCCTCGTACACTTTTTGCGCCAGTTGCTTGCTGATGCCGGGCGCCTTGGCCAGGTCTTCCACTCCGGCGCGCGCGATGCCTTGCAGTCCGCCAAACTGCAATAATAACTGACGGCGGCGGCGCGGGCCAATTCCCTGCACGCCTTCGAGCGGTGAGATCAGCCGCGCCTTGGCGCGCTGCTTGCGGTGCCCGGTGACGGCGAAGCGGTGCGCCTCGTCGCGCAATTGCTGAATCAGGTGCAGCGCGGGCGAGTCCTGCGGCAGGATGAGCGCTTGCGCGCGGCCCTGTACAAACAGGGTTTCCATGCCAGGCCTGCGTTCCGGGCCTTTGGCGACGGCGACTAAGGTGAGGCCGTCCAGTTGCAGTTCCTCCATCACGGCCTGCGCCTGCGCCAATTGCCCTTTGCCGCCGTCTATGAATAGTACCTCCGGCGCCCTGCCCTCTCCCTGCTTGATGCGCGTATAGCGGCGCGTGAGCGCCTGCCTGACTGCGGCGTAATCGTCGCCCGGCGTGACGCCTTCGATGTTGAAGCGCCGGTAGGCGGATTTGAGCGGTCCGCTCAAATCGAATACCACGCACGCGGCCACCGCCGCCTCGCCCCGGGTGTGACTGATGTCGAAGCACTCGATGCGCTCCGGCATCTGGTCCAGATGCAGCGCGTTTTGCAACTGCGCGAAGCGCTCGCGCCAGGCGCCGCTGCGAGAGAGTTGATACGCCAGCGCCTGCTCGGCATTGAGCCTCGCCATGCGCAGCCAGGCAGCGCGCGCGCCGCGCACGGCGTGGCCCAGCTTGACGCGGCGGCCGGCGGCGCGCCCCAGAGCGCGCTCCAGCAGCTTCGCCTCCGGCAATGCGTGGCTGAGCAGGATTTCCACGGGCGGTTGCCGCCCATTGCCGGAATCCGCACCCAGATAATACTGGGGTAGAAACGCGCTCAAGGCGGGAACAGCGTCATCTTTCTGTGGCGCGCCCGGCAGGCGCAAAATAAAGCCCTTGTTGCCGAGGTTGCGCCCGGCACGGATATAAAACACCTGTACTGAAGCCACTCCATTTTTGACTGCGGCGGCGATGACGTCCAGGTCGCCTCCCTCCCCGCTCACGTGCTGGGTTTCCTGCACGTGACGCAGGTGCGTGATCTGATCCCGCAGCATGGCGGCCTGCTCGTAATTCTGCGCTTGCGCCGCCTGCTCCATGCGCTGCGCCAGCCCGTCGGTCACCTCGCGGTTCTTGCCTTCCAAAAACAGCACCGCGTGGTGCACGTCCTGCGCGTAATTCCGCCGGCTGATGAGTCCGGTGCAGGGCGCGGTGCAGCGCTTGATCTGGTACTGCAGACAGGGACGGGTGCGATTGCGGAAAAAGCCGTCCTCACACTGACGCAGACGGAAAATTCTTTGCAGCAGGTGCAGGCTCTCGTGCGCCGCGGTGGCGCTGGGGTAAGGACCGAAATAGCACCCACGCGCGGTTTTTGCGCCGCGGTAGAGGGCGAGCCGCGGGTAGTCGTCGTCCGTGAGCAGGAGGTAAGGGTAGCTCTTGTCGTCGCGCAGCAGGATGTTGTAGCGCGGCTTGTGCTGCTTGATGAGCGTGCTTTCCAGGATCAAGGCCTCGGTTTCGGTGTGGGTCACCGTCACCTCGATGCCAGCGACTTGTTCCATCAGGCTCTGCGTCTTGGCGTCCGCCGCGGCCTTGTGGAAATAGCTCGCAACGCGCTTTTTCAGATTACGCGCCTTGCCGATGTACAATACTTCCCCCTGCGCGTCCAGCATGCGGTACACGCCGGGTTTGCCGGCCAGGGTTTTTATAAACGCCGCGCTGTCGAAAACTGATTTGCTGCTCATAATTCCATTGTGCCCATATCTTCATCATGGGCACAACGTTAATATATAAGTTACTTTAAGTATATATTATATTATATTAATAATATTAAATATTACTTATTTAGAACTGACTTGAGGTCGTAGCGGTAGATGAAACCGGGCAGGGCGAATACCAGAAATAAAAACAGGTTCACGGCGTAGAATTCCCAGTCCTGGCTGTGTGGCTTACCGTGCAGTTTTTGCTCCAAGCCGAGGGCGATCAAGCCCACCACGAAGTACATCAGCAGCCACTCCAGCAGGCGTATCCAAACCGGCTTGCCGCCGCTCTTCGGGGTGTACACGAACAGGATGCGGTCGCTGAGCCAGGGCAGGTTGGCGCCGATCAGCGCCAGGATCAGCACGATCCATACCGCAACGTTGACTGACATGTTCGCCTAACCCACGCCGATGACGCGGGCGCACAGCGCCAGCAGCGAACCGGGAAACAGGCCGAGCGCAAGCACACCTAAGCCGTTCAGGCTGAGCGCGATTCGCATGTCGCGCGACGCAACGAGCGGCGAGTCATGCTCGCTCTTGTCGAAATACATCAGCTTGACGATACGCAGGTAATAATACGCGCCAATCACCGACATCAATACGGCAAACGCCGCCAGCCATACCAGCCCTGCCTCCACCGTGGCCTGCAGCACCACCAGCTTGGCGAAAAAGCCCACCGTGGGCGGCGCCCCGGCCATGGAGAACATCAGCAGCAGCATCATGAGGGCGTACCACGGGCTGCGCTGATTGAGCCCCTTGAAATCCTCCAGCCGGTCGGCCTCGAAACCCGCGCGGCTGAGCAGCAGTATCATGCCAAAGCCGCCCGCGCTCATCAAGGCGTAGACCAGGGTGTAAAACATCGCCGCGCTGTAGCCGCTCAGGGTGCCGTTTAAAACGCCGAGCAGCAGAAATCCGACGTGGGCGATGGTCGAATAGGCCAGCATGCGTTTGATGTTGCCTTGCGCGATGGCGATGATATTGCCCGCTGCCATGGACAAGACGGCCAGAATAATCAGCATGGTCTGCCACTCGCCGTGCAGCGCGCCCAGCCCTTCCGCCAGCAGGCGCATGAGCATGGCGAAGGCCGCGATCTTGGGCGCACTGCTCAGAAACAAGGTAACCGCGGTGGGAGCGCCGTGGTACACGTCAGGTATCCACATGTGAAACGGCACTGCGCCCAGTTTGAAGGCGATGCCGATGATGATGAACACCAGGCCGAAGATAAACAGCGTGTTGCCGCCCGGCAGCTCCGCGGGCATCTCCTCCCCCGGCGTGAATTGTGCCGCGCCGCGGCTGATCGAGGCGAGGTCCAGGCTGCCGCTGACGCCATACAGGATGGACATGCCGTAGAGCAGCATGCCGGAGGCAATCGCGCCCAGCACGAAATATTTCATCGCCGCCTCGGAGGCCACGGCCGAGTCGCGTTGCAGCGCCACCATGGAGTAAAGCGAGAGCGAAAGCAGCTCCAGGCCGAGATAGAGGGTCAACAGGCTGTGCGCGGAAACCAGCACCATCATGCCGAGCACGGCGAACAGGGCCAGCGCAAAGTATTCACCGCGATACAGCTCGCGCACCTTCATATAGTCGCGCGAATAGATAAATACCAGACCGGTGACGAGATAGATGAACAGCTTGAGCACGTCGCCCATCGCGTCCCTGATAAAGCTGTCGTTAAAGGTGAGATCGGGTTCGGTCTGATGCAGCATATAGGTGAGCAGCGCCGCGCCCAGCAGGGTGATCTGCGACAGGGTGTAGGTTATCCAGCGCCGGGCCTGGCCGAGACAGGCGTCCACCGCCAGGATAAGACAGGCCATGCCGAGCACGAACAGCTCCGGCGCGGCGGGCAGGAAATCAGGCGTGACGAAGTGAGTGGCGGCGTTCATAGTTTCGACTGGCTGATGTGTTCCAGCAGGTGCTGCACCGTGGGATGCATCACGTCGGCCACCGGCTTCGGCCACAGCCCCAGGCCGAGCACGGCGGTGGCGAGCAGCGCGAGTATCATACATTCACGCGCGTTGATATCCTGCAATGCGGCCACGTTCTGGTTGGCCACCGCGCCGAAGATGACGCGCTTCACCAGCCACAGAGTGTAGGCCGCGCCCAGAACCAGGGTGGTCGCGGCCAGCGCGGCATACCAGAAATTGGCCTTGATCGCGCTCAAGATCACCATGAATTCACCGACGAAGCCGGAGGTGCCTGGCAGCCCGGTGTTGGCGAGCGCGAACAACACCATGAAGCTGGCGAACACCGGCATGGTGTTCACCACCCCGCCGTAGTCGCTGATGTTGCGGCTGTGCACGCGGTCGTACATCACGCCCACGCAAAGGAACAGCGCGCCGGAAACAAAGCCGTGCGACAGCATTTGTATCAGGCCGCCCTCCACGCCCAGCGCGGCGCCCTGCAGGCCGCCGCCATTCTCGAAAATATCGAATACGATAAAGAAACCCAGCGTGACAAAGCCCATGTGCGAGATGGAGGAGTAGGCGATGAGCTTTTTCATGTCTTCCTGCACCAGCGCCACCAGTCCGATGTACACCACCGCGATGAGCGATAAGGTAATCATCAGCCAGTCGAGCGCGGCGCTGGCGTCGGGCGTGATGGGCAGGCTGAAGCGCAGGAAGCCGTAAGCCCCCATTTTGAGCATGATCGCGGCCAGGATCACCGAGCCGCCGGTGGGCGCCTCGACGTGCGCGTCCGGCAGCCAGGTGTGCACCGGCCACATCGGCACCTTGACCGCGAACGCGGCCAGAAAGGCCAGGAACACCAGTATTTGCGCGTTGAGATCGAACGGCTGTATGCGGTGGAAGTCCAGAATGGCGAAGCTGTCGGTGCGGTAATACAGATACAAAAACGCAATCAGCATCAGCACCGAGCCGAGGAAGGTATAGAGGAAAAACTTGATGCTGGCGTACACCCGCCGCTGCCCGCCCCAGATGCCGATAATGAGGAACATCGGGATCAGCATGGCCTCCCAGAACACGTAAAATAGCACCGCATCGAGCGCGGCGAACACGCCGATCATCAGGCCTTCCATGATGAGAAACGCGGCCATGTATTGCGCCAGCTTGTATTCGATCACGCGCCAGCCCGCCAGCACCACCAGCACGGTGCTGAAACTGGTGAGCAGAATGAGCGGCATGGAGATGCCGTCCACGCCGAGATGGTAATGGATGTTAAACGTGGTTATCCACGGAACCAGCTCAACAAACTGCATTTCCGCGCCGACCGTGTCGAACCGGGTGTACAGCGGGAGCGTGAGCGCGAAAGTGAGCAGCGCGAATATCAGGGACAGCACGCGCAGCGCCTGCGCGTATTTGTCAGACAGCGCCAGCACCAGCAGGCCGCCGGTGATCGGCAGCCAGATGACCAGACTCAACAAGGGGAAATCAGCGGGCGTCATGCGGCGCGTCCAAACAGCGCCCACAGCGGCCAGCCCAGCAGCAACAGCAGGCCGATGATGACGGCGAACGCGTAGTGATATAAATAGCCCGACTGGATATGCCGCACCACGGTGGAAATCCAGCCGACACCGTTGGCCGTGCCGTTCACCATGACGCCGTCTATCACCTTCTCATCGCCGCCGCGCCACAGCCCGCGTCCCAGAGCGCGGCTGCCCGCCGCCAGCACCGCGTCGTTGAAATCATCAAAATAGTATTTGCGTTCCAGCAGCCGGTATAACGGCGCAAGGACGTTTTTTACCTTGTCGGGTATCTGCGGATACTTTTGGTAGCACAGCCAGGCGGTGACGATTCCCGCGATGGCTAACAGGCACGGCCATGCGGTAAGTCCATGAACCAGGAACCACCAGGCGCCGTGGAACTCCTCGCCGATCTGCTTTAAAACATCGTGCTGCGGCAGCACGAAAATCGCCTCGCCGAAGAAACCATTGAACAACAGGGGCCCGATATAAAGGAAGCCTGCGATCACCGAGGGTATGGCGAGCAACACCAGCGGGCCGATCACGACCAGCGGCGACTCATGCAGGTGTTCGCGTGCGCGCGCGTCCATGCGCTCCTGGGTGTGAAACACCAGAAACAGCAGGCGGAAACTGTACAAGGCGGTCACAAACACACCGCTCAATACCGCCGCGTAGGCAAGGCCGGAGCCGTCCAATTGCGACGCGTGCACGGCCTCGATGATGGCGTCCTTGGAGAAAAAGCCGGAAAAGCCGGGGAAGCCGATGAGCGCCAGGGTGCCGATCAAGAACGTGCCGTAGGTCCAGGGCAGGTATTTGTACAGCCCTCCCATTTTGCGGATGTCCTGCTCATGATGCAGGGCGATGATCACCGAGCCCGCGGCGAGGAACAGCAGCGCCTTGAAGAAGGCGTGGGTCATCAAATGAAAGATGCCGGCGGCGTAGGCCGAGGCGCCGAGCGCCGCGGTCATATAGCCCAATTGCGACAGGGTGGAATAGGCGACCACGCGCTTGATGTCGTTCTGCACCACGCCGAGCAGACCCATGAACAGGGCGGTCACGGCGCCGATCACCATGACGACGCTCAGGACGGTCTCGGAAAGCTCGAACAGCGGCGACATGCGCGCCACCATGAAGATACCAGCGGTCACCATGGTGGCGGCGTGAATCAGGGCCGAAATCGGGGTGGGGCCTTCCATCGAGTCCGGCAGCCAGACGTGCAGCGGCACCTGCGCGGATTTGCCCATCGCGCCGATGAACAGCAGCAGACAGACCACCGTCATCAGCGACCAGGCGTAGCCAGGAATGATTTCAATCGTGTGTCGCGCGAAGTCCGGCGCAGCCTTGAACACCTCTGCGTAATCGAGCGTGTTGAAATACAGCAGCACCGCGGCGATGCCGAGCAGAAAACCCATGTCTCCCACGCGGTTGACCAGGAACGCCTTGAGGTTGGCGTAAATCGCCGACTCGCGCCGGTACCAGAAGCCGATCAAAAGGTAAGAGACCAGGCCCACCGCCTCCCAGCCGAAGAACAGTTGCAGGAAGTTGTTCGCCATCACCAGCATCAGCATGGAGAAGGTGAACAGCGCGATGTAGCTGAAGAAGCGCTGATAACCCGGATCGTCGCGCATATAGCCGATGGTGTAGACGTGCACCATGAGCGAGACAAACGTCACCACCACCATCATGAGCGCGGTGAGCTTGTCTATGAGAAAGCCGATCTCGAACCGGATGCCGCCGCTCACCAGCCAGGTATACACAGAGGCGTTATGCACAGGCGCGCCGTCCAGCACGATTTGCTTGAACACCAGCAGCGACAGGACAAACGATGCGGCGACGCCGATGATGGCGACCCAGTGTGCGCCGGCGCGGCCTATCTGCCTGCCGAACAAGCCGGCGATGACGGCGCCGGCCAGCGGGCCGAGTACGACGCCTAACGCGAGAGTCTCCATTCCCCTACCCTTTCAGCTTGTCCATGTCTTCGACGTTGATGGCGCGTATGTTGCGGAACAGCACCACCAGGATAGCGAGGCCTATCGCCGACTCCGCCGCCGCCACGGTGAGGATGAAAAACACAAATATTTGCCCGGTGATGTCGCCGCTATAATGCGAGAAGGCGATGAAATTCATGTTGACCGCCAGCAGCATCAGTTCTATCGCCATGAGCAGGATAATCACGTTTTTGCGGTTGAGAAATATGCCGGCCATGCTGATGCAGAACAGCACCGCGCCCAGAATGAGATAATCCGACAAGGCGATCATTCGGCGCGTCCTTTTTGTTCGGCGGGCATCTTGATGATACGCACCCGGTCTTCGCGCCGCACCATCACTTGTTCGCCGGGATTCTGATATTTGGTGTTCTGCGTGCGCTTGCGCAGCGTCAACGCAATGGCGGAAACGATGGCCACCAGCAGTATCGCGGCGGCGATTTCGAACGGATACACATAGACGGTGTACAGCACGCCGCCCAATTCCTCGGTATTGCTGTAATCGGCGGGACGGCGCGGGGGCGCCGGGACGCGCTCCAGGCCGAAATGTTGAGGCCCGAGCAACAACGCCATCTCGAATATGATGACCAGCGCCACCAGCAAGCCGAGCGGCAGATAGCGCGTAAAGCCCTCGCGCAGGCGCACGGTGTTGATGTCCAGCATCATCACTACGAACAGAAACAGCACCATCACCGCGCCCACGTAAACCAGCACCAGGATGATGGCGAGAAACTCCGCTTCCAGCAACAGCCACAGCGCGGCGCTGGTGAAAAAGGCCAGCACCAGCAGCAGCGCCGCGTGCACCGGATTGCGCGCGGTGATAACCCCCAGCGCGGACAGCGTCAGAATCGCCGCGAAGATATAAAAGATGATTTGATCTGCGCTCATGATTTATTATTGGCGACGCGCTTGCCCGTGCAGGCGCGGATTTCTTATTCCTTTTTCAGGTTAGCCCATCAACGGAACGGCGCATCCTGCGCGCGGTCGGCGGCGATTTGTTTTTCATAGCGGTCGCCGATTTCCAGCAGCTTGTCCTTGGTCATGATATTATCGCCGCGCTTTTCGAAATGGTATTCGAAAATGCGCGTCTCCACGATGGAGTCCACCGGGCAAGACTCCTCGCAGAAACCGCAGTAGATGCACTTGAACAGGTCTATATCGTAGCGCGTGGTGCGACGCGTGCCGTCTGCGCGCTGCTCGGATTCGATGGTGATCGCCACCGCCGGGCACACCGCCTCGCACAGCTTGCACGCGATACAGCGCTCCTCGCCGTTGGGGTAGCGGCGCAGCGCGTGCAGCCCACGGAAACGCGGCGACTGCGGCGTCTTTTCCTCCGGATACTGCACGGTGATCTTCTTGGCGAAGAAATACCTGCCGGTGAGCTTGAGACCGAGAAGCAGCTCCCACAGAAACAGACTCTTGATATAGTTGGCGATCTTGTTCATGCGCGCCTCATCAGTCAAACCACCAGGGAAGCTGATATATCACCGCCAAGCCCACTATCAGCAGCCAGACGATGGTGATGGGTATAAATACTTTCCAGCCCAGACGCATGATCTGGTCGTAGCGATAGCGCGGAAAGGTGGCGCGGAACCATAAAAACAAAAACAGGAAAAGCGATGTTTTGGCCAATAACCAAACGATGCCCGGCACCCAGGCAAACCAGTCCTGCGCATAGGGAATGCCCTGGAATGGCGACAGCCAGCCGCCCAGAAACATCAACGCCGCCAGGATCGAAATCAGTATCATGCTGGCGTATTCGGCCAGGAAAAACAGCGCGAAGGCCATACCGGAGTATTCGACGTGAAACCCGGCGACGATCTCGGACTCGCCCTCGGCCACGTCGAACGGCGCGCGGTTGGTCTCCGCCACGCCGGATATGAAGTAGATGAGAAACAGCGGCAGCAGCGGCAGCCAGAACCAGTGCGCGATGCTGCCCTGTTGCGCGCGCACGATGTCGCCGAGATTCATGCTGCCCGCTGCGATCAGCACGCCCACCAGCGCGAAGCCCATGGCGATTTCATAAGAGACGATCTGCGCGGCGGAGCGCAGCGCGCCGAGAAAGGCGTATTTCGAGTTGGAGGCCCAGCCTGCGATGATGATGCCGTACACGCCCATCGAGGTCATAGCCAGAATATACAACAGGCCGGCGTTCACGTCCGCCAGCACCAGACCGTCGTCGAACGGAATCACCGCCCAGGCTGCGAGCGCGGGCGCCAGCGCCAGGATGGGTGCGATGATGAACAGACCGCGGTTCGCCCCGCTCGGGATGATGATTTCCTTCATCACCAGCTTGAGCAAATCGGCGAACGGCTGGAGCACGCCACGCGGCCCGACCCGGTTCGGCCCGATACGCGCCTGCATGTAGCCGATCACCTTGCGCTCGGCCAGGGTGAGAAACGCCACGCTGAGCGCAATCGCGACGGAAAGGCCAACAATGGCGGCAAGTTGCCACAGCAGCTTCATATCGAACGCTCCACGGTGACGGGCCCGAAGGAGCAGCCCAGCGTTTCGCTGCCGGGCACACCGGCCGCGATGAGCGCGGCGCCGTCCGGCACGCGCGCGTCCACCCATACCGTGAGCCGCGCCTCCGCTTCGCCCTGTTTGACCAAGGCGGTCATACCCTCCGTTAAACCGTAATTTCCAGCTTCAGTCGCGTTGAGGCGGATACAGGCCCGCTCCGCATCCGCGGTTTGTTGCAAGGCTTCGGCGCGGCGCACGACGTTGTCTACCGCGCAGACTGGCACATGACCGATGCGCATCAATCCCGGCGCTTGCCCGCGGTTATCCAATTGCGGCAGAGTTGCATCGTCCTCGCCGTTTTCCGCCGTGGTGAGGTCGGGGGCCAGCGTACGCAGCTCGCGGCTGATTTCCTGTGCGCTGACATAATCAAAACCGGAGAGATCAAACAGATTGCCCAGCACGCGCAGCACCTTCCACGCCGGACGCGCCTCACCCGGCGGGCGCACCGCGGCGTTGAATTCCTGCCAGCGTCCCTCCGCGTTCACAAATGTGCCTTGCGTTTCACTGAACGGCGTCACAGGCAGCAGAACGTCCGCGTAACTCTCCATCATCGGCGTCACATACGGCGTGAGCGCCGCTACAAACTCAGCCGCATTCAGACTGCGCAGCGCTGCGGCGGGATTCACGCAGTCAAACTCCGGCTCCATATTCAACAGCAGGTAGGACTTGAGCCCCTGTTCCAACATGGCGCGCGCATGGAGTCCGGCCTGGTCCACACGTTTGCCTCCGGCGTCGCGGTCGGGCAGCAAACCCGCCAGCCAGCCGCCAATGCTGTTGCCCGCCTCCGGCAAACAGCCCAGCTTTGCGCCGGAGAACCGGGCGATCAGCTTGGCGAGCGCATGCAGCGCGCCCAGGTGGGAAGAAGCAAGCGCGCTGTTGCCCAGCAACAGGCAGGCGTTGTCCGCGCTCCTGAGACGGTTTGCCATGGCCCTATGGATATCGGATACGATAACCTGCGCCAGCACGTCGAGACACGCCTTGTCTGCGGCCGGGATATATTCGCACAGCGCCTTGGCTACGCCCGCCAGCGCGTTGACCATCGCACCGGGAGCGGCAATGATTTTTTCCCCGGTGGGGAAATTAAAATCGTAATCCACGGGGTTGAGCAGCATCATTCGCGCCCCACGCAGCGCCGCTTTGCGCAGGCGGTGCGCGGCGAGGGGTTGTTCCTTGCGCACATTGGAGCCGACCAGCAGCACGGTGTCCAGCTCTTCGAGTTGCGTCAGGCTCTGTCCCAGCCAGGGATACTGCGGCGTATGTGCGCCAAAATCGCTTTGACGCAGGCGATGATCCACGTTGCGACTGCCGAGGCCGCGCAGCAGTTTTTGCAGCAGATACATTTCTTCCAGCGTGCTGTGCGGCGCGCTCAGCGCGCCGATCTGTTGCACGCCGTGATTGGTAATGGCCTCACGTACATTCCGCACGGTAAAATCGAGCGCGGTTTGCCAATCGGTTTCCTGCCAGGCGCCGTTTTGCCTGATGCGCGGGACTTGCAAGCGCTGCCCGCTGTTCAAGCCCGTGTAACTATAACGATCGCGGTCGGAGATCCATACCTCGTTGACCGCCTCGTTTTCGCGCGGCACCACGCGCATCACCCGGTCGTCGCGCACGTGCAGGTGCAGATTGGAGCCGATCGAATCGTGCGGCGCGACGCTGTCGCGCTGCACAAGTTCCCAGGCGCGCGCCGAGAAACGGAACGGTTTGGAGGTGAGCGCGCCCACCGGGCACAGGTCTATCACGTTGCCCGACAGCTCCGACACCAGGCTTTGCTCGATATAGGTGCCGATTTCCATGTGCTCGCCGCGCCCGGTCGCGCCCAGCTCCATCAGGCCCGCGATCTCCTGGCCGAAGCGCACGCAGCGCGTGCAGTGGATGCAGCGCGTCATGTCGGTGGCGATGAGCGGGCCGATATTTTTGTCCTTCACCACGCGCTTTTTTTCCTGATAGCGCGATACATCGCGCCCGTAACCCATGGCCACTTCCTGCAGCTCGCATTCTCCGCCCTGGTCGCAGATCGGGCAATCCAGCGGGTGATTGATAAGCAGGAATTCCATCACGCCTTTCTGGGCCGTGAGCGCCTTGGACGAGCGCGTGTAAACGCGCATGCCGTCCGTCACCGGCGTGGCGCACGCGGGCAGGGGTTTGGCGGTTTTTTCCACTTCCACCAGGCACATGCGGCAATTGGCGGCGATGGAAAGCTTCTTGTGGTAGCAGAAACGCGGGATTGGAATGCCCGCCTCATCCGCGGCCTCGATCAGCATCTTGCCGTCATCCACCTGCAACGACTTGCCGTCTATTTCGATGTTGACCATGAGCTTAGCCATGCTAATGTCTGGCACCATTCACCATGCAGGTGCGGTGCGTAATGTGATATTCGAACTCGGCGCGGAAATGCTTGATGAAGCTCGTCACCGGCAAGGCCGCCGCGTCGCCCAGCGCGCAGATGGTGCGTCCTTCGATCTTGTTGGCCACGTCCACCAGCAAATCCAGGTCCTCCGGCTTGCCCTGGCCGTGCTCGATACGATGGATGACGCGCGCCAGCCAGCCGGTGCCCTCGCGGCACGGCGTGCATTGTCCGCACGATTCTTCGTAATAAAAATGCGCGATGCGCGCCAGCGCGCGCACCATGCAGGTGCTCTCGTCCATCACGATCACCGAGCCCGCGCCCAGCATCGAGCCCGCCTTGGCCAGCGCGTCGTAATCCATATCCGTGTTCATGATGATGTCGGCGGGCAGCACCGGCACCGAGGAGCCGCCCGGTATCACCGCCTTCAATTTACGCCCCTGCCACACGCCGCCTGCCAGTTCCAGCAGCTTGGCGAATGGCGTGCCCAGCGGCACCTCATAATTACCCGGCTTGTTCACGTGGCCGGACACGGAAAATATCTTTGGCCCGCCGTTGTTGGGCTTGCCGATCTTGAGGAACCAGTCGCCGCCTTTACTGATAATCATGGGTATCGAGGCCAGCGACTCGGTGTTATTGATGATGGTGGGCCGCCCGTACAGGCCGTAGCTGGCCGGAAAGGGCGGCTTGAAGCGCGGCAAACCTTTTTTGCCTTCCAGCGATTCCAGCAGCGCCGTCTCTTCGCCGCAGATGTAGGCGCCCGCGCCAAGATGACTGTGCAGCTCGAAATCCACGCCGGAGCCGAGGATGTTTTTACCGATCAGCCCGGCTTGACGCGCCTCGCTCAGCGCCTGCTCGAAGCGCTCATACGGCTCGCGGAATTCGCCGCGCAGGTAGTTATAGCCCGCGGTCGCGCCGATGGTGTAACCGGCTATCGCCATGCCTTCGATCACTGCGTGCGGGTTGTAGCGCAGGATGTCGCGGTCCTTGAACGTGCCCGGCTCACCCTCATCGGAATTGCACACGATATATTTCTGCCCCGGCGCATTGCGCGCCATGAAGCTCCACTTGAGTCCGGTGGGGAAGCCCGCCCCGCCGCGCCCGCGCAACGCGGATTTTTTGACTTCAGTGATGATCTCATCCGGCGCGGTTTTTTCACGCAGGATTTTCTTCCACGCCTCATAGCCGCCCGCGCCCTGGTAACTTGCCAGGGTCCAAGGCTCTTTGAGATGCAAGGTGCTGAAACAGACTTCGTTGGCCATGGCGTTACTTCAATCCATCCAGTATCTCGTCCACCTTTTGCGGCGTGAGATTCTCATAATAGGTCTTGCCGATCTGAAACATGGGTGCGCCGCCGCACGCGGCGAGGCACTCGACTTCCTTGATGGTGAATTTTCCGTCCGGCGTGGTCTGGCCCAGAGGCACACCGAGCTTTTTCTCCAGATGGCGCACGATTGCATCCGATCCGCGCAACATGCAGGAGATATTGGTGCACACCGCGATGGTGTGCCGTCCGCAGGGTTTCAGCTTGAACATGGTGTAAAAGGTGGCGACCTCATACACCGCGATTTTCGGCATGTCGAGATACTCCGCCACTGCGTCCATCAGCTCGTTACTGATCCAGCCGTGTTCATCCTGTACGATGTGCAGCGCCTGGATCACCGCCGACTGTTTTCGCCCGGGCGGATACTTGGCGATCCAGCAGTTGATCTCCGCCAGCGCCTCGGCGGAGATCAACTCCGCCAGCGGCCCGGAGTTATTGATGGGCACGGCGTTCATCTGGCTGCCGTCATCGGTCTACTTCGCCAAAGACGATATCCTGCGTGCCGATGATGGCCACCACGTCGGCCAGCATGTGGCCGCGCGTCATCTCGTCCAGCGCCGCCAGGTGCGGGAATCCCGGCGCGCGTATTTTGACGCGGTAGGGCTTGTTGGCGCCGTCGGACACCAGGTACACACCGAACTCGCCCTTGGGCGCCTCCACCGCGGCGTAGGCCTCCCCTTCCGGGATGCAGAAACCCTCGGTGAACAGCTTGAAGTGATGAATGAGCGCTTCCATGTCGCCCTTCATCTCGGTGCGCTTGGGCGGCGCGATCTTGTGATCCTCCACCATCACCGGGCCTGGATTGGCGCGCAGCCAGTCCACGCACTGTTTGACGATGCGGTTGGACTGACGCATCTCTTCCACGCGCACCAGATAGCGGTCATAGCAGTCGCCGGTGACGCCCACTGGAATATCGAAATCGAGCCGGTCGTACACCCCGTACGGCTGCTTCTTGCGCAAGTCCCAGGCCACGCCGGAGCCGCGCAGCATGGGGCCGGTGAATCCCAGCGCCAGCGCGCGCTCGGCCGGGACGACGCCGATGCCCACGGTGCGCTGTTTCCAGATGCGGTTGTCGGTGAGCAGGTTTTCGTACTCGTCCACATAGGTCGGGAAACGGCGCGTGAAATCCTCGATGAAATCGAGCAGCGAGCCCCGGCGGTTGCGGTTGCGCTCATCGGTCTCCTTCTCGTTGTGCCAGGGCGAGGGCTGACACTGCGGCATGGCGAGCGGCAGGTCGCGGTACACCCCACCGGGTCGGTAATAGGTGGCGTGCAGGCGCGCGCCGGACACGGCTTCATAACAATCCAGCAAGTCCTCGCGCTCGCGGAAGCAATACAGGAACACCGTCATCGCGCCGATGTCGAGCGCGTGCGCGCCCAGCCACAGCAAGTGATTCAAAATGCGCGTGATCTCGTCGAACATCACCCGGATGTACTGCGCGCGCAGCGGCGGCTCGATGCCGAGCAGCTTTTCCATGGCCAGCACGTAGCCGTGCTCGTTGCACATCATGGAGACGTAATCCAGGCGATCCATATAGCCGATGCTCTGGTTGTACGGCTTGCTCTCGGCCAGCTTCTCCGTGCCGCGGTGCAGCAGGCCGATGTGCGGGTCGGCGCGCTGCACTACCTCGCCGTCCATCTCCAGCACCAGGCGCAGCACGCCGTGCGCCGACGGGTGCTGCGGGCCGAAGTTCATGGTGTAGTTACGGATTTCCATTGCCGTTGTTGCCGTTGCTGTTGACGGCTACGGGCGTGACGTAACGGTTGTCGCGGCGGATAACGCGCGGCACCAGCACGCGGTTTTCGATGCTCACCGGCTGATACACCACGCGCTGCTTCTCCGGGTCATAACGCATCTCGACCTGGCCGATGAGCGGAAAATCCTTGCGCATCGGGTGGCCGATGAAGCCGTAATCGGTGAGCAGGCGGCGCAGATCGGGGTGGCCTTCAAACACGATGCCGAACAAATCGAAGGCTTCACGCTCGTACCAGTTGGCCGCCGGCCAGATGTCTATGACGGAATCCACGCGCGGCATGTCGTCTTCCAGGAATACCTTCACGCGCAGACGCTGATTGAGCGCCACCGACAGCAGGTGATACACCACCGCGTAGCGCGGCCCGCTCCAGTGCTGCTCCGGATAGTCGGGGAATTCGATCACGTCCTCCGCAGTCAGGCCGCCTTCGCCGCGCGTGCTTTTGCCGTACTCCGCGTAGTCCACGCCGCACAGGTCTATCAGCTGCTCGAAGCGGAATTCCACTTCATCACGCAGCGCACGGCCCACTTCCAGTAAATTGGCGCGCGCTATGACGGCGGTGGTTTCACCGCACGCCTGGGAGCAAGACGTCAGCGCGGCCTCAAATCTGCGCGCCAAACGCGCGACCAGGCTCTCGGTGGGGTAGGCCATCGTGGTGGTCTAGCGCGCAATGGTGTTGGTGCGTTTGATTTTGTTCTGCAATTGCAGGATACCGTACAGCAGTGCTTCGGCGGTAGGCGGACATCCCGGCACATAGATGTCTACCGGTACGATGCAGTCGCAGCCGCGCACCACGGAATACGAATAGTGATAATAGCCGCCGCCGTTGGCGCACGAGCCCATGGAGATCACCCAGCGCGGCTCGGCCATCTGGTCGTAAACCTTGCGCAGCGCCGGAGCCATCTTGTTCACCAGCGTACCCGCCACGATCATCACGTCCGACTGGCGCGGGCTGGGACGGAACAGCACGCCGAAGCGGTCCAAATCGTAGCGCGACGCGCCGGCGTGCATCATCTCCACCGCGCAGCAGGCCAGACCGAAGGTCATCGGCCACAGCGCGCCGGTGCGCGCCCAGTTGATGAGCTTGTCGGCGCTGGTGGTGATGACGCCCTGTTCAAATACGCCTTCGATACTCATCCCTTACTCCCAGTCGAGCGCTCCCTTCTTCCATTCGTAAATAAATCCAATGACGAGGATGCCGAGAAACACCACCATCGCGGTAAAGCCGAACACGCCGATCTGGTCCAGCGCCACGGCCCACGGGAACAGGAAGGCGATCTCCAGGTCGAAGATGATGAACAAAATGGCGACCAGGTAATAGCGCACGTCGAACTTCATGCGCGAATCTTCGAAGGCCTCGAAACCGCATTCATAGGGCGAGAGCTTCTCGCTGTCCGGCCTGTTCGGCGCCAGCAAATAACCGCCCACGATGGGCACCACCCCGAAGGCGATGCCCACCACGATAAACAGCAGTATCGGAAGGTAGTTCTCTAACATGCCGGCTTATTACTAGGGTATGCAGGGTGTAACAATATTGAAACCAGAATTCTCTACTTTAAAAGACTTATATATTTAGTCAAGTCCATCCTGAAATAAAAAACGGCATCCCCGGATGCCGTTTTCAAGTTGGTGCCGATGGCCGGACTCGAACCGGCACAGCTTTCGCCACAGCCACCTCAAGACTGCGTGTCTACCAATTCCACCACATCGGCTGAGGTTTTAACGCGCCTGTCAGGGACTGGGTACGTCCGGCGCGCTCTGCTGCGACGCGGGTTCCGCGGGCGCGGCGGGAACGGCCGGCAGCTCAGAGACGGGCTGAGTCACGGTATCCGTGACGCTCGGTGCCCTCCCCTCCTTGCCCGACAGGGCGGCCAAGGTCAGACTGATGGCGAAAAACAGGGTGGCGAGCACCGCCGTGGTACGGGTCAGGAAATTGGCCGAACCCTGGCTGCCGAACACGGTTTGCGAGGCCCCGCTGCCGAAGGCAGCGCCCACGTCGGCGCCTTTCCCGTGTTGCAATAAAATAAGGGCAATAAGGGCAATCGCCACCACTACGTCCAGTATTAACAAAATCGTCGTCATCAAACTTATTCCCGCGCTTAAAGCACGGGGTCCTTCATGTTATATCGTTCAAAATTAAATCGAAAATCAAATCCGCTATTCCGCCGCCCGGCATATGACCAGAAACTGCTCCGCGTGCAGCGAGGCGCCGCCGATCAGGCCGCCGTCTATGTCCGGCATGGCGAATAGCGCAGCGGCATTGTCAGCCTTGACACTGCCGCCGTAGAGAATACGGATATCACTGGCTATTATAGCATTATGGGCGGCGATGCGTCTTCTCAAGCAGACGTGCACCTCTTGCGCTTGAGCGGCGGTGGCGGTCCTGCCGGTGCCGATGGCCCACACCGGCTCATAGGCGATCACACCCTGCGCCAAACCCTCCACGCCCACCGCTTTCAATACCGCATCCAGCTGCCGCGCGACCACCGCCTCGGTGATGCTCTGCTCCCGCTCTTGCAGCGTCTCGCCCAGGCACAGAATGGGCTTAAGCCCCGCATCCAGAGCCGCCTTCACCTTGGCCGCTACCAGTGCGTCATCCTCTCCATACAGAGTGCGCCGCTCGGAGTGCCCCACGATCACATGGCTACAGCCCACGTCGCGCAGCATGGCTCCAGCGATCTCGCCGGTATAGGCCCCTTCGGGCTTGTCACACAGGTTTTGCGCGCCGAGCGAAATAGTGGAGCCCGCAAGCTGTGCGCCCACTTCGCCCAAATAGACAAACGGCGGGCACAGCGCCAGCTCGACATTTCTCAGCCGCGCCGCGCCCTGTTTGACGGCCTCCACCAGGATCCGAGCATTCTTGCGGGAACCGTTCATCTTCCAGTTCCCGGCCACCAATTTACGGCGCATGTGCGGATATCCCCTTTATCAATGGCCCCGGTTCAAGCCGCGAAGCTTACCTAATTCAAAACACGCAGACAACCTGTTGCCCGCCTGACCGGCTAAATTCGCTGTACCGCCTCCTGCACCGTTGCGGCCAGATGCTCGGCGAGCGATTTCACCAGATTGGCGTCTTCGCCTTCCACCATCACGCGCAGCAGAGGCTCGGTGCCGGAGAGACGCAGCAGAACGCGGCCGTGGCCGTTGAGTTGTGCTTGTGCGTCTTGCACGGCGTCTTGCGTGGCCTTGGATCTTGCAACATCGAAACCGCGCGTGAGCTTGACGTTAATCAGGCATTGCGGGTATTTGGTCATGCCCTGTTTCGCCTGGTGCAAGGTGACGTTTGTTTTTTGCAAGGCGGCCAGCACTTGCAGGGCGGAGATGATGCCGTCGCCGGTGGTGGTGCAGTCGAGGCAGATGATGTGGCCGGAGGATTCGCCGCCCAGCAGCCAGCCTTTTTGATTCAGCAGCTCCAGCACATAGCGGTCGCCCACGGCGGCGCGTTCAAACTCCACACCATGCTGTTTCAGCACCAGCTCCAGACCAAGGTTGGTCATCAAGGTGCCTACCACGCCGCCACCCAGGGTTTTTTCTCGAAGACGCGCGAGCGCGATGATGAACAGCAGTTCGTCGCCGTCAACTAATTCGCCTTTGTGATCCACCATGATGACGCGGTCGCCGTCGCCGTCCAGCGCTATCCCCAAGTCCGCGCCGTGCTTCAACACGGCGCGTTGCAGGTTTTGCGGGTGGGTGGAGCCGCAGCCTGCGTTGATGTTGAGGCCGTCGGGTTCGGCACCGAGTTTAACCACTTCCGCGCCGAGCTCACGCAGCACCTTGGGGGCGACCCGGTAGGCTGCGCCGTGGGCGCAGTCCACCACCAGCTTCATGCCTCTGAAATCCAGACCATCCGGGATGCTGCTCTTGCAGAATTCGATGTAACGCCCCGCCGCGTCACTCACGCGCTCAGCCTTGCCGAGCACGGCTGAATCCACGCATGTCATGGGCAGTTCCAGTTCGCGTTCGATGGCGTGTTCAACCTCATCCGGCAGTTTCGCGCCTTGCGCGGAGAAGAATTTAACGCCGTTGTCGTAATGCGGATTATGCGAGGCGCTGATGATGATGCCGGCCTGGGCATGCAGGGTGCGCGTGAGGTAGGCGATGGCCGGCGTGGGCAGCGGCCCCAGCAGGCCGATGTTGACCCCCGCGGCGGAGAGGCCGGCCTCCAGCGCGGACTCGAACATATAGCCTGAGATACGGGTGTCCTTGCCTATGAGCACCTTGCCTCCCTGCCCCAGCACGCGCCCCGCCGCCCAGCCCAGCTTGAGCATGAAGTCGGCGGTAATGGGCGGTTCGCCCACCTTGCCGCGTATGCCGTCGGTGCCGAAGTATTTTTTTATCACCACCCTCTCCTTCCCCTCTCCCTTTCAGGGGGGGAGGGCATAAGAAATATTTTCAATCCGCGTGTTGCACGGCACTGTATATCTTAAGCGCTTCCACGGTGGCGCGCACGTCGTGTACACGGAGGATGCGCGCGCCTTGTTGCGCCGCCAGCACGGCCAGGGCGAGGCTGCCGTACAAACGGCGCTGAAGCGGAGCATCGAGCAACGCGTTTAGCATGGATTTGCGCGACAAGCCGGCCAGCACGGGCAATCCAAGAGGCGCAAGCCCCGCCAGATGTTTCAGCAGGGACAAATTATGCGCCACGGTTTTGCCGAAGCCAAAGCCCGGGTCTATGATAATGCGCTCACGGGGGATGCCGGCGCATTCGCACGCCGCCACGCGCGCACTCAGATAATCCCGCACCTCGGATACCACATCGGCATAAACGGGATTAAGCTGCATGGTGCGCGGCTCGCCGCGCATGTGCATGAGGCACACCGGCGCGCTCTCGCGCCGATTGATCTCCGCCATCGCCTCCAGCGCGCCGGGAGACTCCAGCGCGCGCACGTCGTTGACCATGTGCGCGCCCGCGGCCAGCGCCGCGCGCATCACTTCAGGCTTGCTGGTGTCCACCGATATGATGACGGGGAGCTCGGCGCGTATCTTTTCTATAACCGGGATCACGCGCGAGCGCTCCTCCTCAACGCATACCGCCTCGGCGCCGGGGCGGGTGGACTCGCCGCCCACGTCAATGATCGCCGCGCCCTCCTCGGCCATCACGCGCGCGCGTTGCAGCGCAGCGGAGGTGGAAAAAAAATCACCCCCGTCCGAGAAGGAATCGGGGGTGACGTTTAATATACCCATGACACAGGGCTGGCTTAAGGAAAGTGGTTGCCCCCGGCAGTTCAGAACAGCCACATCCTTGCTCATTTACTCAGCGAGATACAAGGCAAAAGATACAAGTCAAGCTGAAAACGAATTAACTTTTCTCTTGTATCTTGTATCTTTTCTCAGCCTTTTAATGCTCACTCGCCGCATCGCCGATCTTGCCTTCGGGCTTGGCCGGGGCCTCGCCTGAAGGGCGGCTGCCGGCCTTGGGGGCGGGCTCGCTCTCCTGTGGCGGGCGCGGCGGCCTGCCGGCCATGATGTCGGCGATCTGCTGCGTATCCAGCGTCTCGTACCTGATCAACGCCTCGGCCATGAGGTGCAGCTTGTCGAGATTATCGGTGAGGATTTTCCGCGCGCGCTGATAGTTGCGATCCACAATGGAGCGGATTTCACTGTCTATCGCGTGCGCGGTCTCGTCCGACACCATTTTGTGCCGGCTCACGCTGTGGCCGAGAAACACCTCGCCTTCCTCCTCGCTGTAAGTGAGGGGGCCCAGCCTTTCAGACAAACCCCATTTGGTCACCATGTTGCGCGCGATTTCGGTGATGCGCTGGATGTCGTTGGAGGCGCCCGTGGTCACCTTTTCCGGACCGAAGATGATCTCCTCGGCGACGCGGCCGCCGAACATGCCGCAAATCTGGCTTTCCAGGCGCTCCTTGCTGTAGCTGTAACGATCCTGCTCCGGCAGGAACATGGTCACGCCCAATGCGCGCCCGCGCGGGATGATGCTCACCTTATAGACCGGATCGTGCGAAGGGACGGACAACCCCACGATGGCATGGCCCGCCTCGTGATAGGCGGTGAGTTTCTTTTCCTCGTCGCTCATCACCATGGAACGGCGTTCCGCGCCCATCATGATCTTGTCCTTGGCCTTCTCGAAATGCTCCATGCGCACCGTACGCTTGTTTTCGCGCGCGGCGAACAGGGCGGCCTCGTTCACCAGGTTGGCGAGATCGGCGCCGGAAAAACCCGGCGTGCCGCGCGCGATGATGGACGCATCCACGTTTTCGTCCAGCGGCACCTTGCGCATGTGAACTTTCAGGATTTGCTCGCGGCCGCGCACGTCGGGCAACGGCACCACCACCTGGCGGTCGAAGCGGCCGGGGCGCAGCAGCGCCGGATCCAGCACGTCGGGACGGTTGGTGGCGGCGATCACGATGATGCCTTCATGGCCCTCGAAGCCGTCCATCTCCACCAGCAATTGATTCAGGGTCTGCTCGCGCTCGTCGTGTCCGCCACCGAGACCCGCGCCGCGGTGACGGCCCACGGCGTCAATTTCATCTATAAAGATGATGCAAGGCGCGTGCTTCTTGGCCTGCTCGAACATGTCGCGCACGCGCGAGGCGCCCACGCCGACGAACATCTCGACGAAATCCGAGCCGGAGATGGAGAAGAACGGCACCTTGGCCTCCCCCGCAATGGCCTTGGCGAGCAAGGTCTTGCCGGTGCCGGGATTGCCCACCATGAGCACGCCGCGCGGAATCTTGCCGCCCAGCTTCTGGAACTTGGCCGGATCGCGCAGGAACTCCACCAGCTCCACGACCTCTTCCTTGGCCTCGTCCACACCCGCGACGTCGGCGAAGGTGACCTTGACCTGATCCTCGCCGATCATGCGCGCGCGGCTCTTGCCGAACGAGAGCGCGCCGCGCCCGCCGCCGCCCTGCATCTGGCGCATGAAGAACACCCACACCGCGATCAGCAGCAGCATGGGGAACCAGGAGATGAAGATCTGCATCAGCAGGCTCTGCTGCTCAGGCGGCCGCGCCTCGATCTGCACGTTGTTTTTGAGCAGGTCGTTGATGAGACCGGGATCGTTCGGGCTGTAGGTGGTAAACAGCTCGCCGTTTTGCATCACGCCGCGGATGTTCTGCCCTTCGATGGCCACCTTCAGCACCTTGCCCTCCTTCACGTCCGCGATGAACTGCGAATACTCCAGCGGCTTGGCGGGCGCCTGGCGCGGGCCGAAGTTGTTGAACACCGACATCAGGACGATGGCGATGACCACCCACAGAACCAGATTCTTTGCGATGTCGTTCAATGCCTTAAAAGCCTCTCTCGAGATAATACCATTTTAGCACAAAATATAAGACCTTACCGGCCGCGGAAGTTCCGCGCCAGCACGTACAATTCCGGGCTGCGCGCGCGAGAGGCCTTGGGCTTGCGTACCTTGACTTCCCTGAAGGACAGACGCAATTCCTGCATGATCGCGGTAAATCCAGCACCCTGAAACAGCTTGAGCAATAAATCGCCGCCCGGCGCCAGCACCCGGCGCGCAAAGTCGAGCGCCAGTTCGGCCAGATACATGCCGCGCGGCTGATCCACCACCTTCATACCGCTGATATTGGGGGCCATGTCCGACATTACAAGGTGCACCGGCGCGCCCTTCAAATCATGCAATAGCCTGTTCAGGGTTTCGGCCTCGGTAAAGTCGCCCTGCATGAACTCCACGCCCGGCAACGGCTCCATGGGCAGGATGTCGAGCGCAATCACCCGTCCGCGCGGGCCGACCCCTTTGGCCGCCTCCTGCGACCAGCCGCCCGGCGCGGCGCCCAGGTCCACCACGGTCATGCCCGGTTTCAGAATACGGTCGCGCGCATTGATCTCTTGCAGCTTGAACACCGCGCGCGAGCGGTAGCCCTTCTGCCGCGCCTGCTTGACGTAAAGGTCGGTGAAGTGCTCGCGCAGCCAGCGCTCGCTGCTTTTAGTGCGCGCCATAAAGCAGGGCCGAATTTATTCGGTAATTAGGGCGAAACGTAACCAAAATAGAATTTAATAAAGTGTTTAAAGAGGTTCTCTTTACGGTGGTTGTAGCGGTACTCGATTTCCTTAAGATACATGGGAAAGTGATACTTTGAAA
>JBGFRC010000035.1:0-4779 GCA_041695325.1 Pseudomonadota bacterium
TTGATCGCAAGGTGCTGGCCGATATCGCGGTCAATGACAAAGCGGCTTTTGCCGCGCTGGCGCAAAAGGTGAAGGGCCAGACCCCAGGCTGACGCGTAACCGGCATCACCGGCTGAATTACATACAGCCACATATCAAGGGGAGGGCCGCAACACCTTCGCCTAAATCCGTGACAAATTCCATCCGTGGAATTTGTCACATCGCCGGGCCAAAAGTGCGGTTTTGACCCAGCTCCAAAAGCCAAACACATATGTGTTTGGCTTTTGCGTAGTACGTCCCTGTACCACAAAGCACCTATGAGCTAATAATGCAAGAGCTTGCCGATATTGTGAACGAGGCGCGCCGTGAAATCTTGCAGGCGCGTGACCGCGCCGCGCTGGACAAGGTGCGCGTGCGCTATCTCGGCAAGAAGGGCCTGCTCACCGAATACCTGAAACAGCTTGGCGCGCTGCCTGCGGAAATGCGGCGCGAGATGGGGCAGGCCGTCAATCATGCCAAGAACGGCGTGGAGCAGGCGCTCAAGGTGCGGCGCGGCGCGCTTGAACTTACCGAACTGGAAGCCGCGCTGAGCGATGAAGCGCTCGATGTCACCCTGCCCGGCCGCGGCCAGCGCAGCGGCGGTGCGCACCCCGTCAGCCGCACCCTGCGCCGGATCGAGCGCATCTTCACCCAGCTTGGGTTTGAAACCGCCGAAGGCCCGGAAGTGGAAGACGAGTACCACAACTTCGAGGCGCTCAACATCCCCGCCGGACACCCGGCGCGCGACATGCATGATACCTTTTACTTCGACAGGCACCTGCTGCTGCGCACCCACACCTCGCCGGTGCAAATACGCGTCATGCAGCATCGTCCGCCACCGCTGCGCGTGATCGCGGCGGGCCGCGTGTATCGCTGCGACTCCGACCTTACCCACACCCCCATGTTTCATCAGGTGGAAGGCCTGATGGTGGACGAGCGCGTGACCTTCGCCGACCTCAAGGGCCTGCTCGCGGATTTTCTGCAAAACTTCTTCGAGCGCGATTTGAAAACGCGCTTCCGTCCTTCTTACTTTCCCTTCACCGAGCCTTCCGCGGAAGTGGACATCAGCTGCGTGATGTGCGCGGGCAAGGGCTGCCGCGTGTGCAAGGAAACCGGCTGGCTGGAGGTGATGGGTTGCGGCATGGTGCACCCCAACGTGTTCGCGCACGTGAATATAGACAGCGAACGTTACACCGGCCTTGCCTTCGGCATGGGCGTGGAGCGTCTCGCCATGTTGCGTTACGGCGTAAATGATTTACGCCTGTTCTTCGAAAACGATTTACGTTTTTTGAAGCAGCTACAGTAGCGAGTTACGAGTAGCGAGTGGCGAGGATAGAATCATGTTCATACTCGCTACTCGCTACTCGCCACTCGCATCTTGATATTATGAAATTCAGCGAATACTGGCTGCGTGAGTGGGTTAATCCCGCGCTGTCGCGCGCGGAGCTAGCCGAGCAGCTCACGCTGGCAGGTCTGGAGGTGGACGCGATCCACCCCGCCGCCGCGCCTTTTACCGGCGTGGTGGTAGGCGCCCTGCTCAAGGTCGAGCCGCATCCTGAGGCGGCCCAGCTCAAGGTGTGCGCGGTCAACGTGGGCCGCGAGCAACCCGCCACCATCGTCACCGGCGCGGCCAACGCGCGCGCCGGCCTGCGCGCGCCGGTCGCGCTCCCCGGTGCCAGGCTGGCCGATGACAAGCCCATCCAGCCCGCCATCCTGCGTGGCGTGGAGTCGCACGGCATGCTGTGTTCGGCGCAGGAGCTGGGCATGGCCGAGGACGCTCAAGGCCTGCTGGAATTGCCGCCGGAGGCCAAGCCCGGAGACGATGTGTACAGTTATCTCAAGCTGGACGATGCGATTTTCGAGCTGAGCCTGACACCGAATCGCGGCGATTGTCTCAGTATCGCCGGATTGGCGCGCGAGGTGGCGCTGCTGAACCGCTTAAAAGTCCAGGTCCCGGCCTCCAGGGCGGTATTCAATATCGCCAAGAGCCGGTTGGAAGTGGAGATCCAGGCCCCGGCCGATTGTCCGCGCTATCTGGGGCGCGTGCTCCGCGGCCTGCGTCCGCGCGCCAGGACGCCGCTGTGGATGCAGGAACGGCTGCGGCGCGGCGGCATGCGCAGCGTGAACGCGGTAGTGGATATCACCAATTATGTGATGCTGGAGTGGGGCCAGCCCATGCACGCGTTTGATCTGAGAAACTTAAGCGGACACATCGTGGTGCGGCGCGCGCGGCAAGGCGAGACCATCACCCTGCTCGACGGCAAAGAGACCGTTCTTGATGCGGAGACGCTGGTCATCGCCGACGGCGCGAAGGCGCAGGCCGTCGCCGGCATCATGGGCGGACTGGAGGCCGCCATCGGGCCGGAAAGCGACACGGTATTCCTGGAAAGCGCGTTTTTCAATCCCGTGCTCATCGCGCGACGCGCGCGCGTGCTCGGCCTGCACAGCGACTCCTCGCATCGCTTCGAGCGTGGTGTGGATCCGCACCTGCAACGCCGCGCCATGGAGCGCGCCACCGCCCTGCTGCTGGACATCGCCGGCGGCGAAGCTGGGCCGGTGACGGAGGCGGTGTTCGCGGAACACCTGCCCAAGCATGCTCCGATCAAGCTGCGGCGCGAGCGCATCACGCGCGTGCTGGGCGCGGCGCTGACGCGGGAAGAAGTCACGGAAACATTGACCGGCCTGGAGATGGACGTCAATCCGCAGCGCGATGGCTGGCTGGTCACACCTCCGGGTCATCGCTTTGACATCGGCATCGAGGTCGACCTGATCGAGGAGCTGGCGCGCATCCACGGCTACGCGCGCCTCCCGGCACACCACCCGCAAGCCACTCTCATCGCCCGCGCACCGTCCGAAAGCCGGGTGCCGCTTGCGCGCATACACGACCTGCTCATCGCGCGCGGCTACCAAGAAATCATCAGCTACAGTTTTGTCAATCCCGCTCTGCAACGCCTGCTCGATCCGGATCATCCCCCCGCCGCACTCGCCAACCCCTTGTCCAGCGACATGGCGGTGATGCGCTCCAGCCTCTGGTGCGGCCTGATTCAGACCTTGATTTATAACCAGAATCGGCAACAGTATCACTTGCGCTTTTTTGAATCTGGTGTTAAGTTTGTACGTCAAGGCAATGAAATAGCTCAGGAAAAGGTCATTGCCGGGGTGGTCACGGGCACACCCTGCCCGCCCCAGTGGGGATTGGAGAGCCGTGAGGCGGACTTTTACGATCTCAAGGGTGACGTGGAGGCGTTGCTGAATCTGACCGGTTCTGCGGACAGCTTCCGTTTCGAGGCCGCGACCCATCCGGCCTTGCACCCGGGCCAGTCGGCCCGGCTGAGCCGGGACGGGGAAACGGCAGGCTGGATCGGAACGCTGCACCCGCAGATACAGCGCGCCCTGGAATTAAAGCAGCGCGCCCTGGTATTTGAGCTGCGCTGGGCGGTTTTGGAACAGGGGCGGCTGGCTCGGTTCAGCGAGCTGTCCAAGTTCCCCTCCATCCGGCGCGACCTGGCTGTGGTGGTGGAGCAAACGGTCAGCGCGGCGGCGGTGCGCGAATGCATCGTGAGCGCCTGCCCTGCCCTGTTGCAGGATATAGAGCTGTTTGACGTCTACAAGGGAAAAGGTATTGATTCAGGCAAGAAAAGCTTGGCGCTCAGCCTGACCCTGCAAGATGCCGCGCGCACCCTGACCGATCAGGACGTGAACGTCATCATGGAAGGCATTGTAAAAAAACTGCGCGACCAGCTGGGCGCGAGTCTGCGGGAATAACAAAAACCACCATGGCGATCACTAAGGCTGAAATGGCCACCGGGCTGTTCGAGGAGCTGGGTCTCAATAAACGTGAGGCCAAGGAGCTCGTGGAAACCTTTTTCGAGGAGCTTTCCGCGGCGCTGGAAAGAGGCGCCACGGTGAAAATCTCCGGTTTCGGCAACTTCGTGCTGCGCAAGAAAAACACCCGCCCGGGGCGCAACCCGAAAACCGGCGAGGAAATCCCCATTAGCGCGCGGCGCGTGGTAACATTCCGTTCCGGGCAAAAGCTCAAGGCGCGCGTCGAGAAATACAATGCTGGAGCCAAGCAATAACAACGAGCTGCCGCCGATCCCCGGCAAGCGCTACTTCACCATCGGCGAGGTGGGCGAGCTGTGCGGCGTGAAGCCGCACGTGCTGCGCTACTGGGAGCAGGAATTTCCGCAGCTCAAGCCCATCAAGCGCCGCGGCAACAGGCGTTATTATCAGCGCCATGATGTCATCCTGATCCGTGAAATCCGCACCCTGCTGTATGAAGAAGGCTTCACCATCGGCGGTGCGCGTCAGAAACTGGCCGGAAACAGCGTCCATGCGGAAACCAAAAGCGGCGCCAGGAACAGCGGCGAGCGCAGCCATCGGGAGCTATTGCGCGAGCTGCGTAACGAGCTGCTGGATATCCTGAACCTCCTGCAGTCCTCCAAATCCTGACGGAATACATAAGGTCGGTTATCATATAGCGCGTTGCCTTGCGTTCTGTCTTAACCACATCAAGGCGACAACATCAATCCCTTTTCCGGTTTATTCAGCATCGGGGCGTAGCGCAGCCTGGTAGCGCACCTCCTTGGGGTGGAGGTGGTCGGAGGTTCAAATCCTCTCGCCCCGACCAACCTGTTTTTTTTCAACGTTATCTTCGCCATCCTTGGCGTCGCGACAACAGCCTCTTCCAACCCCTGCCCGCACTTCCCTGTGCGGGCGCTCGCGGCTCCTATCCCGCCGCTCGCCCTCTCGCCCCGACCA
>JBGFRC010000038.1:0-38283 GCA_041695325.1 Pseudomonadota bacterium
GGGAAAGCGAAAGTGGCGAAATCGGTAGGTGAGCTGCGAAGCAGCGAACGCCGGCACAGGGATGTGCGGGCCGTGGGTCATGAGAGCGGTGCTGTCAAGCCAGGGATGGCCTCGCTGCTATTGGGAAAGCGAAAGTGGCGAAATCGGTAGACGCGCTGGTTTTAGATGCCAGTGGGGCAACCCGTGAGAGTTCGAGTCTCTCCTTTCGCACATACTTGAAACAAGGCCGCGGCGTCTTGTTTACCATCATGGTTACCCTTAAACTGAATGAATAAATGAGCATCCCCATGCAAGTTTCCGTTGAAACCACCTCCGGGCTGGAGCGCCGCATGACGGTGCGCGTGCCGGAAGAGCGCGTCAACCTCGAAATCCAGAACCGCCTGAAATCGCTCGCAAACCGGGTGAAGCTGGACGGTTTCCGCCCCGGCAAGGCCCCGTTCAAGCTGATCGAGCAGCAGTACGGCCAGCAGGTGCGCCAGGAAGTCATGGGCGACATGCTGCGCAAAAGTTTCGCCGAAGCGGTGGTGAGCCAAAACCTGCGCCCCGCGGGCGGCCCCAGGATCGAGGCGCAGAGCGTGCCCGCAGGCCAGGGCCTGGACTACACCGCGGTGTTCGAGGTTTATCCGGAGGTGAAGTTAAGCGCGATCGAAGGATTGAAAGTCGAAAAGCCGGTGGCGGAGATCACCGAGCAGGACGTGAGCAACATGCTGGAGACGCTGCGCAAGCAACGGGCCGCCTTCGCGCCGGTCGAGCGCGGCGCGCAAAACGGCGACCAGTTGCAGATCCACTTCAAGGTGCGCGTCGGCGACGGAGAATGGCAGGACCAGGGCGACAAGCTGTTCACCTTCACGCTCGGCGTCAACGACGCGGAGTTCGACCAGCAACTGATCGGCGCCAGGGCGGGGCAGAATCTAACCGCGCGGCATGCCTTCCCTGCGGATCACGTCAACCAGGACGTGGCCGGCAAAACGGTGCAGTACGATATTCAGGTGGTGAGCGTGAAGGAGCCCCGCCTGCCGGAGCTGGACGAAGCCTTCGTGCGCAGCTTCGGGGTGGAGGAAGGCAGCGTCGAGGCCTTGCGCAAGGAGGCGCGCGCCAATATGCAGCGCGAGCTGGAGCAGGCGGTGCAGGCGAGGATGCGCAGCCAGCTCATGGATGCGCTGTATGAGCGCAATCCGGTGGAGGTGCCCAAGGCGGTGCTGGAGAACGAGATCGAGCAGCTGATGGCGCGCGCTCGGCAAAGCCTGACCCTGCGCGGCATCAACGCCGAGGGCGCGACGCTGAATCGCGCGAAATTCGAGCCTGACGCGCGCCGCCGCGCCGCTCTGGGCATGTTGTTGAGCGAGATCGCCGTGCGCGAAAAGATCAGGCCCGACCCCGCCGCGGTGCGCGCCCGGCTGGAGACCATCGCCGCCAGCTACGAGAAGCCGGAGGAGGTGGTGAGGTGGTACCATTCAAAACCGGAGCAGCTGGCGCGGATCGAGTCGCTCGCGCTGGAGGATCAGGTGATCGCCTGGCTGCTGCAGCGCGCCGAGATCAGCGAGCGCCCGTCGAGCTTTGACGCTTTATTGAATCCGGGAAAGGGTAAACAGGCCCCCTAAAGGAAACATGGGTTATGACCGATACATATCGTAATAAGGAACCGCACGCCGTGACCAATCTCAATCTCGTGCCCATGGTGGTGGAGCAGACCTCACGCGGCGAGCGCGCCTATGACATTTACTCGCGCCTGCTGAAGGAGCGGGTGATCTTCCTGGTGGGGCCGGTGGATGACCACACGGCCAACCTGGTGGTGGCGCAGCTGCTGTTTCTGGAGTCGGAAAATCCGGACAAGGACATCCACCTTTATATCAATTCTCCCGGCGGTTCGGTGAGCTCGGGGCTTTCCATTTACGATACCATGCAATTCATCAAGCCCGACGTTTCCACCCTGTGCATCGGCCAGGCGGCGAGCATGGGCGCGCTGTTGCTGGCGGGCGGAGCCAAGGGCAAGCGCTTCTGCCTGCCCCACTCGCGTGTCATGATTCATCAGCCGTTGGGCGGTTTCCAGGGCCAGGCGGTGGACATAGACATCCATGCGCGCGAAATCCTCGCGGTGCGCGACCGCTTGAACAGGCTGCTGGCCAGGCACACCGGCCAGGATTTGGATAAAATCGCGCGCGATACCGATCGCGATTACTTCATGGACGGCCAGGCAGCGATGAAGTACGGGTTGATAGACGCAGTATTGACCGAACGCCAGGCAAAAGCGACCGCCTGATCCGGGGCGCCCCGAACATTACTTGACGACGGTGGTCATAGTGTTAGTATCTCCCGTAACAGCGGCGTAACATCGCAACAGAGGACACCAGCGTGGACGAGAAACACGGCAAGGGCGCGGGCGGCGAAAAATTGCTGTACTGCTCATTCTGCGGCAAGAGCCAGCACGAGGTGCGCAAGCTCATCGCCGGCCCGTCGGTATTCGTGTGCGACGAGTGCGTCGAGCTGTGCAACGACATCATCCGCGAAGAGGTGCAGCAGAAGGCCGCCGGGGCCAAGGGCAAGCTGCCCACGCCGCAGGAGATCCGCAGGGTGCTGGACGATTACGTGGTCGGCCAGACGCACGCCAAGAAGGTGCTCTCGGTCGCGGTGTACAACCACTACAAGCGCTTGCAGCACGGCCAGAAGAAGGACGAGGTCGAGCTCGCCAAGAGCAACATTCTTTTAATCGGTCCTACCGGCTCCGGCAAGACCCTGCTCGCGGAAACCCTGGCGCGCCTGTTGAACGTGCCGTTCGCCATCGCCGACGCCACCACGCTGACCGAGGCCGGTTACGTGGGCGAGGACGTGGAAAACATCATCCAGAAGCTGCTGCAGAAGGCCGAGTACGACGTGGAAAAGGCGCAGACCGGCATCGTCTATATAGACGAAATAGACAAGATTTCGCGCAAGTCGGACAATCCCTCCATCACGCGCGACGTGTCCGGCGAGGGCGTGCAGCAGGCGCTGCTCAAGCTCATCGAGGGCACCATCGCCTCGGTGCCGCCCCAGGGCGGGCGCAAGCATCCGCAGCAGGAGTTTCTGCAGATCAACACCGCCAACATCCTGTTCATCTGCGGCGGCGCGTTTTCCGGCCTGGACAAGATCATCCGCGACCGTTCCGAGAAGGGCGGCATCGGCTTCTCCGCCGAGATCAAGAGCAGGCAGGACCGCAAGAAGCACAACGAAATCCTCAACGCCGTAGAGCCGGAAGACCTCATCAAGTACGGCCTGATACCGGAATTCGTCGGCCGTTTGCCGGTGGTGGCGGTGCTGGAGGAGCTGGACGAGGCGGCGTTGATGCGCATCCTGACCGAGCCCAAGAACGCCCTGGTCAAGCAGTACGCCAAGCTGTTCGAGATGGAGGGCACGCAGCTGGAGCTGCGCGAGGACGCGCTGCACGCGGTGGCGCACAAGGCCATGATCCGCAAGACCGGCGCGCGCGGCCTGCGTTCCATCCTGGAAAGGATTTTGCTTGACACCATGTACGAGCTGCCTTCGCTGAGCAGGGTGAGCAAGGTGGTGATAGACGCCGGCGTGATCCACGGCCAGAGCGAGCCGTTGCTCATCTACGAGGGCGCGGAACAGCAGCGCGCCGCGCCGGTCTGACCCCGGAGGCCGTTTCGGGGCGGGCCTTGAGTTAACCCGCGACCAGCCTCATATAACCTCTATGTATACCACCCGGCACGGGTGGCTGAGGCAACT
The DNA here is from genome assembly GCA_041695325.1 of Pseudomonadota bacterium. GTDB lineage: Bacteria > Pseudomonadota > Gammaproteobacteria > SURF-13 > SURF-13 > SURF-13. Next base: position 3,724 of record JBGFRC010000038.1, read on the forward strand.
TGCCGCCGTTCACAACCGAGGTTTATACGCACTATGTCACTCCAACTTAGCCAACAATCCCTCCCCGTGTTGCCGCTGCGTGACGTGGTGGTCTATCCCTACATGGTGATCCCGCTGTTCGTGGGCCGGCCTAAGTCCATCAAGGCGCTGGAGGCGGCCATGGAGGCCAACAAGCAGGTGCTGCTGGTGGCGCAGAAAAGCGCCGCCCTGGACGATCCAAAGCCTGAGGACATCTATTCGGTCGGCACCCTGTCCAATATCCTGCAATTGCTCAAGCTGCCCGACGGCACGGTGCGCGTGCTGGTGGAGGGCGCCGAGCGCACGCGCGTGCTGCATTTGGCCGGCGGGGACGACTATTTCACCGCGCAGGCGGTTCCGTTCCCGGCCGCCCCGGTGGACGAGCGCGAGACCGAGGCCCTGTCGCGTTCGCTGCTGGCGCAGTTCGATCACTACGTGAAGCTCAACAAAAAGGTGCCGCCGGAGATACTCACCTCGCTCGCCAGCATAGACGACCCCAGCCGCCTGGCCGACACGGTGGCCGCCCACATGACGCTGCGCCTGGAGGAAAAGCAGGCGGTGCTGGAGATCGCCGACGTGCGCGCGCGCCTGGAGCATTTGCTGGTGGCGCTGGAGCGCGAGTTGGACCTGATGCAGGTCGAGAAGCGTATCCGCGGGCGCGTCAAGCGTCAGATGGAGAAGAATCAGCGCGAGTATTATCTCAACGAACAGATGAAGGCGATCCAGAAGGAGCTGGGCGAGCTGGAAGACGTGCCCAACGAAATGGAGGAGCTGGCCAAGAAGATCAAGAAGTCCGGCATGTCCAAGGAAGCGCTGACCAAGGCGACCGCCGAGCTCAACAAGCTCAAGATGATGTCGCCCATGTCCGCCGAGGCCACCGTGGTGCGCAACTACCTGGACTGGCTGACCAACGTGCCGTGGAAGAAGCGCAGCAAGATTTCCAAGGATTTGAAGCAGGCCGAGGACGTGCTGGAAGCCGATCACTACGGCCTGGAGAAGGTCAAGGAGCGCATCCTGGAATACCTGGCGGTGCAGCAGCGCGCTGAGCACCACAAGAGTCCGATCCTGTGCCTGGTCGGGCCGCCCGGCGTGGGCAAGACCTCGCTCGGCCGCTCCATCGCGCGCGCCACCAACCGCAAGTTCATCCGCATGTCCCTGGGCGGCGTGCGCGACGAGGCGGAGATCCGCGGCCATCGCCGCACGTACATCGGCGCGCTGCCGGGCAAGATCATTCAGAATATGGCCAAGGCGGGCACCAAAAATCCACTGTTCTTGCTCGATGAGGTGGACAAGATGGCGATGGATTTCCGCGGCGATCCGGCCTCCGCGCTGCTGGAGGTGCTGGACCCGGAACAGAATCACACCTTCAACGATCATTATCTGGAAGTGGACTACGACCTTTCCGGCGTGATGTTCGTGTGCACCGCGAACACGCTCAACATCCCGGCGCCGCTGCTGGACCGCATGGAGGTGATCCGCCTGCCCGGTTACACCGAGGAGGAAAAGATCGCCATCGCCAAGCGTTATCTCATTGCCAAGCAGTTGACCAACAACGGCCTGAAGGAAGGCGAACTTGGCTTCCAGGAGTCCGCGTTGCGCGACATCATCCGCTATTACACGCGCGAGGCCGGGGTGCGCAACCTGGAGCGCGAAATTTCCAAGATAGCGCGCAAGGTAGTGAAGGAGCGGGTGCTCAAGGGCAGCGAGAAGAAAATGACCCTTTCGGCGCGCACGCTGGAGAAGTATCTCGGCGTGCAGCGCTACCGTTACGGCCGCGCCGAGGAGCGCGACCAGATCGGCCAGGTGACCGGGCTGGCGTGGACCGAGGTGGGCGGTGACCTGCTCACCATCGAGGCCGCCATCGTGCCCGGCAAGGGCAACATCATCCGCACCGGTCAGCTGGGCGACGTGATGAAGGAGTCCATCGAGGCGGCGCGCACCGTGGTGCGCAACCGCGCGGCCGTGCTCGGAATCCCGAACGACGTATTCGAGAAGAGCGACATGCACATCCACGTGCCGGAGGGCGCGACGCCGAAGGACGGTCCCAGCGCCGGCATCGGCATGTGCACCGCGCTGGTCTCCGCGCTCACCCAGATTCCGGTGCGCGCCGACGTGGCGATGACCGGCGAGATCACGCTGCGCGGCGAGGTGCTGCCCATCGGCGGCCTGAAAGAGAAACTGCTCGCCGCGCACCGCGGCGGCATCGGCATCGTGATCATCCCGGAGGAAAACCGGCGCGATCTCACCGAGATGCCGAAGGAGATCACGCAGAAGCTTGACATCAGCCTGGTGCGCTGGATAGACGACGTGCTCAAGATCGCGCTGCAGCACATGCCGCAGCCGCTGTCGGAAGTAAAACCGGCGGTGAGCACGGCGGTGGTGGAGCCCGCCAAGGAGAGCGGCGGACTGATGACGCACTGACGCGAACCCGGACGGGCGCTTTGTCAAGCGCTGTTGCATGCGAGGGGCTTGACGGTTCCGCTTGCAGATATGATGAAAAAGTCCTTCCATGGACTTTTTCATCGAGCACTGCAAAGGGAGTCATTTTTGCCGTGCGCCGCTTTTCAAGCACTTGACAGTGTGAAAAATGACGGTGCGTCCCTGCACCGTGCCGCAGGATGTTGAAAAGTCCACTTTCAACATCCTGCTTGACACGGGTTTCCGGCAGTTGGTATAAATGCGCTGTCTGTATTCTCGCAGCGCCGCTGCCAACCTAATCATCGTTTAAGGGGAGTAGAAAAGTGAATAAAGCAGAACTGATTGACGCCGTTGCCGCCTCGACCGATAGCTCCAAAGCCGATGCCGGACGCGCCGTGGACGCCGTGCTCAACGCCGTCACCAAGGCGCTCAAAAAGGGCGACCAGGTCGCTCTGGTGGGCTTTGGCACCTTCCTGGTGCGCAAGCGCGCCGCGCGCACCGGGCGCAATCCGCAAACAGGCGCCACCATCAAGATCAAGGCGGCCAAGGTTCCCGCATTCAAGGCTGGCAAAGCCCTCAAGGATGCCGTAAACTAACGGCCCCTCGGGGTGCTTAGCTCAGCTGGGAGAGCGTCGCCTTTACACGGCGAATGTCGGGGGTTCGATCCCCTCAGCACCCACCAGCAACAGGAGTGGTAGTTCAGCTGGTTAGAATACCTGCCTGTCACGCAGGGGGTCGCGGGTTCGAGTCCCGTCCACTCCGCCATTTCCCGGCGGTTGATGTCCTTGCGGGTATACAGCCGCCGCCAAACAACGCCTGGTTCATGCTGCGCGTGCGGCGCATGAAGTGGTGCCCATACGTTACCAAACGGGGCGCATGACCATGCGCCCCATTTTTGTTTTTATCTCATCTGCTGATGCTGCAATCTATCCGTAATCACATTCAGAGTTGGTTCGCCTGGCTCATTATCGGCCTCATCATTCTCACCTTCGCCTTGTGGGGTATCCAGGATTATCTGGGCGGAGGCGGCGCCGGCTCCGTGGCCAGCGTCAACGGCGAGGAGATCGAGCTGAATGATTTCCAGCGCGCCTACCAGCGGGAGCGCGAGCGTCTGCGCCAGGCGCTGGGCGATGAGTTTGACACCCTGTTCCAGGATGAGACCCAGTTCAAGCAACAACTGCTGGAGCGCGTGATCCGGGAGCGGCTCGCGCAGCAGGCGGCGCGGGATATGGGCCTGCGCGTCTCCGACGACGAGCTGGCTCGCACTATCCAGAGCTTTCCTGAATTTCAGGACAACGGCCGCTTTTCCAGGGCGCGTTACGAGCAAATCCTGCGCGGCGCCGGCTTGACCAAGCAGAACTTCGAGGCCTTGCAACGCGACGACCTGGTATTCGTCCAGCTTTACGCCGGGTTGCGCGGCACGGAGTTTGTCAGTCCGCATCAGTTCGACGCCGCGGTGCGCCTGCTGCACCAGCAGCGCGAGGTATCCTACCTCATCATTCCGGCGGACCGGTTTAAAGACGTTGCAGAGCCGGATGACAAGGCGGTAGGGGACTACTATACAAAACAGCGCGAGCGCTACACCACGCCGGAGCAAGTGAGTATCGAGTACGTGGAACTCTCCGCCGCGGATAGTGCGGCCGGCATCAAGCCGGATGAACAGACGCTGCGCAGGCAGTATGAGGAACGCAAGGCGCAAGGCGCCTATGACAGCCCCGAACAGCGTCGCGCGCGTCATATCCTGATCGGCGTGGAGAGCGGCGCCGATGAGGCTGCGCGCGCCAAGGCCAGGGCCGAGGCCGAAGCCGTCTTACAGCGCCTCAAACGCGGCGCGGACTTCGCCAAGCTTGCCGCCGAGGTTTCGCAAGACCCGGTCAGCGCTCCCAAGGGCGGCGATCTCGGCTGGTTCGGGCGCGGCGTGCTGGACAAGGCGCTGGAAGAGGCCGTGTTCGCGCTTGCGCCGGGCGGCCTCAGCGAGCCGGTACAAAGCGCGCTGGGCTGGCACATCCTCAAGCTCGAAGAGTCACGGCCCGCCCGAGCCAAGAGCTTTGAGGAGGCGCGTGCCGAGCTGGAGCAGGCGGAGCGCCGGCACGAGGCGGAGAAGCGGTTTTTTGAGCAGTATGAAACGCTGAAGAATCTAGTGTTTGAAAATCCCGATACGCTCGGCGTGGCGAGCAGTGAATTGAAGCTCCCACTCAAGACCAGTGCGCCGTTTGGGCGCAACGGCGGCGAGGGCATTGCGCGACAGCCCAAGGTCGTGGCCGCGGCGTTCAGCGACGAGGTATTGACGCGTGGCTACAACAGCGACCTGATCGAAATCGGCGCCAACCATGTGCTGGCGCTGCGCGTCAAGGAGCACAAGCCGGCGGCGCTGCGCCCCCTGGACGAGGTGCGCGCGGAGATCGTCGCCCAACTGAAGCTTGAGGCCATGCGTGATCGCGCCCGGCAATCCGGTGAAGAACTGCAAAAGCGCTTGCAGCAAGAGGAAGATGCCGAGGCGCTGGCCAAACAGCAAGGCCTGACATGGGTTAAGGCCGGTATGATCAGGCGCGCGGACGCCAAACTGCCGGCCCCGGTGTTGCGCGCGGCATTTACCCTGCCCAAGGCACAACCCGCCATCGGCGGCGCCACGTTGGACAACGGCGACTACGCTGTGGTGCGGGTGACCAACGTGCGCGAAGGCGACGCGGCGGCGTTGGATACGGCGGAGCGGCTGGCGCTGGTGCGCGAGTTGCAGCGTGACGCGGCGGAAAGGCTTTATGAAGACGTTGTCAGCGCCCTGCAGGAACGCGCGGATATTATCCGCCGCGTGGACAGGCTATAGACAGCTTTTTAACCGTGCTGAACAAATAGGTTTATAATCTGTCTAAAGCGAAGAGAGGAATTTAAAGTCAACGTGAGCCGGGCCGATAACCAAGAGGGGACAGCGACGGCATTGAAGAACCGGGAATAGGGATGTCCAATCAAGCGTGTAAATTAGTCATCGAGGGTGTCAGCGAAGACGGCAAGAAATTCCGTCCCAGCGACTGGATCGAGCGCATTTCCACTTCGCTCGCCACCTTCGGTCCGGATCATCGCCTGCATTATTCCAAGATCGCCCAGCCGCGCATCATCAACGGCGAGAAGTGCCTGGTGGTGGACAAGAGTCTTACCGAGCAAGATCCGGCGGCGTATGAATACATCCTGAACTTCGTGCGTATGAACAAGCTGCGCGTGCATGAAGAGTGCGCCTGAAAAACAGAGAAAAGAGGCAAGAGAAAGGATACAAGAAGTAGAAGTAAAGGCAAAACCAGCCCTTAGCGCATTTCCGGGAGCGAGGCCAAGCTTGGCTTGGCCCGCGACGAGCAAAAGTCCATGGATGGACTTTTGCGTTATTAATTTGGCACAGGGATGTGCCAGCGGAAATGCAGACATTTGTCTGCATTTTTCGGGAGCGAGGCCAAGCTTGGCTTGGCCCGCGACGAGCAAAAGTCCATGGATGGACTTTTGCGTTATTAATTTGGCACAGGGATGTGCCAGCGGAAATGCAGACATTTGTCTGCATTTTCGGGAGCGAGGCCAAGCTTGGCTTGGCCCGCGACGAGCAAAAGTCCATGGATGGACTTTTGCGTTATTCAGGCCATCTGCTTTTCCCGGATTTCGTCCAGGGTTTTGCAGTCTATGCACTGGGTCGCGGTGGGGCGCGCCTCCAGCCGGCGGATGCCGATCTCCACGCCGCAGTCCTCGCAGTAGCCGTAGTCGCTTAACTCCAGCTTGAGCAGCGCCTCGTCTATCTTTTTGATCAGCTTGCGTTCGCGGTCGCGGGTGCGCAGCTCCATGGTGATCTCTTCTTCCTGGGTAGCGCGATCGTTGGGGTCGGGATAATTGGCCGCCTCGTCCTGCATGTGGTGCACGGTGCGATCCACCTCTTCCATGAGCCGCTTTTTCCAAGCCAGCAGGATGCTGCGGAAATGCGCCACCTGTTTATCATTCATGTAAGGCTCGCCCTTCTTCTCCTTATAGGGCTTGAATCCCAGCAAGGTCGCCTGCGAACTGCCGGCCTTGGCTGCTGGTAGGAGGGGCGGCCTGACCTTAGGCCTGGACGCCGCGGTTTTGAGCCGCGGCTTGGCCTTAGGCTTAGGCTTGGGCTTGGTCTTTCTGGCAATCTTGACGGCAGGCATCTAAACTTTCTCCTACAACTTTAAATCGGGCAACAAAGCCTACAATATATACTAGAAATGGGGTAGCACCGCAATGGATTTCAATAGAGAGGGATACCTTCAGGCATGGCACAGCTCAGAGCCTTGATTTTTGACGTGGACGGCACGCTGGCCGACACCGAGCGCGACGGCCATCGCGTGGCCTTCAATCGCGCCTTTGCCGAGGCGGGGCTGGACTGGGAGTGGGACGTGGCGCTGTACGGCAAGCTGCTGGTCATCACCGGCGGCAAGGAGCGCATCCGCCACTATCTGGATTGCTACCACCCGGAGTTCCGCCGTCGCCCGCAGCTGCAGGAATTCATTGCCGCGCTGCATCAGGCCAAGACGCGTCACTATACCATGCTCATGGCCAGCGGAGGGGTGCCGCTACGCACCGGGGTGCGGCGCCTGCTCACCGAGGCGCGCGCGGCGGGGTTGCGGCTTGCCATTGCCACCACCACCACACCGGAAAACGTGAGCGCGCTGCTGGAAAATGTCTCGCCGCCGGTGCCGCTGTCCTGGTTCGAGGTGATCGCCGCGGGCGACGTGGTGGACGCCAAAAAGCCCGCGCCGGATATTTACCACTACGTGCTGCAATGCTTGGGTCTCGCCCCGGAGCAATGCCTCGCCTTCGAGGATTCCGAGAACGGCGTGCGCGCCGCGCGCAGCGCGGGGCTCACTACGTTGATTACCACCAACGACTACACCCACGATCACGATTTTGACGGCGCCCGCCTGGTGCTTACGCATCTGGGCGAGCCGGATCAGCCGTTTGACCTGCTGCAAGGCGAACTCCCCGCGGCGCATCAGCGTTACGTGGATGCGGGCCTGCTGCACGCGCTGCCGTCCCGCGCCAGCAAGGCCGCGCCATAGGCGGCTTCATCCTGCTCAGGGGTAAGCAGTGGCGCGCGCAGCAGGCGTGCACGTATTTTAGCCCATGCTTCGTTTTTCGCCCCGCCGCCCACGCTGCGTATGGAAACGGGGTAGGGCGCGCCGAGCTCGGCCAGCCGTTGGTAGGCCTGTTGTTCGATGCGCGCCATGCCCTCCAGCATGCCTTGGAAAAACAGCGCGTCATCGGACGGGCGCGGCGCCAGCCTGGGGATAAGATTTGGATCGTTGACGGGAAAGCGCTCGCCGGGGACAAGCAGCGGGTAGTAATCGAGCCCGGTCGGGTGATCGGGCTGCAAGCGCGATGTCAGCGCCGCCATTTGTTCATGGCTGAAATAATGTTGCAGCACCGCGCCGCCGCTGTTGGAGCCCGCGCCCGCGAGCCAAAGCCTGCCGAGCCGGTGGCTGTACACGCCGTACCGGGGTGTGAACACGGGTTGTTCCGCCAGCACCTTCATCACCAGGGTCGAGCCGAGCGAGGTGACCGCTTCTCCCGGCACTCGCGCGCCGGTGGCGATAAAGGCCGCAGTGCTGTCGGTGGTGCCGGCCCGGATGCGCGCGCCGGGCGCGAGGCCGAATTCGGCGCATATTTCCGCACTGACCTCACCGATATCCGCGCCGGGTTCAACCACGTGGGGCAACAGCTCGCGCCGTATGCCGAGCCGATCCAGCCAGTCCGGCCAGCGCCGTGCAATTACGTCATAACCCAATTTCAGACAATTGTGCTCATCGCTGATCCCTAAGCGCGCGCCGAGCTTGAAGGCGAGCCAGGAGGCGGGAGGCAGGGCATAACGCGCGCGCAGGCCGAGCTTGGGCTGCAGGTGCATCAGTTTGGCGAGCGCGCTGCTCCTGCCGTGCGCGCCACTTTGCGGCGGCGCGACTTCATCAATATAGTCGGCCTCGCACACGCTGCGCGCGTCGTTGTACATGAGCGCGGGTGCGAGCGGCGCGCCGTAGGCGTTGCACATGAGCAGGGTGCCGGAGGTGCCGTCCACGGCGAGCGCGGCGACGTCGCGCAGGGAGATGTGTTGCGCCAGCGCGTGTAGCGCGGCGCTGAGCGCCCGCCACCACCACCTCGGGTCTTGTTCCACGCGCGACCCCTCGCGCTCCGGCGCGGGCAGGGGGTGTTCTGCCTGCGCGGCAATTTCGCCTGTCTCGGTGATGGCCAGGGCGCGGCAGCCGGAGGTGCCGAGGTCTATACCCAGGTACAATGACAAGTGGTGAGTCAGGGCAGGGTGACGGGCGCGGGCGGCCGCCAGGCGGGATGGCGGTGTTCGGCGATGACCGTGGTATAAATCCCGCCGCGCACGTTGAACTCGGCGGTCAGGCGCATGAAGCGCGGCGCGCAGGCCTTGGCCATGTCCTCCAGTATCCGGTTGGTCACCGCCTCGTGAAACGCCCCTTCGTTGCGGTAGCTCCAGACGTAGAGTTTCAAGGATTTCAGCTCGATGCAAAGCGCGTCGGGCACGTATTCGATATGCAGGGTGGCGAAATCGGGCTGGCCGGTCTTGGGGCATAAACAGGTAAACTCCGGAACGCGCATGCGGATGGTATAATCGCGTTCAGGCATGGGGTTGGGAAAGGTTTCCAGTTGTTTGCCGGGCTGAGTAGGCATGGACGGACTCGTAGCAGTGGTTGTAGTACATCATAACTGAGTAAGTTAAGGTTTTCATGCGGCTTTCCAAGATCAAACTGTCCGGGTTCAAATCCTTTGTGGATCCCACCGTGCTGCACCTGCCGAGCGACCTGGCGGGCGTGGTCGGCCCGAACGGCTGCGGCAAGTCCAACGTGATAGACGCGGTGCGCTGGGTGATGGGCGAAATTTCCGCCAAGAGCCTGCGCGGCGATTCCATGACCGACGTGATTTTCAACGGCTGCGGCACGCGCAAGCCGGTGGGCCAGGCGATGGTGGAGATCGTGTTCGACAACGGCGACCACAGCCTGGGCGGACAGTACGCCGCCTACAGCGAAATCGCCATCAAGCGCGAAGTGAGCCGCGACGGGCAGTCGCACTATTATCTGAACGGCGCGCGCTGCCGGCGCCGCGACGTGATAGACGTGTTCCTCGGCACCGGCCTGGGGCCGCACAGCTACGCCATCATCGAGCAGGGCATGATCTCGCGCCTGATCGAGGCCAAGCCGGAAGACCTGCGCATTTTTCTGGAAGAGGCCGCGGGCATTTCCAAATACAAGGAGCGGCGGCGCGAGACCGAGACGCGCATCGCGCACACGCGCGAGAATCTGGCGCGCCTCAATGACGTGCGCGGCGAAATCGAGAAACAGTTGGATCGCTTGCAGCGCCAGTCCTCCGCCGCGCAGCGCTATCAGCGCCTCAAGGAAGAAGAACGGCGTCTGAAGGCGGAACTGCTGGCCTTGCGCCTGCGTGATCTGCAAAACGAGGGCGCACAGCAAGGCTGCGCCATCGGCGCGCAGGAAACAGAGCTGGAGGCGGCGCTCGCCAAGCAGCGCGAGATCGAGGCCCGAATCGAAAAACTGCGCGCGCAACAGGACGACGTCACGGCGCACTTCAACGGCGTGCAGGCGCAGTTTTACAACGTGGGCGCGGAGATCGCGCGCGTCGAGCAGGCCATACAGCACACCAGGGAGCGGCGCGAGCAGATGAGCCGCGATCGGGAGCAGGCCGAGCGCGCCTTGCAGGAAACCGGCGCGCACCTGGAAGCGGACCGCAGCCGCATCGCCCAATTCAACGCTGAACTGACGCAAATTGAGCCGGCGCTGCGCGACGGCGCGGGAAAGCGGCAAAGCGCGGATGCGCGCTTGAGCCAGGCCGAGCAGGCGATGCGGCAATGGCAGGACCAATGGGAGGCGCATCAGGCCCGGCGCGCGGCGCTGGGCCAAGCCGAGCAAGTCGAGCGCACGCGCCTGGAACATCTGCAGCAGCAGCGCGCGCAACTGCAACAGCGCTTGGAACGCCTGCAGGCGGAACGCGAGACGCTGCCGCCTGATGTCCTTGAGCAGGATATTCAACTGCTGGACGGCGAGCACGCCGAGCAGCAACGCCGGTTGCAACGGTTGCAGGAGGAGGCCATGCAGTTGCAGACGCGCATCATGGAGTTGCGCGAAACCATCGCGCGCGACGGCGCCCGGTTACAGGAGCAGCGCGCCGAGCTCACGCAGCGCCGCGCCGAGCTGACCTCGCTTGAGCGATTGCAGCAGGCGGCCTTGGGCAAGGGTGACGCCGGTGTGGCGGCATGGCTCATGCAGCAAGGTTTGCAGGATGCGCCGCGTCTGGCCGAAGGATTGGAGGTGGAATCCGGCTGGGAAGAGGCGGTGGAGGCAGCGTTGCATTTTTATCTGGGCGCGGCGTGCGTGCACGGCTTACAGAGCGTCACGGACGCACTGACACAGGCCCCGGCCTCCCTGGCCTTTCTGGATATGAATGCGCAGGCGCGCATTGCCGCGCGCGAAGTTGCGTCCACGCTGCTGGATAAGGTGCGCGCCGCCCCGGCGCGCCTCGACGCGCTGCTCGGTCACGTGTACGCGGCGGAGTCGCTGAGCGAGGCGCTGGCGCTGGCGCCGCGCTTGCAGACGCACGAGTCGGTGATCACGCGCGACGGCGTATGGCTGGGCCGCGGCTGGCTGCGCGTGGCGCGCGAAGAAGACGCCGGCGCCGGCGTGTTGTGGCGTGAGCACGAGCTTAAGCAACTGGCGCCGGAGGTGCAGCGCCGCGGCGGCGAGATCGCCGCCGCGCAGCAGCAACTGGAGGCGGCGCAGGCGGAGCTTGCGCAACTGGAGCGAAGCCGCGAGGCGATGCAAGAAAAATTGCAAGAAGCGCATCACGCCCACAGCGACGTGCAGGCGCAATTGCGCGGCAAGCAAGCGCATCTCGCGCAGGTGCGCACGCGTCATGAGCAGATACAAGCCGAAATCGAGGAGCTGCACGCGCAGTCCGCTGCGGTGCTGGACGACGTGCACAAGGCGCAGCGCCGCTTGCACGAGGCTGAAACCGACGCCCCCCCGCTGGCGCAGCAGGGCGCGGAGCTTGCGCGCGACCGCGACGCGCTGACTTCAGCCTTGGAGCAGGCGCGCCAGGCGGCGCGCGCCGCGCACGACGAGGCGCACCAACTGGCGTTGCGCGAGCAGTCGTTGCGCGCGCGCTTAAGCGCTGCGGGGCAAAACGTGGAGCGCATGCAGCAGCAATTACAGCAGCTGGAGGCGCGGAGGCGCGAGCTGCAGCGCAGCCTGGCCGAGGGCGAAGCGCCGCTGGCGGCGTTGCAGGCGGAATTACAGGAGGGTTTGAGCCGGCGCGCGCAAGCGGAGAATGAGCTTGCGCGCGCGCAACTGGAGGAACATGACCAGAGCGTGCGCGGCGCGGAACAGGAGCGGCATCGCGCGGAGCAGGCGGCGCAGGAGCATCGCGCGCTGCTGGAGAGTCTGCGCCTGAAGGCGCAGGAGCTTACAGTGCGCGCGCAGGGCCTGCGGGAGCAGATTCGCGAGGCGGGCCATGAGCCGGAGACCCTGTTGCAAGAGCTGGACAGCGAGGCGAACGAAGCTGAACGTCAGGCTGATCTGGACGGCGTGGCGCAAAAGATACAGCGCCTGGGGCCGATTAATCTTGCGGCGATTGATGAATTCAACGAGCAGTCCGAGCGCAAGAAATATCTCGACGCCCAGTTCACGGATTTGAACGAGGCGCTTACCACCCTGGAAGAAGCGATCCGCAAGATAGACCGCGAGACGCGCGAGCGTTTCAAGGCGACCTACGACAAGGTTAACGACGGCTTCAAGACCCTGTTCCCGCGCCTGTTCGGCGGCGGCCAGGCTTATCTGGAGATGACCGGCGACGATTTGCTCAACACCGGCGTCACGGTGATGGCGCGCCCGCCGGGCAAGCGCAACAGCACCATTCATCTGCTGTCCGGCGGCGAAAAGGCGTTGACCACCGTGGCGCTGATCTTTTCCATTTTCGAGCTCAATCCTGCCCCGTTTTGTATGCTGGATGAGGTGGACGCGCCGCTGGACGAGGCCAACGTCGGGCGCTTTTGCGAGCTGGTGAATGAAATGTCGCAGCGTATACAATTCATCATTGTCACCCACAACAAGGTGACGATGGAAATGGTGAACCAGTTGATCGGCGTCACCATGCAGGAAGCGGGCGTATCGCGTTTGGTAGCGGTGGACGTGGATGAGGCGGTGCAGTTGGCGGCCATGTAATCTTTGACTTCGCTCCGTATCGTCCGATGGAACTGCGCGTAATATTGATAGTGGCCGGCGCGTTGCTCATCCTCGCCTTATACCTGTGGGAGAAATACAGGCGCACCCCCGCAAGGCAAATTCCCTCCGTTCCGGAGCGGCAGCCCGGCCAATCTCCGCCCGCCAAACCGCAGACATCTCCGACGGAGGCGCCGCAGGAGGTCATCACACTGCACGTCATCAGCCGGAAGGATCTGACCGGGCCGGATATCATCGCCTCGCTGAAGGCCGTGGACATGCAGTTCGGAGCGATGCGCATTTTCCATCGCCATCAGCCGGAGCAGGCCTCGCCTGCCTGCGCAGACAGGCGGCCCGTATTCAGTCTGGCCAATATGGTCGAGCCGGGTTATATACCCGCTGATGAAGGCATCGAAAATTTTTCCACCCGCGGTCTGGCGCTGTTCATGCCGCTGCCCAACATACAGGACGGCATGACGGCGTTTGAGGACATGCTCGCCGCCGCGCGCCAGTTGGCCGAGACGCTGGGCGCGGAGGTGTGCGACGAGCGGCGCAACATTCTCACCCTGCAGGCGCTGGAGCACACGCGCGAGCGCATCCGCGAGTGGCAGCGTCTGCAACTATTGGCGCAGGCGCAACGTTCATAGTGAGCGCCCTACCCAAAGAGACTATCGAGCGCGTGAAAAGACTGCGCGCCGAGGTTGCGCGCCACAATTATCTCTATTACGTGCTCGATGCGCCGGAAATTCCCGACGCCGAATACGACCGCCTGTTCCGCGAATTACAGGAGCTGGAGGCGCGTTATCCGCAACTCATCACCCCGGACTCGCCTACTCAACGCGTGGGCGCGACCCCGCTCAAAAAGTTCGGCGCGGTGCGCCACGAAGTCCCCATGCTGTCGCTCGCCAACGCCTTCACCGAGCAGGAGGTGGTGGATTTCGACCGGCGCGTGCGTGAAAGATTGGGACTGGAACAGGTGGAATACAGCGCCGAACCTAAACTGGACGGCCTGGCCGTGAGCCTGTTATATCGGCAGGGCCGATTCGCCCAAGGCGCCACGCGCGGCGACGGCGAGACCGGCGAGGACGTGACGCAAAACCTGCGCACCGTTAAAGCCATTCCCTTGCATTTGTACGGCAAAGGCTATCCGGAAATACTGGAAGTGCGCGGTGAGGTGTATCTTTCCAAACAGGCCTTCGAGGAACTGAACCGGCAGGCGCAGGCGCGTGGCGAGAAGCCGTTCGCCAATCCGCGTAACGCCGCCGCGGGCAGCCTGCGCCAGCTTGACCCCAAGGTGACCGCTACCCGCCCCCTGGCATTTTACGCTTATGGCCTCGGTAAAGTTGAGGGCCGCGCCATGCCTGATCGCCACAGCGAAATACTCGCGCAACTGCGCGCCTTCGGCGTGCCCGTGGCGCTTGAGCAAAAAGCGGTGCAGGGGGTGGAGGGCTGTCTTCGGTATTACCGCGACATCGGCGCGCGCCGCGCCCGTCTCCCTTACGACATAGACGGCGTGGTGTACAAGGTTAACCGCCTCGACCATCAGGAACAGCTCGGTTTCATCTCACGCGCGCCACGCTGGGCGCTGGCGCACAAGTTCCCGGCGCAGGAGGAACTGACCGAGGTGCTGGACATCGAAGCTCAGGTCGGGCGCACCGGCGCGCTCACCCCGGTGGCGCGGTTAAAACCCGTGTTTGTCGGCGGCGTCACGGTGAGCAACGCCACGCTGCACAATCAGGATGAAATTGACCGCCTCGACGTGCGCGTGGGCGACTCCGTGATCGTGCGCCGCGCAGGCGACGTGATACCGGAAATCGCCGGCGTGGTGCGCGAGCGCCGTCCACCGCGCACGCGCCCGTATCACTTGCCAGGACATTGCCCGGCGTGCGGCTCGGACGTGGTACGCGCCGAAGGCGAGGCGGTGGCGCGGTGCAGCGGCGGCTTGTACTGCCCCGCGCAACGCATGCAGGCGATACTCCATTTCGCCTCGCGCCGCGCCATGGACATCGAGGGATTGGGCGACAAGCTGGTGGAACAGCTGGTGACGCAGAAGCTAGTGCAAACGCCCGCCGATATATACACGCTTACGCCCGGGCGGTTGGCCGGGCTGGAGCGCATGGGCGAAAAATCCGCCGCCAATGTTTATGGCGCGATACAAAAAAGCAAGAAGACCACCTTGGCGCGATTCCTGTTCGCGCTCGGCATCCGCGAGGTGGGCGAGGCTACCGCCCAGACCCTGGCGCGCCACTTTGGCGACCTTGACGCCGTCATGGAGGCCGACGAAGAAACGCTGCAAAATGTCCCCGACGTCGGCCCCATCGTGGCCGCCCACATCGCCGCGTTCTTCCGCCAGCGTCACAACCGCGAGGTCATCCAGCGTCTGCGCGCAGCGGGCATCATCTGGCCTGACGTCAAACGCGAACCCGCCGCCGCGTTGCCGCTCGCCGGCAAAACCTTCGTCCTGACCGGAACACTGCAATCCATGACGCGCGATGAGGCCAAGGAAAGGCTGCAAGCCCTGGGCGCCAGGGTGAGCGGCAGCGTGTCATCCAAAACCAGCTACGTCGTCGCCGGCGTCGACCCCGGCTCCAAATTCGACAAGGCGCGCGAACTGGGCGTGGAGGTATTGGAGGAAGCGGCGTTGCTTAAACTGTTGCGCGGCTGACTCAAGTCAGCATTGCCGGGGTAATCAAGGAAACTCTGATTAATTCAGAGTTTCCGTGCGGCACAGGGATGTGCCGCCCTCTTTCAAATACAGAAGTATTTGAAAGAGGAAGAAAAGCCAAAACTTTGTTTTGGCTTTTCGTGCTCTGATAATTCCTGGATGGAATTATTCAGAGCCTCCTTAAAGAAAGGCCGCTGGAACCGTGCCCAGCGGCCTTTTTTGTCAAGGACGGGTTGGTTGAGAACAGTTATTCGGTTTTCTGCTCGTCCTTTTCACCAGGCTGCATCACGCCGGGCGCGGCGGGCTGTTCGCCCTTGATCTCGATCTTGGCGGCGCTCTTCAAGTCGGCCAGGTATTTTTCGATCTGGCGGTTTTGCATGATGTTGCGCACGTTTTCCTTGACCTTGTCGAACTCGGGCGGCGCAATTTCGCGCGTGTCGTCAAGCACGATCACGTGCCAGCCGTATTGTGACTGCGCCGGCTCTTTGGTGTACTTGCCTTTTTCCAAGGCCTCCACGGCTTCCCTGAAGCCGGACACCACGCCTTCGATCTCGAACCAGCCGATGTCGCCGCCGTCTTGCGCGGAACCGTCCTTGGAGTTTTCCCTGGCGAGCTTGGAGAAGTCCTCGCCCTTGTCGAGCCTGGCAATCAGCGCTTTGGCCTGGGCCTGGTCATCCACCAGGATATGACGCGCCTTATATTCCCTGGTGGTCATGCCGCCCATGCGCGATTCGTATTCCTTGCGCATCTCCTCGTCGGTGAGGGGATGGGTGTTCACGAAGTTGCGCACCGCGTAGCCAGCCAGCACGTTGCGCTTCTGGTTTTCAATTTCGGCCAGCACGTCGGGCCTTTTATCAAGGCCTTGCTTGACGGCGTCCTGGTAAATCAACTCGCGGTTGATAAGCTCCTGGATGGTCGCTTCGCGCTCCGCGGGGTCCCCCGTCGGGTGGCGGCTTATGGCGCGCTGTTGGGCGTAGGCGTCGTAGGCTTCCTGGGTGATGGGCTTGCCGTTCACAGTGGCGACCGGAGCAACGCTCTTCTTGGCGTCAGCGCCTTTTTCACAGCCGGCGAGCAACGCCCCGCCGAGCAAAATCGCGCTCAGTACTAGTTTGTGTAATGTTGACATGCGTTGTTCCTTTATGAGTGGGGGTGAAGCTCTTCGGGAGTCAGCGCCCGTATGCTGAGGGCGTGAATCTCGCCGTGCATCATGCAGCCTAGCGCATCATATACCATTCTGTGACGCGCGAGCAGCCCTTTGCCGGAAAATAAGTGGGAGACCACGAGCACGTTAAAATGCCCCGCGCCGCCCGCCGCACCCGCGTGTCCGGCGTGTTTGTGCGAATCGTCCTCGATCTCCAGCTTGACGGGCGCAAGCGCCGCGAGCAGCAATGCGCGCATGCGCTCCACCCGTTCCGCGTTCAAGGCAGCACCTTTTTGAACGGCTTGACGGTGACGCGCGCGTACACGCTGGCGCTCAGGTAGGGGTCGGCCTCGGCCCAGTCCCGCGCGTGTTGCAGGCTGGCGAACTCGGCCACCACCAGGCTGCCGGTAAAACCGGCCGGACCGGGATCGGGGGTATCTAGCGCCGGATGCGGGCCCGCGAGCAGCAGCCGTCCCTGCTCGCGCAATTCATTGAGGCGCGCGAGGTGTGCGGGGCGCGTCTTGATGCGGCTCTCCAGGCTGCCGGGCTTGTCTTCGCTGATAATGGCGTACCACATCACGACTCTCCATTGCCCGGCTTGGCGTGGCGCGCGATGTACACGGCCTGGGCGATGACAAAGGCGAAGGTGAGCCCCATCAGGCCGAACAGCTTGAAGTTTACCCAAATGTCGGTGCCGAAGTGATATACCACGTAAAGGTTGGCCGCGCCGAGCGCGGAGAAGAAGATCACCCAGGCGAGATTCAGGCGCCGCCATACCAGATCGGGGAGGACAACGGCCGCACCCATCATGCGCTGCACGAAGCTTTTGCCCCCGATGAATTGGCTGCCGAGGAAGGCCGCCGCCAGCAGCCAGTTGAGCACCGTGGGTTTCCACTTGATGAAGATTTCATCGTGCAACAGCAGCGTGACGCCGCCGAATACCACAATCAGCGCGAGCCCCATGAGCTGCATGTTTTCAAAGCGCCGGTGCCTGTACCAGAACAGGCCCACCTGCACGAACGAGGCGGCGATGGCGACGCCGGTGGCGATGTAGATGCCGTAAACCTTATAGGCGGCAAAAAACAGTATAATCGGAAAAAAATCAAACAGGAATTTCATGATTCGCTGATGTACTTGATGAAACAATTCATTTTCACATTTTCAGCCGTCTTATAACAGGGACTTTAAGCGATAGAGGGCTTCCAGCGCCTCTTTGGGGGTGATATCGTCGGGCTGCAAGGCCGTCACGGCGGCGATGAGCGGGTGGGCGGACGACCCGGGCGCAAGCAGCGGCAGTTGCCGCGAGGGTGGCGCCATCAGGCTTTCCTGTTCCAGCAGGCGCAGGCGCAGTTGCGCCTCTTCGATGACCTCCGGCGGCACGCCCGCCAGCGCGGCGACCTGCAAGCCGTAGCTCTGGTTGGCCGGGCCGTCCTTGACCGCATATAGAAAAACGACGCCGTGACCGTGCTCGACGGCGTCAAGGTGCACGTTAGCGATGTTATCGCAAATTTGCGGCAGCGCGGTGAGCTCGAAATAGTGCGTGGCGAACAGGGTGAAGGCGTGCAGCTTGCGTGAGAGGTGCGCGGCGGCGGCCCAGGCGAGTGACAATCCGTCGAAGGTGCTGGTGCCGCGTCCGACCTCGTCCATCAGCACCAGGCTTTCAGCCGTCGCGTTGTGCAGGATATTGGCGGTTTCGGTCATCTCCACCATGAAGGTGGAACGGCCAGAGGCCAGCTCGTCGGCGCTGCCGATGCGCGTGAAGATGCGATCCACCGGCCCGATCACGGCGCGCCGGGCGGGCACGAAGCCACCGATGTGCGCGAGCAGCACGATGAGCGCGCACTGGCGCATGTAGGTGGATTTGCCGCCCATGTTGGGGCCGGTGATGATAAGCATGCGGCGCGCGCCGTTCAATTCCAGATCATTGGCGACGAAGGGTGTGGTGAGCGCCCGCTCCACCACCGGGTGCCGCCCGCCCTCGATCACCATGCCCGGTTCATCCGTCAATTCCGGCGCGCTCCAGTTCAGGCTTTGCGCGCGCTCAGCCAGGTTGCACAGCACGTCCAGCTCGGAGAGCGCCTCGGACGTGGCTTGCAGCGCGGGCAGCGACGCCATGAGTCTCTCCAGCAGCTGGTCGTACAACGCTTTCTCGCGCACGAGCGCGCGCTCCGCCGCGGACAGCGCCTTGTCCTCGAAGCTTTTTAATTCCGGCGTAATGTAGCGCTCCACGCCCTTCAAGGTCTGGCGGCGCTGATAGTCCTGCGGCACCCGTTCGCTTTGCGCGCGCGTCACCTCGAGGTAATAACCGTGCACCTGGTTGTAGGCGACCTTGAGGTTGGCGATGCCGCTGCGCGCCCGCTCGCGCGCCTCCAGATCAATCAGATACCGCCCGGCGTTGGCGCGCAGCGCGCGCAGCTGGTCCAGCTCGGCGTCGTAACCCGGTGCGATCACACCGCCGTCGCGCAGCAGCATGGGCGGATGCTCCACCAGCGCGCGCGTGAGCAGCTGTGTGAGATCGGGATAGTCCGCGATGGTCTGGCTCAACTCACGTAGGCGCGGCGAGTCCTGCGCGTCAAGCAGGGCGCGCAGCGCCGGCAACGCCCTGAGGCTTGCGCGCAGTTGCGCGAGATCGCGCGGGCGCGCCGATTTCAGCGCCACGCGCGCGAGTATGCGCTCCACGTCGCCGATGCCGTTGAGCTGTTCGCGCAAGGCCGGAAACGCGGGACTCTCGAGCAGCACGGCGATGACGCTCTGGCGCTGTATGAGCGTGCGGCGGTCACGCAGCGGCCGGTTGAGCCAGCGCCGCAAACAGCGGCTGCCCATGGCGGTGGCGCAGCGGTCCAGTACCGCCAGCAGGGTGTGCTCCGCGCCGCCGGCGAGATTGGTTTCGATTTCCAGATTGCGCCGCGTGACGGCGTCGAGGATCAGGCTGTCCGAGCGTTGTTCAACCTGCAGGCCGCGGATGTGGGACAGCCTGCTTTTTTGCGTTTCGCGCGCGTATTCCAGCAGCGCCCCCGCCGCGGCGAGGATGGCGGGCAGTTGGTCACAGCCGAAACCGGACAGATCGCGGGTGCCGAACTGCGCGCTGAGCAGGCGCGTGGCGGTTTGCGGCTCGAAATGCCAGGGAGGCCGGCGCACCACTGCGCACGTGGAGGGGAAATTCTGATCGGGAGATGATTCACTTATCAGCAACTCGGCGGGTTGCAGGCGCGCCAGCTCGCTGTGCAGCGCCTCCATGGTCGCGGCCTCACACAACGTGAAGCGCCCGCTGCTGATGTCCAGCGCGGCAATGCCGTGGCGCTGGTCGAGAGTGTGGACGGCGCACAGCAGACTGTCGCGCCGCGCCTCCAGCAGCGCCTCGTCGCTGGCGGTGCCGGGTGTCACGATGCGCACCACCTCGCGCTCCACCGGCCCTTTGGATTTCACCGGGTCGCCGGTCTGTTCGCAAATCGCCACGCGCTCGCCCAGCTTCACCAGCCTGGCGAGATAATTCTCCACCGCGTGCGCCGGCACGCCCGCCATGGGGACCGCTATGCCCGCCGACTGGCCGCGCGTGGTGAGGGTGATGTCCAGGAGGCGCGCGGCCTTGCGCGCGTCGTCGTAAAACAGCTCGTAAAAATCTCCCATGCGATAAAACAGCAACAGGTCGGGATAATCGGCCTTGATACGCAGGTACTGGCGTATCACCGGGGTATGGTCGGCGTGGGCGGTCATGCGGTCAAAATTAGCGCAGAGGTGATAATGCCTTGAAAAAAGTACAAGAAATTCATATAATAATTGACTCAGTGCGGGGTGGAGCAGTCTGGCAGCTCGTCGGGCTCATAACCCGAAGGTCGCAGGTTCAAATCCTGCCCCCGCTACCAAATTGTAGCCTAACAGGCTGTTGAAAAAGCCCTTCCATGGGCTTTTTCAACTCGCAAAGCGAAAAGTGTGATTTTCGCTTTGCAGGGGAAGCTGTCAAGAATAAGTGGGCCTCGTGCCCATTTTTTGTTTGCGCCGTTGGAATGAGACGGAAAATAGTGTGGCTACACGCGCAGTTGAGCGTATTGAGGCGTTGATCGGAGCCGCGGTGACGGCACTGGGTTATGAGCTGGTGGGCGTGGAATACGCTCCGCTCGGCCACGGTGGCGTGCTGCGCGTATACATAGACAAGCCGGGCGGCGTGACACTGGATGATTGCGAGCGCGTCAGCCATCAGGTGAGCGGGGTGCTGGACGTGGAAGACCCGATCCACAGTCATTATGACCTGGAGGTGTCTTCGCCGGGCGTGGAGCGGCCGCTGTTTCGCGCCGAGCATTACGCGCGTTTCACGGGCGAGCGCGCAAGGATACGCACCTTCGCCCCTATTGAGGGGCAGCGCAATTTCAGCGGCGTGTTGCAGGGCATGACAGGAGACGAGGTTTTGCTGGAGGAAGATGGACGTACAGTGCGCATAGCGCTGTCCAACATCGCTAAGGCGCATTTGGCGCCGGAAATGAAAGGCATTAAATAGATTTTGAAAGAAGGCGGCTTATGAACAGCAAAGAAATTTTATTGGTGGTGGACGCGGTGTCCAATGAAAAGGGCGTCGCCAAGGGCATCATCTTCGAGGCCATCGAGGCGGCGCTCGCCACCGCCACCAAGAAGCGCTATCTCACCGAGATAGACGTGCGCGTGGAGATAGACCGCAACACCGGCGATTACAAAACCTTCCGCCGCTGGCTGGTGGTACCTGACGAGACGGAGGAGTTTCTGCCCGATGCCCAGATGCGCCTGAGCGACGCGCGCAAGACGCATCCCGATAGTAATCTGGGCGAATACCTCGAGGAGCCGCTGGAGTCGGTGAGCTTCGGACGCATCGCCGCGCAGACCGCGAAGCAGGTCATCATGCAGAAGGTGCGCGAGGCGGAGCGCGCGCAGATCGTCGAGGCGTATAAAAACCGCAAGGGTGAGCTGGTGTCAGGCGTGGTGAAGCGCACCGAGCGCGGCGGAATCATCCTTGACCTCGGCAATAACGTGGAGGCGTTCATCAGCCGGGACGACATGATTCCACGCGAGGCGGTGCGTCCCGGCGACCGGCTGCGCGGCTATTTGCGCGACGTGCGCGCCGAGCCGCGCGGCCCGCAGTTGTTCGTGAGCCGCACCGCGCCGGAGCTGTTGATCGAGTTGTTCAAGCTGGAGGTGCCGGAGATCGGCGCCGGGCTGATTGAGATCAAGGGCGCGGCGCGCGATCCGGGCTTGCGCGCCAAGATCGGCGTGAAGTCCAACGATGCGCGCATAGACCCGGTGGGCGCCTGCGTCGGCATGCGCGGTTCGCGCGTGCAGGCGGTGTCCAATGAACTGGCCGGCGAGCGTGTGGACATCATACTGTGGGACGAAAACCCGGCGCAGTACGTCATCAACGCCATGTCGCCCGCCGAGGTGATTTCCATCGTGGTGGACGAGGAGACGCACAGCATGGACGTGGCGGTGGCCGAGGACCAGTTGTCGCAGGCCATCGGGCGCGGCGGCCAGAACGTGCGCCTGGCGAGCCAGCTTACCGGCTGGGAGCTGAACGTGATGACCGAGGCCCAGGCCTCCGAGAAGGGCGAGACTGAGGCCGAGGCCTTGCGCAAGCTGTTCATGGAGCAACTGGACGTGGACGAAGACGTGGCCTCGATCCTGGTGCAGGAAGGCTTTTCCTCCATCGAGGAGGTGGCCTATGTTCCGGCGCAGGAGATGCTCGCCATCGAAGAATTCGATGAACAGATCGTCGAGGAGCTGCGTAACCGCGCCAAAGACGTGCTGCTCACGCGCGCCATCGTCAAGGAAGAAGTGCTGAGCAAGGCCGCGCCCGCGCAAGACCTGCTGGAGATGGAGGGTATGGACCCGGAGCTGGCGGCGGCCTTGGCCGGCCGCGGCGTGGTTACCAGGGAGGACCTGGCCGAGCAATCGGTGGACGATCTGCTGGACATCGAGGGTGTGGATGCCGAGCGTGCCGGAAAGTTAATCATGACCGCGCGCGCGCCCTGGTTCGCCCAGCAGCAGGAGATACATTAGCAAACCCATGTCTGAAGTGACCGTCAAGCAATTCGCCGACGTGGTCGGTGTGCCGGTGGAGCGTCTCCTGCTGCAGCTGGGAGAGGCCGGCATCGCCGTCAAAAGCGCCGATGAAATCATCAGCGATCAGGAAAAGCAGCGGCTGCTCGCCCATCTGCGCCAGCACCGGCGCACCGAAGCGGCGGAGCCTTCCAAGATTACGCTCAAGCGCAAGACCGTCAGCGCGCTCAAGCAGACCGGCGCGCAGGGCAAGGCCAAGACCGTAAGCGTCGAGGTGCGCAAGCGCCGCACCTACGTCAAGCGCAGCACCCTGCTGCCGGGAGAGGGTGCGCCGACGGCGGAAGAGGAAATCCTGCCCGCCGCGGAAGGTATCGCCCCGGAAGCCGCGCCCGCGCCTCCGGTTGCCGCCGAAGCCGCGGCGCCGGCGGTGGAGGCGCCCGCGCCGCCGCCCGCGCCCGCCGCGCAACCGGCGCCGCCGGA
The DNA here is from genome assembly GCA_041695325.1 of Pseudomonadota bacterium. Taxonomy (GTDB): domain Bacteria; phylum Pseudomonadota; class Gammaproteobacteria; order SURF-13; family SURF-13; genus SURF-13. The sequence continues at coordinate 26,702 of JBGFRC010000038.1, forward strand.
AAAGGCGGAAAAGAAGGAGAAGCGGCGCGAACGGGGAGAAAAAGGCACCCGCTATGGACGCGAGGAGCTGCACATCGCCGTGGATATTTCGCGGCGCAAGAAAAAATACAAGCCTTCCGCTCCCGTGGTGAGCAGCGCCGCCAAGCACGCCTTTGAAAGGCCCACCGCGCCCATCGTGCGCGAGGTGGCCATCCCGGAGACCATCACCGTGGCCGAGCTCGCCAACCGCATGTCGGTGAAAGCGGGCGAGGTGATCAAGGTGATGATGCAGCTTGGCACCATGGTCACCATCAATCAGGTGCTGGATCAGGAAACCGCCGCCGTGGTGGTGGAGGAGATGGGGCACAAGCCCAAGATGCTCAAGGAGGATGCGCTCGAGGCCGAGCTCGCCCCCGTCGCAGGCGGCGGCGAACGTGCGCCGCGCGCGCCGGTGGTCACCATCATGGGCCACGTGGACCACGGCAAGACCTCGCTGCTGGACACCATACGCCGCACCAAGGTGGCGCACGGCGAGGCGGGCGGCATCACCCAGCACATCGGCGCCTATCACGTGCAAACGCGGAAGGGCATGATTACCTTTCTCGACACGCCGGGCCACGAGGCGTTTACCGCGATGCGCGCGCGCGGAGCCAGGGTCACCGACATCGTGGTGCTGGTCGTGGCCGCCGACGACGGCGTGATGCCGCAGACCATCGAGGCGATCACCCACGCCAAGGCCGCCGGCGTGCCCATCGTGGTGGCGGTAAACAAGATGGACAAGCCGGAGGCCGACCCGGAGCGGGTCAAGCAGGAACTGGCCAAGCACGAGGTGATACCGGAAGAGTGGGGCGGCGACAACATCTTCGTGCCGGTGTCGGCCAAGACCGGCATGGGCGTGGACCAGCTGCTCGATTCGATCCTGTTGCAGTCCGAGGTGATGGAGCTCAAGGCCGCCAAGGATGCGCCCGTCAGCGGCGTGGTGATCGAATCCTCGCTCGACAAGGGGCGCGGGCCGGTGGCCACGGTGCTGGTGCAAAACGGCACGCTCAAGCGCGGCGACATCGTGCTCACCGGCAGCGAATTCGGACGCGTGCGCGCCTTGCTTGATGAAAACGGCGTCAGCGTGGCCGAGGCCGGACCCTCCGTGCCGGTGGTAGTGCTCGGTTTGTCCGGCACGCCCAACGCGGGCGACGATATGCTGGTCGTGGCCGACGAGCGCAAGGCGCGCGAAGTCGCGCTGTTCCGCCAGGGAAAGTTCCGCGACGTGAAGCTGGCGCGTCAAACCGCGGCGGGCAAGGCGGAAGACGTATTCAGTCAACTGGAAGAAGGCAAGACGCGCACCCTCAACCTGATTGTCAAGGCGGACGTGCAGGGTTCGGCCGAAGCCCTGCGCGACGCCTTGCAGAAACTCTCCACCGACGAGGTCAAGGTGCGTATCATCGCCTCCGGCGTGGGCGGCATCACCGAGTCGGATGTAAGTCTCGCCGCCGCCTCCAAGGCGATGATAATCGGCTTCAACACGCGCGCCGACGCCGCGGCGCGGCGTCTGGTCACCGAACAGGCGGTGGACCTGCGCTATCACAGCATCATCTATAACGTGATTGACGACGTGAAAAACGCAATGACCGGTATGCTGGCGCCGGAGTTCCGCGAGCAGATCGTGGGCCTGGCCGAGGTGCGTGACGTATTCAAGTCGTCCAAGTTCGGCGCCATCGCCGGCTGTCAGGTGGTGGAGGGCGTGGTCAAGCGCCACAATCCGATCCGCGTGCTGCGCGACAACGTGGTGATCTACGAAGGCGATCTGGAATCGCTGCGCCGTTTCAAGGACGACGTGAACGAAGTGCGCGCCGGCACCGAGTGCGGCATCGGCGTGAAAAACTACAACGACGTGCGTCCTGGCGACCAGATCGAGGTCTATGAGCGGGTGCAGGTGGTGCGTAAACTTTAAATACAGAGAAAAGAGGCAAGAGAAAAGAGAAAAGTTGAGGGGTCCCGTGGTCTGAAATTGGTTAGCGCCACGTCCCTCTTTTCTCTTGTCTCTTTTCTCTTGTATCTGCCTTTATGAAAGAATATTCCCGCACAGACCGCCTGGCCGGGGAAATCCAGCACGCGCTCGCCGCGCTGATCCGGCGCGAGATCAAGGACCCGCGCATCGGCATGGTGACGATAACAAGGGTGCAGCTTGCGCGCGACGTGTCGCACGCGCGCGTGTACGTGACGCTGCTCGACGGCGAGCATGACGCCGAGTTGAGCGTGAAGGCCCTGAACCGCGCCGCGCCGTTTCTGCGCCACGCCCTGGGCGAGCGGGTGCATCTGAAATTTCTGCCGAGCCTGCACTTTGTCCACGACGCGCGATCCGTGCGTGAGCAGCGTCTGAACGAGCTTATCCGGCAGGCGGTGCGCTCCGACAAGGCCGCACACAAGGATTAACCGATGCCTGTCCTGAGCGGAATTGAAGGGACTGTTCCTGAACCGGCCTCTAAGCGCGTGCGCCGGGAGGTGCACGGCATTTTGCTGCTCGACAAGCCGTCCGGCATCAGTTCCAACGCCGCATTGCAAATGGTGAAGCGCCTGTACCGCGCGCGCAAGGCCGGACACACCGGCAGCCTTGATCCGCTGGCGAGCGGCGTGTTGCCCGTTTGTCTCGGCGAGGCCACCAAGCTCGCGCGTTTTCTGCTGGACAGCGATAAACGCTATCGGGTGATGTGCAAGCTCGGCGAGCGCACGCGCACCGGCGACGCCGAAGGCGAGGTGATCGAAACGCGGCCGGTCGGCGCCTATACGCCGCAACGCCTGGCCGAGGTCGAGGCGCGCTTTCAGGGCCGTCTCATGCAGACACCGCCCATGTACTCCGCGCTTAAATTTCACGGCCAGCCGCTGTACCGACTGGCGCGGCGCGGCATCGAGGTGGAGCGCGCGCCGCGCGAGGTGTTTATCCACGCGCTCACGCTCACCCTGCGCGCGCCTGATCGGCTGGAAATGGACGTGGCGTGCAGCAAGGGCGCTTACGTGCGCACGCTGGTCGAGGACATCGGCGAGATGCTCGGTTGCGGCGCGCACCTCATCGAGCTGCGCCGCACGCGCGTGGGCGAGTTTGACGTAAGCCAGGCGCATACCCTGGAGGCGCTGCAGAATTTGAGCTCGCAGGGCATGGAGCAATTGGATGCCGCGCTGCTGCCGGTGGATGCCGCACTCACCGGCTGGCCGGAGCTGCGTCTCAGCGAGGCCACGGCGTTTTACATCGGCCAGGGGCAGGCGGTGTTCGTGCCCCAAGCCCCGTCTTCCGGCTGGGTGAAACTGTTTGCGGCCCCGCAGCGCTTTCTTGGCGTGGGCGAGGTGCAGGATGACGGCCGCATCGCCCCGCGCCGGCTGGTCAATCTGGGCTGAGCGGCGCAGGCCGCTTCCTTCACTGCCGCGCCTTTTCATCGAGCGTGATTTAGGATAGAATGTAAATTTAATTTCAAGCGATTTTAGAGTCAGGAGTTCATCATCATGGTCTTTACCAGCGAACAGAAGGCGCGCATCATTAAACAGCATCAGCGCGTCGAGCGCGACACCGGTTCTCCCGAGGTGCAGGTCGCGCTGCTCTCGGCGCGCATCGAGCAATTGTCCGGTCACTTCAAGACGCACGAGAAAGACACCCATTCGCGCCAAGGGCTGCTGCGCATGGTCAACAAGCGGCGCAAGCTGCTCGACTATCTCAAGAAGACCAACGCGGAAAAATACCGTGCGCTGATCGCCAAACTCGGTTTGCGCAAATAAGCGCATTTCCCCTTTCCCACCTCTCCGCATTTTCAGGAACCCTACAGTGACCGTCAGTAAAAAGACTTTTCAATACGGCAAGCATGATGTGACGTTTGAGACCGGCGAGATCGCGCGCCAGGCGACCGCTGCTGTGATGGCGAGCATGGGCGACACCGTGGTGATGGTGACCGCGGTGGGCGCGCGGGAGACCGAGGAAGGGCGCGACTTTTTCCCGCTGACCGTCAACTACCAGGAACGCACCTATGCCGCGGGCAAAATCCCCGGCGGCTTTTTCAAGCGCGAGGGACGTCCCTCGGAGAAGGAAACCCTCACCTCGCGCCTCATAGACCGCCCCCTGCGTCCGCTCTTCCCCAAGGGATTCACCAACGAAGTGCAGATCATCGCCACCGTGATGTCGCTTGATCCGGAGATTGATCCGGATATCCCCGCCATGCTCGGCGCCTCCGCCGCCTTGGCCCTGTCCGGCTTGCCGTTCCAGGGTCCCATCGGCGCGGCGCGCGTCGGCTACCGCGACGGCAAGTACCTGCTTAACCCTACGGCGAGCGAACTGAAGGATTCCGCGCTGGACCTGGTGGTGGCCGGTACGCAGAACGCGGTGCTGATGGTGGAGTCCGAAGCGAAGGAACTGCCCGAAGACGCGATGCTGGGCGCGGTGATGTTCGGCCACGAGCACATGCAGCGTGCCATCCAGGTGATCCGCGATCTGGCGCGCGAGGCCGGCAAGCCGGCCTGGAACTGGAAACCCGCCGCCAAGGACGAAGAATTGCAGCAGGCGGTGAAAAGCGCGGGCGAGGCGGCCATTACCGCCGCCTATCAGATCAAGGAAAAGCAGGCGCGTCAGAACCGTCTGGCCGAAATCCGCGCCGAGATAGCCGGCAAACTAGCTGAGCAGGAAGCGTTCAGTGAAGAGCAAATCAAGCACGCCATTGAGTACCTGGAAAGCCACGTGGTGCGCAGCCGTATCCTGCAGGGCGAGGCGCGCATAGACGGGCGCGACACGCGCAGCATCCGCCCCATCACGGTGCGCGCTGGCGTGCTGCCGCGCACGCACGGCTCGGCGCTGTTCACGCGCGGCGAGACCCAGGCGCTGGTGGTGACTACGCTCGGCACCGGACGTGACGCGCAGCTGATAGACGCCATCGAGGGCGAGCGCAAAGAGCCGTTCATGCTGCACTACAATTTCCCGCCTTCCTGCGTCGGCGAGACCGGCATGGTGGGCAGTCCCAAGCGGCGCGAGATCGGCCACGGCAATCTCGCCAAGCGCGGCGTGCGCGCCGTGGTGCCGACCCTGGAAGAGTTTCCTTATGTGATCCGCGTGGTGTCGGAAATCACCGAGTCCAACGGCTCCAGCTCCATGGCCAGCGTGTGCGGCGCGAGCTTGTCGCTGATGGACGCGGGAGCGCCGCTCAAGGCGCCGGTGGCGGGCATCGCCATGGGCCTCATCAAGGAAGGCGACCGCTTCGCGGTGCTGTCCGACATCCTGGGCGATGAAGATCACCTGGGCGACATGGATTTCAAGGTGGCGGGCAGTGCGCGCGGCGTTACCGCGTTGCAGATGGACATCAAGATAGACGGCATCACGCGTGAAATCATGCACGCCGCCCTGGAACAGGCCAGGGAGGGACGGTTGCACATCCTCGGCGTCATGAACCAGGTGATCGACGCGCCGCGCGCGCAGATGTCGGAGTATGCGCCGCGCATCATCACCTTCAAGATTCATCCCGACAAGATACGCGACGTGATCGGCAAGGGCGGCACCACCATCCGCGCTATCACCGAAGAAACCGGCACCACCATAGACATCAGCGACGACGGCACGGTGAAGATCGCCTCAGTGGACAACGCCGCGGGGCAGGAAGCGCGCCGCCGCATCGAGCAGATCACCGCCGAGGTGGAAGTGGGCATGATCTACGAAGGACGCGTGGCCAAGCTCATGGACTTCGGCGCCTTCGTCACCATCCTGCCCGGCCGTGACGGCCTGGTGCACATCTCGCAGATTTCCGATGAGCGCGTCGAGAACGTAAGCGACAAGCTCAAAGAGGGCGAGATCGTCAAGGTCAAGGTGCTGGAGGTGGACAAACAGGGCCGTATCCGCCTCAGCATGAAGGCCGTCGCCACGGAGGCGGCCTAGTCTCATCCCGCAGCGGCGGCGGGTTCGCATCTTGCTTAAAGCGTATTGTGCGTGCCGTCGCAGTACGGCTTTGACCGGGTGTGTTTGCAGCCGCACAGAAACACCCTGGTTTTTTCCTTCAGCGTAAATTCCACCGGGGTAAATTCACTACCCTGGTGCGAGCCATCACAAAATGGCTGACGTTTGGATTTGCCGCAGGTGCACCACCAATAACGTCCCGCCTCCAGTTCCAGGTCATAGGGAAATCGTTGCGCGATAACGGGGTCGGTCATCATTCTCTCCTTGGTCCGCTGTTTACGGACAAGTTCCGCTATTGTATGTTAATCCTGATACGGGCGGGAGGGCCGTATGCGGCAAGGCGTCATACTCTACGCAGATGAAGGTGACGACAAGAACGGATACTTTCGGATAAAGAGCGCCGGGATTCGCCGGAAAAGGCCGGGGACGCTACGTATGGTTGTAACTCAACGCCACGGCAATATAGGTCACGTACAGCGCGCCGTTTAACGCCACGTGCCAGACCCGCAACTGGCCGCGCCGCAACATGAGACGGATCCAGAGCGCCGCCGCCAGGGTCACCAGCACGCCCAACACCACGTCCAGACGCGGCCCCCAGGGCGTGAGCATGATGCCGATGGCGGGCAGCAGCGTGCCCTGAAACACCATCGCGCCGGTGATGTTGCCGAAGGCCAGCGTGTCCTTGCGCTTGCGTATCCACAGGATGCTGTTGACCTTCTCCGGCAGCTCGGTGGCGACGGGGATAATCAGCAGCGACAGCAGCAAGGCCGAGATGCCGATCAGCGGCGCGGCCTCTTCAATTCCGTGGATAAAGCCCTTGGCGCCCAGCACCAGTAAGGCAAGGCCTATGCCCAGTTGTGCCAGGATAACCGGATAATTTTCCGGCAGCCCCAGACGGCACAACAGCATGGTGCCGTGCGCCCGGGTGGCGTGACCGTCTTGCACCAGCCGGGCCGAAGCGCGCAGGGTGAGCAGGATATATACAAAATAGGTCAGCACCAGGCCGAAGCCGATGGCGACGCGCACGCCGTTCAGCTCATGGGGAACGAACAGCGCGACGGCGGCGAGCGTAAAGGCGAGCAGAAAGAAGTCAAGATCGCGCGTGAGGCCGGTCCTTTCAGGGTTGAAATGCCCGCTCAGCCCGCGTTTGTTCACGCTGGCAACCAGCAGCAGGAACAGGGTCAGGGTGGACAGCATGAGCGGCGCGCCGAGGATGGCGCCGACGCCGATTTCGTGGTTGAGCTCCACGTTCTCCGTGCCCGCGAAGATGGCGAGAATCGGCACCATGGTTTCCGGCAGCGCGGTGCCGACGGCGGCGAACAACGAGCCCACCATGCCCTCGGATATTTTCAGGCGTTCGCCGAGGTGTTCCAGTGCGTTACAGAAAATTTCCGCCGCCACCAGAATGAGCAGCAGCATGAGCACCAGGGTGATGAAGATCATCGTAGCTTATTATAATTTCGCTGCGCCGTCCAAGGCTGGGCGCGCCTGATTATTCTGGAAAACCTGTGTTAGTATAGCACACGTTTTTCACCGTTTGGGAGCAAGAGAACCGTGGATAAAGGCATTGGAGTCCTGGGCAAGTTCATATTTTCCAGCCGCTGGTTGCAGGCGCCGCTGTACGTCGGTTTAATCATCGCGCAAGGCGTGTATGTCTATCGCTTCATAGTGGAGCTCATCCATCTTATCACTTCCTCACCCACCCTGACCGAGTCCATGATCATGCTCATGGTGCTGGGTCTGATTGACGTGGTGATGATCGCCAATCTGCTCATCATGGTTATCATCGGGGGCTATGAGATTTTTGTTTCGCGGCTTGACCTGCAGCTTCATCCCGACCGCCCGGACTGGCTGGCGCACGTCAGCGCCGGCGCCATCAAGGTGAAGGTGGCGATGGCGCTGATCGGCATTTCATCCATACACCTGCTCAAGACCTTCATCAACGCCGAGCAGATACCTGAACAAGTCATCCTGTGGCAGGTGATCATCCATCTTGCCTTCCTGGTTTCCGCGATAGCCCTCGCCTACACGGATCGGGTGGTGACCAGGACGGCCCAGGAGGCCAGGGTGGCTCAGGCGGCCAGGGCGGGCCAGGAGGCCAGGGCAGCGCACGATTAAGCACGCACCGCGTCCGGCGGGTGCGCGACCGCCTGCGCGGGAAAGTCGCAGGTGAAGGTGCTGCCCTTGCCGAGCTCGCTTTGGATGCGCAATTGCGCGCCGTGGCGGGTCAGCACGTGCTTGACGATGGCGAGCCCCAGCCCGGTTCCGCCGCTTGCGCGTGAGCGCGCGCTGTCCACGCGGTAAAAACGCTCGGTGAGGCGCGGGATGTGCTGCGGCGCGATGCCCTCGCCGGTGTCCGAGACTTCCAGATGCGCGCCTTGGGCGTCGCTGAACCAGCGCACGCGAATATCGCCCTTGGCCGGCGTGTACTGCACGGCGTTGTACACCAGATTGGAAAAGGCGCTGCGCAGCTCATCGTGATTGCCTTGCAGCAGCAAACTTGGCTCTGCGTCCAGGGCAATGCGGTGCCTGCGCTCTCCGCTCAGCGCGCGCGCATCCTGTACGATCGCCGCCAGCATGTCCGGCACCGCAACCACGGTCTGATCGGGAGCCTTGTTGTCCAGCTCCAGGCGCGACAGCATGAGCAGGTCGTTTACCAGCCGCTGCATGCGCTCAGCCTGCTGTCGCATGAGCTGCAATGAACGCACCCAGGACTTCGGGCACTCTTCCTGAGATTCATTGAGCGTTTCCAGGAAGCCGTTCAACACCGTAAGCGGCGTGCGCAACTCGTGCGATACGTTGGCGACAAAGTCGCGCCGCACCTGCTCCAGGCGGCGCACGCGCGTGATGTCGCGCGTGACCAGCAGGTGCTGTTCCTTGCCGTAAGGGACGATCTGCGCGGTGAGCATGATCTCGCTGTTACTGGGCGAGGGGAGCTCGATGGCCCTGCCCGCGCCCGCGGCGGCAAGCAGTTCAATAAAATCAGGGTGGCGCAGCAGGTTGGCGATGCGCTGCCCGATGTCCTGCGGTGAGCGCAACCCCAGCATGTCGCTCGCGGCGGTGTTGAACCATTCGATGATGCCGTGGGTGCTCAGCACCACGATGCCGTCCGGGAGGGCGGCCGCGGCTTCTTCAAAGCGGTTGAGCGTGCGCGCCAGCTTGCGCTGCTGTTTGTGGCTGCGCATTTCCATCCGGTAAATCTCATTGAACACATCCGCCCACACGCCGGAGGACGCCGGCGGGTCGGATTTTTCACCGTATTTCAACCAGCGCTCCAGTCGCGCCAGATTAAAAACGTGCCAGGCGAGATAGGCGATGGCGCCGAGCAGCAGAAACAGGAAAGGGCGGTCGAAAAACCAGCCCGGGATCAGCGCCGTCAGCAACAGGCCGCCGGCGCGCCACAGCTCGATCATCCATTTGCCGTTCATATCAGGAATTTCTCATCTGTGCGCGGAAAACGCAAGAAACCGGCGCCGTCTTTATCGGGATATAGTTTGCTAAACTTAGGCCATGCCGTATCACGGACCACTGCTTGCATTGCTGGCCGATGGAGATTTCCACTCCGGTACCACGCTCGCACGCGCCATCGGCGTAAGCCGCAGCGCGGTATGGAAAGCGGTGCGTGCGCTCTCCGCGCATGGGGTGGAGGTCTACGCCGTGCCGGGCCGCGGTTACCGGCTCGCCGCGCCCGTGGAGCTTTTGCGCGGCGATGCCATACTCGCGCACTTGAGTCCGCGCGCGCGCCGCTTGCTCGATGGCCTGGAAATACATGATGAGCTGGATTCCACCAGTCAATACCTGCTGCGCAGAGCCGCGGCGTTGCCCGGCATCCGTGCGTGCTTCGCCGAACGGCAAACGGCAGGGCGCGGACGGCGCGGACGCGTCTGGATTTCTCCCCTTGGCCATAATATCCACCTTTCCGTATTATGGCGGTTTGAGCAGAGTCCGGCCAGCTTGGGCGGGCTCAGCCTGGCGGCGGGCGTGGCCGTTGCCCGGGCCCTGCGCGATCTGGGCGTGACGGACCTTGGCCTCAAGTGGCCCAATGACGTGATGTGGCGGGAGCGCAAACTCGCGGGCATCTTGATCGATCTCACTGGCGAGGCGGGTGGCCCGTGCAGCGTAGTGGCGGGCGTGGGGCTGAACGTGATGATGCCGCGGACACAGGGCGCACTGATAGACCAGCCGTGGACGGACCTGAACACCATCCTCGGCCAGCCCATCCTGCGCAACCGCTGCGCAAGCCGGCTACTGGAGCAACTGATTCTGGCGTTCGATGAGTATGCGCGCAACGGGCTTGCGCCATTTTTGAAAACATGGCGCGAGCTGGATGCGCTGGCCGGCAAAACCGTGCGCCTGCACTGGCCGCAGGGCAGCGCGACCGGCGTGGCGCAGGGCGTGCGCGAGGATGGCGCGCTGCGGCTGTCTGTGAACGGAACCATGCGCTACTACAACTATGGCGAAGTAAGCGTGCGGGAAGCATCATGACCGAGACCACCCTGTTGTTCGACATCGGCAACAGCCGTGTCAAATGGGCCTGGATGGAAGGCGCGCGCTTGCACGATCACGGCAGCGCGGTGCGCGAGCAATTTGACATCCGCGCCCTTGCCGACCCGGCCTCGCCGCCTGGCCGCATCGTGGCGAGTAATGTTGCGGGACAGGCTTATGCCGCGCGTTTGACCGAAGCCGCCAAAAAGCGCTGGGGCGTGATGCCGGAGTTTATCATGGCGCAGGCGCGGGGTTATGGCATCAGCAACGCATACCATGATCCTCAGAAGCTGGGTGCGGATCGATGGGCGGCCCTGACAGGCGCGCGTCATTTAAGCACAGGCGCGTGCTGCGTTGTGGATTGCGGCACCGCCGTCACCGTGGATGTCCTCGATCAGGACGGGCAACATCTGGGCGGCGTGATTATGCCGGGGCTGCGCTTGATGCGCCGCGCGCTGCTTGAAACCGCGCAGATTGCATATACTCCCGGCGCGCATGAATCCGCCCACCTCACTCCCTTCGCGCGCGATACCCATGAGGCCGTCAACTATGGTACGCTGTATGCCGTGATTGCGGGCATCGAACGCACTGTCTTAGATGCCGTCACCACGGTAAGCGGCGACATGAGCCGTTTTATCACTGGCGGTGATGCCGCGCGTTTTTTGCCCCTGCTGGGCGCCGGTTACCGTCATGAACCGCACCTGGTATTGCAAGGGCTTGCGCTCATTGCGCGAGGGACGGCGTGAAACGGCTGGCGCTTATTTTGCTGCTGCTTAACGCGGTGCTTTTCATTTGGTACTACAACCGCGCCCAGCCCGCCGCCGCCCAGAGCAAATCCGCCGCCGCGGTTCCGCAACTTAAACTGCTGCGCGAAGTGCAGCTTGCCCCGGTGCAGAGCCAGGCCGCACCCGCGCCACACCCAGAACCAGAGACCACGCCAGCCGCAGAGCAATAAAATTGCCTTGCCTGTGGCAATTACCTACAATGACCTCGTTGAGGTTTAATTAAGGCTGGCGTAGCGGGGTCGCGTAGCGACAAGGGCGAGCGGCGGTACAGGGATGTACTGGCTGGTGTGAAAAAGAACACTCACGCTACGCCATGGATGGCCTTACTGAAGTTTATTTTTATGCTGGCGTAGCTCAGTCGGCAGAGCAGCTGATTTGTAATCAGTAGGTCGGAGGTTCGATTCCTCTCGCCAGCTCCA
>JBGFRC010000042.1:0-36361 GCA_041695325.1 Pseudomonadota bacterium
AAGGCCCTGCACCTGACGCGCTTCGCCGCCGCCGAATACGCGCATCTGATCAATAACACCCGCCAACTGCTCGCCGTCTTGGCGCGCTTGCCGGAGATAAGCGGCGCTCAGCCCTCCCGCTGTCCAGCGCTGCTTGCCGATTTACAGCGCAACTATCCCTATTACGCCAATCTTGGGGTAATTGATCTTCACGGCGCCGTGGTGTGCAGCGCGCTCCCTCTGTCCGGGCCGGTGAATCTCGCCGACCGCGCCTATTTCCGCCGCGCGCTGGAACAACGCCAATTCGCCATCGGCGACTATCAGATCGGCCGCATCACGCGCAAGGCGAGTGTCAATTTCGGCTATCCCCTCCTTGATGACAGCGGCAAGGTGCAGGCCGTGGTGTTTACCGCGCTGGATTTGAGCTGGCTCGGCCAATTGGCCGCCAGGGATACGCTGCCAGCGGAAGCGACGTTGACGCTGCTTGATGGCAACGGCACGATACTGGTGCGCCATCCTGAGCCGGAGCAGTGGGTCGGGAAAATTGCGCCGGAGCTGGCCTTGGCGGAGAAAGAACTGGCGCAAAAAAATGAGGTGACCGTGAAGGCGCAGGGGCCGGGAGACCAGCCCCATCTCTACACCTTCAGCCGTCTGCATCCCAGGGACGGCGCCGGTGACATGATACTCGCCATAGCCACCCCCGCGCACGTCGTCCTGGCGCAGGTGACCCGCACGCTCACGCGTAATCTTACTTGGCTTGCGCTTGTGATGGGGCTGGCGTTTCTGATCGCCTGGCGCGGCGGCGACGCCTTCATCCTGCGCCAGGTGCGCGCGCTGGCCAGCGCGGCCAGGCGTCTGGGTGGCGGCGATTTAAGCGCGCGCAGCGGCGGCGCCAAGGGCACAGGGGAATTGCAACAACTCGCGGCCAGCTTCGACGAGATGGCCGAGGCGCTGGAGCGCTCCCAGCATGAGCGCGTCCGGCAGCAGGAACAGTTAGACGAACTGAACCGCCTCTACGCCGTGCTGAGCGCCGTCAACCGCGCCATCTTACGCACTCAGGATCAGCGCGGGCTGTTGGAAGAGGCGTGCCAGATTGCCGTCACGCTGGGGCGCTTCCGCCTGGCCTGGATCGGGCTGCTCGATGTAGAACGAGGCGTGGTCACGCCCGTCGCCCAGCGCGGCCTTGCGCGGGACTGCCCGGACCTGTTGCGTGTCACGCTGGGCCGTGATCCCGCCGCGGGGATGGATCCGGTCGGCGCCGCCCTGAGCGCGGGACGGCATTTCATCAGCGGCGATATTGACCATGACGCCCGGCTCGCCCACTGGCGCACAGGCGCCCAAAAATGCGGTTTGCGCTCTTACGCCGCCTTCCCCTTGAAGGCGGAAGGGCGCGTGATCGGCGTGTTCAATCTCTACGCCGGGGAGGCGGATTTTTTCGATGCCGCCGAGGTCAACCTGTTGCTGGAGCTTTCGGAGGACCTGAGCTACGCGCTCGTCACGCGGGAAAAGGAGACCCGCCATCAGCAGGTTCAGGAAAAGATTGACTACCTCGCCCATCACGACGAGCTGACCGGCCTGCCCAATCGCGACTCGTTTCTGCAACACATCAGGCATGCCCTCCTGGACGCCGCCAACCAGCGCCGCCTAATGACGGTGCTCTGTCTTGATCTGGACAATTTCAAGCACGTCAACGACATGGTGGGGCATGAAGCCGGGGACGCGCTGATCAAACGGGTGGCCGGGTGCCTCGCCGAGGGCATGCGCACCCAGGACCGGGTGGCGCGCCTGAGCGGCGACGAGTTCGCCGTCGCCCTGACCGATCTCAAGGACGACGATGCCGGCGCCCTGGTCGCGCAAAAGATCATGAACCGCTTCGCCCACCCGTTTCACCTCGACGGGCATGAAATCTTCATCACCCTGAGCATCGGCATCGCCCTCTACCCCCAGGACGGCACGGATCCCGAAGGACTGCTCAAAAACGCCGAGACCGCCATGTATCAGGCGCGCAATCAAGGGGGGAATAATTATCAATACTACTCGGCGGAGATGCGCGCCCTCGCCGACGAGCGCATGATACTAGGAAACGCGCTGCGCCACGCGCTGGAGCACCGCGAGATTGATCTGCATTACCAGGCGCAGATTGAGCTGGCCACGGGCAAGATCACCGGCGCCGAGGCGCTGCTGCGCTGGCGGCATCCCGAGCGGGGCGATATCCCGCCCGGCCGCTTCATCCCGATCGCGGAACAAACCGGGCTGATCGAAGCCCTGGGCGAGTGGGCGCTGCACCGCGCCTGCGCGAAAGTCCAGGCCTGGCGTAAAGCAGGGATGGCGCCGCTGCGCATTGCGGTCAACCTTTCGGCGCGCCAGTTTTACCAGAAAAACCTGTTGGAAACCGTCACCGCCATACTCAAAGACACGGGGCTGGACCCGCGCTGGCTGGACCTGGAATTGACCGAAAGCATCGTCATGCAGCAGGTGGAAACGACCGTGGACATATTACGCGCGCTCAAGGCGATAGGAGTGAGCATTTCCCTTGACGACTTCGGCACCGGCTACAGCAGCTTGAGCTATCTCAAGAAATTCCCCGTGGATTTCCTCAAGATTGACCGCTCCTTCATCCACGGCATCCCTTCCCACTCCGATGACGCCGCCTTGACCGCCACGATCATCGCCATGGCCCACAGTCTGGGGATCAAGGTGGTCGCCGAAGGCGTGGAAACGGAACAGCAGGCGGACTTCTTGCGCGCCCTTCAATGCGACGCCGCTCAGGGCTACTACTTCAGCAAACCCCTGCCCACGGAAAAATTCGAACTGCTGCTGAAACGCGGGATGCAGGCGAAGAAACCGCGATAGTTTCGCGGCTACGGAAACTTGCGCCGCGCTTCGAAAAAGCACGATAGCAAGGCCCCGCACTCCTCGGATAAAACGCCACCCGTGTGCTGGACACGGTGGTTTAGCCTGCCGGAATCCGGAATAGTAAAGACGCTGGTAATGGCCCCGGCCTTGGGGTCGCTCGCGCCGAACACCAGCCGCTGGATACGCGCGTGCACCATCGCGCCCGCGCACATCACGCACGGCTCCAGTGTGACGTAGAGCGTGGTACCGTTTAACCGGTAATTGCCGAGTATTTCCGCGCCCGCGCGCAGCGCCATAATCTCGGCATGCGCAGTGGGGTCGTGGGCGGCGATGGGCCGGTTCCAGCCCTCGCCGATGATCTCCTCATTCAATACCAGCACCGCGCCCACCGGCACCTCATCCTCCGCTTGCGCGCGCTCGGCGAGTTTCAGCGCGCGGCGCATCCAGTCAAGATCCGTCTTGAATTCCGGCTTTTTAGCTTCAGCCGCCATACCTTAACTGCACGTGCTGCTTTCCTCACTCCCACTCTATCGTTGCAGGAGGTTTTCCTGAAATATCGTACACCACCCGGCTCACGCCCGGCACTTCATTGATGATGCGGCTGGAGACGTGCTCCAGCAACTCGTAGGGGAGATGCGCCCAATGCGCGGTCATGAAATCCACGGTCTCCACGGCGCGCAGGGCGATCACCGGCTCATGGCGACGCGCGTCGCCCATCACGCCCACCGACTTCACCGGCAGAAACACCGCGAACGCCTGGCTCACCTTGTCGTACCAATCGTGTCTGCGCAGCTCCTCGATGAAAATGGCGTCCGCGCGCCGCAGCGTATCCGCATGGTCTTTTTTCACCTCGCCCAGAATGCGCACGCCCAGACCGGGGCCGGGGAAGGGATGCCGGTAAACCATTTGGTACGGCAGGCCCAGCTCCACGCCGAGCCTGCGCACTTCGTCCTTGAACAATTCGCGCAGCGGCTCCAGCAATTTGAGCTTCATCTTTTCCGGCAGGGCGCCCACGTTATGGTGCGATTTGATCACGTGCGCCTTGCCGGTTTTGACGGCGGCGGACTCGATCACGTCAGGATAGATCGTCCCCTGCGCCAGCCATTTGATGTCCTTGAGCCCGGCGGCCTGCTCCTCGAACACGTCAATAAACACCTGGCCGATGCATTTGCGCTTCTGTTCCGGATCGGTGATCCCTTTCAGGGCATCCAAAAAACGCCGTTCGGCATCCACCCTGATGACCTTGATGCCCATGTGGGTGGCAAAAGTGGTCATGACCTGATCGGCCTCGCCGAGCCTGAGCAAGCCGTTGTCCACGAATACGCAGGTGAGCTGTTCGCCTATCGCCTTGTGCAAAAGGGCGGCCGCCACCGAGGAATCCACGCCGCCGGAAAGCCCCAGCAACACGCCGTCCTTTCCCACCTGTTCCCGAATCTGCTCGATGCCGCCGCTGATGATGTTGCGCGCGGTCCATAGCGGCTCCGCGCCGCAGATGTCGAGCACGAAGCGCTGCAGGATGCGCGCGCCCTGACGCGTGTGCGTGACTTCGGGATGGAATTGCACGCCGTAAAAACGGCGCGCTTCATCCGCCATGCCCGCGATGGGCGAGCTGTGCGAGGTGGCGATGAGCTTGAAACCGGACGGCAACCGGATCACGCGGTCACCGTGACTCATCCACACGTCGAGCAGGCCGTGGCCTTCCTCGTTGGTGCGGTCTTCTATGTCGCGCAGCAGCTCCGAATGTCCGCGCGCGCGCACCTCGGCGTAGCCGAACTCGCGCTTCGCGGCGCTCTCCACCTCGCCGCCCAACTGTGCCGCCATGGTCTGCATGCCATAGCAGATGCCCAGCACCGGCACGCCAAGCTCAAACACTTGCTGCGGCGCGCGCGGCGCGCCGGCGAGCGTCACCGATTCCGGACCGCCGGAGAGGATGACGCCCTTGGGTTGAAAAGCGAGCAGCGCGGTCCCGGAGAGATCGCACGGATGGATCTCGCAATACACGCCCGCCTCGCGCACGCGCCGTGCGATGAGCTGGGTGTACTGCGACCCGAAATCGAGAATCAGGATGCGCTGAGCGTGGATGTCCATAAAGGCAGTGGCGAGTAGCTAGTAGCGAGCAGCGAGAAGAAGCTTTTTTCCCAGCTACTCGCTACTCGTCACTCGCTACTGTAGTTAATCAATCCGGTAATTCGGCGCTTCCTTGGTGATGGTCACGTCATGCACGTGGCTTTCGCGCATGCCCGCCGCGCTGATGCGCACGAAGTGCGGCTTGGTGCGCATGGCGTCCAGGGTACGGCAGCCGGTATAGCCCATGCTGGCGCGCAAGCCGCCGAGCAGTTGATGGATGATGGCCTGCACGCCGCCCTTGTACGGCACGCGCCCCTCGATGCCTTCCGGCACCAGCTTTTCCAGCTCACGCACGTCTTCCTGGAAGTAGCGCTCGCTTGCGCCGCGCCCCCGCGTCATGGCGCCGAGCGAACCCATGCCGCGATAGGATTTGTAGGAACGTCCCTGGTAGAGCTCGACTTCGCCCGGCGCTTCTTCGGTGCCCGCAAACAGGCCGCCGATCATGACCGAATGCGCGCCCGCCGCGACGGCCTTGGCAAGGTCGCCGGAATAACGGACGCCGCCGTCGGAAATCAGCGGTACGCCGCTGTTTTTAAGCGCCTCGGCCACGTCCAGAATCGCGCTCAACTGCGGCACGCCTACGCCGGTCACCACGCGCGTGGTGCAGATGGAACCCGGCCCGATGCCGGCCTTGACCGCGTCCGCGCCCGCCTCCACCAGCGCCAGCGCCGCCGCGCCGGTAGCCACGTTGCCGCCGATCACCTGCACCTCGGGATAGCTCTTTTTCAGCCAGCGCACTTTATCGAGCACAAATTGCGAGTGGCCGTGCGCGGTGTCCACCACGATCACGTCTACGCCGGCGGCGATCAGCGCGCTCACGCGCTCTTCGGTGTCGGGCCCGGTGCCCACCGCCGCGCCCGCGCGCAGGCGGCCCTGGCTGTCCTTGCAGGCGTGCGGATACTCGGTGGCCTTCTGGATGTCCTTGAAGGTAATCAGGCCGCGCAGATGAAACTTGTCGTTCACCACCAGCACCTTTTCGATGCGGTGCTGGTGCAGCAGTTTCACCACCTCCTCGCGGCTTGCGCCTTCGCGCACCGTCACCAGGCGCTCCTTGGGCGTCATGATGCTGGACACGGGTTTGTCGTATTCCGTTACAAAACGCAGATCGCGTCCGGTGACTATGCCCACCAGTTCTTCGCCCTCCACCACGGGCACGCCGGAAATGTTGCTGGCGCGCGTCAGGGCCAGTACTTCGCCGATATTGGTATGGGGGGGAACGGTGATCGGATCGCGTATCATCCCGCTCTCGAACTTTTTCACCTGACGCACCTGGGCCGCCTGGCTCTCCACGGACATGTTTTTGTGGATGATGCCGATGCCGCCCTCCTGCGCCAGGCTGATCGCCAGCCGCGACTCGGTGACGGTGTCCATGGCGGCGGAGACCAGCGGAATATTGAGCATGATCTCGCGCGTAAGCGGCGTGGCGAGATCCACCTCTCTAGGCAGCACCGTGGAGTAGGCAGGCACCAGCAGCACGTCGTCGAAGGTGAGACCTTGGCTCCCAACACGCATAGCAGGTTTCCCGATAAGACCGATAAAACAAATAATTATAGTATTTTCCAGGCCCCGGGTAAATGATCCGCTTACGGGCTACCGCCGCGCGCGCCGGTGGATTATGATTGATCCAATGCAGGAGCCGCCTATCGTGAACGCAAAGCAGCGCGACGTCTATAGCGTGTCGCGCCTCAACCGGGAGGCGCGAGCGCTGCTGGAGAACGGCCTTCCCCTGTTATGGGTGGACGGCGAAGTCTCCAACCTCGCGCGCCCCTCTTCCGGGCATCTGTATTTCACCTTGAAGGATGAGCAGGCGCAGGTGCGTTGCGCCCTGTTTCGCATGAACGCCCTACGTTTATGTTTCGCGCCGGAAAACGGTATGCAGGTGCTGGCGCGGGCGCGGGTGAGCCTGTATGAGGCGCGCGGAGAATTCCAGCTCATCGTGGAGCATCTGGAACCGACCGGCGAAGGCGCGCTGCGCCGCGCCTTTGAACTGCTCAAGCAGCGGCTTGCGGCGGAAGGCTTGTTCGATGAGGCGCGCAAAAAAGCGCTACCCGTCCTGCCCCGGCAAATCGGCGTGCTCACCTCCCCCGCCGGCGCGGCGCTGCGCGATATCCTCACTACCCTGCGGCGGCGCTTTCCCCTGCTGCCGGTGCTGATCTATCCCATCCAGGTGCAAGGCGCGGGCGCGGCGCAGAATATCGCCGCCATGCTGCGCACGGCCAATGCGCGCGCGGAGTGCGACGTGCTGGTGCTGGCGCGCGGCGGCGGGTCGCTGGAAGACTTGTGGGCATTCAACGAAGAAGCGGTGGCGCGCGCCATACGCGCCAGCCGGATACCGGTGGTCACCGGCATCGGGCACGAGATTGACTTTACCATCGCCGACTTCGCCGCAGACCGGCGCGCGCCCACGCCCACCGCGGCGGCGGCGCTCGTCAGCCCCGACCGCTCGGACTGGTTCGAGCGTTTAGCCCGGCTGGAAAATCGCATGCGGCTTGCCGCGGAGCGCCGCCTGGGACATCTGCAACAGGCGCTGCACAATCTGCAAAAACGCCTGCAACATCCAGGGCGGCGCCTGCGCGACCAGGCGCAACGCCTGGACGGACTGGAGCAGCGGCTGCATCACGCGCGGCGCGTGACCTTGCGCCACGCGCACGCGCGCCTGGCCGAACTGGCCGCGCGGCTTCACACCTGGACGCCGTTGCACCGCCTGCAACAAGCACAAGACCAGATTGGGTACTATGGTCAACGCCTGCGCAGTGCTGTTCAGCGCTTGATGGAGAAACAACGCGCCGGGCTGCAAGCGCTCACGCGCGCGCTGGATGCGGTAAGCCCGCTCGCCACGCTGGCGCGCGGTTACGCCATCGTGCGCCTCGCGGCTGCCCCAAACGTGCTGCGCGATGCGCGCGACGCGGCGCCCGGTGACACGGTGCATGCGCGCCTGGCGCAGGGCAGTCTCATCTGCAAGGTGGAGCACACGCTGAGTGAATAAACTTTTACTTACGTTCCTTCTTTTCTGGCCGGCGCTATTAAGCGCCGCCGCGCCCGCCTGTGCGGCGCAGGCAGACAGGCTGCCGCGTTCCGAACCCGTACCGGGCGGCGTGGCGGTGATTCCCTTGTCCATTCCCGACGGCAATCCCGCGCCTCTCGCCTATTACAACGGCCAACGCGTGCTGGTGCTGCGCGACGAGGAACGCTGGCTGGCGCTGGTGGGCATTCCGCTCTCCGCCACACCGGGCCGCCAGACGCTGCGCGTCAAGAACGGCGCAAAAACCTACACCCAGCGTTTCATCGTACAAGCCAAGGCCTATCCCAGCCAGCATCTGACGATCACGGACAAACGCAAAGTGACGCCCGCCCAGGAAGACCTGCTCCGCATCGAGAGGGAAACCGGAGAGATCAACGCTGCCCTGACCATCTGGAGTGACGCGCTCGACGTGGAACTGGATTTTATTCCGCCCGCCGAAGGACCGCGCAGCAGCGCATTCGGGCTGCGGCGCTTTTTTAACGGCGAGGCGCGCAAACCGCACGGCGGTCTGGACTTCGCCGCGCCCCTGGGCGCGCCGGTCGTGGCGCCCGCCCCGGGCATGGTGATCCGCGTGGGCGACTATTTTTTCAACGGCAACACGGTATTTCTGGATCACGGGCAGGGTTTAATCACCCTGTACAGTCACTTGAGCCGCATTGACGTGCGCGAAGGGCAGCAGGTGCGGCGCGGCGAGACGCTCGGCGCGGTGGGTATGAGCGGGCGCGCCACCGGCGCGCACCTGCACTGGGGCGTGAGCCTGAACCGCGCCCTGGTGGATCCTGCCTTGTTTTTACCCGAAACGGCACGTTAATTGCAGGACTCTAAAGATATTGACTTTCCCTGAATCCAGGCTATGGTATGATGTCAAGGGTTCTCTGGCT
Organism: Pseudomonadota bacterium; assembly: GCA_041695325.1. Lineage (GTDB taxonomy): Bacteria > Pseudomonadota > Gammaproteobacteria > SURF-13 > SURF-13 > SURF-13. The sequence continues at coordinate 8,866 of JBGFRC010000042.1, forward strand.
TTTCTCGATAAATAATAAGGAAAACAACAACCCGCGATGAAGCGAAGCTCACCATTGATCCTTCTGGCCTTGCTGGGCGCCGTGTGGCTGAGCGGCTGCGCCAGCATCCAGCCGCAGCAGTTATATGAAGACGAGGAGCCGGTCTATCCCGATCCGTTGGAAGGGTTTAACCGCGCCATGTACGCCTTTAACGACGGCGTGGACAAGGTCATCCTGCGCCCCCTCGCCACGGGCTACCAGGCCGTGATGCCGCAGACGGCGCGCACCGGGGTGTCCAATTTCTTCAACAACCTTGCCTATCCCATCGTCGTCATCAATACCTTCCTGCAAGGCAAATTCGCGCAGGGGGCGGAGGATTTGCAGCGCTTCATCTACAATTCCACTTTCGGCCTCGCTGGACTGCTCGACGTCGCCACGCCGATGGGCTTGCAGGCCCACAACGAGGACTTCGGCCAGACCCTGGGTTACTGGGGCGTGGGCGGAGGCGCGTATATCGTGCTGCCGCTGCTGGGGCCGAGCACGCTGCGCGACACCGTCGGCCTGATCCCGGACTACTATGCCAACGCGTTGCATCATTATGATGACGTCAGCACGCGCAACGCGCTCATCGCCCTGCGCGTGACAGACCGGCGCTCGCGCCTGCTGGCCGCGAGCCGCATCGTGGACGAGCAGCTTGATCCCTACGCCTTTGTGCGCGACGCCTATCTGCAACGGCGCGAAAGCCTGGTCAAGGACCAGCCGCCGCAGAAGAAAGGCTCACCATTCGAGGAACAACCCGACAATAATTGACGTGTTGCCCGGCCGTCCCTGGCGTCGCTACAGCAGCACTCAGCACCCCCAGCCCGTACCTCCATGTACCGGCGCTCGCCGCTGTGCGGCTCGCCCATTCGAGGAACAACCCGACAATAATTGACGTGTTGCCCGGCCGTCCCTGGCATCGCTACAGCAGCACTCAGCACCCCCAGCCCGTACCTCCATGTACCCCCGCCGATGGTGTCGTCATGTTCAGCGGCGCTTTGCAGCACTCAGCACCCCCAGCCCGTACCTCCATGTACCGGCGCTCGCCGCTGTGCGGCTCGCCCATTCGAGGAACAACCCGACAATAATTGACGTGTTGCCTGGCCGTCCCTGGCTTCACTTTATCTTGAGCTATGACCTTCGGCCGGTGCGTCCATGTACCGGCGTTCGCCGCTTACGCGGCTCGCCAGCGGCGCGTTTTTCATAAGGATTCTCGCTGCTGGTGAACTCCAGACGCACCGGGGTTCCGGTCAATTTGAATGCCTGCGCGAAACATCTCATCAGGTAACGCTGATACGCAGGCGGCGTCTGGCGCGCGGGCGGGTTGCCGTGGATCACGATGCGCGGCGGATGGCGGCCGCCCTGGTGCGCGTAACGCAGCTTGATGCGCCGGCCGCGCACCAGCGGCGGCTGATAGCCCTGCACCGCCTGCTCCAATACACGCGTCAATTGTGCGGTGGGCAGTTCCTTCGCCGCGGAAAGGTGGCTGCGGTTGACCGAGCTCCATAAATCCTCCACCCCCGTGCCGCGCAACGCGGAGACAAAATGCGTCCTGGCGAATTTCACAAACGCCATGCGCTCCAGTTCGCGCTTGACCAGCGCGCGCTGATCGGCATCGGCGGCGTCCCACTTATTCACCGCGATTACCAGGGCGCGGCCCGCCTCGGCGATGAAACCGGCCAGGTGCAGGTCCTGATCGCTCACGCCTTGCAGCGCATCCAGCACCAGTATCACCACCTGCGCCTCGGCGACGGCTTGCAGGGTTTTTATCACGCTGAGCTTCTCGATGCCTACGCCCACGCGCCCCTTGCGCCGCACGCCCGCGGTGTCCACCAGCGTGTAGCGCCTACCCTTGCGTTGCAGGGGAATATGGATGCTGTCGCGCGTGGTGCCGGGCTGGTCATACACCAGCACGCGCTCTTCGCCCAGCAGGCGATTCACCAGCGTGGACTTGCCCACGTTGGGCCGGCCGGCGATGGCGATTCTGATACCGTATTCTTCGGCCAGAACCGCTTCCGCCGCCCCCGGCAAAAAACCGGCCGCGCGCCGCATCAACTCCGCCACGCCCGTACCGTGCGCCGCTGAGATGGGCAACGGCTCTCCCAATCCCAGCGCGTGAAATTCGGCCGCCGCCTGATGCGGCTCCAGTCCCTCGCATTTATTGACCGCCAGAATTACCGGCTTGCCGCTGCGGCGCAGGCGCAGCGCGATGTCGCGGTCAGCCGCGGTCAATCCCGCGCGCGCGTCCACCAGGAACAGAATCAGGTCGGACTCCGCCACCGCGCGCCAGGTCTGTTCCGCCGCCAGGCTCTCGATCCCCTCCTGCTGTAGCGCCAATCCCCCGGTGTCCACCGCCAGATAAGGTTTTTCGCCGGTGCGGCCCTCGCCATAGAGGCGGTCGCGCGTGAGCCCGGGCACACCGGCCACCAGAGCGTCGCGCGTGCGCGTGAGCCGGTTGAACAGAGTGGACTTGCCGACGTTGGGCCGGCCGACGAGAGCGATGATGGGTTTCATAGAGACAGTTGCGAGTGGCTAGGGGCTAGTAGCGAGTGAAGCCATGATTCTATCCTCGCTACTCGCCACTCGCTACTCGCTACTTGTTTGGCAATACGAACGCCGCAAGCACACCGCCCTTGCCATTGACGTAAAGTACATTGTCCGCGGCCACGGGCGTTGCGATGACGCCGTTGTCATCCACGCGCGTGCGCGCGACGAATCGGCCGTCATCGCGCGCCATCCAGTGCAGATAACCCTCGAAGTCGCCCACGGCGATATGCTCGCCCACCACCACCGGCGCGCCGAGAGCGCGCGCGCGCAGCTTGTCCTGTTTCCACAACGAGTGGCCGTCGCGCCGGTCCAGCGCGTACACCTGGCTTTGCGCGTCCGTCACGTAGACGTAGCGCTCATCCACCGCGATGCCAGCGTGCGAGGAAAGCTCGCGCGTCCACAGTATTTGCCCGCTGTCCGCCTGCACCGCGGCGATGCGCCCCTGGAAGCTTGCCGCGTACACTACGCCGTCGTATTCCTGCGGATCGCCGCTGATGTCCACCAGACGCTCCAGTTCCGTGCGGCCGCGCGGCTCGGCGATCGCCGTCTCCCACAGCAGCTTGCCTTCCTGCAGCGACACCGCTGCCAGCTTACCGTTGGCGAAACCGGCGATCACCTTGTCGCCCACGATGAGCGGCGCGCTGGTGGAACGCAGGGTCAGCGCGGGGGCCGCGCTGTCGTACACCCAGATGCGCGCGCCGTCCGCGGCGCTCAGGCCGGACAGCTGCCCGTCCACGCAGCGCACCACGACCACGCCGTGCGCCACGCGCGGCGGGGACAATACTTCGCTCGATACGCGCGCGCGCCACGTCACGCCGCCTTTATTCTCATCCAGCGCCACCACCTCGGCTTCATTGGTGCCGACCAGCGCCAGTCCCGCGCCGCTCCCCACGCCTCCGGCGAGCAATGCCTTGACGTCCGTCTCCCACAGACGCTGGCCACGCGCGGCGTCAAACGCGCTCACCCGCCCTTCGCGCGCCGCGGCGATTATCCTGCCGTTCGCCAACGCGGGCGCGAGCTTCACGTAATATTTATCCGCGCCCGAACCGGCGCGATTGGTCCACAGAGCCTTTACATCGAGCGTGACTTGCAGCGCCGGCAACGGCGCGGGGGGCTCGGCATTGCTTTTGCCGGCGAAATAATCCGTAACCTTGGCGCAGCCCGTGAGCAGCAAGGCGCCGAGTATGAGCAAACGCTTCACGGGGCGGCGCCCAAATCATCCAGCTTCATCTGCAACAAAGCCTTGTGCCCGCTCTCCGGCGCAAGTTGGGCCAGGGCGCGCTGATAGCTGGCGCGCGCCGCGGCTGGCTGATTGAGGGCAAGATGGATGTCGCCGCGCAGCTCTTCATAGTGCGCGGCGAAGGCGCCGCCCTTGACGGATTCAATCAGGCTGAGGGCGGCGCTCTCTTCATCCCGCTCCAGCATCACGCGCGCCAGCCGCAAGCGCGCGATGTGTTTGATCTCCGGTTGATCGGCGTTATCGAACGCCCATTGCAAGTACTGTCTGGCGCTGGCGTTGTCTCCTTGATCCACCTTGATTTTGGCCTGAACCAGAGCGGCGAACACCGCGTAAGGCGTGCGCGCATACTGCCCCTGGATGCGCGCGGCGCGTTGCAGCGCGACCTCCTGCTGGTCCTGCTCCAGATCTTCGATCAGTCGCTGGTACTCCACCGAAGCGGCTTCGGCTTGTGTTTTTTCGTGGTCGCGCCAGGCCCACAGGGCAAACACCAAGGCGAGGCCGATCACCACCCCGGCGCTTGCCGCCTTGCCGTTTTCCTTCAACCATTTTTTTACGGCTTCAATCTGTTGCTGTTCCGTTTCGTACAGTTCCATAAACGTCATCTCCTGGATACTTTCTTTCCTCCTCTTTCCCGCAGTTGCAGGAGAGGGATGGGGAGAGGCACTTTTCAAAGGCGCCTTCCTACTCCCCCTCTCCTGCTTATGCGGGAGAGGGATGGGGAGAGGGTTCCTTAAATCACGGCGCTTGCCTGGCCGCTGCGCCTTGCGCGGCGCGCGCCTCGGCCTCGGCGATACCCTGCCGGATCACCTTCACCCCTTCCATGTCATCCGGTATCAGCTTTTCCAGCCGGCGCCAGATGGTCACGGCGCTTCGATACTCCCCGTCTTGAAACGCGGCCATGCCGGTAAACCACAGAGCCTTGGGTTGGTCAGGATCGAGCCGCAAAGTTTTCTCGAACAAATCCGCCGACTGCCGCGTGATGCGCTGCTCCGGAGACCCTAGCACAACGGCCTCGGCGTAATCGGCCAGCAAGTCGGGATTACCGTCCACCAGCGGCATCGCCTTGGCGTAAGCGTCGCGCGCGTCCGCGTAGCGCTGCATCACGCTGTACGAGCGCGCCAGCATCAGCCAGCCTTCGCTGTCGGCGGGATGCTCCTTCAGCCGCTGCTCCAGCCGCTGCACCATCATCTGCGGGAAAAACTCTCCCTCCGCGCCGCCCGCCTGCGCCATGGGGTTTTCGCGCACGTGATCCAATTGCAGGTACAGCGCTGCGCTGAGCACGGGCACGGCCAGCGCAATGACCACGGCGGTCGCGCGTCCGCTCGGCTTGCCGGCGGGTGCGGCGTGTTTTTCCACCGCGCCGGAGACGTCCTCCAGCAACCTGCGTTGCAGATCACACGCCGCCTGCTCAAACTGATCCCGGCTGAGATTCCCCGCGGCCAGATCATTCTCCAGCTCGGTGAGTTGATCCCGGTAAATCCCGGCGTTCAGCGCGTCGCGTTTCACCGTCGCCTGTTGCTCGCGCCGCAGCAGCGGCGGCAATAAAAAGGCCAGCGCGATGATAAGCATCAGCGCGGCCACAAACCAGAATGCACTCATCCCTTGCCCTCGTCTCCCGCTCCGTGCAGCAGCGCCGCCAGCTTCTCCCGTTCGCCGGCCGACAACGGCGCGTTGCTCACGCGCATGCGGCGGCGCGCCATGTACGCCACGAGCAGTCCGCCGCCCAGCGCCATGAGCACGAACGGCCCGAACCACAGCGCCACGGTGGCGGGCTTGAGCGGCGGACGGAAACGCACGAAGTCGCCGTAGCGGGCGGTCAGATAATTCATGATTTCCTGGTCGGTCTTGCCCTGCTCCAGCATGGCGCGCACCTGGTTGCGCAAATCCTTGGCCAGATCGGCGTGCGAATCGGCGATGCTTTCATTCTGGCACACCAGGCAGCGCAGCTCGGAGGTGAGCGCCCGGTAGCGCGCCTCCAGCTTCTCGTCTTGCGGCACGGGTGCGGCGGCCCACAAGGAAAACGCGCACAGCAACAGGCAAACGGCGAGAACGCTTTTCATCCTTGCAGCTTCCTTATCAGCGGCAACACGGTGTTTTTCAGACTGTCCTCGGTAAGCGGGCCGATCACCTTGTAGCGGATCACGCCCTCGCGGTCTATGACGTAAGTTTCTGGCACGCCGTACACGCCGTAGTCTATGCCCACCTTGCCCTGTTCATCAAACGCGCTTGCCACGTAGGGATTGCCGAGGCCGTTGAGCCAGCGCAAGGCATCCTCGCGCGCATCCTTGTAGTTGAGACCGTAGATCGGCACCTGCCCGCTCCGCGCCAGCTCCACTAGCAGCGGGTGCTCTTCGCGGCAGGCGTCGCACCACGAGGCCCACACGTTGAGCAGGGTGACTTGCCCCAGCAAATCCTTGCGCGCAATTTGCTTGCCGGCGTCGTGCAGCAGCGGCAAGGTGAATTCCGGCGCGGGCTTGTCTATCAGCGGTGAGGGCACCTCGCGCGGATTGAGATAAAGCCCGGCCCAGAGCAACACCACTAGTAAAACGAATATCCCCAGCGGGGCGAGATAGCGCGCCTTCATGAGATCACCGCGCCAACGCGGTTTGAGCGGCGTAATCCGGCGCGCGGCGCGTGGCCAGGCGGTAGCGCCGATCGGTCGCGGCAAGCAGCCCGCCGAAGAACATCAGCAGCGTCCCCATCCAGATCCACTGCACGAATGGCTTGTAATACAGGCGCAGGCTCCACGCCTCGCCGCTCACCGGCTCGCCCAGCGCAACGTACAGGTGGCGCAGGAACCCCGCCTCGATGTCCGCCTCGGTGGTGGGGTCGCGCTGCACCAGGTGCACGCGCTTCTGCGGGCGCATCACCACTATCTCCTTGCCGTTTTTGCTCACTTGCACCACGCCCTCCTTGGCCTGATAGTTGGGCCCGGTCACGTCGCGCACGCCGTCGAACCTGAAGTTGTAACCGGCCATCTGCACGCTTTGACCGGGCTCCATGCGCAGCTCTTTTTCCTGGCTATAGCCGCCGGAGATGCACACGCCGAGCGCGAATGCCGCCACGCCGAGGTGCGCGAATAACATGCCGTAATAACCGCGCGGAATAGCGGCCAGCCCCCGCGCCAGGCCGGAGAGGCCATTGCGCCCGGCTACGTCCCACAGGTTCTTGAGGCTGGAGCTGATGATCCACAGCGCCATGAACAGTCCCAGGCTGATCAGGGGCGACCACTTGCCCATCACCACCGGCAACAGCAACGCGGTGACCACGCTCACCATAAGCGCCCAGCGCAAGCGCGTCCACAATTCCGGCACGCTGGCCTGCTTCCAGCGCGCGACGGGGCCGACGCCCATGAGAAAGATCACCGGCGTCATGAGCGGTATAAAAATGGAATTAAAATAGGGCGGCCCGACAGAAATCTTGCCCAGCCCCAGCGCGTCCACAATCAACGGGTACAGGGTGCCGAGCAACACGCTGGCCGAGGCCACCGCCAGCAGCACGTTGTTGCCGAGCAGCATCGCCTCGCGCGACACCAGCGCGAAATCGCCGCCCAGACCCACGCGCGGCGCGCGCCAGGCATAGAGCGCAAGCGAAATGCCCACCACCACACCGAGGAAAAGCAGTATGAACAGGCCGCGTTCCGGATCGGTGGCGAAGGCGTGCACCGAGGTGAGCACACCGGAGCGTACCAGGAAGGTACCGAGCAGCGAGAGCGAGAACGCAAGTATCGCCAGCAGCACGGTCCAGCTCTTGAAGCCGCCGCGCTTTTCCGTCACCGCGAGGGAATGGATCAACGCGGTGCCCATGAGCCACGGTATGAACGAAGCGTTTTCCACCGGATCCCAGAACCACCAGCCGCCCCAGCCCAGCTCGTAATAGGCCCACCAGCTACCGAGCGCGATGCCGATGGTCAGAAACATCCACGCCACCGTGGTCCACGGGCGCGACCAGCGCGCCCAGGCGGCGTCCAGCTTGCCGCCCAGCAAGGCCGCGATAGCGAAGCTGAACGCGACGGAAAATCCGACGTAGCCCATATACAGCATGGGCGGGTGCACGATGAGGCCGAAGTCTTGCAACAGCGGGTTGAGCTCGCGTCCTTCAACCGCAGCGGGTAACAGGCGCTCGAACGGATTGGAGGTGAGCAGCATGAACAGCAGAAAACCGACGCTGACGAATCCCATCACGCCCAGCACGCGGGCCACGAACTCCTGCGGCAGATTGCGGCTGAAAAACGACACCGCCACCATCCAGCCACTCAGGGTAAACGCCCACAACAGCAGCGAGCCTTCGTGCGCGCCCCAGACCGCGGTGACGCGGTAATACCAGGGCATGGCGGAGTGGGAGTTGTTCGCCACGTAAAGCAGCGAGAAATCGTTAGCGGCGAAGGCCTGGGTGAGACAGGCAAAGGCCACGAACAAAAACACGAACTGCGCGCGCGCCGCGGGCCGCGCCACCGCCATCCAGGACGGAATGCCACGCACCGCGCCCGCCAGGGGCAGGATGGTTTGCACCAGGGCGACGCCAAGCGCGATGATGAGCGCGAAATGGCCGATCTCGGGTATCATTTTTTAAAATCTCCTTGCGTCAAGGCGCCGCTGAATTGCGGCGTGTTGCCGCCCGTCTGCTTGAGCATCTCCGCGACTTCCGGCGGCATGTAATTTTCATCGTGCTTGGCCAGCACCTCGTCGGCTATGAACACGCCCTCCTGGTTGAGCCTGCCCTGCGCCACCACACCCTGTCCCTCGCGGAACAGATCGGGCAGGAGGCCCTGGTAGATCACCGGCACACTTTTCACGTTGTCGGTCACCCTGAAATGCACGGTGAGGCCGTCGTCTTCGCGCTTCACGCTGCCCTGCTCCACCAGGCCGCCCAGGCGCAGGTTGCGCTCGTGCACCTTCTCCACCGCATCAAGCTGGCTGGGGCCGTAGAAAAACACCAGGTTGCCGCGAAAGGCGTTGAGTGTGAGCGCGGCGGCGACGCCCACGCCCAGCAGAATCAAGGCCACGAACACCAGACGGCGACGGTGACGCGGGGTCATGCGCGGCTCCGGTCACGTTGCGCAACGCGCAGGATGGCGCGCAGCGCCTTGCGCCGTTGCTGCCGCGCCAGTATCACGTTCAGTGCCAGCACCGCCAGCGTGACGCCATAGGCGCCCCATACATACAGGGCGTAGCCGTCCATGTGTAAGAATTCCGCGATGGTCATTGTTAACTCCTGATCAAATTCTTGCCCGCCAGCGCCTGCGCCAGTTCCTGCACCCAGGCGTTGTTGCGCTCACGCTCCAGCACCTCGGCGCGCGTGCGCATTAAAAGTATCACAACATAAAGCAGCTTGAAGCTGATCGCCATGATGAGCAGCGGCCACAACATGCTGGGGTGGATGGCGGACACGCCGATACCTAAGCTCTGCGGCTGGTGCAGGGTGTTCCACCATTGCACCGAGTAATAGATGATGGGCACGTTGACCGCGCCCACGATGGCGAGCACGGCGGAGGCGCGCGCGGCCAGGCGCCGGTCTTCAAAGGCGGACTGCAGTGCGATATAGCCCAGATAGAGGAACAGCAGTATCAGCTCCGAGGTGAGGCGCGCATCCCACTCCCACCACGTGCCCCACATCGGCTTGCCCCACAGCGAGCCAGTGACCAGGGTGATGAAGGTGAACGAGGCGCCGATGGGCGCGGACACAGCGGCCACAATGTCGGCGAGCTTGATGTTCCAGATGAGGCCAATGGCGGCGGCGGCGGCCATCAGCAGATAAATGAACAAGGAGTTCCACGCGCTCGGCACGTGGATGTACATGATGCGCACGGCTTCACTCTGCTGGTAATCCGCCGGCGAGGCAATGAGGCCGAGATACAAGCCAAGCACAATCAGCAACGTGGTCGCACCCGCTAGCCAGGGCAGCATCCTGCCCGATACGGTGTAAAAATACTTCGGCGAACCGAATTTGTGTATCCAGAGCCACATGGCATTATTCCATGCTGATGCGCAACGCAGCAGCAGCAGCCCACGGCGCCAGCGTCACGGCGAAGGCCAGCAGCGCGCCGAGGATGGAGAGCTGCGCGCCGACTGAAAGTCCCGCCGCCGCGCCGTCCACCGCGCCCGCGCCCATGATGAGCACCGGAATGTACAGCGGCAGCACCAAGAGCGACAGCAACACGCCGCCGCGGCGCAGGCCCACGGTAAGCGCCACGCCGATGGCGCCGATCAGGCTCAACACCGGGGTGCCGAGCACGAGCGTTATCAATAACACCCGTACAGCCTCATTGGGGAGATGCAGCCACAGCGCCAGCAAGGGAGCAAGCAGCAACAGGGGCAGGCCGGACAGCAACCAGTGGGTGAGCGCCTTGGCCAGAACAATGATGAACACCGGCTGGGGAACAAGCAGCAGTTGCTCCAGCGAGCCGTCTTCAAAATCGGAATGAAACATGGACTCCAGCGACAACATTGCCGACAGCAGCGCCGCGACCCACAGCACGCCGGGCGCAAGCTTTTGCAGCAGATTCGGTTCCGGGCCCAACCCCAGCGGGAACAGCGTCACCACGATGACGAAAAACACCAAGGGGTTGAGCGCCTGCGCGCGGCGGCGCAACGCCAGCAGCAGATCGCGCCGTATCAGCGCGCCCAGCACGGTCATGATTCCCGGCCCCTCGCTCATCAATACAGCTCCAAACGGGTGATATTCACTTCGGTCACACGCACCTCGTGGTGCGTGCTTACCAGCGCCATGCCGCCCTGCGCCAGGTGCCGCTCCAGCATTTTTTCCACCAACATGACTCCATCCGCGTCGAGGGCGGTAAACGGTTCATCCAGCACCCACAGGCGCGCTTCGGCCGCCAGCAAGCGCGCCAAGGCCACACGCCGGCGCTGGCCGGCGGACAAGGTGCGCGCCGGCGCGTCTTCAAATCCGGCCAGTCCCACCTCATACAGCGCGTCATCCAGAGCAACGCCCGATTTCGCGCTGGCCAGCGCGCGTGCGATCTGCAAATTTTCATAGGGAGAGAGATCGCCCTTCACGCCGTGGTTGTGGCCGAGATACATCAGTTCCGCGCAGTAACGTTCGCGCGCCTTGCCGATCTCTTCGCCGCGCCAGCGCACCACGCCGGCGCTAGGCTGCGCCAGTCCGCATAAAATGCGCAGCAGGCTGGTCTTGCCACTCCCGTTAGGCCCCTCCACCAGCATTAGGTTCCCGGCGCCCAGGGCGATATTCAGCCCGCTGAACAGCAACCGGTCGCCGCGTTCGCAGCCGAGGTTTTCCGCCGTCAGCGCGGGTGCGGCAGCCGTTACACCATGCGGACCGTACTCATCGGGGCTGGGCGCACGGACGCTCCCATCGGGTTCAAAAAGCGCAGGATGAGCGGTATTTCGGCTCACGGAAATCCAAGGTACACCAGGCCCAAATTTCACGGACATAAACCAATGAAATTTTAACACAAAAGAGACAGTTATGCCTTAAAACTGTATCCTGAAGTAAGTTCGACAAACAGCGCTTCTTTCAACCTTATCATGAGCTTCCCCTCGAATTTCGCCTTCCCTGCCTGTCCTGCGGACGCAGGCAGAGAGCTTCTTCATGTCCAATCTCCTTGTGATGGTTGGGATTGGACTCTAAATTCAGGTGCTACTCAAATACGAGGGGGCGTCGGTTGTTCAACGCTGGGCCGGAAACGACCCCTGCGGCTTTTGCATCCCGGAAAAGCGATCCGTCCCGGCCGCTTGACATCACCATTGCAAATGAGAATAATTCTCAATATCAGAGCCTGCCGGCAGGCAACCACGGCACGGCATCGAAGGTTGAACACAAGGAGACAAAAATCATGCTTCGGAAATGGGGAATCCTCGGCTTCTGTATCGTGAGCGCGGCGTTCTGGGCGATGGCGGGGAACGTGGTCCACGCGGAAGACCCCTATACCGTGCATCTCACGGCGCGCGACGGCCGGTTTTACCCGGACACGCTCAACGCGCCCGCCGGCCAGCGGGAGAAAGTCGTGTTGCCGGGCAAGGTCGAGGCGGTAAAGCTGAAGGACCGCGCGGGGTACAAGTAATCATGGGCGGACCCTGGAACCAGGCGCAGGCGCGGCCGGCGGCGGCGTTCGCGCCGCTGCCGGCGCTGCTCGACCTGATCCGGCACCGGCGCTACGGCGCGGAGTACCAACCGATCGTCAGCATCGAGACCAGCGCCGTCGTCGGCTACGAGGCGCTCGCGCGCTTCGCCGACGCCGGCGGCGCGCCGGTCGCGCCGCGCGCGGTGTTCGAGGCGCTGCACGCGAACCCGCTGAGCTTGTTCCAGGTGGAACACGACATGAAGCGGCTCCAGATCGAGCACGCGCCGCCCGGCTGCGCGCTGTTCCTGAACCTCGATCCGCACGCCTTCAGCGTCGGCGGATCGGGGGAGGGCGAGAACCCGCTGCTCGCGCTGTTCGCCTCGCGCGCCGACGTGGTCGTGGAGATTATCGAGAACACGAGCGTGAGCGACGCGCAGAAGGGCGGCGCCATGCTGGACGCCTTCCTCGCGCGCGAGGTGCCGCTCGCGCTCGACGACATTGGGGCCACGGGCACGCTGATCGCGCTCGAGGTCATGGCGGCGGTGGATTACCTCAAGTTCGACCGCGCCTGGTTGCGCCGGGCGGACGACCGCAAGGCGCTGGCGATGATCAAGGCGATGATCGGGTACGCGCGCGAGGCGGGCAAGCAGACGGTCATGGAGGGCATCGAGAGCCGCGCCGACCTCGATATCGCGCACGGCCTCGGGATCGACTACGCGCAGGGCTACCTTTTCCGCGAACGGTTTCTGCAGGTGGAACCCGCGGCGGGGAATTGAGTGGGGAGTTATGGGCTCAAACTGACCCCTTTGCTTCTCTTGTTACCTATCTTCCCGACCGGTCAGCGCGATCTACTCTGGCAGTACACACCGATAGTTAACCGTTTCCTTCTCGTGCCAATTGCCAATTACGGCGTGATTCTTACCGTCGTCTGGTTTCCGCAACTTGACGACACAGCCGAATGCATCTGCGTTGTAAAAGCGATTGACCACGTAAAGAAGGTACTTATTATCGGAGCCCACGAACATGCATCCGCTCGGCTCGCGGTACCACTGGTGCGCTGATGACGATAGGTCGAACTTCATGTCTTTCAGACAATCGTCGCGGTTATCGCGCCAGGACCACCAGAGCTCTTTCTTTCCGCTCGCCTTGTTCGTCGCGTATCCCTGCCAGTTCTTCGCCACCGTTGGGTTGGGTTCGGGGCCGCTAGGGTGGTGACAAACTGCATTGCAAGGCCGAGAAACAGAAGAGAGAACGCAGCGAGTTGGTGGCGATAGTGGCTCTGCAACTGCCGAAAGAGCGCGGAAAGGAGCGGTCCCAGCACGTCGTAGGTGACGTTGGCCCCCTGAATACCTAGGCGATCAACTTCACGTTTCGCAGTTCGCGCGACCAGCACCAGGTACAGTGCCCCCAAAACTTGGAGAATGATCCCAGCTTCGGCGAACGTCGGCATTGTCCAGAGGCACCTAACAGGCTGTTGAGAAACAGCCTGCGTGCGGCGCACAGAGCGCGGTGTCGGCTCGAACGAGGGTTGGGCGGCGCGCAGCGCCCGCCCACGACGAGTGAGGGACATCTCGCGCCCCGTCGAGAGGCGCGCGTCTAGCGCCCCCACTGAGGTGACGGAGACAGTGCTTGCATTGGCGCAGGCCCAGCTCAGGGCATAGGCTAAAGCATGAACACCACCACCCGTGGCTAGATGTGCCGGGCAAGAAATTCGGTTAGTGCCGACTGGGCCAGGCGCGTTTGCATGACGTCCTCGCGCAGATATTTGACGCTGACCTCCTGCGCGGCGGCCTCTTCATCACCCAGGATGAGCGCGAAGCGCGCACCGCTCTTGTCGGCGTGTTTCAATTGACCTTTGAAACCGCCGCCGCCGCAGTGGACGATCAGACGCAGCGCCGGCAGCGCGTCGCGCAATTGCTCGGCCAGAATCACGCCCTGCCGTACCGCGGCCTCGCCCACCATCACCAGGTAGCCGTGCGCTTCGGCGGCCGGCAGCGTAGCGTTGTTTTCCATGAGCAGCGCCGCCAGGCGTTCCAGACCCATGGCGAAGCCGACCGCCGGTGTAGCGCGCCCGCCGATCTGTTCCACCAGGCCGTCATAACGCCCGCCCGCGCACACCGCGCCCTGCGCGCCTAGCCGCTGCGTGGTCCACTCGAACACGGTGCGGTTATAGTAATCCAGACCGCGCACCAGGCGGGGGTTGATCTGGTAGCGCACGCCCACGGCGTCAAGCCGTTTGCACAAGGCACTGAAGTGGTCTTGCGATTCCGCGTCGAGGCGATCGGATAAGCGCGGCGCGTTTTCAATCAGCGCCTGCATGGCGGGATTTTTGCTGTCCAGGATGCGCAGCGGGTTGGTATGCAAACGGCGCTTGCTGTCTGCGTCCAATTCACTCTCCCGTGCGGAGAAATAGCGCACCAGATCGTCGCGGTATGCGGCGCGCGCTTCGGCCGAGCCGAGCGAGTTGATTTGCAGCATGAGGTCGTCAAGGCCGAGATTACGCCACAGGCGCGCGGTCATGAGGATCAGCTCCGCGTCTATGTCCGGCCCGGCGTGACCGAAGACCTCGACGCCGATCTGGTAAAACTGGCGGTAACGCCCCTTTTGTGGGCGCTCGTGGCGGAACATCGGGCCGCCGTACCACAAACGATGAGTCTGGTTGTGCAGCAAGCCGTGCTCGATTGCGGCGCGCGTGCAACCCGCCGTGCCCTCCGGGCGCAGCGTCAGGCTGTCGCCGTTGCGGTCGGCGAAGGTGTACATCTCCTTCTCGACGATGTCGGTCGCCGCGCCGATGGCGCGCGCGAACAGCTCCGTGTGCTCGACGACGGGCGGGCGGATTTCCCGGTAGCCGTAACTCTCCAGCACCGCGCGCGCGGTACGCTCCAGATGACGCCAATAGCGCATCTCCTGCGGCAGGATGTCCTTCATGCCGCGGATGGATTGAATGGGGTTCATAAAGACAGTAGCAAGTGACAAGTAGCAAGTAGCAAGGAAAACCTGTTACGCATAACGGCAAAAGTTGGTTTTATGGTTTTTACTTTCTACTTGCTACTTGTTTGACAGGAATAACCGGGTAGGGACTTCCTTCTTTTCTCTGCCTGATGCGTTCGCGGATGACTCGCTCCAACTCATCCACCAGTTGCTCGTTGCTCACCTTGTGATCCGGCCTGCCGTCAATATAAAGCAGATTGGGTGCGCCGCCCGCGAGGCCGATGGCCGCCTCGCGCGCCTCGCCGGGACCGTTGACCACGCAGCCGATCACCGCCACGTCCATCGGCTCCAGCACGTCTTCCAGCCGCGCCTCCAGCTCGTTCACCGTCTTGATGACGTCGAACTCCTGGCGCGAGCACGAGGGGCAGGCGATGAGGTTGATGCCCTTGTTGCGGATGTGCAGGGATTTCAAAATATCGAAACCAGCCTTGACTTCCTCCACCGGATCGGCGGCGAGCGAGATGCGGAGGGTGTCGCCGATGCCTTCGGCCAGCAGCATACCGAGCGCTATCGAGGATTTGACCGTGCCGGAACGCAACCCGCCCGCCTCGGTGACGCCGAGGTGCAGCGGTTGTTCGATCCGTTTGGCCAGGAGGCGATAGGCCTCCACGGTCATGAACACGTCGGAGGCCTTGATGCTGACCTTGAAGTCCCTGAAGTTGAGCTGGTCCAGGATTTCCACGTGACGCAGCGCCGACTCCACCATGGCCTCCGGCGTGGGTTCGCCGTATTTCTTTTGCAAATCCTTTTCCAGCGAGCCCGCGTTCACGCCCACTCGTATCGGAACACCGTGATCGCGCGCGCTTTCCACCACGGCGCGCACCCGGTCCTCGCGCCCGATGTTGCCGGGGTTGATGCGCAAACAGTCGGCGCCAAGCTCAGCCACGCGCAGGGCGATTTTGTAATCGAAATGAATGTCCGCGACCAGCGGCACGCTGACCTGCTTTTTTATCAGGCCAAAGGCCTCCGCCGCCTCCATCGTCGGCGTGGAGACGCGCACGATGTCGGCGCCGGCCTTTTCCAAGGCGCGTATCTGCGCCACGGTGGCCGTCACGTCGCAGGTGTCGGTATTGGTCATGCTCTGCACCGAGACCGGCGCATCGCCGCCCACCGGCACCTTGCCGA
This sequence comes from Pseudomonadota bacterium, assembly GCA_041695325.1. Classification (GTDB taxonomy): domain Bacteria; phylum Pseudomonadota; class Gammaproteobacteria; order SURF-13; family SURF-13; genus SURF-13. The sequence goes on from JBGFRC010000042.1 coordinate 24,828, forward strand.
CCATGATCCGGCGCGAGACTCGCCGTTTAATCGTCCTGGCGTAATGCATGGCTATTCGGCCGTGACGGACACGATGTCACTCTCCCTGGCTTGCAGGGCCGCGGCGGTTTTTTTGTCGAACACAAAATAGGCCACATTCTTGCGGGCATAGGGCGTTTGATCGAACACCTTGCCATTATACTCGATGTTCACCGCCGACGAGTTGCCAAGCCGCACCTGGAGCGGCAGGCGCGGCCGCTCGAAGCGGCGCGTCTCGCCGGCCGGGACCAGCTCATAGGCCAGCGTCTTTCCCCGCTGATCCACTATCTCCAGCCATGACTCGGCGTTGAAACGCAGCACCAGCGCATCCACAGACGCTTCCTCCGGAGGAATACTCTGTGCGGCTTCAACGGCAGGTGGTTCCGCCGCGGCCTGTTGCGGCGGCGTGGAAGTGCTTACATCAAGCGGCTGAGGGGCATACTCCGTCGCAGCCACCGGCGGCGCGGGAGGCGTCGCCTCTTCGCGGGCGGGCGTCACGGCCACGGTGCTCGTAACCGGAGGCTCATCGCGCCATGGGGTATATTGCATCAGCCAGAAACCCGCGACTGCGAGCAGCGCCAGCAGAGCAATCGCCCATGCCGCCCTTGTTCTCAGAACGGTTTTTTTGTCATAGCGCGTCGTCTGGAGCGGATGGAGGGAAGGCGCGGACGGCGGCGCCTGTTTTTCATAGAGCGCGATCAGCTCAGCCTCGGGCAAGGCGAGCAAACGGGCATAGCCGCGCACGTAGCCGCGCGCGAACACCGGCGCCGGAAATGAAGAGAGGTCGTCGCGCTCCAGGGCCTCAAGGCGCGTTACATCCAGGTGCAACTGCCCGGCCACGGCCTCGATGTTTAAGCCCTGCGCCTCGCGCACGCGGCGCAGACGCCGGCCCAGAGTTACGCCGCCGCCTGCATCATGGCCGGTTTGACCGTCTTGCAGGGTAGAGGCTGACATGTGGGTATTTTTAAGGGTGCCGCCCTTAATTCGCCTTGCCCGTTTCCTGGAGCAGCAGCTTGGCCTCCTCGGATTCGGGAAATTTTCCCTTCAGCAGCAGGCTGTAGCTCGCCAGCGCGTTTTTATCGTCCAGCTCGCGCTCGATGCGAATGCCGAGCCATAAACTGCGCGAGGTGTGCTGCGCGGCTTCCGCATAACGCTGTAAATAGGCGCGCGCGGGCAGATAGTTCTGCGCTTCGTAACTCAGCAAGGCCATCTGATACAGCGATTCCGGCAGGTTGGGATTGGCGCGCAAGGCCTCGCGGAAATAGCGCTCGGCCTTGGCGCGATCGGGAACCTGCAACGCGCACAAGCCGGCGTTTTCGTAAGCAAATTCCGGGGTTTCATAAAGCGGATTTTTGAGCGCCCCCAGGAAGTGCCGCTCGGCCTTGGCGAGCTCATTCTGGCGGCATAAAAACGCCCCGTAGTTGTTCTGCGCTGGCGAGTCCTGGGGATTGAGCCGCACCGCGCGTTCGTAATGGCGCCGGGCGAGCTTGGTCTCGCCCAGTTGTTCATAGAGGATGGCAATCGCATTGTGCGCGCTGGAGGATTGAGCGTCCAGCTCCAGCGCGCGCTGCAAGTTGCTCAACGCCAAATCACGCTTGCCCTGCTGCAAATAGCCGACGCCCAGCTTGACGTAGGTATCGGAGAGAGGTTCCGGCCTGGCGCCGCTGCCTTGAGACGGTGCGGGGGCCTTTGAATCCGGAGTCGGGGTCGTGCCGCACGCGGAAATAAGCACCCATACGGCCAAGGCGCCGCCGCGGATAAGGTACCGCGCCGCGGCGCGCATCATGGCGCAGCCGCCTCGCGCAGCGGAAGGTAACGGCGGCTGCGGCTGCCGCGATCCTTTATTTCACCCGCGAGCTGTCCGCAAGCGGCGGCGATGCCGTCGCCGCGCGTTTTACGGGTGATCGTGACCAGATTGGCTTCCATCAGTATGGCGCGGAAGCGCTCGATGGCCTCCGCGCCGGAGCGCCGGTATTTTGTATCCGGAAACGGATTAAAGGGGATCAGATTCACCTTGCTCGGCACCTGTTTCAGCAAGCGCGCCAGCTCACGAGCGTGCTCCGGCTTATCGTTCACGCCGTCGAGCATAACATATTCAAAGGTCACGCGCCGCCCGCTATCCCCGGCCACATAACGCTTGCACGCCGCCAGCAATTCGGCGATGGGATATTTTTTGTTGAGCGGCACCAGCTCATTGCGCAGCGCGTCGTTGGGCGCGTGCAGCGACACCGCCAGGCTCACCGCACAGACCTCGCGCAAGCGGGTGATCTCCGGCGTCATACCCGCGGTACTGAGCGTGACGCGGCGCCGGGACAGGCCGTACGCGAAGTCATCCAGCATGATGCGGATCGCGCTTGCCACGTTGTCGAAATTGAGCAGCGGTTCGCCCATGCCCATGAACACCACGTTGCTTATCACACGTTCGTCGCCGGCATCGCGCTTCATGGCATGGTTCGCCACCCACAACTGGCCAACGATTTCGGCCACCGTGAGGTTGCGGTTGAAGCCCTGCTTGCCGGTGGCGCAAAACGAACAGTCCAGCGCGCAGCCGGCCTGGGACGAAACGCACAGCGTGCCGCGTCCCTCCTCTGGTATAAACACCGTCTCGATGCTGTTCCCCGAATCCACGCGCAGTAGCCATTTGCGCGTGCCGTCGGCGGCGGTTTGATCCAGGACGACGTGCGGCGCCCTGACCTCGGCGCATTGTTTGAGCTTTTCGCGCAGCGCCTTGCTGACGTTGGTCATGGCGTCGAAATCGTCCACGCCGTAGTGATGCATCCACTGCAATACCTGCTCGGCGCGGAACGGCTTCTCGCCGAGCGCGGCGAAGTACTCGCGCAGCGCCGCGCGGTCGAAATCAAGCAGGTTGGTTTTGACGGGCGTTTGCAACGGCCTCACCGCGTGCGCGGACAAATCTCGTCGGGCTTGAAGAAAAATTCGATCTCGGACCAGGCGTTCTCCAGCGAATCCGACCCGTGCACCGCGTTCTCATCCACGGTGTCGGCAAAATCGGCGCGGATCGTTCCGGGCGCGGCCTTTTTCGGGTCGGTCGCGCCCATCAGGTCGCGGTGTTTCGCCACCGCGTTGTCGCCTTCCAGCACCTGTACCATCACCGGCCCGCTGATCATGAAGTTCACCAGGTCCCTGAAAAACGGCCGCTCCCGGTGCACGGCGTAGAACCTCTCCGCCTGGGCGCGCGTGAGATGCAGCATCCGGGCCGCGATGATGCGCAAACCGTTATTCTCGAAGCGCTGATAAATCGCGCCGATCAGATTCTTCCCTACCGCGTCCGGCTTGATGATGGAGAGCGTGCGTTCCACTGCCATGTCGAATTCCTTCCGATTCCGGTTAAATTTATAATTTTAGCGTGATTCGGCGTGACGAACAAATAACGGCTCAGTCCCAGCGGTCGTCGCGCACCTGGATTTCTCCGTTCAGAAGGCGTACCGGAAAAGTGGACACTGGCTCATAAGCGGGCGGCGTCAGGGCGGCGCCGGTCTTGATGCAGAAGCGCGCTCCGTGGCGCGGGCAGATGATTTGATCGCCTTTGACGCAACCGCCGTCGAGCGCGCCGCCGTCGTGGGTGCACACGTCCTCGATGGCGTAGTACGCGCCCTCGAGATTGAACAGCACCATACGCGTTCCATCCACATCCACGATCTTATGCTCGCCCGGCGCAAGCTCTCCGGCCCTGGCGGCGACGGTCCATTGTTCCATAAGACAGCCTTTATACCGCGACGACTTCCAGCTCGGGCTCGACGGTGTGCAGCAGATTTTCGATCGCGTTCAGCGTCACCAGAGTGGAGCTGGGACAGGTGCCGCAGGCGCCGTGGTAGCGCACGGTGAGCCGGTTGCCTTCAAGGTTCAGCACCTCAATACCGCCGCCGTCGGCGAGCAGCGCGGGGCGCACTTTCTCATCCAGTAGCAGATTGAGCTGCGCCAGGCGCAGCGTGTCCTCCACGCTCAGCCCGGCGGGCGGCGCGCTGACGCCGGGCTGAGCGGGAACAGCCGCGCGCGCGGCGGCCGCGTCGGCCTCGCGTATCGGCGCGGCAAGCTGCTTCAGCAGCTCGTCCCAGTCGGCAATGCCGTCCTGCGTGACCGTGAGCCAGCGGTCCACGTAAAACACGTTGGTCACGTGCGGAATCTTGAACAGCGCGCTGGCGAGCGGGTCGCCCGCCGCGGCTTGCGCGTTTTCATACGAACGCACCACGCCCTGCGTCAACGGCTCGCGCAGCACGAACTTCATGGCGTTGGGATTGGGCGTCTTTTCGATGTCGGCGATTTTCGGCATGGGCTGGTTGCGCGTATTCCCTCTCCCGGCTTCGCCGCCCTCTCCCTGCAGGGAGAGGGGACGGGGGAGAGGGCGTCAGCTAAAATTCTCCGGCCTCCGTCGTGGCGCTCGGCTCATTGTGAAACGCGGCACGCAGGGTGTGCCACGGCAGCACCGCGCATTTGACGCGCGTCGGCAGTTCGCGCACGCCGGCGAACACGTTGAGCCGGCCGAGATGTTGCGTTTGGGATTGCGCGTCCAGCTTGCCGGTCGCCATGTCGCGGAACTCCTGAATCAGCGTCTCCGCGTCGGCCACGCTCTTGCCCTTCACCGCGGTGGTCATCATCGAGGCCGATGCCTTGCAGATGGCGCAGGTCTCGCCCTGAAACGCGATGCCGTGAATCACGCCGTTTTCCAGTTGCAGCGACAAACGGATGTGATCGCCGCACAGCGGATTGTGCCCTTCCGCGCGGCGGTTGGCGCCCGCCAGCACGCCGTAATTGCGCGGCCTCTTGTTGTGATCCATGATGACTTCCTGGTACAACCGCCCGGCGTCCGTCATGCGAACACCTGCTGCACTTTCCGCACGCCGGCAATCAGCGCATCGGCTTCGGCGAACGTGTTATAAAACACAAACGAGGCGCGCACCGTGGCGGGCACGCCGAAGCGCTGCATCACCGGCTGCGCGCAGTGGTGTCCGGCGCGTACGGCGACGCCTTCCCAATCCAGCAACGTGCCCGCGTCGTGCGCATGAACGCCGTCCAGCGTGAATGACAGCACCGCGGCCTTGTCCCGTGCGGTGCCGATCAGTTTTACACCCTTCAGCTTGCGCAATTGGTCGGTGGCGTAACAGAGCAACGCCTGCTCGTGTTGTGCGATGCGCTCCATGCCGATGCCGGCTAGATAATCCAGCGCCGCGCCCAGAGCGATTGCGGCGGCAATCGGCGGCGTGCCGGCCTCGAATTTATAAGGCAGGGCATTGTACGTGGTTTTCTCAAACGTCACGTTCAGAATCATGTCGCCGCCGCCCTGGTAAGGCTGCATCTTTTCCAGCAGCTCAACCTTGCCGTACAGCACGCCGATGCCGGTCGGGCCGCACAGCTTGTGCCCGGAAAAGGCATAGAAATCGCAATCCAGCTCCTGCACATCCACGCGCAGATGCGGCGCGGCCTGCGCGCCATCGAGCAGCACCGGCACGCCGTGCCGGTGCGCAGCCTGTATCATGTCGCGCACCGGATTGACCGTGCCGAGCGCGTTGGAGACATGCGCCAGCGCCACCAATCGGGTGCGCGCGTTGAACAGCTTTTCATACTCATCCAGCAGCAGTTCGCCCGCGTCGTTCATAGGGATCACGCGCAGGCGTGCGCCCTTTTCCTCGCACAGCATCTGCCACGGCACGATGTTGGAATGGTGCTCCATGGCGGAAACGATGATTTCATCGCCTGCCTTGATGAAGGCGCGGCCAAAGCCGTGCATGACCAGATTGATGCTCTCCGTGGCGCCGCGGGTGAAGATGATCTCGCGCGCCTCACGCGCGTTGATGAACTGCATGGCCTTGCGGCGCGCGGCCTCATATTCGCGCGTGGCGGTTTCGCTCAAGGCGTGCACCGCGCGATGCACGTTGGCGTGCTCATGCTCCTGATAACGCACCCAGCGCTCGATCACCGCGCGCGGCATCTGGCTGCTGGCGGCGTTGTCCAGATATACCAGCGGCTTGCCATGGACGCGGCTTTGCAATATGGGGAAATCGGCGCGCAGCCTTTCCACGTCCAGCGCCGGCGCTGATGCCGGCGGCGCGGATTTCCCGGCCATGGGCGCCGTCATGCAAATTGTTCCGCTTGCCCGGAACGGGCGCGCTGCAGCATGGTCTCGCGCAGGCTGGTTTTGAGCGAGTCCACGGGCAGCCTTTCAATGAGTTCCGAGGCAAAGGCGTAGATGAGCAGGTTACGCGCCTCTGCCTCGCCGATACCGCGGCTTTTCAGATAAAACAGCTCTTCATCTTCCAGCTGGCCCACCGTCGCGCCGTGCGCGCACTTCACGTCGTCGGCGAGAATTTGCAGCTCCGGTTTGACGTTCACGCGCGCCTTGTCCGACAGCAAAAGAGTACGGCTCTCTTGCGCGGCGTCGGTAAGTTGTGCATCCTTGCGCACGATAATTTTACCGTTGAATACCGCATGCGCGCCCTCATCCACGATGCATTTATGCGCCTGTCTGCTTCTGGCGTGAGGTTGCGCATGGTCAATGACACTGTGCGTATCGGCAAGCTGGCGGCCGGCGATCAAGGTCAAGCCGTCCAGACTGCACTCGGCACCCTCATCCAGGGTAATGAGCGGGTTATAGCGCGACAAGCGCGCGCCGAGCGTGACGCTGCCCGCGCGATACGCCGCGTTGCGCGCCACGCTGACCGAGGCATCGGCGATGTGAAACGCCGCACGGCTGTCGCGCTGCAACCGGATATGACGCAACTGCGCCGTTTCCTGCACGCTGATTTCGGTGACGGCGTTGTTGAAATAAACGCCCTCGCCCAGACCGGCGTACTCCTCGATCAGCGTGCAGCGGCTGCCGGCTTCGGCGATCACCAGGCAGCGCGGGTGCACGGCGTGCGCCGCGTCCCCTGCACGAGCAATAAACAGTAAATGAACCGGCGCGCCGATCTCCGTTTGCGGCGGAATCAGCAGCAGCGCCGCGTCGCGGAACAAACTGGTATTGAGCGCGGCGAACACGTCCTTGCGCCAGTCAACCTGATGCGCCAGGCGGGCGAGCAGCGGATGCGCGGGGGCTGCCGCCAATGACACAGCGAGCACACCATGCGGCAATCCATGCAGGGCGGACAGCGACGGCGCATAAGCACCGTTTACAAACACCAGACGGCTGGCCTGTGTCTCCGGCAAGATAAAGCGCTCGATGTCCACCGCCGTGACCGGGCCGCCCGGAACCTGCTTGAACTCGATCTTGTCCAGCGCGCTGACGTCGGTAAAGCGCCACTCTTCATCGCGCGCACCGGGCAGGCCCAGCGCTTGCGCGCGCGCCGCCGCGCCATTGCGCACATCGCGCAAGCCGTCCGGCCCGGAAACGGCGGATTCGGAACGGGCCTGGAGCAGGCTGCGCATCAGGCCGGTCTGTGCGGTGCGCTCGGCGCTCACGCCGTCATCCCCCGGGGCGCGTCGTGACGCAGCCAATCGTAGCCGCGCTGCTCAAGCTGACGGGCAAGCTCCTGGCCGCCGGTCTTTACGATCCTGCCGTCCTCCATGACGTGCACGAAATGGGGCGTGATGTAATTGAGCAGGCGCTGGTAATGCGTGACCAGTATCACCGCGTGGTCCGGCTTGAGCAATTTGTTCACCCCGGCCGCGACCACGCGCAGCGCGTCTATGTCGAGACCGGAGTCGGTTTCGTCCAGTACCGCCAGCACGGGATCAAGCAGCGCCATTTGCAGAATCTCGTTACGCTTCTTCTCGCCGCCAGAAAAACCCGCGTTGACGCTGCGCTGCAAAAAACTCTCGTCCATGTCCACCAGCTTTAGTTTTTCACGCGCCAGGTCGTCGAACTCCAGCGGATCAAGCTCTTCGCCGCCGCGCCGCCTTTGCAGGGTGTTGTAGGCCAGGCGCAGAAACGCGGCGTTGGACACACCGGGGATTTCCACCGGGTACTGAAACGCCAGAAACAGTCCCGCGCGCGCCCGTTCCTCGGCGGGAAACGCAAACAGATTCGCGCCCTGAAACAGCACCTCGCCGCCGGTCACGCTGTAGGCGGGATGGCCGGCCAATAATTTCGAGAAGGTGCTCTTGCCGGAACCATTTGGCCCCATGATGGCGTGCACCTCGCCCGCGCGTACGGTGAGATTGACACCCTTGAGTATTTCCACGCCCGCGACCGAGGCACGCAGATTGCGCACTTCCAGTAATAGTTTGCCCATAAGTTAACCAACAGCGCCTTCGAGTTTCAGCCCCAGTAACTGGGTCGCCTCGACCGCGAACTCCATCGGCAACTGCATGAATACGTCCTTGCAGAAGCCGTTGATGATCATGGAAACCGCCTCTTCCGCGCCGATGCCGCGGCTGGCAAAATAAAACATCTGATCCTCGCCGATCTTGGAGGTGGTGGCCTCGTGCTCCACCTTGGCGCTGGCGTTGTGCACGTCAAGGTAAGGAAAGGTATTGGCCGCACTGTGCGAACCGATCAGCAGCGAATCGCACTGTGAATAATTGCGCGCGCCCTGCGCCTTGGGTCCCATCTTCACCAGGCCGCGATAGCTGTTGCTGGATGCGCCTGCCGAGATACCCTTGCTCACGATGCGGCTCTTGGTGTTCCTGCCGATATGGATCATCTTGGTGCCGGTGTCGGCCTGCTGCTTGTGGTTGGTGAGCGCTACCGAATAAAACTCGCCCGCCGAGTTGTCGCCGAGCAGCACGCAACTGGGGTATTTCCAGGTGATGGCCGAGCCGGTTTCCACCTGGGTCCAGGAAATCTTCGAATTCACGCCGCGGCACACGCCGCGCTTGGTGACGAAGTTGTATATCCCGCCCACGCCGTTCTCGTCGCCCGCGTACCAGTTCTGTACCGTGGAATACTTGATCTCGGCGTGGTCCAGCGCCACCAGCTCCACCACCGCGGCGTGCAATTGATTGGTGTCAAAGCGCGGCGCGGTGCAGCCTTCGAGATAGCTTACGTAGCCGCCCTCCTCCGCGATGATCAGGGTGCGCTCAAACTGGCCCGACTCCTGGTTGTTGATGCGGAAATAAGTGGACAACTCCATCGGGCAGCGGGTGTTTTTCGGGATGTAGCAAAACGACCCGTCGGTGAACACCGCCGAGTTGAGCGCGGCATAATAGTTGTCGCCCGGCGGCACCACGCTGCCCAGGTATTTTTTCACCAGATCGGGATGCTCCCGTACCGCCTCCGAAAACGAACAGAAGATCACGCCCGCCTCGGCCAATTTCTTTTTGTAGGTGGTCGCCACCGACACCGAATCGAAGATCACGTCCACCGCCACGCCCGCCAGCGCCTTGCGTTCGTGCATCGGCACGCCGAGCTTTTCAAACGTGCGCAGCAGCTCCGGGTCCACTTCATCCATGCTCGCCAGTTTTTTCTTCGGCTTGGGCGCGGAGTAATAGACCATGTCCTGAAAGGCGATTTTCGGATGATGCACCTGCGCCCACCGTGGCTCCTCCAGCGTGAGCCAGTGACGGTAGGCCTGGAGGCGGAACTCCAGCAGCCATTCCGGCTCGTTTTTCTTGTGCGAGATGAAGCGAATGATGTCCTCGCTCAAGCCCTTGGGGGCGGAGTCGGATTCGATGTCCGTGACAAACCCCGCCGTATACGGCCGGTTAATCAGGGTTTCCAGTGTGCTGCTCATGTTAAGTCATTAATTTCAATAGAGTTATTTCCAGACTAATACAGTAGGATATTACTGTACCCTACCATATTAGTCAAGAATTATTCGCTCGCTTCGGCCGGCGCCGGGTTCACACTGAAGCTCTCGCCGCAGCCGCATTGGCCAGCAACATTGGGGTTGATGAATTTAAATCCTTGCTTGAATTTGTCCGTGCTGAAATCAAGCACCGAGCCGTCCATGAACGGCAGGCTCCTGGCATCCACCACCAGCTTGGCCCCCTGCGCCTCGAACACGTGATCGTCCGGCTTGATCTCATCGGCATAGTCATAGGTATAGGCCAACCCGGCGCAGCCGACGTGCTTCACTCCCACGCGCAAGGCCACGCCCCGCCCGCGTTTAGCCAGGGATTTCTGTATCTGCGCCGCCGCCTTTTCCGTCAAACGGATAGTCATAGTTACTCCTTTACGCCACGCTGCGCGCGGGCCAGGCGCGCTGCGCTCCGATCAACTGAGCCAGAGTGGCGATGAAGGCGGTGATATCCGGCTCGCTCACACCCTGCCCCAGGCTCACGCGCAGCACGTTGCGCATCTGCTCGCGCGCCACGCCCATCGCCGTCAGCACGTGGCTGGGCGCGATCTTGCCGCTGGAGCAGGCCGAGCCACTGGAGAGCGCGTAGCCGTTTTGATCCAGCTTCTCCAGCAGCGTCTCGCCCATGAACTGTGGCACGCTGAACTGCGCCGTGTTGGGCAGGCGCTCGGCCTCTGTGGCGAATACGGTGATGCCCAGGGCACGCAGGCCCGCTTCCAGCTTGTCGCGCAGCGCCCGCCACTGTGCCGCGCGTTGACTCAGTTCCGCGCGCGCCAGTTCCGCCGCTGCGCCGAAACCCGCGATACCGGCCACGTTCTCCGTGCCGGCGCGCAAACCCCGCTCCTGCGAACCTCCGCGCAGCAGGGGTTTGAGCAGCGAGGTGCGTTCCGCCACCAGCGCGCCCACGCCCTTGGGGCCGTACAGCTTGTGCGCGCTGAGCGTCATCAGGTGTGCGCCGCTCGCGGCGAAATCCAGCGCCACCTTGCCCGCGGCCTGGGTTGCATCGGTATGAAACAACGCGCCGTGACGGCGCACTTGCCTTGCAATGGCGCGGATATCCTGCACCGCGCCGGTTTCATTATTGGCCCACATCACCGACACCAGGTGGGTATCGGGGTGCAACTCCAGACGCCCGGCCGCGACCCGGCACTGGTCATCCACCGGGATACTCTCCACTCGCCACCCCTGCTCCGCCAAGCATTCCGCCGCGCCGCGCAGCGAGGCGTGCTCGATGGCGCTGACGGCGACGCGCGCCGCAGGCCGCCCTTGCAAGGCGCCGAGCAGCGCAAGGTGGTTGGCCTCGGTGCCGCCGCCGGTGAAAATGATCTGCTCCGGGCGCGCGTTGACCAGCGCCGCCACCTGCTCGCGCGCGCGCTCTACGGCCGCGCGCGCGCTGCGTCCGAATTGATGCGTGCTGGAGGGATTGCCGTAGTGCTCACGGAGATAAGGCCGCATCGCCTCGAACACGCGCGCATCACACGGCGTGGTGGCGTTGTGATCCAGATAAATCATGCGCCATGGGCGGCGTTGCGCTCGCCACGCACGGCGACGGGAAACTCCGCCACGCCCTCCTGGCGTGCGGCCACCTCGCGCACCGCGCGCTGCGCCACCAGTTGCGCCAGCGTGATGCCACTCAGGAATTGGTATATCTTGCCGCTCAGGTCATTCCACAGGTCATGGGTAAGACAGCGCTGGTTGCCCTGGCAGTTGCGCTTGCCGCCGCAGCGGGTGGCGTCCACCTTCTCATCCACCGCGCTGACGACGTCGGCGATGGAGATCGCATCCGCGCCCGCGTTCAGACGGTAGCCTCCGCCCGGCCCGCGC
>JBGFRC010000014.1:0-34250 GCA_041695325.1 Pseudomonadota bacterium
CGCTCATTGCTCATAAAGGGCCGACGATCTACTCTTCCTCATTTTCTTCCTCGTCGTCTCCACTTTTCTGCTTTCCGCCCTTCGCGCCTTCGCCGAACTCCTGGCGTATCAGCGCAAACTCATATAATTTCACCGCGACCAGATAATTGACGGTGCCCGGCGGCAGCTTGCCGTCCTTATCGGGCGCGCCGGCGGCCACGCCGGTCAGCATCTCGATCGCCTGATCTATGTTCTCCACCGGATAAATGTGGAATTGTCCCGCCGCCGCGGCCTGCACCACGTCCTCGCGCAACATCAGGTTTTTTACATTCGCGACGGGTATCAGCACCCCCTGATCGCCGGTCAGTCCGCGCGCCTTGCAGATGTCGAAAAATCCTTCGATCTTGTCGTTCACGGCGCCTATCGCCTGCACCTGGCCGAATTGATTCACCGATCCGGTCACGGCCAGCGACTGCCTGACCGGAATCTCGGCCAGGCTGGACAGTAGCGCGCACAGCTCGGTAAGCGAGGCGCTGTCTCCCTCGACAAAGCCGTAGGACTGCTCAAACACCAGGCTCGCGGCGAGCGACAGCGGCCTGTCCTTGGAGTAACGCGCGGCCAGAAACGACGACAGAATCAACACGCCCTTGGAATGGATGGCGCCGGAGAGCTTCACCTCGCGTTCGATGTTGATGAACTCGCCCTCGCCCAGCCGTGTGGTGGCGGTGATGCGCATCGGCTGGGCGAAGCTGTGCGCGCCCAGCTCCACCACGGAAAGTCCGTTGACCTGTCCGACGGCGAGCCCGCGGGTGTCTATAAGCAGCCTGCCGCGCAGGATTTCCTCCTGCACCTCGGCCTTCAGGCGTCCGCCGCGATGACGCCCGGCCTCGATCGCCCGTTGCACGTCCTCCGCGGCGACGTTTTCGCGCCCCGCCTCGCGCGCCCAGTAATCCGCCTCGCGCATCACGTCCGCGACCCGCTGCATGTGGGTGGACAGCTTTTCCGCGTCCTCGACGATGCGCGCGCTGTGCTCGATGATCCGCGCCACCGCGCCGCGCGCGAACGGCAGCAGATTTTCCTTGCGCGCCAGGGTGGCGATCATCCTGGCGTAGAGCAGATGATTTTCCGGGCTGCGCCCCAGCGTCTCCTCAAAATCCGCCGCGACCTTGAACAGCTCGCTGAATTCCGGGTCATATTCATGCAGCAGATAGTAAAACAGCCTGTCGCCGAACAGGATGATTTTTACCTCCAGCGGAATGGGCTCAGGCTCCAGCGACACGGTGCTGATCAGGCTGTACATCTGTCCCAGCGACTCGATGCGGATTTCGCGCGCATAAAGCGCGCGCTTGAGCGATTCCCACACGAACGGATGAGACAGCACCTTGTGTATGTCGAGCAACAGATAGCCGCCGTTGGCGCGATGCAGCGAGCCGGGTTTGATCAGGGTGAACTCCGTCACCAGGGTGCCGAATTGCGCGCTGTGCTCGATGCGCCCCAGCAGGTTGTTATAGCCTGGATTGTCCTCGCTGACGACGGGCGCGCCCTGCGCGGCGCTGTGATCCACCAGCACGTTCACCTGATAGCGATGCAGGGAAGGCCGTTCCGCGACGGCCAAACCCAGCAGGGTGACGGGCGACTCCTCCGTGCGGCGGAAATCGTCCACGTTCTCGATCACGTCCTGCTCCACGGCGGAAAGGTATTCCTGCAACGCGGGCAACTGCGTATATTTCTCGCGCAGCTCGTCTATCAGGTGACCCACGGCGCGCATGGTCACTTCGCGGTCCAGGGCCTTGACCTTCTCGCGCCGTTCCCTGCGCCACTGCGTGATCCGGCGGATCACGCCCTGCAAACGCTCCTGAAAGGCGCTCACCACCTTTTCCACGCGCTCCTTTTCCCGATCCGGGAGCTTGTCGTATTCCTCCGGAGCGATCACCTCGTTATTGCGCGCCGGCGCGAAGGCAAAGCCGCCCGGCGTGCGCAGCAGCGCCACGCCCCGCCGCATCGCCTCGTTGCCCAGCTCGGAAAGCGCCTGTTCCTGGCGTTCATTGAACGCCTTTTTTATCTCCTCGACCTTACGGCGGTATTCCTCGCTGTCGAACGCGGCGGGTATGGCGCTGCGCAGCTCTTCCACCAGTTGCGTCATGTCCTGGCGCAGCGTGACACCCCGTCCCGCGGGCAAGCGCAGCACGCGCGGTTTGTGGGGCTGCTCGAAGTTGTTGACGTAGCACCAGTCGGAGGGCGGCGCTTCCTGTCTGGCGCGCGCCTCCAGATGGCCGCGCACGAAGGTGTGCTTGCCCATGCCCGGCGAACCGAGCACGAAGATATTGTAGCCGCTGCGGCGCATCCCGGCGCCGAGCCGCACCGCATCCAACGCACGCGCCTGGCCGATGATTTCCGTCAGGTCATCAAGTTCTGCGGTGGTTTGGAAGGCAAATTGCTCCAAGGCGCAAGGCTGATAAAGCGCGGCGGAGCCGAGGGCCTTTATGTCGTTCGTTGTCATATCCATACGCGTATATTTTCCTTGGTTCATTTTTCCCACTCTTGCGCGCCTGTGCGGAAGGCGGGCGCCCAGCCGTTGATGAACCGCAACCGACGCACGATATCTTCATCGGAAAGGCCCAGTGCGCGGAAACGGCGTCCCAGCGCCCGCGTGTTGCCATCCTCTTGCGGCCCGAAGCAGCCGTAGCAATCGCGCTCATGGCGCGGACACAGCGCGCCGCAGCCGGTGCGTGTCACCGGCCCCAGGCACGGTTCGCCTCCCGCCACCAGCACGCACACGTGGCCAGCGCGTTTGCACTCCAGGCACACCGACTCGCCGGGGATGCGCGGAGCCACCCGCGCCAGCAGGTCACTCAGCACACGTTTTAACTGCTGACGGTCTATCGGGCAACCCCACAGCTCCGCGTCCACCTTGACATGCTCCGAGACGGGCGTGGAGCGTGCGAGGCTGTCTATGTATTCCGGCCGGGCGTAAATCGCGCGCACGAACTCGTCGTGATCTTTCCAGTTGCGCAACGCCTGCAAGCCGCCCGCGGTGGCGCACGCGCCGATGGTGATGAGCAGACCGCTGGCGGCGCGTATGTCCCGGATGCGCCGCGCATCAGCGGAGGTGGAAATCGAGCCCTCCACAAAGGATACATCATAAGGGCCCGGCTGCATGGCGCTGGAAGCCTCGGCGAAATGCGCGATCTCCACCCGTCCCGCCAGGGTGAGCAAATCCTGCTCCAGATTCAAGAACTGTATCTGGCAGCCGTCGCAGGAGGCGAACTTGTGCACCGCGATGCGCAGTTTTCCGTCCATTTCAAAAACCTTTCACCGCCAGCAGCGTGCGCACCTCGCTATAGGAAAACACCGGGCCGTCCTTGCAGATGAATTTGCCGCCGAACATGCAGTGCCCGCAGTGCCCCACCGCGCACTGCATGTTGCGCTCCAGGGAGAGATAAATATCCGCCGGCGCCATGCCTCGCCGCAGCAGATTTTCCGCCACCGCGCGCATCATCGGCTCCGGCCCGCACATCATGGCGACGCCTTTAAACATCTCCGGGGCTATGTCCTCCAGCGTCTGCGTCACCTGGCCCACGCGCCCGCGCCACTCCGGCGTGCCCTTGTCGGCGGTCAACAGTACCTGGGTGTCCGGCGCGGCGCACCAGCTCTGGATGCGCTCGCCGTAAATGAGGTCGCCGGGGTGCTTCACGCCGTGGCACAGGGTGAGCGCGCCGTATAACTTGCGGCGCTGCAACGCGTAGTGAATCATGGAAGTGGTGGGCGCGCAGCCCAGGCCGCCGGTGATCAACAGCAGGCTGCGCCCGCGCGCCGCCTCCACCGGCCAGCCGCGTCCGAACGGGCCGCGCAGTCCCAAGACATCGCCCGCCCTGAGCCGCTGCATGCCTTGGGTAACGCGCCCGACGGCGCGGATGGTGTGGTCTATCAATTGGGGATCATCGGGATCGGAAACGATGGAGATCGCCACCTCGCCCACGCCGTACAGATACAGCATGTTGAACTGGCCGGGCCGGAAGCGGTAGGCCGCGCGCACGCCGGCATCGCGCAGGCGCAGGCGTAAGGTGAAAATATCGCGCCCCTCCTCCACGCGCTCGACCACCTCTGCCGCCTGCGGCAGATAAGGGTTAGGCGCAACGGCGTTCATGATCCCCCCTCCGGCTGGGCGCCGCGCCTGCGCCGTGGCGCGGCAGGCAGGCGGATGGCGTTGACCTCTTCGATCAAGTCTATGCCGGTGGGACACCAGGTGATGCAGCGCCCGCAGCCCACGCAGCCGCTGACGCCGAACTGCTCGATCCAGGCGGCGAGCTTGTGCGTGAGCCATTGGCGGTAGCGGTGGCGAATCTGCGGGCGGATCTGCGCGCCGTGGAGATAGCCGTGCTCCAAAGTAAAACAGGAGTCCCACTGGCGTTGATGTTCGCTCTCCTTGCCATCCAACGAGGCGACATCCGTCTCCCGGTGACAAAAACAGGTAGGACACACCATGGTGCAGTTGGCGCACGACAGGCAGCGCTCCGCCACATCATCCCAGCGCGAATGTTCGAGATTATTGAACAGCAGCGCCTGAATATCCGTGGTGTCCAGACGCCGCGTTTGACTGCGCGCCGCGGCCTCTATCGCCTGCGCCGCCTGCGTGATCTCCAGCTCGCGCGCGGGCTGCAAGGGCAGTTCGGCCAGCATCGCCCCTCCCGCCGCGCTGCCCGCCTCGATCAGAAAAGAATCGTTAAGCTCCGTAAGCACGATGTCATAACCCGCACGCGCGCGCGGGCCGGTGTCCATCGAGGCGCAAAAGCAGGTGGCCGCCGAGCGCGTGCAGTTCACCGCGACGATAAACAGGTTTTCCCGCCGCGCGCGATAATAGGGATCGCTGAAATCGTTGTATTGGTTTTCAAGAAAGGTGAGATCCTGCACCTGCATCCCGGCGAGATCACAGGCGCGCGCGCCGATCACGGCAAGAGGCTTTACCTCCGGCAGCGTCTCGTTAAAACGCACCTCGCCGTTTTGCGTCACCGTCCACAAGGTTTCCTGCGGGGCGAACAGAAACCGCTTCAGCGACTCCGGGCCGTGCACATAATCAAACAGGCGTCCGTTCCCGGAATCTTCCAGCCGGTATTTACCGGGCTCCTGCACGCTGGCCAGCCCAACAGGCAGATCATCGGCCCGATTGACTTCGGCGTACACAACCGCCCCACCTCGCACGCGCGGCCCCGCCACGCGATAGCCGCGCGCGCGCAACGCCTGAATCAGGAGGTCAAACTGATCCCGCCCCAGCAGCCCTTGCATGACCGGCTCTCCATACGCCATGCAGCATAGCCAACCCCACGCGGCCTGTCCTGATCTATATCAAATAATTTCGTTTAAAGCAGTTGTAACTCGCCGACGCCCGTGGTCTTGCCGGCCTGTCCTTGCGCGCGCGTGGCGGCAAGCTCGGTGAGGAAGTTGGCGGCCCAACGGTAGATGTTATGCTCTTCCACGGTGCGGCGCATCCGGCGCATGCGCGCGCGCCGCTCTGCAGAATCCATTTCCATGCCGTAACGGACGGCGTCTGCGAATTGTTCCGTATCATAAGGATTGATGATGAGCGCATCGGCGAGCTCGCGCGCCGCGCCCGCGAACTCCGACAGAATCAGCACGCCCTCGGAATCCTGGGCGGCGACGTACTCCTTGGCCACCAAGTTCATGCCGTCGTGCAGGGAGCTGACGATGCACATCGAGGCCATGCGCAGAAACGCATGAACGGTAGCGGCGTCATGGTGGGCCACCAGAAAGTGTATGGGTTTCCAGCCGTTGGTCTGGTACTTCCAGTTGATTTCGTCGGCGAGCGCCTCCAGATGCGCAATGTGGTCGCGGTAGCGGCGGAGATGCGTGCGGCTTGGAGCGCCCAGCTCCACAAACGTGAATCGCCCGCGATACTGCGGATATTTTTCCAGAAGCCGGCCCACGGCGCGGAAGCGCTCCGGCAAACCTTTGGTGTAATCAATACGATCCACGCCCACCGCAACGTAAGCGTCCTCAAGTTTGTGTTGGGCCTTGAGCGCCGCAATCTGACGCGCCAGCTCTTCACCCGCAGGGACCTTGCGCTCAGTCCAGTCCTGCACGCTGATGGGAAACGGACGCACCTGCGATACACGCCCTTTGAGCTCCACCGCAAAGTGGTCCCAATCAAGACGCGACTCGAGCACGCGATCCACCGTGTCCAGAAAGTTGTTGCAATACTGCTGCAGATGAAAGCCCACCAAGTCGGCGCCGAGCATGCCGGTGAGAATGTCCGCGCCCCACGGACAGATGCGGAACGCCTCCGGGTTCGGCCAGGGTATGTGCCAGAACAATCCCACCTGCACATCCGGGCGCGCCGCCTTCAGCAGTTGCGGCACCAGGGCAAGCTGATAATCCTGCACCAGCACCACGGCCTTGCCGTCGCCGATCTCATCTAGCACGGCGCCGGCGAAAAGCTGGTTCGCCTGGCGGTAGCATTCCCAGTCCGCGGCGCGGAACACCGGGCGTTCGTGCGCCAGGTGGCACAGCGGCCACAAGCCCTCGTTGGAGAAGCCGTAGTAGTAGCCCTGCTCCTCCTCGCGCGTGAGCCACACGCGCCGCAGCGTATAGCGGGGGTCATCCGGCGGCACCGTGAGCCGTCCTGATGCGTCCGCGGTCTCGCGGTCGGCGTCGCCTCCGCCGTGTGCAATCCACACGCCGCCGCAGGCCTGCAGCACCGGATCGAGCGCGGTCACCAGGCCGCCGGCGGGCATAATCATGCGCGGATTGCCGTCGCGCAACTGGTGCATGTACGGCTCGCGATTGCTGACCACGATGAGCTGGCGCTCTTCGCCCAGCGCGGCGACGGCGTGGGTGCGCAGCCGGTCGCGGGTCCAGACCTGATCGGCGCGCATCGCCGCCTGCGACAGCCTGTGCCCGGTTGAGCGCGCAGCGCGGAAGGTTGCGGCGAGCCGGTCGGTCTCGCTGCGCAGCCAGGCCGACGGCAGACCGGGCGGCGGCGCGGAGACGTTCTCGGTGCGCAGGCGCCGCATCCAGTCGGCCAGCTTGTGCAGCGGGCGCTCATAGGCAAACCAGGTCATGCCGACCACGAGCATCACCGCGAACAGCGTCACCATCAGGATCCAGAAACCGTAGCGAACCAGCCGGCCGGTGGCGCGCTCGTCTATGTAAGAAATATCATGCGCCACCACCAATGTGCCGATCACCGATTCGCCCCTGTCCTTAAGCGGCAATGCGAAGACATGAATCGGCGCGCCCTGAAAGCGCGTGATATCGAGCGCATCCGAGCCGGTCTGCGCCGCCTGTCCGGCCGTGGGCTCAAGCCGATCTGCGAACTCCGCCACCACCTTGCCGGACGCCAGCAGCCGGCCGTCCGGCCGGAACACGGCGTAGCCGATCAGGCGGCTGTAACCATCGAGCCGCGTGCGCAAGGCATCGCGCGCCTGGGCATCGGGCTGCGTCAGGGCCCTTGCCACCGTTCCGGAAAGTTGCTGCGCCAGCACGTGGGCGCGGCGGGTCACGTCCTCGAGGTCAATCTGGCGCTCGTCGGCCACCTGCCGCCAGGCGAACAGGCCGGTGGCGACCCCGATGGCCGCGGCAATCAAAAGCCCCAGCCGCAGGGAGCGCGCGAGTTGCGGTCGTGCCGTCGTCGCCATGAAATTTTCCTCTCTCGGTCCTGCGCAGCGGGTCAGAAAACCTCTTCCCAGCTTTTGCTCAAGCGCGTGGCGGAATTGATAAGCCCCACCATGCTGTAGGTCTGGGGAAAATTTCCCCACAGCCTGCGGCTGGCGGGATCAATGTCTTCCGAGAGCAAGCCCAGCGAATTGCGGCAGGTAAGCACGGTGTCGAGCAAGGCGCGCGCCTCCTCGCGGCGGCCGAGGGCCGCGAGGGCGTCAATGTACCAGAACGTGCAAACCAGAAACGCCGTCCGTGGCTCGCCGAAATCGTCCTGCGCGTAGCGGAAAATGAAATCGCCCTGCTTGAGGCGCCGCTCAACCGCCGTCACCGTGCCGGCGAAGCGCGGATCATCCGCGGCCAGAAATCCGAATTCATGCAGTAGCAGCAAACTTGCATCGAGATCTTCGCCGCCAAAGCCGCTCACGAAGCTCTGTTGTTTCGCATCCCAGGCATTTTCACACACCGCGCGATGAATAACTTCCGCATGTCCGCGCCAGTAGTGGGCACGGTCGTTAAGGCCAAGATGCGCGGCGATGCGCGCCAGGCGATCGCAGGCAACCCAACACATGACGCTGGAGTAGGTATGAACGCGTGTCGCGTTGCGCAGCTCCCAAACCCCGGCGTCAGGCCGGTTATATACTACGCGCGCCATCTCGCCCAGGGGTTCGAGACGGCGGAACAAGCCTTCGTTGCCGGGGCGGTCCAGGCGCTCGTCGAAGAACATGTGGGTCGCGGCCAGGATCACTGAACCATACACGTCGTTTTGCACTTGTTGGTACGCGGCGTTACCGGTGCGCACCGGCCCCATGCCCAGATGGCCCGGAAGGCTGGATACGATGGATTCATCGAGATCAGCGCGGCCGCTGATGCCGTACACCGGCTGCAGGTGTCCACCCCTCATGTTCGCGGCGATGTTCACGATGTAGTGCAGGTAACGCTCCATGGTGCGCGTCACACTCAGGCGATTGAGCGCCGCGACCACAAAGTAGCTGTCACGCAGCCAGCAATAGCGATAATCCCAATTGCGCCCGCTGTCCGGCGCCTCCGGCAGCGAGGTGGTCATCGCGGCGACCATGGCGCCGGTGTCGTCGAAAGCCGCGAGCTTGATCGTAATCGCCGCGCGGATCACCGCCTGCTGCCACTCGAACGGGATGCCGAGAAAGCGCACCCAGTCGTGCCAGTAGCTGCGCGTCTCCTCAAAGAAGCGCCGGCCGGCCGCGCCGGGGGCCTCCGGCAGGGTCTCATCGGGCCCTATTATCAGGGTGATATCGCGATCCAGAACGAACGGCGTCTGCTCCAACACCGCCGTGATCGAGGCATCGGTGGTGAGGCGAAGGATCAGTTGCGGAGATACATAACGCACGTGATTACTGCCGAATGTAAGATGCGGAATCCCGGCCCCGTAATCATGAGCGGGTTCCAGGCGCACGCGGATCACCGGGCTGCCGGCAAGCGGACGCACGCGGCGCACGATCATCATGGGATAGAACGCGCGTCCGAACTGATGGAAACGCGGTGCAAAGTCGGTAATCTCCACCGCTCCATCAGCATGATCGTAGAGCGTCGTCACTAGAATGGCGCTGTTGCGCAGATAGCGTTGTTCGCTGCGCGCGAAGTGCTGCAGATCAATTGCAAACGTGCCGCGGCCGTCCTGCGCGTCCGCCTGTGCGTGTCCCTGCCCGCCGCTCTGCGGCGCAGACGGGTTGCGCAGCAGGGCGCAGAACACCGGGTCGCCGTCAAAGCGCGGCATGCAGCACCACACGATCCGCGCCCGTGGATCAACCAGGGCGCTGATGCCGCAATTGCCGATCAGTCCAAGCTCCAAGTTATCCATGGTCTAACCCTCGGTACCTTGCGCGGCAAACCATGCTACATAGCAGTCCAGCCAGGCCAGCACCCGTCTGACATCAGGAAGCCGCCAGCGCGCCGCCGTCGGCCCCACGCCGACCTTGATCGAATAGCCACCCATACGGTTGACGGCGGCGAAGCCGTCCTCGTCGGTGATGTCGTCGCCCGCAAAAACCGGCACGCGCCCGGCGAACGGCGGCTCGCGCATGAATTCGGCGATTGCCCGTCCCTTGTCCCAGCCGCGCGGCCGGATCTCAAAAACCATGTTGCCCGGTTCAAGCACGAAACCGTCGCCGAGCCTGCGCCACGCCTCGCGCGCCACCCGTGCGGCCTCGGATTCCAGGCGCGGCGCGGCGCGATAGTGCAGCGCCAAGGTCAGTCCCTTGTCCTCCAGCAGGATCTCCTGGTGATTGCGCGCCCATGCCACAAGATACGCGCGCGCCTGATTGAGCGCCGATCTGGAAACCGTCACGCGGCGCAGCCGTCCGTCGGCGCTGCGGCGCTCGGCGCCATGTTGTCCGGCCGCCGGCAGTTTGAGCGGGGCAAACAGCCGGTCCAGGGCCGCGATCGGCCGTCCGCTGATCAAGGCCACCGGCGCCCTGCGCTGCAATGCGGCCAGTGTATCCGTCAAACCCGACCTGAGTTTGACCGCCTCGGGGCGTTCTGCGATGTCGAGCAGCGTGCCGTCAACATCGAGAAAGAAGGCCCCGTTCCGGCCAAGAACTTCCGGGCGGTCAGGCAAGTTTTCGATCCCTTCAGCAAAAACATTGCCGCCGGGTGTGATGACGTTCTCGTCTTCGGGCCTGCCTCTCGTCATGCGATTTCTCCGCTCTCCATCCTGCTCGACGGGAAATTTCATGGGCGCGCGGACCGCGGCAAACCGCCGCAGTGATTGGTACCGAGGGTCGGAATCGAACCGACACGGTGTCGCCACCACCGGATTTTGAGTCCGGCGCGTCTACCAGTTCCGCCACCCCGGCTTTTTTGGCATTATAGCACGCCGGTCGTTTTCACAGCCACGCCATGCGCCGCAGCGACTTTCACTACGATCTCCCTCCAGCCTTGATCGCGCAATATCCCGCGGAGCCGCGCAGCGCCGGCCGTTTGCTGTGCCTGCATGGCGACGCCATTCGTGACGCGCTGTTCACTGACCTCCCCGGCGAACTGCGGCCAGGCGATCTGCTGGTGTTCAACGACACGCGCGTCATCCCGGCGCGTCTGCTCGGCCGCAAGGAGAGCGGCGGCAAGGTGGAAATTTTAATCGAACGCCTGCTGGAGGGACAGCGCGTGCTGGCGCAGGCGCGCGCCAGCAAGCCCTTGCGTCCCGGCGCACGGATCATACTGCATAAAGGCGCGCAGCAAGCGGCGGCGAGGGTGCTGGCCAGAATCGCTGATTTCCATGAAATTGAATTTGAAAATAGTAAAAATTTATTAGACACCCTGGAGCAATTCGGCCATGTGCCGCTGCCGCCTTACATCGCGCGCGCGGACGAGGAACAGGACGCCGAACGTTATCAAACCGTGTACGCGCGCCGCCCCGGCGCGGTAGCCGCACCCACCGCTGGCCTGCACTTCGATCCGCCGCTGCTCAAGGCCTTGGCGACAAAGGGCGTGGAGAGCGCTTATGTCACGTTGCACGTCGGCGCGGGCACGTTTCAGCCCGTGCGCGCGGAAAACCTGACCGAACACAAGATGCACAAGGAATATCTGGAGGTCCCGGCGCAGGTGTGTGAGCAAGTGCGCGCGGCGCGCTCGCGCGGCGGGCGCGTGGTCGCCGTCGGCACCACGGTGGTGCGCGCGCTGGAGAGCGCCTCGCGCCACGGCGCACTCTCACCGTTCCAGGGCGAGACTGATATCTTTATTTATCCCGGTTACGAATTCAAATCGGTGGACGCGCTCATCACCAACTTCCACCTGCCGGAATCCACCTTACTTATGCTAGTGTGCGCCTTCGGCGGTTATGAGCAGGTGATGGCGGCCTATCGCCACGCTGTGGCGCAAAAATACCGCTTTTACAGCTACGGCGATGCGATGTTCATACTACCTCAGAGAAAAGAGGCAAGAGAAAAGAGAAAAGTATAGGCGTACTCGTTTTTTCTTGTATCTTGTATCTTTTCTCTTGTATCTGCCTTTATATGGAATTTGAGCTGCTCAATAACGATGGTCCGGCGCGGCGCGGATGCCTGATCTTTGAGCGCGGCACGGTGCAAACCCCGGCCTTCATGCCGGTCGGCACCTACGGCGCGGTGAAAGGTGTGAGCCCGGAAGAGTTGCGCGCGTGCGGGGCGGAGATCATCCTCGGCAACACCTTTCACCTGATGCTGCGTCCGGGCGTAAAGGTGATCGCCGCACATGGCGGCCTGCACGGCTTCATGCATTGGGACGGCCCGATCCTCACCGACTCCGGCGGTTTCCAGGTGTTCAGCCTGGGGACGATGAGAAAGATTACCGAACAGGGCGTGGCGTTCCAGTCGCCGGTCAACGGCGACCAGGTGTTTCTTGATCCGGAACGCTCCATGCAGGTGCAGCGCGCGCTGGGGGCGGACGTGGTGATGATCTTCGATGAATGCACGCCCTACCCCGCCACGTTTGACGAGGCGCGCGTCTCCATGGAGCTGTCGCTGCGCTGGGCGGCGCGCAGCCGTGAGGCGCATGGCGATAATCCTGCCGCGCTGTTTGGCATCATCCAGGGCGGCGTTTATCCCGAGCTGCGGGAAATTTCGCTGAATGGCCTCAAACAGACCGGCTTTGACGGCTACGCGCTGGGCGGGCTGTCGGTGGGCGAGCCCAAAAACGCGCGCCTGGAGGTGTTGCAACGCCTGCTGCCGCAGATGCCCAAGGCCTTGCCGCGTTATCTGATGGGGGTCGGCACGCCGGAGGACATCGTGGAGGCGGTGCGCCTGGGGGTGGACATGTTCGACTGCGTGCTGCCCACGCGCAACGCGCGCAACGGCCAGCTGTTTGTGCGCGGCGGCGAGATTCGCATCCGCAACAGCCGCTACAAAGCCGATACCCGTCCGCTGGATGAACAGTGCGGCTGCTACACCTGCCGCCATTACAGCCGCGCCTACCTGCGCCACCTGGACAAGACCCGCGAAATGCTGGGCGCGCGCCTCAACACCCTCCATAACCTTTATTATTATCAGGAGCTGATGCAGGGCTTGCGCGAGTCCATCGCTCAGGGACGCCTGGAAAGCTTTGTAGCCGAGTTCCATGAAAAACGCGCTAAAGCGGGGGGCGCTATGGTATAATTAATGGTTGTATATAGCATAGCAAATATACCATACAGGTTATCCCCATGAGCTTTTTCATTTCCGACGCCTACGCCCAAGCCGCCCCCACCGGCGGCGAAGCCGGGCTGCTGACCTTTTTGCCCATCATCATCCTGTTTGTGATTTTCTATTTCCTGCTGATGCGCCCGCAGATGAAGCGCGCCAAGGAACACAAGGTCTTGCTCGCCGCGCTGGCCAAGGGCGACGAAGTGGTCACCAGCGGCGGCCTGCTGGGGCGCGTCACCGATCTGGGAGACGACTTTGTCAGCCTGGAGATCGCGCCCGGCGTGATCACCAAGCTGCAAAAACACTCCATTGCCACGGTCCTGCCCAAAGGAACCCTGAAGGACATCTGAGGCGCGTCTCATCCGTTCCATGAATCAGTATCCGCTGTGGAAATACGTGCTGATCTTCGCCGTGGTGACGGTGGGCGTGCTGTACAGCCTGCCCAATCTGTACGGTGAAGACCCGGCGCTGCAAATCTCCGCCACACGTACCCTCAAGGTAGATGCCGCCCTCCAGGGCAAGGTTGAGGAAACGCTCCAACAGGCTGGTCTGCCGTTCAAGTCGGCCAGCGTCGAAGAAGCTACGCTGCTGGTGCGCTTTGCCGACACCGACACCCAGCTCAAGGCCCAGGATGCGGTCAGGGCCGATTTGGGCGAAGATTACGTGGTGGCATTGAATCTCGCCCCGCGTACCCCGCACTGGCTGCTCAGCCTCAACGCCCAGCCCATGTATCTCGGCCTCGATCTGCGCGGCGGCGTGCACTTCCTCATGGAGGTGGATATGGATGCGGCGCTCACTCAGGCGCAGGAGCGTTACGTGAGCGATGTCCGCACCCTGCTGCGCGACAAAAAGCTGCGCTATGTCACCGTCACGCGCGGCGACCGGGGGGTGGAAATGAAATTCCGCAGCGCCGAGGAACGCGATCAGGCGCGTGACGCGGTGCGCGACGCCTTCCGCAGCCTGCTGCTCGAGGAACGGGACGGCGCGGACGATTTTTACCTCATCGCCAACCTGAGCGAGGCGGAAATGCGCGACGAGCGCAAGTTCGCGTTGCAGCAAAACATCACCACGCTGCGCAACCGTGTCAACGAGCTGGGCGTGGCCGAGCCCGTGATCCAGCAGCAGGGCGCCAACCGCATCGTGGTGCAGCTGCCCGGCGTGCAGGACACGGCGCGCGCCAAGGAGATCATCGGCGCCACCGCCACCCTGGAGTTCCGCATGGTGGATGAAGAGCACAGCGTGGCGGAAGCCCTGGCGGGCCGGGTGCCGGTCGGCTCCAAGCTCTACCGGGTGCGCGACGGCGGCGACACGCTGCTGAAGACTCAGGTGATGCTCACCGGCGACTCGATCATAGACGCCGCCTCCGGCATAGACCAGCAAACCGGCGGACCGGCGGTGTTTATCACCCTCGACGGCAAGGGCGCGGCCATGATGAGCAGCGCCACCAAGGACAACATCGGCAAACAGATGGCGGTGGTGTTCATTGAAAGCAAGAGCGAGACGCGCATCGTGGGCGGCCAGCCGGTAAAAATAAAAGGGACAAAAGAGGAAGTCATCAACCAGGCGGTGATCCGCGAGCGGTTGGCCAAACGCTTCCAGATCACCGGCCTGGACAGCACCGAGGAGGCGCGCGACCTGGCGCTGCTGCTGCGTGCCGGCGCGCTCAAGGCGCCGATGGAGATCGTCGAGGAGCGCACCGTCGGTCCCAGCATGGGCGTGGAAAACATCGAAAAGGGTTTCAACTCCACCCTCATCGGCTTCGCCGTCATCGTCCTGTTCATGGCCGGGTACTATTATTTCTTCGGCGTCCTCGCCAGTCTGGCGCTGGGCGTCAACATCATTTTGCTGCTCGCGGTGCTGTCCATGTTGCAGGCCACGCTCACCCTGCCCGGCATCGCCGGCATCGCGCTCACCGTGGGCATGGCGATAGACGCCAACGTGCTGATCTTCGAGCGCATCCGCGAGGAGCTGCGTAACGGCAACAGTCCGCAGGCCAGCATCGCCGCCGGTTACGAGCGCGCCTTCGACACCATCCTCGATTCCAACGTCACCACCCTGATCGCGGGCTTCGCCCTGTTCATGCTCGGCTCCGGCCCGATACGCGGCTTCGCCGTCACCCTGTGCATCGGCATCCTCACCTCCATGTTCAGCGCGGTGATGGTGTCGCGCGCCATGGTCAACCTGATCTACGGCCGACGCAGGCTCGCCAGACTGGTCATTTAATCATGGAATTCTTCCGCGTCCAGCGCGACATCCCGTTCATGCGTTCGGCGCGCGCGACGATCTTTGTCTCCGCGCTGATCTTCGCCATCGCCATCGTGCTGCTCATCGCGCGCGGCCTGAATTTGAGCATCGAGTTTACCGGCGGCACGCTGATCGAAGCGCGCTACGCGCAGCCCGCGCAGCTTGACTCCATCCGCGCGGCGCTGGCGCAAAGCGGCTTCAAGGAGGCCTCGGTGCTAAGTTTCGGCACCGTGCGCGACGTGCTGATCCGCCTGCCCAATCTGGAAAACATCAGCAGTGCCGCGCTCAGCGAAAAAGTCCGTGACGCCCTGCGCGCGCAGGACGGCTCCGTGGAAATACGGCGCGTGGAGTTTGTCGGACCGCAGATCGGCGAAGAGCTGCTGAACGACGGCGGCCTGGCCCTGATTCTGGTCACCCTCGGCATCATGATGTATCTCGCGCTGCGCTTTGAGTGGCGCTTCGCGGTCGGCGCCATCGTCGCCACGGCGCACGACATCATCATCCTTTTTGGACTGTTCGCCCTGTTTCAGTGGGAGTTCTCGCTCGCGGTACTGGCTGCGATACTCGCCGTCCTGGGTTACTCGGTGAACGACACCGTGGTGGTATTTGATCGTATCCGGGAAAATTTCCGCAAGATGCGCGCAGGCACGGTGCCGGAGATCATAGACAATGCCATCACCCGCACCCTGGGCCGCACCATCATGACCTCGTTCACCACACAACTGATGGTGCTCGCCATGCTGTTGCTGGGAGGAGAAACGCTGTTTTATTTCGCGCTTGCGCTCACCATCGGCATTGTGGTCGGCACGTACTCATCCGTTCTGGTGGCCAGCCCCATCGTGATGTGGCTCGGCATCTCGCGCGCCCATCTCCTGCCGCCAAAAAAGGAAGACGAAAGCGGCGCACAGCGCCCGTAACCAATAAGCGCCTGACATCAGGCGCGGCGCCAGGTCGTTCCAGCGGCGCCGTCTTCGATCACAATACCCTGCTCCGCCAGATGCCGGCGGATACGATCCGATTCGGCCCAGTCCCTGCGCTTGCGCGCCGCATCACGCTCGCCAAGCAGGCGTTCAATCTCTCCCCGGCTCAACCCCTCTGCGCCCGCACCCTGCAGATAAGCTTCCGCATCGCCCTGCAACAGACCAAGGATGCCGCCCAAGCGCCGCAGGCGCGCGCCCAGTTGCGCCGCCTGCCTTATATCCTGCGCGCGCACGGCGTTGATCCGGTGCGCGAGATCAAACAGCGCCGCGAGCGCCTTGGGGGTGTTGAAATCATCGTCCATGGCGGCCGTGAAGCGCGCGCCGTACTCATCCTGTTCTTCGCCGGGCGCGGCCTCGGGCAAGCCGCGCAAGGCGGTGTAAAAGCGCGTCAAGGCGGCGCGTGCGTTGAGCAGATGTTCTTCGGCGTAGTTGAGCGGGCTGCGGTAGTGGCTGGACAAGATAAAATACCGCACCTCTTCGGAATGATAACGCCTCAGCACCTCACGCAGGGTAAAAAAATTGCCCAGCGACTTCGACATCTTTTCCTCGTCCACCTGCACGAAGCCGTTGTGCATCCACACGTTGACGAACTTGTGGCCGGTGGCCGCCTGCGATTGGGCGATCTCATTTTCATGATGCGGGAACTGCAAGTCCAGGCCGCCGCCGTGGATGTCGAAGTGCTCACCCAGGCAATGCATGGACATGGCCGAGCACTCGATGTGCCAGCCGGGCCGGCCCGCGCCCCAGGGCGACGGCCAGCTCGGCTCACCCGGCTTGGCCGCCTTCCATAACACAAAGTCCAGCGGATCGTCCTTAGCCTCGTCCACCTCCACGCGCGCGCCGGCGCGCAAGTCCTCCAGATGCTTGCCGGACAGCGCGCCATAGGGCTTGAACCTGCTCACGTCGTAATACACGTCGCCGTTTTTCGCCCGGTAGGCGCAGTGCTTATCCAACAATTTCTGAATCAGCGCGATAATCTCGCCGATGTGTTGCGTGGCGCGCGGCTCATGATCCGGGCGCAACACGCCCAGGCGATCCGCGTCTTCGTGCATGGCGGCGGTGAAGCGTGCGGTGAGCGCGCTGTACTCTTCTCGGTTCTCCTGCGCGCGGCGGATGATCTTGTCATCAATATCGGTGATGTTGCGCACGTAGGTGACTTTATAGCCGAGCCGGCGCAGATAACGCACCACGCCGTCAAACACCACCAGCACGCGCGCATGACCGAGGTGGCAATAATCATAGACCGTCATACCGCACACATACAGGCGCACCTCGCCCGGCGTAATGGGTTTGAACGGCTGCTTTGATTTGGTCAGACTATTATGAATGTATAACATGCGGGAAGTGTATTGATTATTGGGCGGCGGCGAGCAGGCGCGCCCCGGCGCGCTCCGCGCCAAGCAGGGACAGGAGTTGCGCCATTTCCGGGCCATCCAGCTCCCCGGTCAAGGCCGCGCGCAGCGGCTGATACAGGGACCTTCCGCTCTTGCCGGTGCGGGTTTTAATTTCGTTCGCCAGCGCCTTGAAGTCATCCGGGTGTTTTTCGTGCGCGGCCGCGGCCTGCGTGAAAAACTCGCGCCCGGCCGCGCCGATCACCTCGCGCGCGGTCTGGGAGAGCTCCAGGTGATTGTCAAACAGGATGTGCGCCCATACCAGGGCGTGCTCCGGCAGGGTAACGTTATGGCGCACCGTCTGCACGAACGCAACGCGCTGCGCCTGCGGCACTTTTTCATGCACCTTGCAGCCCATCCACGCCCACAGTTCATCGGTATCGGCGCGCGCCAGCGCCAGTTGCTGCCAGTGCTGCAACTGGGCGTTGTCGAAGCGCACCGGCGCACGGCCCAAATGCACGAAATCGAAACCCGCCGCCAGCTCCTCCAGGCTCAACAGCTCATTGCTCTCGTAGTGATGGCCGAGGCGCGCCAGATAATTGATAACCGCCTCGGGCAGATAACCGGACTCGCGCAGCTCATGCACGCTGCGGCTGCCGTGGCGTTTGGACAGGGGCGCGCCGTCCGGACCCACGATCATGGATAAGTGCGCGTAGCGCGGAACGTTAAGCTGCAAAGCTTGCAGCAGCAATATCTGGCGCGGGGTATTGCTGAGATGATCCTCGCCGCGCAGCACGTGGGTCACGCCCATAAGCGCGTCGTCCACCGCGTTGCTGAAAAAGAACGCCGGCGTGCCGTCGGCGCGGCGGATGATGAAGTCGCCGATGTCGTCGCTGGCGAAGCTTTGCGGCCCGCGCACCAGGTCTTCAAACTGCACCGCCACTCCCGCTGGTATGCGAAAACGCAACGTGGGCTGCAAGCCCTGCTTGAGCCTCAATTGTATTTCCGCCGCGGACAGGCGCGCGCACACGCCCGCGTAGCGCGGCGGGCGACCGCTCGCCAACTGCGCCTTGCGCGACAACGCCAGCTCCTGGGCGCTGCAAAAACAGGGATAGGCCCTGCCTTGCTGTTGCAGCTCGTCAAAGTAACGCCGGTACATATCGAGACGCTGCGACTGGTAGTAGGGCCCGTGCAGTCCGCCTGCTTCCGGCCCCTCCTGCCACGCAAGGCCGAGCCAGCGCAGGTCTTCCTTCAGCGCCTCGATGTGGCGCGCCGCGCTGCGCTCCACGTCGGTGTCTTCGATGCGCAGCAGAAATATGCCCCGGCGATGACGCGCATACAGCGCGCTGAACAACGCGACGCGGGTGTTACCCATGTGTATGTGACCGGTGGGGCTGGGAGCGAAGCGGGTCTTGACTTGACTGGGCTGCATAGGCTATTAATTATAGCTACAAATGGCGATTTCCGCGGACCCGGACTCGCGTCCGCCTTACATAAAGTGAGAACGGCTCAGCTCATGAAAATTTTTATCGCCGGAGCAACCTGTCTGCTGTTCAGCGCCTGGCTTTACGCCGGGCCGCTTGATGGCCCTTATCCCATCGTGCGCATCCAGACCGGCATGGGAGACATCGTATTACAGCTCAACCGCGAAAAGGCACCCAGGACCGTGGAGAATTTTTTAACCTATGTGCGGGAAGGGGCCTATGACGGCACGGTGTTCCACCGCGTCAGCAAGGATTTCATCATCCAGGGCGGCGTCTACGACAGCGACTACAAGCTCCGTCCTGCCCGTGCGCCGATAGCCACCGAGGCCATGAACGGGCTGAAAAACAAGCGCGGCACCATCGCCATGACGCGCGACTATGAGCCCCACACCGCCACCCGCCAATTCTTCATCAACCTCGCCGACAACATGACCCTCGACCACCACGCCCCCCAGCCGGGCTACTGGGGCTACACCGTGTTCGGCAAGGTCATTCAGGGCATGGATGTGCTGGACCGTATCGCCCACACCCCTACCGGCGCGGTGGGCATTTTTGAGAAGGAAGCCCCGCTGCTCCCCATCGTCATCGGCAAAATCAACGCGGAATCGGCCATCGTGGCCGAGCTGGACACGGACAGGCCGGGCAAGACCAGCCCTGAGCGCGCTGCATCCAAAACCTCTTCCAGGGCCAAAAAATAACTTCGCCCTCCGGCGCGGGCACCCGGGCACCACGGGGCGCCGCCATGATATGATCCTGCTTATCTCCGATCTGCACCTATGCGCGCAACGCCCGGCCATCCTGCAATTGTTCATCGAGTTCCTCAACCGGCAGGCCGGACGGTGCGATGCCTTATACATACTGGGGGATTTATTTGAAGCCTGGCTGGGCGATGACGACGACGCGCCGGACCATGCGCGCGTCGTCTCCGCGTTGCGCGCGCTGCGCGATAGCGGCACGGCGATTTATTTCATGCACGGCAACCGCGACTTTCTGATCGGCGAAAAATTCGCCGCCCTGAGCGGCTGCCGGTTATTACCCGACCCCAGCGTAATTGACCTCAACGGCACGCCCACCCTGCTCATGCACGGGGACACCTTGTGCACCGATGACGTGAGCTACCAACGCTTTCGCCGTCTGGTGCGCAACCGCTTCAGTCAACGGCTGTTTCTGGGCCTGCCGCTCGCGCTGCGCCGCCGTCTGGCGCGCCGCCTGCGCGCGCAGAGCATGAGCCGCACCCTGGAAAAATCGCCCGCCATCATGGACGTGAATGCGCGTAGCGTGGCGGCGGTGATGCGCCGTCACCGGGTGACGCGCTTGATCCACGGCCACACGCACCGCCCGGCGGTGCACGATTTTGAGATAGACGGCCGGCTCGCGCAGCGCATCGTTCTGGGCGACTGGTACGCGCAAGGCAGCGTGCTGCGCTGCGACGCGAGCGGCCTGCGGCTCACCACCCTCCCTCTTCCCGGCTGATGACGCTGACGCCGGATTTCGAGCAGGCACTCGCGCAGCTGCACACGCTGCGCGACGTCATCCGCTTCGGGGCGAGCCGCTTCAACGAAGCCGGATTGTTTTTCGGGCACGGCACCGACAACGCCCTGGACGAAGCCGCCTGTCTGGCCTTGCACGCGCTGCATCTGCCACCCGCAATCCCCGATGAATACCTGCGCGCGCGCCTGACGGAAAGCGAGAAACGCGAAGTCATGGAACTGTTGCAGCGGCGCGTCGCGGAACGCCTGCCCGCGCCCTATCTCACGCACGAGGCCTGGTTCGCGGGCTTGAGTTTTTACGTGGACGAGCGCGTGCTGGTGCCCCGCTCGCCGATTGCGGAGTTGATCGAGCGCGGCTTCGCGCCCTGGATAGAGGAAGGCCGCATCACGTGGATAGCGGATATCGGCACCGGCAGCGGCTGCATCGCCATCGCCTGCGCGCACCGGTTTCCTCGCGCCGACGTGGACGCCGCCGACATCTCCGGCGACGCGCTCGCGGTGGCGCGCATCAACATCGAACGGCACGGATTGGCCGCTCGCGTGCACGCCGTACACTCCGACCTGTTCAGCGCGCTCGCCGGCCGGCGTTATGACGTGATCGTCAGCAACCCGCCCTATGTGGATACAGCCGATATGGCCGGCCTGGAACAGGAATTCCGTCGTGAGCCTCCATCCGCCTTGTCCGGCGGCACGGAAGGCCTTGATTTTGCGCTGCGCATTTTACAACAGGCCGGCGATTATCTCGCCCCGCACGGCATTCTGATCGTGGAAGTGGGCAACAGCGAGGCGGCGCTGGTGCGGCGCTTTCCCGACGTGCCCTTCGTGTGGCCGGAATTCGAGCGCGGCGGCGGCGGGGTGTTTCTGCTCAGCGCGGAGCAGCTTGCGCGGTATCACCAGCGGCTGACAGGGCGTTGAATGCAGGGTTCCCCACACCCTGCTAACGGCGCACCGGGCGCTTGTGCAACTTGCGCTGCAAAGTGCGCCGGTGCATGTTCAGGCTGCGCGCCGCAGCCGAGATGTTGCCATCGCAATCCATCAGCACGCGCTGGATATGCTCCCATTCCAGTCGCCCCAGCGACAGCGGCTGCGCAGCGGCCGGCACAGCCGTACCGCCCGCGGCGCGGTGCAGCGCTGCCACGACGTCGTCTGCATCCGCGGGCTTGGCAAGATAATACACCGCGCCGAGCTTGATCGCCTCCACCGCCGTGGCGATGCTCGCGTATCCCGTGAGCATCACCACCTTGATGCACGCGTTCAAGGCCTTGAGCGCGGGCACCAGCGCAAGTCCAGAGTCGCCCGGCATCTTGAGATCCAGCACCGCGTAGTCCGGTATAAATTGCCTGGCGCAAGCGAGCGCCTGTTGCGCGTTGTGCGCGGTCTGCACCGCATAACCGCGTTTGGCGAGCGCCTTGCCCAGAACGGCGCAAAAGGTCTCGTCATCATCCACCAGCAGCAGCTGCGCACCGTCATTCATGGCGCGGCGCCGGCCAGCAGTTTATCAAGCGGCAAAATAAGCTCGGCGCACGCCCCGCCCTCAGGGCGGTTGAACAAGCGCAGCGCGCCGCCCAGTCTGCTCACCACGGCCCGGGTCAAAAACAAACCCAGCCCGTGTCCTTCCGGCTTGGTGCTGAACATAGGCCGGCCTGTGTCGCCTTGCACCTTGGCCGACACCCCTTGGCCGCGGTCATACACCGAAAGTTGCAGCACACGCTCGTCGCAGCGCGCCACCACTTCCAGACCTTCGTTACCGGCGTCGGCGGCGTTGTTGAGCAGATTAATGATGGCCTGGCTCAAGGTCTGTTGCGCCACGATGTCCGGCCCGGGCCGGCGGCCTTCCCAATTGAAGCTGAATTCAACCCCGGGGCGCGCGCGTCGCCACTGCAGCGTGACATCGCGCAGATAATCGTCCAGCGCGACGCGACACCCGGACTCCGCGCGCTCCCGGCCCGACGAGCTCAACATGTCGGTCAACGTGACCTTGCAGCGCTCCACCTGCTCGCGCAGTATGTGTAATTTATCGCAAAGCTCAGGCTGATCCTGATACTCGTGTTGCAACTCCCTGGCGAGCACCGCCATGGTGGCGAGCGGCGTGCCGATCTCATGCGCCGCGCCCACGGCCAGCGTACCGAGGCTGACGATATGACGATCACGCAGCAAGGCTTCCCTGGCCTCGGCCAACAGGCGCTCGCGCTCGCGCAAGACATTGCCCATCCTGATCACGAAAGCGACGATGAGGCCCACGCCCAAGGCGAAGCCCAGCACCATTCCGGCGCTTTTCAAAGTGATCTCACCGTCGTAAGTAATATGAAAATGCGGTAGCGGCATATGGATGAACATCAGCATGCCAAAACACGCCACCACCACGGCGGCCATGCTCCAGGTATAGCGCGCCGACAGGGTGGCGGCGGCGATGGTCAGCGGCAACAGCAGCAGTAATACAAAGGGATTGGTGGCCCCGCCCGCCAGATATAACAGCACCGACAAAATCATCACGTCAAGCAACAGTTGTGCGAACACTTCCGCCTCCGTGACCGGCCACTGGATGCGCAGCCGCAGCCAGGTCAGGACGTTGATGGCAAGCAGCGTCAATACGATCACCGTCAACGGCAGCGGCATACCGAGGCCGTAGGCGACCACCATCATCGCCAGCGTTTGGCCGACCAGAGCGACGTTCTTCAACACCAGCACGCGCCGCAAGTTGGGTGCGGCAAGGACTTGATCAGACGGGCGGATAGACATAGTGGAAGCTGGCCGGTGTATAACTATTTTACTCGGCGGGCGCAAGGCTGTCATATGCGGCAAATTGCCGCGCGGCGCCATGCCGCATTTTCCTCGCCCGTTGTTGCGCTTATCCTGTGCCCACCTTGTACACCACGGAAAGGCACACCATGCATAAACCATTATTGCCGTTGCTGCTCATTGTCCTGGCTACTAACGCGGCGCCCGCCTGGGCTTGCAGCGCGGCGTTCTGTTCCGTCAAAACCGGCGCCGAAAGCCACGAACCGGATGACCAGACGCGGGCGCGCCTCGGCCTGCGCTTCGAGTACATCGACTCAGATCAGTTACGCCGCGGCAGCAGCAAAGTGGCGGGCGTGCGTAATTCCCATGGGGATCGGGAAATTGAAACCATCAATCGCAATTTCATCGCTATGCTCGATCTCAATCTATCCCCCGGATGGGGCCTGACCTTGCAACTGCCATACTCCAACAGGGATCACAGCCATTTCCACGGGCACCACGGGCACGAGGAGTTTGAATCATGGAGTTTCGGCCGCATCGGCGACCTGCGCGCGCTGGGGCGTTACCGGATCGGGGATGACGGCGCGGACACCGCCTCGCTTAATTTCGGGCTCAAATTGCCTACCGGCGATACGCGTATCACCAATCCCGCCGGCGCGCGCGCCGAGCCGGAATTGCAACCTGGCACGGGCAGCACCGATTTACTGTTGGGCTACTCGCACACCTACAAGTTTAAAGACAGTGCCTTAAGCGGTTTTGCCAGCGTATTATGGCAACATCCTCTCACCGAGCGCGAAGACTACCGTCCCGGCGGCAGCGTGTCGCTCGACGCGGGCTTGCGCTACCCGTTCGCCGAGCGCTGGAACGCGCTGCTCCAGCTCAACACCCAGTGGCGCGACCGCGACAGCGGACGGCGCGCCAACGTCCATGACACGGGCGGCTGGCACGCGGGCTTGAGCCCCGGAGTGAGTTATGCGCCGGCCACGGATGTGGAGATATATGCCTTCCTGCAGCAGCCGTTGTACCAATATGTCAACGGCGTGCAACTTACTGCCGACTGGTCGGCTGTATTGGGCGTCAGTAAAAGCTTTTAACGGCAACCCTCTTCAACAGCTATAACAGCCGTGTATGGCGCTCGGCGCGGGCCATGCGCCTGGGGCGTCCTCCACCGTCAGCTGCGCGCGCAGCCGCTCGATGCTCTTTTTGCCAAACCCCGGTACTTTGTCCAATTCGTCAATGCTCTTGAAGTTGCCGTGCTTGTGACGGTACTCGATGATGGCCTGCGCCTTCTTTGGGCCTATCCCCTGTACGGACTCCAGTTGCCGCTGACTGGCGGTGTTGATATTCACCAGAACGTCGGCCTGCGCCAAGCCCGCCCAGGCACAGCACGTCAGCACTAAAGCCAAGAGTTTCCTCATCCTGCCTCCTTATATCCCCGAAACGGCGCCATCCCGATATTGACCCCCATTAAACGGCGGACTAAGATAAGTAGTTTTGCATTCCCCGGTAGCTCAGTCGGTAGAGCAAGTGACTGTTAATCACTGGGTCGGCGGTTCGAGCCCGTCCCGGGGAGCCAGATTGATTATAAAGGTAAGCAGAAGAACAAGCAGCATGACAGCCCGATGACAGATGGGGACCGGTAGACTCTTGTCCCCCCTCCGGCCACGCAATTGCTGCAGTGGCTGAAACAGACTCGCCATCCGGCGACAAACATGGATCACTCCAGTGGCGCGTAAATCGGAACTCAGCGACGCCGACGTTGCGCTGTTCCGCAACGCGGTAAAGCGCGTTACCCCGCTGCGCCGGGACCAGGTGGTGATGGCGCGAAAACGCGTCGCGCCCGTGCCCCGGCAAAGACTGCTGGACGAGCGGCAGGTGCTGCGCGACATGCTGTCGGATGCTTACGATCCGGCAGGGATCGAAACCGGCGAAGAGCTGTTGTACAGCCGCACGGGGCTGCAACACGGCGTGCTGCGCAAGCTACGGCGCGGACAAATCCGCATCGAGCGAGAGCTGGATCTGCACGGCATGACGGTGGCCGAGGCGCGTCCCGCCTTGGCCCGCTTTCTCGCCGTGTGTCAAAACGACTTGGTGCGCTGCGTGCGCATCGTGCACGGCAAAGGCCGCCGCTCACCGCACCAGCGTCCAGTGCTCAAGAACAAGCTAGCCGCCTGGCTCAGGCAGCGCTTTGATGTGCTGGCCTACTGCTCGGCGCCGCGCACGGACGGCGGCACCGGCGCGCTGTATGTGTTATTGAAGCGCGGCGCGCCGTAAGCATCACTCATCGAGCACCGCCGCGCCCGGATACAGTTCCTCCAGCATCACCACCGCGTGCGCCTCGATGCCCTCGCCGCGCCCGATGTAACCCATGCCCTCCGTGGTCGCCGCCTTGACGTTGATGCGCGAGGGATGCACGTCCAGATCATCCGCCAGCAGGCTGCGCATGGACTCGATATACGGCGCGAGCTTGGGCGCCTGGGCCACGATGGTGGAGTCTATGTTGGAGATGCCGAGGCTGCGCTCCTTGAGCATGAGCGCGATCCGGCGCAGCAATACGCGGCTGTCCACGTCCTGGTATTGCGCGTCGCTGTCGGGGAAGTGCCGGCCGATGTCGCCCAGCCCCGCCGCGCCGAGCAACGCATTACATAGGGCGTGAATCAGCACGTCGCCATCCGAGTGCGCGGCCAGCCCGCGCTCATAAGGGATGGTCACGCCGCCCAGCACTAGGCGCCTGCCCGCCGCCAGGCGATGCGCGTCATAGCCTTGACCGATTCTCATGCACAACACCCCTGCTGGTTAAGATAAAATTCCGCCAGCGCAAGATCGCCAGGACGGGTGATCTTGATGTTATCCACACTGCCCTCCACCAGCAGCGGCCTCTCGCCCGATGCTTCCATGGCGGCGGCGTCATCGGTTACCGGGATAGTATTTTTTATCACGTATTCCAACGCTTCGGTCAGCCGCCCCAGGCGGAACATCTGCGGCGTCTGCGCCAGCCACAACGTCTCGCGCGGCTGCGTCGCCGTCACGATCCCCGCGGCGTCGGCGCATTTCACGGTGTCGGAGACGCGCGCCGCGAGCAGCGCTCCTGCCGTATGCCGCTCTGCCGCAGAGATCAGCTTGTCTATATCGGCCTTGCGCACACAAGGGCGCGCGGCGTCATGCACCAGCACCCAGTCACTTGCCTGCGCGCAGCGCGCTGGCAGGTCGGCGGCGGCCTGTCCCCGCCCCTGAGCGGGGAATTGCGCGAGCTTATGCAGGGCGTTAAGCACCGAATGACAACGTTCCGCGCCGCCCGGCGCGGTAATAATAGGCTTGCCGTAATGACGCAGCACCTCGGCCAACGCCGGAAAGTGCACATCCTGCGGCGCCAGCGCCACCACTACTCCCGCGATGACGGGATGCGCGAGCAGGCGCTCCATGCCGTGTTGCAGCACCGGCTTGCCGCACAAGGTCAGATATTGTTTGGGCGGCGCACCGCCCATACGCTCACCCGCGCCGGCTGCCGGTATCACACCCCAGTAATGAATAACCCTCAAAGCTGTTCCCGTCGAGTACTGTGCGGAATAAACATCTGTCTGCGTGCTTGCCTGCGCGTCGCGCGCAAGCAGGCGAACACGCACAGACGGGCGCGCCGGTTATTCCTCCACCAGCTGATAGAAGGTCTCGTCCTTGCCTATCATGCCGAGCTCACTGCGCGCGCGCTCCTCGATGGCCGCCGTGCCCTGCTTAAGGTCGCGCACCTCGGCCTCGAGCGCCAGGTTGCGCTCGCGCAGCGCGCGGTTTTCTTCCTGTTGCGCGCGCACGGCCTGCGTCAGGCGCCATATCCCGGTAAGACCGCCATGACCCGCCCACAGGCTATACTGCAAGCCCAGCAACAATATCAGCAGCAGGGCGCTGAGAGTCTTCATGCGCCGTCAGCGCGCCCCGCCTGATCTTGCAGAAGCCTGCTGCTCCAAGGCAGGCAGGTTGTAAAACGCCGCCGCTCCGGCGTAGCGCGCCTCCGCGCCCAGCTCCTCCTCGATGCGCAGCAAGCGATTATATTTCGCCACCCGCTCCGAACGCGACAGCGAACCGGCCTTGATCTGACCCGCATCGCTCGCCACCGCGAGATCGGCGATGGTGGTGTCCTCGGTTTCACCGGAGCGATGCGAGATCACCGCCGTGTAACCGGACTGCCGGGCGAGGCGGATGGCGGCAAGGGTTTCGCTCAGCGTGCCGATCTGGTTGACCTTGATGAGGATGGAGTTGGCAACATGGCGCGCAACGCCTTGCTGCAATAGCTTACTGTTGGTGACGAACAGATCATCGCCCACCAACTGCACCCGCCGGCCCAGTTTGCGCGTGAGCAGACCCCAGCCCTCCCAGTCGTCCTCCGCCATGCCATCCTCGATGGAAAGTATCGGATACTGGTCCACCCAGGCGCACAGGTAATCGCAAAACTCGGCGCAGCTCAGGCTCCTATTTTCCGACGCCAGGGTATATTTGCCGTCTTTATAAAACCCGGAGCTGGCGGCGTCTATGCCGATGAAGATGTCGCGCCCCGGCGTGTAGCCGGCCTGTTCGATGGCGCGCAGTATGGTTTGAATTGCGGCCTCGTGCGAGGGCAGGTCGGGGGCAAAGCCGCCTTCATCCCCTACCGCCGTGCTCATGCCCTGCGCGTGCAGCACCTTCTTCAGGGCGTGAAACACTTCCGTGCCCCAGCGCAGCGCTTCGGCGAAACTCGGCGCGCCCACCGGCAGTATCATGAATTCCTGCAAATCCAGGGTATTGTCCGCGTGCGCGCCGCCGTTAATCACGTTCATCAGCGGCACCGGCATTTGAAACGGCTGGCTGCCATGCCCGGCGCGTTGGGCGAGATAACGATACAATGGCCGTCCCTCGTCCGCGGCGGCGGCGTGCGCCGCGGCGAGCGATACCGCGAGCAGCGCGTTCGCGCCGAGCCTGGCCTTGTTGGACGTGCCATCCAGCTCAATCATGCGCCCGTCTATCTCTTCCTGCGCGCCCGCGTCGAGATTGAGCAGCGCCCGACGCAGTACATCGTTCACATTGGCCACCGCCCGGCGCACGCCCAGCCCCGCGTAGCGTTTCGCGTCCTTGTCACGCAGCTCCAGCGCTTCCAGCTTGCCGGTCGAGGCGCCGGACGGCACCGAGGCGCGCCCGCGCGCGCCGGACGCCAGAATCACATCGGCCTCCACGGTGGGATTGCCGCGCGAATCCAGTATCTCGCGCGCCTTGATGTCTATAATTTTACTCACATTGCTCCATCCATGTTTGTTCGGCAAAGCCGTTTTTTTTGACCACGGCGTCGAGCTCCTTGAGCGTGGCCAGCAACTCTTCCATCCTGTCCAGCGGCCAGGCGTTGGGGCCGTCGCTCAAGGCCTTTTCCGGCGCGGGGTGGGTCTCCATGAACAAACCGGCCACCCCCGCGGCGACAGCGGCGCGCGCCAGCACCGGCACGAACTCGCGCTGGCCGCCGGAGACAGCGCCCTGCCCCCCCGGCAGCTGCACCGAGTGGGTGGCGTCAAACACCACGGGACAGCCGGTAGCGCGCATCACCATGAGCGCGCGCATGTCGGACACCAGGTTATTGTAGCCGAACGATACGCCGCGCTCGCATACCAGTATCTGTTCATTGCCGGTCTCGCGCGCCTTGGCGGCCACGTTCTTCATGTCCCACGGCGCCAGGAACTGCCCCTTCTTGATGTTCACCGGCTTGCCCTGGCGCGCCACGTTTTGTATGAAATTGGTCTGGCGGCACAGAAACGCCGGCGTCTGCAACACGTCCACCACACTCGCCGCTTCGGCGAGCGGCGTGTCCTCGTGCACGTCGGTGAGCACCGGCACACCGATCTCGCGCCGCACCTTTTGCAGTATCTTGAGGCCTTGTTCCAGGCCGGGGCCGCGAAAGCTTTTGCTCGATGTGCGGTTGGCCTTGTCGAATGAGGATTTGTAAATGAACGGGATATCCAGGCGCGCGGTAATCTCCTTGAGCCGGCCGGCGGAATCGAGCGCGAGCTGCTCGCTTTCGATCACGCACGGACCCGCGATCAGAAACAGGGGATGATTCAGCCCCGCTTCAAAACCGCACAGCTTCATTGCGCCGCCGCCTGCCGCTGCGGTTGCGCGGCGCGCACTTCGCGCGCCGCGCCGATGAAGCCGGTGAACAGCGGATGTCCGTCGCGCGGCGTGGAGGTGAATTCGGGATGGAACTGGCAGGCCGCAAACCAGGGGTGATTGGCGAGCTCGATCATCTCCACCAGCTTGCCGTCCATGGAATAACCGGAGATCACCAGCCCCTTGTCCTGCAGCAGTTCCACGTAGTGGTTGTTGAATTCGTAGCGATGACGGTGGCGTTCCACGATCACGTCCTTGCCGTAGAGACGGTGCGCCAGCGTACCCGCCTTCAAACGGCAGGCCTGGCCGCCCAGGCGCATGGTGCCGCCGAGATCGGCGCCTGGCGCGCGCTTTTCAACGACGCCGGTGCGCGTCTCCCACTCGGTGATGAGCGCGATCACCGGATGCGGGGTGGCCGGGTTGAACTCGGTGCTGTGCGCGCCGGTGAGGCCCGCGCGGTGGCGCGCGAACTCGATCACCGCGACCTGCATGCCGAGGCAGATGCCAAGATAGGGTATGCCGCGCTCGCGCGCGTATTCCACCGCCTTGATCTTGCCCTCGATGCCGCGCGCGCCAAAGCCGCCCGGCACCAGAATCGCGTCCATGCCCTCCAGTTGCTTGACGCCGTGCTTTTCAATGTCCTCGGAATCCAGGTACACGATCTTGACCTGGGTACGCGTGCGTACCCCCGCGTGGGTGAGCGCCTCGGACAGTGATTTATAGGACTCGGTGAGATTGACGTACTTGCCCACCATGGCGACCGTGACCGTGGCCGTGGGATGCTCGATGGCGTACACCACCTGCTCCCAGGCGGAGAGATCGGCCCGCGGCGCGTCCAGATGCAGTTTCTCCACCACGATGTCGTCCAGCTCCTGCTCGTGGAACAGCAGGGGGATTTTATAAATATTGTCCACGTCCACCGCGGAGATCACCGCGCGCTCTTGCACGTTGGTGAACAGCGCGATCTTGCGCCGCTCGGCGTCGGGCAGCGCGCGCGCGGTGCGGCACAGCAGCACGTCGGGCTGGATGCCGATGCTGCGCAGCTCCTTTACCGAGTGCTGGGTGGGCTTGGTCTTGATCTCGCCTGCGGCGGCGATGTAGGGCACCAGGGTAAGATGCACGAATACGCTGTTATGAGGCCCAAGCTCCACGCCCATCTGGCGGATCGCCTCCAGAAACGGCAACGACTCGATGTCGCCCACCGTGCCGCCGATTTCCACCATGGCGACATCCGCCTGGTTTGCGCCCTCGCGGATGCAGCGCTTGATCTCGTCGGTGATATGCGGAATCACCTGCACCGTGGAGCCGAGGTAATCGCCGCGCCGCTCCTTGCGGATCACGTTTTCGTATATGCGCCCGGTGGTGAAGTTGTTGCGCTTGCTCATGGTGGTGCGCACGAAGCGCTCGTAGTGGCCGAGGTCCAGATCGGTTTCCGCCCCGTCCTCGGTGACGAACACCTCGCCGTGCTGAAACGGACTCATGGTG
Source organism: Pseudomonadota bacterium (assembly GCA_041695325.1). Lineage (GTDB taxonomy): Bacteria > Pseudomonadota > Gammaproteobacteria > SURF-13 > SURF-13 > SURF-13. The sequence goes on from JBGFRC010000014.1 coordinate 30,650, forward strand.
CCGGGGTCTACGTTGATATACGGATCGAGCTTGATGAGGGTAACCTTAAGGCCGCGCGCCTCGAGGATGGCGCCGAGCGAGGCGGAGGCGATGCCCTTGCCCAGCGAGGACACTACGCCACCCGTGACGAAGACAAATTTGGTCATGCCGCCTCGAAATTCTCGGCGCTCTGGCGGAACACCGGATGGGACTATAGATTACCAGAAAGGCCGGGGCAAAACAATCGAATCAACCCCTCTCTCACCCCGGATGCGCCACAATGCAAAGGATCGGCGGCGCGTAGCGCCCGCCCACAACGAGTGAGGGACACCTCGCGCCCCGTTGAGAGGCGCGCGTCTAGCGCCCCCACTGAGGTGACGGAGACCGCTGACGCAACCCGGTCTCATCACTTTAAAGAAACCTTTGCCGATCACGGCGCTGCGCGCCGCTCAACGATTGAACTCAGCCGCCGGCGTAGCCGGTCGGCTGGAGTGATTTGTCAGCGGTCCTGAACACGCGATTGCCAATAGCCCGGACGACGCGAGTGATGCGCGAGCGCAAAGATGATGATCCCATCGGCATCAGGCCGATATACGACAGCGAAAGGAAAATCCTTGAGAAAGACTCGCCGAGTATTTTTCGACGCGGAAAGGCCAGGGCACGAACCGTCGCGTCCTCGACGGCCGCAGCGAAACGCGCGCCAAGCCCGGGCTCTTCCTTGTTGTAGTAGACGACTTCGGCCAGAAACTCGCGCCGCGCTGCCGCGACGAATCTGGCATGCTTCACCGACTCAGACGCCGCGCTTCCGCAAAAACGTCTTCTGCGGCGTAGGTTTGTGTCTCACCGCGGTCAAATGCGGCAACCCGCTCTTCGATCTCTTGGGCCCACGCCGTTTCGATCTCAGAAAGCGGTGCCTGTAGTGACTCAAGCAGCGCCTCCGCAAGCTTGGCGCGGTCCTCTGCCGCCAAAGCCCGGGCTTGTTGTTCGATCTCTTTAAAGGAAGCAGCCATACCTCACCTCGTAGCTCAAATTTTACACCATGATCAGCATCATGTCTTGAACGGTACGGTCCAGACACATAGGTAACAGATTCGTCCAGGGACATAGGTAACAGTTGTAGCAAACTTAGGGGCATCAAAGGAGGTGAGCTTCCCCTCGAATTTCGTCTTCCAATGGTAAGCGGTTAGTATAAAGGTAACCGGAGGGAGAAGATGTTCAAGATACCGAAGCAGGAATACACCGCCGAGTTCAAGGAACTGGCGGTCAAGCGGGTCCATGGCGGCGAAGGCATCGCCAAGGTGGCGAAGGAGCTGGGTCTCGTCGAGCAGACCCTGCGCAACTGGGTCAAGGCCGCCAAGGCCGGCAAGCTCAACCCGCCCGGCACCAAGGCCGTGACGCCGGAACAGATGGAGCTCTCACGGGTGCGCGCGGAGAACGCGCGCCTCAAGATGGAGAACGAGATTTTAAAAAAAGCGACGGCGTGCTTCGCCAAGGATATGCTGTGAAGTACGCCTGGATCGACAGTGCGCGACGGGCCTACCCGCTGCCGGCACTGTGCGATACGCTCGCCGTGAGCATCAGCGGCTACCGGGCCTGGAAACGCGGCGGGCGGTGTCGCCAACGCCTGACGGATGTGCAGCTGCTGGCGCTGAACCGGGCGGTCCACACCAAGGTCAAGGGCGCCTACGGCAGCCCGCGCATGGTGGTGGAGCTGCGGGGACGCGGCTTTCCGGCCTCCAAGGCACGGGTGGAGCGCCTCATGCGCGACAACGGCATCCGCGCGCGGCACAAGCGCCGCTACAAGGCGACCACGGACTCGAAGCACAATCTGCCGGTGGCGGAGAACCTTCTGGATCGCAACTTCTCGCCGGCTGCGCCCAACCGGGTCTGGACCGCCGATCTCACCTACGTCTGGACCGACGAGGGCTGGCTCTATCTCGCGGTGGTACTCGATCTCTTCAACCGCGAGATCGTGGGCTTCTCGATCAAACCGCGCAGGACCGCCGACATCGTGATCGAGGCGTTGACCATGGCCTGGTTCCGCCGCAAGCCCGCCCCGGGCCTCATCCACCACTCCGACCGCGGCAGCCAGTACGCGAGCCTCGCCTTCCAGGCGAAGCTCGCCGAGTACAGCATGGTCTGCTCCATGGGCCGCAAGGGAAACTGCTGGGATAATGCGCCGAGCGAGAGCTTCTTCAACAGCCTGAAGAACGAACGGGTCCACGGTGCGCGCTACGCCACCCGCGAGGAAGCGACCGCCGATCTCTTCGAGTACATTGAGGTGTTCTACAACCGGAGTCGCCGCCACTCCACGCTCCAGAGCAAGTCGCCGGTTCAGTTCCTGCAGGAGTGGATCAGCACTCAGCCTGGGCAGAACCTGGCAGCATGATCACCGCCCCTTGGAAGGCGAAAAACCGAGGGAAGCTCAAGCCTTGCAGAACGGCCCCGCGTAAGCAGGGTGCACAGAAATCAAGCGCGTCAATACCCAGTCTTTCGACTAGTGGGGCCGGCAATGAATCCTCAACAAACTTTTTCTTGCAAAGGAGACAACGTCTCCAACGTGGTCGTCGTATATTTTGCGTTATCCCCAGCTGTTGGGCGCGGGCGACTGCGAAGTACATGAGCACGTTGTACCACGCGTAACTTTTGCATAAAGGGTCGTTCGCTTTCCAAGCATTGATCTGTTTCGCGTCGGTGAGCTTTACTATTCCATCGGTCGCGTACCAAAACCACACCCAATGCTTCTCGGCAACAAGCTGAGCCAATAGAGCATCGTGCTCAGGAGTCCACCGCTTCAAGATATGGCGATTCTCAGTGTATTGCGGATTGACCTCAAAACGCTCGTATGCGGGTTTGTCTCGCTGATCGTAAATGTCCGTGCCTGAAAGAATGGCTAGCAATCTCCTGCAGTAGTTCGCGTATTCTGTGCAGCTATATCAGATGGTGCTGGGTTGCCTTCATTCTTTCCATATTAATTTCCGTTCCGTCTTTGCTTTCCGAAGGGCGGCGCAAAACAATCTGAAATAGGGCACAACAACCATTACCAACTCATTATTTCCATTCTTTAGAAAGCCGAGACGGTTTGCTTCAGAATTCCACGAAACCATAGCTACTGCCCCTTTGTGGACCTTCAGAAAATATTCATGCACGAGGCCATTTCGAACCGCATCCTTAATCTTTTTCGGATGCCCCTGATAGGTGATTCTCCAGTTCAGAACTTCCCCTAAGCCCATGTATTCCAAGAACGCGTTAAAACACGCTTCATCGCTCTTTCTTTTTCCGCCAAACACAATCTGCCGACCGCACGCTTCTGTATATGCGATGAGCCCAAGTGCGGCTAGAAAGTTCGATTTGCTTTCGATCGCATTTGCTAGATCGCTCACCATTCCGTTGTAAGGCCAAGGCAAAGACCTCACCAAAAGTTGGACTGATGTGCGATTTAGGTGCCAACGTATGTTCCGTCGGTCTTTCAGACGCGCTTCCTCGCAATATATAGCGGCTAACGTTCGAGTTCAGGGGCCGGCGGAGGGCGAAGCCCGGAGCGAACCGGCAAGCGCAGCTTGCCGGCGGTCCCCTGCAACGAAGGGTTGGGCCTACAGGCCACGGCGCATGATCCTTTCGG
>JBGFRC010000048.1:0-4313 GCA_041695325.1 Pseudomonadota bacterium
GCCCGGCCATTTGATACGCCTGCTCCTCCAGTTGCTTAAGGCGCGCCCCCAGTTCCCTGCTGTGCGCGCGCAGCGCTGCGGCGTCCACCAGCACGCCCGCGCGTTCCATGCGCGCCAGCACCGGGATGAGCGGCATTTCAATCCCGCTGAATAATCTTTTCAGGGGCGGGATTTCTTCCAGTTTCGGCCACAGCCGCCGGTGCAGATCACTGATGGCCGTCACCTGCTCCGCGGCCGATGCAGGGCTTGCCAATTCCCGCTCCAGGTATTTTTCGCACAGCGAAGCAAGATTGTGTCGTGCAGCGGTGCTGTCCAGCACGTAGGACTCCAGCATCACGTCATAAGCCAGAGCCTCCGGCGTTATCCCGTGACGCGCCAGCACGTTGAGCGCGAACTTGAGATCGTGCCCGCGTTTCTCCACCGCGGGGTTTTGCAGCAGCGGGCGCAAGGCATCCAGCACCGCGTCGCGCGGCAGGGTGTCGCTAAACAGGACGTACCACGCCTGCCTGTGCGTGTTCGCGCTTGCCTGCGCGCAGCGCGCAAGCAGGCGCAGACAGGCCGCGCCGGTCTCCGTCCGCACGGCGAGGCCTGTCAGATCATCGCGCATGTAGTCGGTACCGGAGGTCTCCAGCGCCAGGGTCAGTGCCGTCACACCGCGCTGCGCCGTTATCCAGTTTTGCAGTTCATTAATCGAGGTTGGCGTTTCGAATGTAACCGGCGCCCCCTCTCCCCTGCCCTCTCCCCCAAGTGGAGAGGGGGTAAGGTGTGGCTCTCCCCCAAGGGGAGAGGGGGTAACCTTGGCGTCTTCATCCAGCTCGGCGAGCCAGCGCCTGAACTCCAGGCGCTGATAGAGCCGGCGCAGCGCGGCGACGTCGGGGGCGCGCGGCTGCAAATCCTGCGGCGCGATGGGGAGTGGTACATCGCGCTTGATGGTGAGCACTTGTTTGTACAGCGGCAGCTGCGGCAGCGCGGCGCGCAGATTCTCGCCCGCCTTGCCGGATATCTCGTGCGCGTGCGCCACGATGTTGTCCAGCGTGCCGTATTGTTTGAGCCACTTGAGGGCGGTGACCGGCCCCACCTTGGGCACGCCGGGCACGTTGTCCACCGCGTCGCCCACCAGGACGAGATAATCGCTGATCTGTTCCGGGGTGATGCCGAATTTTTCCATCACCCCCTTGCGGTCCAGCACCGTATTGGTCATGGTGTTGATAAGCGTGATGTGGCCGTTCACCAGTTGCGCCAGATCCTTGTCGCCGGTGGAAATCAGCGTGTCCATCCCCTGCGCCGCCGCTGCTGCTGCGAGCGTGCCGATCACGTCGTCGGCCTCTACGCCCTCGATGGTTATTAATGGCAAACCCATTGCCTGTATAATGGCGTGCAGCGGCTCGATCTGGCGCGCCAGATCATCGGGCATGGGAGGGCGCTGCGCCTTGTAGCGCTCGAACAGCTCGTCGCGGAAGGTTTTGCCCTTGGCGTCGAATACCAGCGCGACGTATTTGGGGTGATAATCACTGATGAGCTTGCGCACCATGTTGAGCACGCCGTACACCGCGCCGGTCGGCTCGCCCCGGGAGTTGGTGAGCGGCGGCAGCGCGTGGAAGGCGCGATACAGATAAGAACTGCCGTCCACGAGTAATAAGGCGGGTTTCATGCCACACGGCTTACAGGGATAGGCTCTACATTATGAACGATAGCGGTAAAACTGCCCACCGCAGCGTGGATGACAAGCTGCTGTCGCGCGAATCCTGGAAAATCTTCCAGATCATGGCCGAATTCATCGAGGGCTTCGAGCGCCTGGCGGAGATCCGCCCCTCGGTAAGCATCTTCGGCTCCTCGCGCGCTCAGCGCGGCCACCCCTATTACGTCATGGCCGAACGCATCGCGCGCGCCCTGTCGGATGCCGGTTTCTCCGTCATCAGCGGCGGCGGCCCCGGCATCATGGAGGCGGTGAACAAGGGCGCGCAGGCGGGCAAGTCGCCCAGCGTCGGCCTCAACATCAAGCTGCCGCATGAACAGATCGCCAACGACTATCAGGACATCTCGCTCAACTTCCGCCACTTTTTCTCGCGCAAGGTGATGTTCGTCAAATACGCCTCGGCCTACGTGGTGCTGCCCGGCGGCTTCGGCACCCTGGACGAGCTGGCCGAAATCCTCACCCTGATCCAGACCGGCAAGGTGCGCCGTTTTCCGGTGATTCTGGTACACTCTGACTATTGGGCCGGGCTGCTGGCCTGGTTCAGGGACACGCTGGTGAGGGAAGGCACCATAGATGCCGCCGACCTGGAGCTGATGCAGGTGCTGGACGACGCCGAGCAGGTGGTGAACGCGATTTTCGAATACTACCAGCGCCGCGGCGCCGCGCCGTCCGTGGACGAGGAGCAACGCATCTTGCTGTAAGAAGCTCTGAATAAGTTCATCCCGGACTTCGGAGACGCGCGGCCGCTCCTGCGCATCAAGGGGTTATTAAGATAACATCTAAGGTATCCACCGCCATGAAACGTTTTATTTTGCTGCTCAGCCTCCTCGCGGCGCCGCTCGCTGAAGCCGCGGAAACCGAACTCGCCCCCGCACCGGAGCCGCCGGAGATTCCGGAGCGGGTGCAAAGCGGCGAGACGCTGGAGCCGGAGGTCACCATCATCCGGAAGGAAGACGAGGTCGTGGAGGAGTATCGCATCAACGGCCGTCTGTATCAGGTGAAGATCACGCCCACCCGGGGACGGCCCTATTATCTGATAGACACCGACGGCGACGGCGAGCTGGAGACGCGCGCCAACGACATCACCAAGAGCCAGGTGCCGCAGTGGGTATTGTTTAGCTGGGATTAACCGCGGCAGGCTTTACAAAGGGGCACGGAAGCCCCGCCGCTTTTCAAACGAGTTCTCACGCATGTCCGTTTACACCCGCGTCGAGCCGTCGCAGCTCAAGGAATTCCTGCACGGCTACCCGCTGGGCGAATTGATTGCGTATTCCGGCGTGAATGCCGGCATCGAAAACACCAATTATTTTGTCACCACCGCCGCGGGCGAATTCGTGCTCACCCTGTTTGAATCCACGCCCTATCAGCACCTGCCCTACTTCCTCGATCTGATGGCGTACCTGGCCGAGCATGGGGTGCCGAGCGCGCATCCGCTCGCCGACAAACAGGGGCGTTATTTGACCGCGCTGTGCGGCAAACCCGCCGCGCTGGTGCGCCGCCTCAAAGGGAGCGACGTGCGCGAACCCGGCAGCGCCCACTGCGCCGCGCTGGGCCGGGCGCTGGGGCACATGCATCGGGTGGGGGGTTCCTTCGGCGCGCGGCGCGACAACGATCGCGGCCCGGCCTGGCGCGAGGCCACCGCGCGCAAGGTGTTGCCTCGCTTAAATTCCGGGGACGCCGCGCTGCTGCGGGATGAGCTGCGCTATCAAAAACAAAACCCGTGCCCCGATCTGCCGCAAGGGGTGATACACGCGGACCTGTTCCGCGACAACGCGCTGTTCGTGGACGGCGAACTCACCGGCATCATAGATTTTTATTACGCCTGCAACGACGCCCTGCTCTACGACGTGGCCATCACGGTGAACGACTGGTGCAGCGACGCGAGCGGGGCGCTGGATGCGCAGCGGCTTGGAGGGTTGCTCGGCGCCTACGCGATCGAGCGTCCATTCACCGCCGCGGAACGCCCGGCCTGGCCGGTGATGCTGCGCGCCGCAGCGCTGCGCTTCTGGCTGTCGCGCCTGCATGATCTGCACTTTCCGCGCCGGGGCGAGATCACCCATATCAAGGATCCCGAAGTGTTCAAACGCATCCTGCTGGAGCACCGGCGCTGCGCGCCGGCGCTTGCGTTCTGTACCTAACAGGTTGTTGAAAAAGCCCTTCCATGGGCTTTTTCAACTCGCAAAGCGAAAAGTGTCATTTTCGCTTTGCTCCATTTTTCAAGCACATAAAGCGTGCTTGAAAATGGCGGTGCTTGCGGCGCTCTCGCATCCTGCTTCGCTTGCAAGACCAGGGCAAGCCATCCTTGGCTTGCCCGCTCGCAGCAGTGCTGCTCGCCCCTGCACCGCACGCAGGCTGTTTCTCAACAGCCTGCTAACGGCAGAAATCGCCGCGAGCGGCTTGGTCGCTCCCGGCATCCTGTGCCGGGCAGCACGCCCCAATGTCGCGGGCGCAGGGATGCGCAGGAGCGACCCTCCCGCGACACTAGCAGTTTGTTGAAAATCGCCATCCTTGGCGATTTTCAACTCGCTTGGCGCGGCACATGTCCGCGCCTCGCTCCGAAAATCAAACACTTGTGTGTTTGATTTTCGATGCGGCACGTCCCTGTGGCGCCTAGCAG
>JBGFRC010000020.1:0-33539 GCA_041695325.1 Pseudomonadota bacterium
ACTACCAGTTGCCGGAACAACGTCTGGCACTCGCGCCGTTACGCCAGCTCTGGATCGCCTGGCGTACCATGCGCCGCGAACGGTCAGAGTCAGCAGGCTGTTGAGAAACAGCCTGCGTGCGGTGCAGGGGCGAGCAGCACTGCTGCGAGCGGGCAAGCCAAGGATGGCTTGCCCTGGCCTTGCAAGCGAAGCAGGATGCGAGAGCGCCGCAGGCACCGCCATTTTTCAAGCACGCTTTATGTGCTTGAAAAACGAAGCAAAGCGAAAATGACACTGTTCGCTTTGCGAAACAACCTGTCAGCCGCCGCAACTTGATTCAGCGCGCAGGGCCTGGCTTCATAAGCAGTGAGAGGTGCGCGTCATGTCTTGCGCTGATCTCGTATCAGGTTGCGTAGTTTGTTCATCAGGTATCCCCCCAGCCACAGCATGGCCTCCCACACCTGCACCGTCACCAGGCCGATGAGAAAGGAGTGCACGAATGCGGTTTCGATCACGTTGTCCGCGCCGAGCAAGGCCAGCGCGGGGGAACCGGCCCAGGGAACGGTGGAGGCGAGCACCTTGCGTATCAGAGGCTTTCCCTTGAAGGCGTGATAGCCGAGCGGGGCCATCACCAGGGGAACGATCAGTAAATGCAAACCGCCCGCGAGATGGACTACATAGACGTACAGCGCCGCCAGGATCAGGAGCGCTGTCCAGTTGCGCAAATAATAAGTCCGCGCGCTGATTCCCCCGCCGGAATCAGCGTCGCCAACCAGCGATAAAGCCGCTTGTTTTGTCTTATTTTCCGACAATCAGCGAGGTAAGCCAGGCCGCAATGACTATCACCGCCGCCAAGCCGAACATCACAAAGGTGAAGTCCATGATTTATCCCTCTCCAAACAAATCGCGGTACAGGGCCTTGGCCCAATCCAGTGTCGCCGCGCCCTTGGCGGCGTCGCGCTTTTCGTCCGTGCCGGTGCTTTCCTTGGCCGGGCTGAAGGTCTTTGCGTTGCTGTCGTAGTTGAAGCCCACCCACATGCTGATGGCTTCTTGCGGGTTGATGTTCACCATCGAATAGCACAGGCTAGCGGGGCTGGTCCAATCAATCGTCTTGCCCGCCGCGTGCGCGGCAATGACCTTGGCCACGTATTTGGCCTCGCTGTTGGCGAGGTGGGCGCTCTTGGGAAAGCCCATCGGCCGGCTGTCCCCGGTCACATACACGCGCGGGTCGCCCGGCACGTGATATTTCTGCACGTCTATGCGCGCTTCTTTTTGCGGACTCTGGGCATCAACCAGGCCCGCCACTTCGATCAATTTCGAGGCGCGCACGCCGGGATAGATCGCGGCCTCGTCAAAATCATATGAGTCGAACTCGGTGCGGATGGTTTTTGCGTCCGCATCAACGCCGGTGATGTTCACCGACGGTACGTATTCGACGTAGTCCTTGTACAATTCGTTAAACGCGGCGTGAAAGCCGTCCTTTTTCACCGCGATGTCGGGGTTGTTGTCCAGCACCAGCACCTTGCCCTTGATTTTGTGCTTCTTGAAGTAAGACGCAATCATGCAGGTGCGCTCATAGGGCGCGGGCTTGCAGCGGAAATTGCCGCCGGGGACGGTCTGCACGAAAACCCCGCCCTTGAAGTTTTCAATCTTGCGCTTGATCGAGACGTGCTCGTCGCCCGTCATCCAGCCGGCGGGATACTCGGTGCGCAAACGGTATTCGGCGCCCGGGTCCTTGATGCCGATGCGCTCGTAGTCGTAATCTATGCCGGGTGCGAGCGCCAGGTAGTCGTAGGCGATTTCGCCCTGATCGGTGTGCACCTTGCGCCCGGCGCGGTCCACGCCGGTGCAGGTGGCGTTGAAAAAGACGTAGCCGCCGCGCTTCGCGGCGTCGAGAAAGCTGTGCCCGGCGAGAAATTCCAGGTCTATGACATCGGCATACCACAGATTGCTGGAAAAACACGAGCTGTACATGGCGCGCTTTTCCACCAGCACCACGTCAAAACCCGGATTTTCAATCTTGAGATATTTGGCGATGGTAAGGCCGGACGTGCCCCCACCCACCACCACCACGCGCGGGCCCTTGGCCTTGGGCAGATAGGCCTTCTTCCCCGTACTGACGCCCTTGGGCGCGGCTTGCGCCAGACCGGGCAGTCCGCCCACCGTGCCCGCAGCCAGCGCGGCGCCGGAAAGTTTGATAAAGCCACGCCGGGACAGTTTATTTTTGTTCATCAGGCAACTCCCTCAATCAAAGCAGTGGAGAAAGATAAAATGGTAAGTGCAAGCCGTCCGTTAATCAATCAGTATTGTACGCCTGTGGGACAGATTTTACCCAGGCAGCATAACGCGCAGCGTGGACGCGGGCGGCAGACTTCCTTCGTGTGGCGTACGATAAGGGCGTGAAACTCGTTGAATAACCCGATTCTTCCCTTGCCATGCCAGCCTTTTTCAAACAGGGCGCGCAGCGTTTCGTAATCCTCGTCGCCGCGCACGTAACCCAGGCGGCTGTGCAGGCGGCGGGTGTAGGCGTCGATAACAAACACCGGGCGCTCGAAGGCGTACAGCAAAATATCATCCGCGGTCTCCGGCCCGACGCCGTTCACCGCCAGCAACCGCTTGCGCAAGACCGGCGTGGCAAGGCGCGCCAGCACCTCGTACCCGCCTTGCGCGAGATACCAGGCGCAGAAATTGCACAGGCGTTTGGCCTTGATGTTGAAATAGCCGGAGGGCTGGAGCAGGCGCGCGAGGCGCGCGTGCGGCAGGCGCATGATGGCATGGGGGTCGAGCGCCTTAGCCCGTTTGAGATTGGCGATGGCCTTTTCGACGTTGCTCCATGCGGTGTTTTGCGTGAGCACCGCGCCCACCATGACTTCAAATGGCGTCTCGCCCGGCCACCAGTGCTGCGGGCCGTAGTGGCGGTAAAGGGTGCGGTAAACTGTTTTGAAGCTCACACTCTGGGTTACTTTATCACGCTGCCAAGTATCAACGTTTTTGCATCTCCCGGCGCGGCTTGCGTTGTGGCGTCAAAGGTTTCGCTGCACGCCGCGATATAGCGGGCCTCGCAGCGCGCGTTGGTGTTGACTCAGGCTGCATGTCCACCGCTTGCAGCAGCAGCGCGAGCTGCTCCTCATCCAGCTCCTTATGCTGCCCGCGATGCAGCCCGCGCGGCAGCGTGACCGGCCCGAAACGCACGCGCGTCAGGCGGCTCACCTTCACGCCTTGCGATTCCCACAAACGCCGCACCTCGCGCTTGCGGCCTTCCCTGAGCGTGACGTGATACCAGCGGTTGGCGCCCTCGCCGCCCGCGTCCACGATGCTGTCGAAATGCGCCGGGCCGTCTTCCAGCGTCACGCCCTGTTTGAGCCGGCGCAGCATGGCCTGGTCCACCCGGCCCAGCACGCGCACCGCGTATTCGCGCTCCAGCTCACGCGTAGGGTGCATGAGGCGGTTGGCCAGCTCACCGTCGGTGGTGAACAGCAGCAGGCCGGAGGAGTTGATGTCGAGGCGCCCGACCATGATCCAGCGCCCCTTGCGCAGCGGCGGCAGACGGTCAAACACCGTGGCGCGGCATTCCGCATCGGAGCGCGCGCACAGCTCCCCTTCCGGCTTGTAATACATCAGCACGCGCCGCTTGATGCCGCTCAGCCGGTGTGCCTGTATCGCTACCTCGTCGAGGGTGATGACGTCATCGGGACTTGCCGTGTCGCCCAATTTGACCGGCCGGCCGTTGACCTTGATGCGCCCGGCCTTGATCCACTGCTCGATCTCGCGCCGCGAGCCGTACCCGGCGCGCGCCAGCAGCTTTTGCAGACGTTCGGCCATCAGCGGACGGGCCGCAGCCGGGCTCAATCGCCCGGCTCGGTGCTGAGGGAGGCGGAGGCCGCATCGGCATGCTCACGCGGCTGCGCGGGCGGCATTTCCGCCAACCCCGGTGACGTTTCCAGTTCCGGATGCGCGGCGTCCGTTGCAGGCAGCTCGGCCAGCGTGGGCAGGTCTTCCAGGCCGCGCAGATTGAAGTAATCCAGAAACTCGCGCGTGGTGGCATACAGCGCGGGTCTGCCCGGCACGTCGCGGTGACCCACGACGCGTATCCATTCGCGTTCTTGCAGCGTTTTCATGATGCTGGAGGCGATGGTCACACCACGGATTTCCTCGATCTCGGCGCGCGTGATGGGCTGGCGGTAGGCGATCAGGGCCAGCGTCTCCAGCAGGGCGCGCGAGTAGCGCGGCGCGCGTTCCTCCCACAGCTTCGCCACCCAGGGCGCGAATTCCTGTCTCACCTGAATGCGCCAGCCGCTACCTACTTCGCGCAGCTCCAGGCTGCGCGCGGCGTAGTCGTCACGCAGTTGTTGCAGCGCCGCGCGCAATTGCTCGCGCGCGGGCTGCTCCGCCTCGTTGAATAAAGCGAGCAGGCGTTCCTCGCTCAGCGGCTCGCCTGCCGCGAGCAGCGCGGCTTCCAGAATGTTTTTTATCGTCGCGGCGTCCATCATCCCGTGTTCGCGCTTGCGCTCCTGACGTGAATCACGCCGTACAAATCACGCTGCACCAGCTCGATCAGCGATTCCTTGATAAGCTCCAGCAGGGCGAGAAACGTCACCACCACGCCGCACCGCCCTTCCTCGCGCGGGAACAGCGCTTGGAACTCGGTAAACCGATCGGCGCGGATACGGCTTAAAATCTGGCTCATGCGCTCGCGCACCGAGAGCGGGTCGCGCTGGACGTGATGGTGAGTATACATCGCGGCGCGCGCGAGCGCGTCGTTGAAGGCGCGCAGCAGTTCATCCAGCGTCACCCTGGGCAGCGGCCGGGTGACGGATTTAAAGCGCGCCTCGGCCAGGGCCTGAAATACGTCGCGCCCCAGCTGCGGCAAGGCATCGAGCCGCTCCGCGGCCTGTTTGAAGCGTTCGTATTCCAGCAAGCGCCGCACCAGCTCGGCGCGCGGGTCCTGTTCCTCGCCCGCCTCCACCGGGCGCGGCAGCAGCATGCGCGACTTGATCTCGGCCAGCATCGCGGCCATCAGCAGATATTCCGCCGCCAGCTCCAGGCGCAGCTCGCGCATCAGATCAATGTATTCCAGGTATTGCCGGGTGACGCGCGCGATGGGGATGTCCAGGATATCCAGATTTTCGCGCTTGATGAGGTAGAGCAGCAGATCGAGCGGGCCCTCAAAGGTTTCCAGAAAAATCTCCAGCGCATCGGGCGGGATGTACAGATCGCGCGGCAGCTCGGTCAACGCCTCGCCCTTCACCTTGGCGATGGGGGATTCAACGGTTATGGCGGTGTCCGTCATGTTTTCGATTCAGCGGTACGCCAGGCCCATGGCCTCGCGCACTTCCTCCATGGTCGCCCGCGCCACGTCGCGCGCCGCCTCGCAACCCTCGGCGATGATGTTGCGCACCAGCGCGGGATTGCGCTCGAACTCCTGCGCGCGTTCGCGCATCGGGGCCAGTTCGGCGAGTACGGCGTCTATTAAAGGCTGCTTGCATTCCAGGCAGCCTATCCCCGCGCTGCGGCAGCCCTTTTGCACCCAGTCCTGGGTTTCCGCACCGGAGTAAATTTTGTGCAGCGGCCATACCGGACACTTCTCCGGTTCACCGGGGTCGGCGCGGCGTACGCGCGCGGGGTCGGTGGGCATGGCGCGCAGCCTGGCCTGCACCGATTGCGGATCCTCGCGCAAGGCGATGGTGTTGTCATAAGACTTGGACATCTTCTGCCCGTCCAGCCCGGGAAACCTGGAGGCCGGAGTGAGCAGCGCCTGCGGCTCCGGCAGGATGATGATGCCGCCGCCTTCCAGGTAGCCCAGCAGGCGTTCGCGGTCGCTCAGGGTTATGTTCTGGCGCGCCTCTACCAGCGCGCGCGCGGTTTGCAGCGCCTCGTCGTCACCCTGTTCCTGATAGCGCTTGCGTAATTCCCGATACAATTTGGCGTTTTTCGCCCCCATCTTCTTGATCGCCGCCTCGGCCTTTTCCTCAAAGCGGGGCTCGCGCCCGTAGAGATGATTGAAACGCCGCGCCACCTCGCGCGTCAACTCCACGTGCGCCACCTGATCTTCACCCACCGGCACCAGCCCCGCTTTATAAATCAGGATGTCCGCGCTTTGCAGCAGCGGATAACCGAGAAAGCCGAAGGTGGCGAGGTCCTTTTCCTTGAGCTTTTCCTGCTGATCCTTGTAGCTCGGTACGCGCTCCAGCCAGCCGAGCGGGGTAATCATGGACAGCAGCACGTGCAGTTCGGCATGTTCCGGCACGCGCGACTGGATGAACAGCTTGGCCACGCCGGGATTGATGTCGGCGGCGAGCCAGTCTATCACCATGTCCCACACGTGCTCGCCAATGATGCCCGGCTCGTCGTAGTGGGTGGTTAGCGCGTGCCAGTCGGCGACGAAGAAGAAGCAGTCGTATTCGTGTTGCAGCCTGACCCAGTTTTTCAACACGCCGTGGTAGTGGCCGAGGTGCAGCCTGCCGGTGGGGCGCATGCCGGAGAGCACGCGCGCGTGCCTGTCTGGAACCGTATTCACGTTATCCCCTTAATCCCACGATGAAATACAACAGCGATTGCAGTCCGTCTATCAGCGGCCCCAGTATATTTCCCAGCGCGCCGCTCATCAGCAGCAGCAACACTATCAGCAGTCCGTAAGGCTCGATGCGGTTCAACTTCCACGACCAGGGGCCGGGCAGCAGGCCGGACAATACCCGCCCGCCGTCCAGCGGCGGCAGCGGCAGCAGGTTCAGCACCATCAGCACCAGATTGACGACGATACCCGCCTGGCCGGCATAAAACAGGTAGGCGCCGAGCCAGGGCAGCTCCGGGTTGATGCCGATGCCGACGCGCAGCACGATCACCCAGAACAGCGCCATGAGCAGATTCGACAGCGGCCCCGCGGCGGCAACCAGCGCCATATCGCGCTTCGGATGCTTGAGGTTCTCCCAGGTCACCGGCACCGGCTTTGCCCAGCCGAAGATGAACGGCGTGAACAGCAGCATGAGCAGCGGCAACAGCACGGTGCCGATCGGATCTATGTGCTTGAGGGGATTGAGAGTGAGGCGGCCCAGCATCATCGCCGTGGGGTCGCCGAGCCTGCGCGCCAGCCAGCCGTGCGCCACTTCATGAACCGTTATCGCAAACAGCACCGGCAGCGCCCACACGGCGATGCGCTGCAGCGTACTCATGTCGTCCATCAAATAAGTATATCCCAATCCGGGCTTATATTAAATATTTTTTTTATAATCAAATATATATAATTAACTATTAATGTTAATTATATATTTTTAAGTCAACAAGGGCGCGATACGCGCTGCTCCCCTGCCCGTGCGCGTGACCCGCGGCGTCTCGTGCGTCAAATCCACCACCGTGGTCGGCTCCACCCCGCAGTGTCCGCCGTCTATCAGCAGCTCCACCTGGCCCTTGAGCGCGCTTTGGATAAGATCGGGATCGCTGAGTGGCGTGTCGCTGTCGGGCAGGATCAAGGTGCAGCTCATGAGCGGCTCGCCCAGCGCCTGCAACAGACTTTGCGCCACCACGTGATGCGGCACGCGCACCCCGATGGTCTTGCGCTTCGGGTTTTGCAGGCGGCGCGGCACCTCGTGTGTGGCTTGCAGGATAAAGGTGTACGGCCCCGGCGTGAGCGACTTCATCAAGCGGTACGCCGGATTGTCCACCTTGGCGTAGGTGGCGATCTCCGACAAGTCACGGCACACCAGCGTAAAATTGTGCTTGTCGTCCACCCTGCGGATGCGGCGCATGCGCTCCATGGCGGCCTTGTCGCCGATGTGACAGCCCAGCGCGTAACTCGAATCGGTGGGATACGCGATCACGCCGCCTTGACGCACGATCCCGACCGCCTGTTTGATCAGGCGTGGCTGCGGATAATCGGGGTGAACGTGGAAGACCTGCATGGGCGCTTACTACCAATGCTCCCACACCGGCACGCAGCCTTCAGGCATGGCGGGCAGCCTGCCGAGATCCAGCCAGGCATGCTCCGGGCCGTGGTAATCGGTGCCTTGCGAGGCGAGCAACCCACGGCGTCGGGCGTGCCGCGCCATGCGCGCGCAATCATCCGGCGTATGGCTGCCGGACAGCACTTCCATCCCGGCGCCACCGTGCCGTTTGAATTCATCGAGCAACAGCTCGAATTTCGCCTCGCTCAATTTATAACGCGCCGGGTGGGCAATCACGGCCTGTCCGCCCGCGCCGTGTATCCAGCCCAGGGCCTCCTCCAGCGTCGCCCACTCGCCAGCCACGTAGCCCGGTTTGCCTTCGTTGAGATAATGCGCATAGACATCGCGCACCGCGCGTGCGCGCCCCTGTTCTACCAAAAAGCGCGCGAAATGGGTGCGGCTGACGATGCCGCCCCTGGCGTAACGGCGCGCGCCCGCGTAGGCCTCGACGATGCCGTGTTGGGCCAGGCGGCGGCCGATCTCTTCGGCGCGCCAGTCACGAAAGCCGCGCAACCGCGCCAGACCGCACTGCAAAGCGTCGTGGGCCGCGTCAATATGAAGGCCGATGATGTGCACCGTCTTGTCATGCCAGGTGACGGAGATTTCCACCCCCGGCACCAGACGCACGCCCAGTGTTTGCGCGGCGGCGCTCGCCTCGGCCAGCCCTTCGGTACTGTCGTGATCGGTGAGCGCCAGCACTTGCACGCCTTGCGCGTGGGCGCGCGCCACAAGTTCAGCCGGGGTGAGGGTGCCGTCCGAGGCGGTGGAGTGGCTGTGCAGGTCGTGCAACATGAGCGGGCGAATGAAAAGTGATATTATAGCACCGTTAACGGCACGGCCTGGGCCGGGATTCTTTAAGCAGGAGCGGATAAAAATGACTTTTGTAGTAACGGAAAATTGCATCCGTTGCAAATACATGGATTGCGTGGAGGTGTGCCCGGTGGATTGCTTCCATGAAGGCCCGAACTTTCTGGTCATTGATCCTGACGAATGCATAGATTGCACCTTGTGCGAACCCGAATGCCCGGTCAACGCCATTTTCGCCGAGGACGCCGTGCCGGAGGATCAAAGACAGTTCATTCAACTCAACGCCGAGCTTGCCAAGCAGTGGCCGGTGATCACGGAGATGGGCGAACCCCCCGCGGACGCCAAAGAATGGGACGGCGTCAAGGACAAGCTGCGCTATCTGGAACGCTGACCCCGCCGCGCGTGGTGGAGCGGAATCGCGCGTGACCGCGCTCACCGGGCTCACGCTGATCACGGTTCCCTACGGCGCCGACCCCTTTGCCGCGCTCGCCGCGCGCATCCAGCAACATGCCTCTGATCCCGGCGCGACGCTGGTTTTTCTGCCCCATCTTGCGCCCGCGGAGCGGCTGCGCGAAAAACTGGCGCAGGAGGCGGCAAGAGCGGGATTGCCGGTTCCGCAAGACCTTCAGCTCGACACCTTGCGCGGCTGGGTGGAACGCCGCGTCCCCCTGAAGCAAAAAGTTCTCGCCGGCCGCGCGCGCATCCTGTTGCTGCTGCGCTTTTTGCAGGAGCATCCCGGGCTGTTTGCCGCCGCGGATCCCTTGCCGCTGGCGGAGCAGCTGCTCGACCTGTTTGACGAAATCACCCTGCGCGGCGTTGCGCTTGACGGCGATCTGGAGAAGATCACCGCACAATTGGCGCAGGCCTATGGTATCGAGACGAAACCGCCCGCCGGGCTGAGCGGGGAAGCGCGCCTGCTGCACACTTTGTGGCGGGCCTGGCATGAAGAGCTGGAATCCTCGGACAGGATGGACAGCGCGCGCGCCTATCTTGCCAGACTCGCCGCCGCGGCGCAGCATGCGCCGCCTGGCGCGCAAATTTACCTTGCCGGATTTCATGAATTGCTGCCCGCGGAGCAGGCCTTCATTCTGGCTTTGACCGAAAATCATCCGGTATCAGTAGTAATTCACGGCGCACCTGACCCGGAGACCGGCGCGCAGGACTATCATCCCGACGCGCCGCTGCGCGCGCTGCTGCAGCATTTCGGCGCAGGGAAAGGGGAGCAGTCGGTAACCGTCCCCACGGATGATTTCACCCGATTCATCGCCTCTGTTTACGCCAAAAACGGCTCAGGCCTGGCGCAACGCGCGCGTGATTTCGCAAAACATCATCCACGCAGCCCCGCGGCGGGCCGGCTGCAACTCTATGCGGCGCAGGACGCGGAACAGGAAGCGCGCGCGCTGGAATGGCAGGTGCGTTCATGGCTGTGCGACGGCAAGACGCGCATCGCCGTCGTCAGCGAAGACCGCCGCCTGGCGCGGCGCGTGCGCGCCCTGCTGGAGCGCAGCGGGATTGCGTTGCAAGACCGGGCGGGCTGGGCGCTGTCCACCAGCAGCGCCGCGGCCACGCTGGAGCGTTGGCTGCAAAGCCTGGAGCAGAATTTCGCCCATGCGCCCTTTTTCGATCTGCTGCGCTCTCCCTTTATCTTGCCGGAGCAGGAACGCGGCAGCCTGCTCAATGCGGTCTATCATCTGGAACAGGAGCTATTGGCCGCCCGCGTCACTTACGACCCGGCGCGTTACCGCGCCGTTTTGTCGGGCGCGGCGGAATTGAATTCCGCAGCGGCGCGATTGCTCGATCAAACACAACATGCGGCGGCGCCGCTGCTCTCCATGCTGCAAGGCAAACACTATCTCGACACCCTGCTCAACGCGCTGCGCGTAAGCATGCAGCGCCTCGGCATAACGGCGGCGCTGGAACATGACGCGGCGGGCAAGCAGTTGCTGAACGAACTGGAGCAATTGCGCGCGGCCACGCCGCAACGCACCCTGCCGCTGGCCTGGCCGGAATTTCGCGGGCTGCTCGCGGACCTGCTGGAGCGCGCCCATTTCACACCCTCCGACGCGGCGAACCAGGTCAGCTTGCTCACTTTGGAACAAACCACATTGGAACACTTTGATGCGCTGGTGATCGGTGCGGCGACCCACGCTCAGTTGCCCGGCGCCGCGCCGGGCGCGCCGTTCTTCAACAGCGCGGTACGCGCGCAGCTGGGATTGACCACGCCGCACGATTTCAAGACCGCGCGTTTTTACCATTTCCGTCGCGCGCTGGAAAGCGCCCCCCGGGTCCTCATCACCTATTGCCGGCAACGGCGCGGCGAGATGCAGCAGGCCAGTCCGTGGGTGGAGGCGCTGCAAAGCTTTCACCGGCTGGCCTACTCTGTTCCCCTGAACGATGGCCGTCTTGACGACGCCTTGCTGCAAGCCGGCGCGATCACGGTCACCGATGCGCTGCCCCGGCCGCGCGCCATGCCGCGCCCCGCCTGCCGGGCGGAGTTGCTGCCCGCCGTTCTTTCCGCCCATGCCTATCAGCAGTTGATGGACTGTCCTTATCAATTCCACGCCGCGCGCTGTCTTGCGCTTGCCCCCGCGCTGGAGGCGAGCGAAGACATGGAAAAATCCGATTACGGCCTGCGCGTGCACCGCATCCTGCACGCCTTTCACCACGGCGCAGCCGGTCTGACCGGGCCGTTCCCCCAGCCCATCACCCCCGCCACACGCGCCGCGGCCATCACGTTGCTGGAAGAAATCAGCCGCACACTGTTCGCCCCCGACCTCAAGACCGGCTTTGCCCATCGCGCCTGGCTTAATCAGTGGCTCGCCGCCATTCCCGGCTATATCGAGTGGCAGATCGCGCGCGAAGCCGGCTGGCGCTTCGATGCGGCGGAGGTCACACTGACGCGCACTGATCTGTGCCCGCCCTATACGCTCAGCGGCCGCCTGGATCGCGTGGACCGGCGCGCCGATGAGCTCGCCATCGTGGACTACAAGACCGGCGCGGCGCCAAAACAACAAGACGTCATCGCCGGCGAAGCGGTGCAACTGCCGTTTTACACCTGGCTCGCCGGAGACCGGGTCACGCGCGCGGAATACGTGCTGCTGGAAAAAAACGGCGTGAAGAGCGGCGCCTGCGTAACGGATGACGAGCTGGCCGGCTTGCGCGCAGGGGTAGCGGCGCGCTTCGTCACTCTGATTGCGGCGCTGCGCGCGGGCGCGGCGCTGCCCGCCTGGGGCGACGCCAGGATCTGCGCGCGCTGCGACATGCAGGGTTTGTGCCGCAGACAGGTCTGGAGCGCGGACCATGCTTGAACCCCACGGCGCCACCGCGCCCGAGCACAGTGCCGCGGTGCTGGCCTCGGCCGGCACCGGCAAGACCTGGCTGCTGGTCACGCGCATCATCCGCTTGCTGCTCGCCGGCGCGCGCCCCGACGCCGTCCTCGCCGTTACCTTCACGCGCAAGGCGGCGGCGGAAATGCAAACCCGTTTACAGGAGCGCCTGTATCAGCTTGCCGCGGCCGATCCTCCTCAGCTTGCCGAACGCCTGCGCGAGATCGGCGCGCCGCCCGACGCGGAAACGGCGGCGCGCGCGCAGCGTCTGTATGAAACACTATTGCTGTGTGAGGGCACGGTGCGCGTGTGCACCTTTCACTCCTTTTGCCAGGAGTTGCTCACCCGTTTCCCGCTGGAGGCCGGCGTCTCGCCCGGTTTTGAACTACTCGAACAAACCGATGAGCTGGAGCAGGCCGCGTATGACGCGCTGCTGCGCGAGGCCGGCGCGGCTCCGAACGGCGATCTGGCGCAGGCGCTGGAGACGCTGTTTGATTGCTGCGGTGGCCTGGCCGGCGCGCGCGGCGCGCTGCATGAATTCCTGCAACACCGCAGCGATTGGTGGGCCTATACCGAGGGCAGGAGCGATGTGCTCGCGTACGCCTCGGCGCGCCTCGCCGGACAATTAGGCATCAGCCCTTCGGCTTCCGCCGATGTTCTGGACCCAACCATGCTGTCCGATGTCGCGGCCTATGGGGAGCTGCTCAGGCGCCATCCCACGGCGGAGAATCAAGCCCAGGTTGCGTTATTAAACAATGCGCTCGACTCAGCGCAGCCTCCAGCCCTGCGCCTGAACGTGCTCAGCCGGGTTTTTTTTACCGGGAAGGGCGCGGCGCGCAAACGCAAGTCCGGCAAGGCGCAGCGCGCGGCGCTGGGGGAGGAAGAAGAGGTGCGCCTGCTCGCGCTGCATGAAAGTCTGTGCGAAAAACTGCGCGATCTGATGGACGTGCAGGCGCGCCAGGCAACCTATGCCGGGTCGCGCGCCTGGCTGCTCGCGGGCGAGCGCTGGTTGCAGCGTTACCAGGCGCTCAAGGAAGCGCAGCGGGCGCTGGATTTTCAGGACCTGGAGTGGAAGGCCTATCAATTGTTGAACAACTCCGATCATGCGCTGTGGGTGCAATACAAGCTGGACCAGCGCATAGATCATTTGCTGATTGACGAATTCCAGGACACCAATCCCACCCAGTGGCGCTTTTTACTGCCCATGCTGCAAGAGTTCGCCGCGGGCGAAAAGGCGCACTTGCGCAGCGTATTTCTGGTGGGCGACAGCAAGCAATCCATCTATCGTTTCCGGCGCGCGGACGCGCGCCTGCTGCACACCGCGAAGGACTGGCTGGAGAATACGCTGCAAGCGCACAGCGTGCGCCTTGAAAAATCGTGGCGCGCAGCCCCCACCATCGTGAACTTTCTCAATCGCGTTTTCGGCGCGGACGAGCTGCGCGAGCGGCTGCCCGGCTTCCATCACCACGCGACTCACCGGCAGGAGTTGACCGGGCGGGTGGAAATCCTGCCACTATTTGCAGACCCGGAGGAAAAGGCCCCCGCTCCGGCTCCGGAGTTACGCGACCCTCTGCGGCAACCGCGTCTGTCGCGCCAGGACCGGCGCCGTCTGCTGGAGGCGCGCGCCATCGCACAGCGCATCCTGTCTTTAAGGAACGGCGTCTTCCCCGGCGCGAACCCCCCCCTGGAATACGGCGACATCATCCTGTTGCTGCGCAACCGCACCCACGCGCACGTTTATGAACACGCCCTGCGAGAAGCGGCCATCCCGTATCAAGGCGCGTCCGCAAACGAGTTTTCACGCAGTCTGGAAATCATGGACATGAGCGCCCTGCTCGACGCGCTGATTTCGCCTTATGACAATCTGGCCCTGGCCCAGGTGCTGCGCTCTCCATTGTTTGATTGCGACGACGAAGAGCTGATGCGCATCGCGGCGTTCAAGAAGGATCGTACTCCCTGGAGTGAGCGCCTGGCCGAGATGGCTCCTGTGCTGGACTCCGGCAGCGCGCTGGCGCGCGCGCATGCCATGCTGAACCGCTGGTGCGCACTGGCGCAGCACATCCCGGTGCATGATCTGCTGGATCGCATTTACCACCAAGCCGAGGTGACGGCACGTTACGCGGCCGCGTTTCCGGCGCACCTGCAAACCCGGGTGCGACATAATCTGACGCGTTTCATCGAGCTTGCCCTGGACTTAGACCAAGGCCGCTATCCCAGTCTGATGCAGTTTCGCGAACGCCTGCGCACGCTGCAACCGGACGCCACGACGTCGGACAGCGGCCGGCAGGTGCGCATCATGACCATACACGCCGCCAAGGGGTTGGAGGCGCCGGCGGTGTTTCTGGCCGACGCCGCCATACCGTCACACGGCGCGCGCCCCTACCGCGCGTTGATTGACTGGCCATCTGGCGCGCCCCGGCCGGCGCATTTCCTGCTCACCGGCCAAAAGTCCGCCCAAGACAGCGTGACGCGCGGCCTGCTCGAACAACACGAACGCGCCGAACAATGCGAAGAAGCCAATCTGCTCTACGTGGCCCTCACCCGCGCGTGCCGGTTTTTATTCGTGTCCGGCGTGTTACCGTACAAGGGCGATGATCTCGGCTGGTATGGGATGATTGCGCGCGCGCTGCTGCCGGAGTGCGCGCCTGAGCGCGCCGGGCTGGTCATGGAGTCGTAATGGAACGCATGGCGCGCCCATGCTAGCCTTCCCCCAGCCCTCGGTCTTTAGTCTTCTGAAATAGGCGGTACCCTTTCTTTAAGGAAACTCTGATTTAATCAGAGTTTCCTGCGGCACATGGACGTGCCGCCATTTTTCGATTACGCAAGTAATTGAAAAATGAAGAAAAGCACCATAAGAAATCTTATGGCCACATTTTTGCTTTTCGTGCTCTGATAATTCCTGGATGGAATTATTCAGAGCTTCCTTAAGTGACATTCGAGGTTATTGTCACAATAATGTAATATTTTTGTCGTATAGTTTTCGCAGGTGGTCAGGATTTTTTGATGGTCGTCAATGCAAAGATCATGTTTCTCGTGGACGATGATCGCCGCGGAAAAACCGGTTAGTTGATTTTCATCGATGTCGGTATGGTATTACAAAGTTCCGGGGTGAATAACATGGCTCTTCAGGATATTTTCAAAGGCAATCTTGTCGTGACGCTGGCGCTCGGCGTGGCCGCCGCGGTGTTGATACCGATCGTGCTTCCCGTGGTGGCGCGCGCCGCCAAGCCGGTCGCAAAGGCAATTATCAAGAGCGGGCTCATCGTTTACGAGAAGGGACGCGAGTCCTTCGCCGAAATGAGCGAGGTGGTGGAAGACCTGGTCGCCGAGGCTCGTTCCGAGATCGAACACGAACATCTGTCCGGTCTGGCCGCGGGCGAAGGCGCGGCGCCGCCCGCAGCACCAGGACCGTCGCCGGACGTTCATTGATGCTGCCGGTGGCGCATGTCAGCCACCGGGCGCCGGGACGAGCGCGGATTCGCATTCCTGCGCAGCGCGGGCAGGAGGCGTACTTCCGGGATGCAGCGCAACGACTGCTGCGCTGTCCGGGGGTGGAGCGAGTCGAAGCCAATCCGGCGACCGCCGGCATCCTGCTCGTTCCCGCACCGGGCAGTGACACACTGCGGCGGTTTGCGCAGGAGCAGAACCTGTTCCTGCTGACCGAGAGCGAAGCGCCGCCGATGACCGTCACTCAGGAACTGGCGGCGGGGTTCGACGGCCTGAACCGGCAGCTGAAGGCCTGGAGCGGCGGCGCGGTCGATCTGGGCGCACTGGCCTTTGGCGCCCTGGTGACGGGCGCGGTTGTGCAGTGGCAGAAGGGCCATGTACTCAGCTCGGCCTCGACCCTGCTGTGGTACGCCGCAGGCCTGTTGTTGATGACGCGCGCCGCGGCCGGCAAGGACTCGAGGTTCGCCGTTTCGAATATACCGGCGGAGGATGGCCATGAACGTGCCGAGAAAGAGGGAAACGCCAACGGGCACCAGGGGCGCAAAAACCGCAACCGTAAAAAAAGATAAATCGCAAAGGAGCAAAGCCATGAATACCGAAACCACTCAAACCGCCGGGCGGACGGACACCGCCGAATCGCTAAGCCGCGCCGGTCTTACTGTCAAGCAGGGCATCGTATCGAGCCTCAAGGGAATAAACGAAATCGAGGCCGAGATCGTCAGCCTGGTGCGCAACACGGTGTCCAACGGCCTGCGCGCCGGAGGTGACGTCGTCACGCAAGGCATCACCGTCACCCAGGACGTGATGAAAGGCGCGTTTCGGGCCGCCGACGAGGTCGGTAATGGTCTGGTGCTGTGCGCCAAGAGCGTGGCCAAGGGCGTGATCATGGGCGTTTCTGACGTCGGCGGCGACGTGATCAGCGCGGCGAAGGAAACCGCCGGGGCCGCGGTCAAAGGCGCGGCCGAGGTCGGCGCCGACGTCGGCATGGTGGCCAAGCGCGCCGTCGACGGCATGCTCGAGGCCGGCGTCGAAACCGGCGGCAACGTACTCGAGATCGGCAAGAGCGCCGCCACGGGCGCCATCGAAGCCGCGGGCGTCATCGGCAATACCGCGGTCAATGCCGTGCGCGATGTATTGCTTAGCGTGGTCGGTGGCGTGAAACAGGTCGCAGGCGCAGCGCTGCCCCGGGCGGGGCAGACCCAGGAAGCTTAAGGCAGCGAACCGAAACAAGGCCGCTGTCTGCGGCAACGCGGCATGGGCGCGGCATGACCGCGCCCATGCCGACGC
This sequence comes from Pseudomonadota bacterium, assembly GCA_041695325.1. Taxonomy (GTDB): domain Bacteria; phylum Pseudomonadota; class Gammaproteobacteria; order SURF-13; family SURF-13; genus SURF-13. Next base: position 16,784 of record JBGFRC010000020.1, read on the forward strand.
CTTGAGCCTGCCCGTCTATTTTTTCTCGGACCTATCTCAAAATCATTACCCCCTCCCCTCGCGGGAGGGGGAGAAAATCTTTTTTGCTGTATTTCCTGATGACACCCCTCACCCCCACCCCAGCCCTCCCCCATTAAGGGGGGTTTAATTTTGAGATAGGTTGTCGTTACGTTGCTGATGTTTTAGCGTCACTTGTTTGCCATCTCCCCGTCACTGAAATGTCATATTCAGCGCCTATCATGATCATTGGTAAATGTAATTTTGCCGATATCTCAAGGAGGCACGAACATGGGCCATTATATTCACCATGTGCCGGGGCGCTTGCGAATCCGCACCCCGAAACTCAAGCGCGACGAGCTCCGCGCCAAGGCGGCGGAACAATTGCTGCTGACCATTCCAGGCATTCACTCCACGCGTGCCAACACGGTGACGGGCAGTGTCACGCTGACGTACCAACGCGAGGCAGTCAACCCGAAAACGATTCTAGACTTACTGGAACGGCACGGTTATTACAATCCCGAAACCGTGCAGCACGCGGACGGGCAGTGGCATGACATGGCGGCGCGCACCGGCGACAAACTCGGCAAGGCGTTGTTCGGCATGGTGGTCGAAAAGGCCATCGAGCGTTCAGCCGGGGCGCTCATCGGAGCGTTGTTGTAGCGCGGTACTTCGATAGGAAAAACAGACGCCGGCCTAGTGCCGGTGCCGCAGGCTCTCCTTCACCAGCCGGCGGGTCAGTACCACCAGGTAGTCCTTCACCTTCGCGGTTCGCTTCAGATTCCCCAGGTTCTGTTCGTAGATCATCCCGATTTCCTGTTCCGGCAACCCGCTCTCGCGCGACAGGTCGTGAATCGCGCCGCGATGCAGGGCCAGCTCCTTGTCGTCCTCGTACAGTGTGCCGTTACCCATAGCGGTTCTCCATTTATAAATTTATAAATCTTGTAATGGCGTGTTACCTGAGCAAATCGGTCTTATCGGTGCGCTCCCATGGCAACCCGATGTCCATCCTCCCGACGTGCCCGTACGTCGCGAGCTTGCGATAGAAGCCGCCCTTCGTGGTTGCCGGCAGGCGCCGCAGATCGAACTGGCGCACGATGCCGGCGGGACGAAAATCGAAATTTTTTTCCAGCCGTGCGGAGATGTCACTATCGCTGATCTTGCCGGTGCCGAAGGTCTCGACCTGGATGCTGGCCGGCCGCGACAGGCCGATGGTGTAGGAGAGCTGCACCTCGCATTCCTCGGCCAGTCCCGCCGCCACGGCATTCTTGGCGGCGTAGCGCGCGGCGTACGCCCCGATGCGGTCGATGCGCAATGGATCCTTGCCCGAGAGCGCGGCGCCGCTGTGGCGCGAGTATTCGCCGTAGGTGTCGATGGCATTCTTGCGCCCGGTGAGGCCGGCATGCACCGACGGCCCGCCCAGGTTGATCGGGCCGTTGGGATTGACGAACAGCATGGTCTTCGCGTCCGGACGGATCTCCTCGTCGAGGAACACCGGATCGATCACGCCGGTCCGCAGATCCTCGCGCAGGCGCGCGGGTTCGGGCGCGCCCTCGGGCGAGTGCGATACCAGCAGGGTGATCGAATGAATCCGCGCCGGGCGGCGGCGGCGGAATTCCACGCCGACCTGGGTCTTGGCGTCCGGCCGCAGATAGGGCAGTTGCCGCGTCAGTCGCACGAGATTCAGGCGGCGCGCGAGCTTGTGCGCCAGCCAGATCGGCAGCGGCAGGAACGCCGCCGTTTGGCGGCAGGCGAATCCGAAGACGGTCGCCTGGTTTCCGGCCGTGACCAAATCGAGCGCCGCCTCGTCCATGTCGCGCTCGTCCGCGGCGCGCTCCTCCTTGTGCAGCTCGGTGAAGCTCGTCACGATGCTGCTGGTCCTGGCGTTGAAGTCCTTGCCGTCGTAACCCGCCTGGCCGATCACCTGGCGCGCGACGTGCGGGATGTCGACGGCGGCCCGGGAGCAGTAGCGCGCCGCGATGAACACCACGCCGGTCGCGACGGCGCATTCGACGATGGCGCGCGTGCACGGGTCCTCGCGCAGGAATTCGTCGATCACCGCGTCGCTGATCTGGTCGCAGAGCTTGTCCGGGTGGCCCTCGGTGACGGATTCGGAGACAAAGACGTAATCCTGTTTCACGGGTATGCACCTCCTGCCACCGCAGGCGTTGCCGACGGCGTCGCGCCTTGGCCGGCGGAAGCCGCCATCATGGATTTCGTTGACTCATTAATAAGGAATGGCACGACGGCGCCGGCGCCGATGACCACGGCGTCGGCGAGTCCGATCGGCCCGATGCCGAGCAGCTGGCGCAGGCCGGGGATCAGGAGCGCGCCGGCCTGGATCGCGAGCGAGCCGCCGATGGCCGCGGCGAGATAGGGATTCGGCGGCAGGCGTTCGCGGCTGAACAGGCCGTAGCGTTCGGAGCGGCAGCTGAGCGCGTGCAGCAGCTGCGCGCTGGTCAAGCCCATGAACGCCAGCGCGCCGGCCCGCGGGCCGGCGCCGTAGCGGGCCAGGCCGTAGCTGTAGGTGGCGAGTGCGCCGGCGCTGAGCATGGCGGACTCGAAGCCGAGCCGCTTGAAGTCCGCGCCCGACACGATCGGCGCCCCGGGGTCGCGCGGCGGGCGCCGCAGCACGTCCGGTTCCGGCGGTTCCAGCGCCAGTGCCAGGGCCGGAAAGATGTCCGTGATCAGGTTGATCCACAGCAGCTGCATCGGGTTGAGCGGCTGCCCCAGGCCGGCCGCGATCGAGAGGAACATCACGCCGATCTCGCTCAGGTTGGTGGACAGCAGGAAATGGATCGACTTGCGGATGTTGGCGTAGATCGTCCGTCCCTGCGACACCGCCACGATCAGGGTTTCGAGCTCGTCGTCCTCAAGTACCACGTCGGCCACGCTGCGCGCCACGTCGGTCCCGGCCCGGCCCATGGCGATGCCGATGTCGGCAGCCTTGAGCGCGGGCCCGTCGTTGATGCCGTCGCCGGTCATGGCCACGACCCGGCCGGCGCTCTGCAGCGCCTGCACGATCCGGAGCTTGTGCGCTGGGCTGACGCGCGCGAACACGTGCACGCGCTGCGCGATTCCCTTGAGCACCTCGCGATCGACTTCCTCGAGATGCGTCGAGTCGATGATTTCAAGGCGATCGTTGCCGCTCAGACGCAGCGCGCGCCCGACGGCGTGCGCGGTCGGACTCTGGTCGCCGGTGATCATGACGGTGTCGATGCCGGCGCGGTGGAACTCCGCGATCAGCGCCGGCACGCCCGGGCGCACCGGATCGGCCATGCCCACCAGTCCGAGCCACACGAGGTCACTGTCGAGCGCCGCGCCCTCGTCCGGACCCACGGCGTACGCCAGGCCGAGCACGCGCAGGGCGTCCGCGGCCATGTGTTCGTTCGCCCTCAGGATTTCCCGGCGCGCCTCGTCGGTCAGCTCGGATCGGACGCCGTCGCGCAGATGCCAGCGCGACAACGCCAGCACGTCCGCGGGATTGCCCTTGACCGCGACCATCTGGCGCGCGTCATCGAGGGCGTGCACGCTGCTCATGTACAGCCGGTTCTCCGCCCGGTAATCCAGGCGCAGCCGCGGATGGCGTGCGCGCAACGCCGCGACGTCGATGCCGGCGGCCAGCGCCAGGTACACCAGGGCGTTTTCGGTCGCCGTGCCGTTCAGTAGCCGTGCTTCGCCGTCGCCGACGATCTCGGTCTCGTTGCACAACACCGCCACGTGGATGAGGCGCAGCAGGTCCTCGTGTTCGCGCGGATTGACCGGTTTTCCCGCGACCAGCAGGCGGCCGTTCGATACGGCGATCCGATCCATGCTGGTGTGCAGCGCCACGACCGACATGCGATTCAGGGTAAGCGTGCCGGTCTTGTCGAGACAGATCACCTGCACCGCGCCGAGGGTTTCCACCGCCTCGAGTTGGCGGATCAGGACCTTCCGGCTCCGCATCCGGCCGATGCCCAGCGCCAGCGTCGTGGTCGCAACGGTGGGCAGGCCCTCGGGCACCGCCGCCACCGCGAGCGAGATCGCCGTCTTCAGCATCGGCAGCAACCCATAGCCGCGCAACAGGCCGACGACGAACACCCCGGCGCACACGGCCACCGAGGCGAGTACCATCTGGTTGCCGAGTGTGCGCAACTGCCGCTCCATCGGCGTGTCGGGTGACTGCGCCTCGCCCACGAGCGCCTGGATGCGTCCGATCTCGCTCGCGGGCCCGGTCGCCACCACCACCGCGAGGCCCTGGCCGCCGGTCACGCGCGTGCCCATGAAGACCATGTTGACGCGGTCGGCGAGCGGGACGTTTTCCGTCGCCAGCGGCGCCGGGTGCTTGGTCGCCGGCAGGCTCTCGCCCGTCAGGCTCGACTCGTCCACGCTCAGGTGGCGCGCCTCGAGCAGGCGCGCGTCGGCCGCGATGTAGCTGCCCGGCGCCAGCGCCAGCACGTCGCCGGCCACGATGGTCTCGATGGCGGTGTTTTGTAGCGTGCCGTCGCGTATCACCAGCGTGGAGGGATGCATCGGCCCAGTCAGGGACTTGATGGTTTTTTCCGCCTGCGATTCGGTAGCGTAGCCGATGGCCGCGTTGATCAGCACCACGCCGAAGATGACGGCGGCCTCGGCGGCGGCGCCGGTGGCGAGTGAGACCAGCGCCGAGACGCCGAGCAGCGCGACCGGCAGCGACTGGAACTGTCCCAAGAACATGTCCAGGGGAGAGCGCGGGGTCGCCTGCGGCAGCAGGTTGGGGCCGGCGCGCGCCAGGCGTTCCGCGGCCAGCACGGCGCTGAGGCCGGCGCGCGTCGTGCCGAGCGCGGCGAGCGTTTGCTCCGCCGAGAGCCGGTGCCAGGGATGGATCTCCGGAACCGGCCGTGCACCGACCAGACCGCCCAGCCGTCGGCGCCAGGCTGACGGCTCCCGGTCCGGCGTGGATTGCCGCGCCGGCTTGGGGCGGGAATCCATGCCGGCCGCGCCCGCTGCCGCGGCCACGACAACGCGCAGCAGGAACGCGATCCGCTCGTGGCCCCGGTCACGTTCGAAAACGATCAGAACGTTGCCGGTGAGAACGTTGGCCGAGACCGAGAGGACGCCGTCGCGTTGACCGAGGCCGGCCTCGATGCGTTGTTTGAGGGTTTCCGAGCGGTACAGCCGGTCAACGTGATAGCGTGCCCGGCCGGGCACCGTGGTATGGATCGCCCGGATTTCCGGCACCGCGGGAGTCGCGTGATACCCATGGTTCCGGGTATCATGCGACTCCCGGTGCGCCCTGAGTGAAATGACCTCTGGCATCGTTCCGCGCTCGCAGTTCTCTTTCCTTTTTTCTTTCGGTATGGTAACCCCATAGCCCCCGAAATAATGTGACAGTTATGTGACAAGAGGGAGATCCGTTAAATAAAATGATTCGAAATATGAGCGCACCTGCTAAAGAGCAAAAACCAAGACGGATAAAATTCGGGATCAGTTACCGGTTCCTGCTGGCGGTGGTGTTCTACGCCGGCCTGGCCGTCTATATCTATCCGAACTGGCCCGACGCCTGGCAGGACTGGGCCATTATCGTTGTGCTAAGCATACCCTTTTACGTGCTGCTTGACTGGATAATCGGGTTTATTCTGAGAGGCAAAATCAGTGGAACCGTCTCTCAGGCGACAGCCACGCTTCCCATGCTGATATTGAGCCTGATGATAGCGGCGGGGGTGGTGGGCGGCCTGCTGGCGATATGGCAGTTTGTTTCCTATATTTTAAAAACCTATTTAAACATCGGCGCCGGTCTCTGAGTTGCAGGCAATCAACATGCCGGTTTATGTTATCATCAGCAATCCAGCACAAGGGGCGGATCATGAAACAGCCCGACGCAGCCACTGAACAACGCCGTCACACGCGCATCCGTTTTACCGGCATAGCCAGTTTGTCGAGCGGCGCCGGATGCTGGGACGGCGCGTTGCTCGACATCTCGCTCAGGGGCGCGCTCATGGAGCGCCCCTCCGGCTGGCGCGGCCAACCCGGCGACCGCTTTATCCTGACATTAAACCTGGACGGCGACAGCCAAATCAGCATGCAGGTCTCGCTGGCGCATGCCTCGGCCACGCGCCTGGGGCTGCATTGCGACCATATTGACCTCGACAGCATCAGCCACTTAAAACGTCTGGTGGAACTCAATCTCGGCGATCCGCAGCGGTTGCAGCGTGAGCTAGGCCTGCTGGGATAGCGGCCGTTACAATAATCAGCGCAACACCTCCAGCGCCTCACTCAGCCGCTGCACGGCCATAATCTCCATTCCCTTGAAGCCCGACTTGGGCGCATTGGCCTTGGGCACGACGGCGCGCTTGAAGCCGTGCTTCAGCGCCTCGCGCAGGCGAGGCTCGCCGCTCTGCACCGGGCGGATCTCGCCCGCCAAACCCACCTCGCCAAACACCACCAGATCGGACGGCAGGGGGCGGTTGCGTAAACTGGACAGCGCCGCCAGCAATACAGCGAGATCGGCGGCGGTCTCGTTCACCCGCACCCCGCCCACCACGTTCACATACACATCCTGGTTGTACATGGCCACGCCGCTGTGGCGGTGCAACACCGCGAGCAGCATGGCAAGCCGGTTCTGATCCAGCCCCAGCGTGACGCGGCGCGGGTTGGCGCCCTGGCTTTCATCCACCAGCGCCTGCACCTCCACCAGGAGCGGCCGGCTGCCCTCGCGCGTGACCATGATGACGCTACCCGGCACCGGTTGTTCGTGGCGCGACAGAAAAATCGCCGACGGGTTGCTCACCTCGCGCAGCCCCTTGTCGGTCATGGCGAACACGCCGAGCTCGTTCACCGCGCCGAAACGGTTCTTCACCGCGCGTATCAAACGAAACGTGCTGCCGCCGTCGCCTTCGAAGTACAGCACGGTGTCCACCATGTGCTCCAGCACGCGCGGCCCGGCGAGCGTACCTTCCTTGGTGACGTGTCCCACCAGAAACAGGGCGCAGTGCGCGTGCTTGGCGTAACGCACCAGTTGTGCGGCGCTTTCGCGCACCTGCGCCACCGAGCCCGGCGCGGACTGCAGCAAATCGGTGTACAAGGTCTGAATCGAATCTATCACCATCACGCGCGGCTGTTCGCGCGCCGCCGCTTCCACTATGCGCTCCACCTGGGTCTCGGCCAGCAGACGCAACTCCCTGTCCGGCAGCCCCAGGCGCTGCGCGCGCACGCTGACTTGCTGCAGCGACTCTTCACCGGTGACATAAAGCGCCGGCAAGCGCTCATTTAAGGCCGCCAGCGTTTGCAGCAACAGCGTGGACTTGCCGATGCCGGGGTCGCCTCCGATCAGCACCACTGAACCGGCCACCAATCCGCCGCCCAGCACGCGATCCAGCTCGGCCACGCCGGTGGCGAGCCGCGCCTCGTCCTGATGCGGCACCTCGGCCATCTCGACTATGCGGGGCGCATCACCCTGCTGCGCATAACGCGCGCGGCGACCGGTGTCGCCTGCGACCAACGTCTCGGTGAGCGTGTTCCACGCGCCGCAGTCCGGACACTGCCCCGCCCACTTGGGGCTTTGCGCGCCGCAGGCGTTGCAGCTATAGAGCAGTTTATCCCTGGCCATTTTATTCGACAAACGCCACCCGGCGCGCCACGCCGCACAGCAGCTCATAGGCTATAGTGGAAGCACAGCGCGCCACCTCCTCCACCGCCAGGCCATCGCCCCACAACACCACCGGGTCGCCTATCCTGGCCTCTGGCTGCGCGCTCAAATCCACCGTAATCATGTCCATCGAAACCCGCCCGATCAGCGGCGCACGCCGGCCGTTCACCAGCACCGGCGTGCCCGTTTGCGCATGACGCGGATAACCGTCGCCGTAGCCGATGGCGGCCACGCCGGTAAGCATGTCGCGCGGACAGACGTAACTGCCGCCGTAGCCGATGGCGTCGCCTTTTTTATTCCGGCGCAGCGCGATGAGGCGCGTGCTCAGCGTCATCACCGGGCGCAGGCCGTGCGCCTCGGCGCCGTCATACAAAAACGGCGAGACGCCGTACAGCATGATGCCGGGGCGCACCCAGTCGGCGTGGGTTTGCGGCCAGCCCATGATCCCTGCCGAGTTGGCGATGGAGCGCTCGCCCTCGATGCCCGCCAGCGCCGATTGGAAAACCTCCAGTTGACGCAGGGTGGTCCGGTCGTTGCGATCATCGGCGTTGGCCAGATGAGTCATAAAGCGCAGCGGGCTGATGATCTTTTTTGAACGCCGCAGGCGCTGCACGACGCGCGGGATCTCCGCGGGTACAAACCCCAGACGGTGCATACCGCTGTCGAGCTTCACCCACACCTTCACCGGCGGCAGATTTTCCGGCGCGTGTTCGATCAGATCCACCTGAAAGGCATGATGCAGCACGAGGCTCAGATCCCGATGTGCGGCGGCGGAGAGTTGCGCGGCGTCGAGCACGCCTTCCAGCAAAACAATGGGTTGGGTGACGCCCGCTGCGCGCAGGTTCAAGGCCTCCTCCACCCGCGCCACGCCGAAGGCGTCGGCGTCGTGCAGCGCGCGCGCCACGCGTAACATGCCGTGGCCGTATGCGTCGGCCTTGATGACGGCCATCACCCTGGCGCGCGGCGCCGCCGCGCGCGCGCACGCGAGATTGTGGCGCAGGGCGCCGAGATCAATGCGCGCCTGCACCAGCGGCGTCATGCAATCCCTCGCATGCTGTTATGGATAGACGTTGGGAATGTAATTCTCGAAACGCGTGTACTGACCAAGGAAGGTGAGGCGCACCGTGCCGGTGGGACCGTTGCGCTGCTTGGCGATGGCGATCTCCGCGATGCCCTTATCCTTGCTGTCTTCGTTATAAACCTCGTCGCGGTAGATGAACATGATGACGTCGGCATCCTGCTCGATGCTGCCGGACTCACGCAGGTCGGACATCACCGGGCGCTTGTTGGGACGCTGTTCCAGATTGCGATTCAGCTGTGACAGCGCGACCACGGGTACCTGCAACTCCTTGGCCAGGGCCTTGAGCGAGCGCGAAATCTCGGAAATTTCGTTGGTGCGCGTTTCCTGCGTGCCCGGCACCTGCATAAGTTGGAGGTAATCCACCACCACCATGCCGATGCTGTGCTCGCGCTTCAGTCGCCGCGCGCGCGCGCGCAGGTCGCCGGGCGACAGTGCGGGCGTGTCGTCTATGAAGATCGAGGTCTGGTCGAGGATGTTCACGGAAGAAGTCAGCCGCGGCCAGTCGTCGTCATCCAGCCTGCCGGTGCGCACCTTATGCTGGTCTATGCGTCCAAGCGAGGACATCATGCGCATGGTGAGCTGTTCCGCCGACATTTCCATGCTGAACACGACGACGGGTGTTTTCTCCTTGATCGCCGCGTGTTCGGCGATGTTCATGGCGAAGCTGGTCTTGCCCATCGAGGGCCGTCCCGCGATGATAATGAGGTCGGTGTTTTGCAGCCCCGCCGTCATCTCGTCTATGTCGGTAAAACCGGAGGACACGCCGGTGAGCGCGCCACCCTGCTGCGAGAGCGTGTCTATGCGGTCCACCACGCGCACCAGCAGGTCTTTGATCGCGCTGTAGCTGCGTCGGCCGCGTGCGCTGCCTTCGGCGATGCCGAATATCAGGCGTTCCGCCTGTTCCAGCAGTTCGGCGCTGTTGCGCCCTTCCGGCTGATAGGCCTGGGCGGCGATGTCGGTGCCGATGCGGATAAGCTGGCGCAGGATGGAACGCTCGCGCACGATTGCGGCATAGGCTTTGATGTTCGCCGCGCTGGGAGTGTTTTTAGCGAGGGTGGCAAGATAGGCAAGACCGCCCGCGTTATCCAGTTCCCGATGGCTGTCGAACCGCTCGGAAAGGGTTACCACGTCATAAGGCTGCGAGCGCTCGGCGAGATCGGAGATGGCGCGGAAGATGAGGCGATGATCGCGCCGGTAGAAATCTTCTTCCCGCACCAGGTCCGCGATGTCGTCCCAGGCGCGGTTGTCGAGCATGAGGCCGCCCAGCACCGACTGCTCGGCCTCAATGGAATGAGGCGGCGTCTTGAGCTGCGCGGTTTCGGCGTCAAGGTCTCGCGCAAGCGAATAGACCAACTCTTGCATGCGTCTCCTTTCCAGCTTGGGGCGTGGGACACGCGTCGTGCAGGGCCCCGCGATGCTAACGACGCGTTACGCTACGCCTCAGGCGCGATCACTACTGTGATCTGCACATTGACATCGGGGTGCAGATGAATGCCAACTTCATATTCACCCACCATACGCAGCGGGCCGGCGGGCAAACGCACTTCCTGTTTTTCAATCCTGACGCCGGCCCGGGTGGTCGTCTCGGCAATGTCCACCGTGCCCACCGACCCGAACAGCTTGCCTTCCTCGCCCGCCTTGGCGGTGATCGTCACCTTGCCCAAGGCGCGCAACGCCTCGGCGCGCTGCTTAGCCGCCTCCAGCGCCTCCCCGGCCGCCTGCTCCAGTTCCGCGCGCCGCTGCTCGAACTTCTTCAGATTCTGCGCCGTCGCGGGCGCGGCCTTGCCGCGCGGGATGAGATAATTTCTGCCGTAGCCGGGCCGCACGGAAACCTTGTCGCCGAGGTTGCCCAGGTTATGCACCTTTTCCAATAAAATGACGTCCATGATCCAATCCTCAATCGTTCACGCGCTTAGTGCGAGTCAGAGTAGGGCAGCAAGGCCAGGAAGCGCGCGCGCTTGATGGCCTTGTTGAGCTGTCGCTGGTAGCGCGACTTGGTGCCGGTGATGCGGCACGGCACGATCTTGCCGGTCTCGCCGACGTAATTTTTCAGAATCGCGAGGTCCTTGTAATCAACCTCCTTGATGCCTTCCGCGGTGAAGCGGCAATATTTCCTGCGCCGGAAAAAACGTGACATGTCAGCCTCCCTGAGCCTGCGCGGCCTCAGCCGGCTCTTCATCCACCCTCTCGATCCCGATCCCTTCCGTCTCTTCGCTCTCATCTGACCGGGTACGGTCGCGCTCATCCTTGGCCTTGAGCATGGCGGAGGGCTCGGTGATCGCGCGCTCGCAATTAATCACCAGGTTACGGATCACGGCGTCGTTGAAGCGGAACGCGCTGGTCAGCTCACTCAGGCTTTCCTGGCCGCACTCGATGTTCATCAGCACGTAGTGCGCCTTGTAGACTTTATGGATGGGATAGGCCAGCGGACGCCGGCCCCAGTCTTCGAGGCGGTGGATGCGCCCGCCTTTGCCCTCGATCATGGCGCGGTAGCGCTCGATCATGGCGGGCACCTGCTCGCTCTGGTCAGGGTGGACCAGAAACACGATTTCATAGTGTCGCATTAACTTTCCTTATGGCCATAAAGCCTCCCGCCCGGGCGGTGAGGCAAGGATTGACATCTAGTTTAAACATTTTAACTGAAAATCTGCTGCAAGAAAAGCGCCGCAGGGAACGGTTCTCAGCCGCGCTGGCGCGCGGCCTCGAACAGGCACACCGCGGCGGCCACCGACACGTTCAGGCTTTGCACCGTGCCGCGCATGGGAATGCGCACCAGCGCGTCGCAGTGTTCGCGCGTGAGGCGGCGCATGCCTTTGCCTTCGGCGCCGAGGACAAGCGCCAGCGGAAGGCGCAGATCGGCGTCATAGAGCGAGGCCTCGGCCTCGCCGTCGGCGCCGATCAGCCAGAGGCCGGCGTCTTTCAGACCGCGCAGGGTGCGCGCGAGGTTGGTAACCTGAATGAACGGCACAGTCTCGGCCGCGCCGCTCGCCACCTTGCTCGCCACCGGGGTGAGGCCCGCGGCGCGGGCGCGAGGCACGATCACCGCGTGCGCCCCCGCGGCGTCGGCGCTGCGCAGGCAGGCGCCCACATTGTGCGGGTCCTGTACGCCATCCAGCACCAGGAGCAGCGCGGGTTCGGCGAATTTTTCGAGCAGGAAGGGAAGGTCGTGTTCGCTGTAGGCGGGCCGGCTGTTGCAAAACGCCAGCACGCCCTGATGACGCGCACCGGGCACGGTTTTATCCAGCTCGCCCTGCGCCACCTGGCGCACCGGCACGCCGGCCTCACGCGCGGATTGAATCAGCGTCCGCATGCGCGCATCGCGCCGCGCCGCATCCACCCACAGCTCGATCGGTTTATTCCGTCCATGCGCGAGCGCGGCGGAGATCGCGTGCAGGCCGTAGATGATAATGCGTTCGGACATAGGCGTCAGCGCCGTTTGCGCTTTTTCCCGGTCTTGCCGCCTTTCCGCCCCTCAGCGATTTCAAAGTCTATCTTTTTATCGTCCAGATCAACGCGCATCACCTTGACCCGCACCTTGTCGCCCAGACGATACACGGTGCGGGTGCGTTCGCCCGCCAGCCGGTAATGGACGGGATCAAAGTGGTAATAATCGCTGGGGAGCGAAGTCACGTGCACCAGCCCTTCCACGTAGATGTCCTTGAGCTCCACGAACAGGCCGAAGCTGGTCACGCCGGTTACGATGCCCTCGAAGACCTCGCCGATCTTGTCCATCATGTACTCGCACTTGAGCCAGGTGACGGCGTCGCGCGTAGCGTCGTCGGCGCGGCGCTCGCTCATCGAGCAGTGCTCCCCAACCGTGTGCAGCGTGGCCGGATCATGCGCGAATTTCTCCACCGGCTTGCCCGCGAGCTTGTGGCGGATGGCGCGGTGCACGACGAGATCGGGGTAGCGCCGTATGGGCGAGGTAAAGTGGGCGTAGCTCTCCAGGGCGAGGCCGAAGTGGCCGCTGTTCACCGGGCTGTACACCGCCTGGGCCAGGCTGCGCAGCAGCACGGTTTGAATCAGATGCGCGTCGGGACGCTCGCGCACGCTGGCGAGCAATTTCGCGTAGTGCCTGGGCTCAGGTTGCCCGCCTCCGCCCAGGCTCAGGCCCAGCTCGCCGAGAAAGGCGCGCAGGTCCGCGAGCTTCTGTTCATCGGGACCCTGGTGTACGCGGTACAACCCCGGCATGTCGTGTTGCAGTAAAAACTCCCCCGCGCACACGTTGGCGGAGATCATGCACTCTTCGATCAGCTTGTGCGCGTCGTTGCGCGTCACGGGCATGATTTTCTCGATCTTGCGCTCGGCGCCGAACACGATGCGCGTCTCGGTGGTTTCAAAGTCTATCGCGCCGCGCCTCTCACGCGCCGTGCGCAACGCCTGATACAACGCGTAGAGTTCACGCAGGTGCGGCAACAACGAGGAATAGTTGGCGCACAGCGCCGCGTCGCCCTCGACCAGCATGGCGGCGACCTCGTCGTAGGTCAGCCGCGCGTGCGAACGCATCACGCCTTCGAAAAAGCGGTGCATTTTTATCCGTCCCGCGGCGTCTATTTCCATCTCGCATACCATGCACAGGCGATCCACGTGCGGATTGAGCGAGCACAATCCGTTGGAGAGCGCCTCCGGCAGCATGGGGATCACGCGCTGCGGAAAATACACCGAGTTGCCGCGCCTCCGCGCCTCCTCATCGAGCGCCGTAACGGGCCGCACATAGGACGACACATCCGCGATAGCCACCAGCAAACGCCAATGCTTGCCGAGCCGCTCGCAAAACACCGCGTCATCGAAGTCGCGCGCATCCGCACCGTCTATGGTGACCAGCGGCAGCGCGCGGATGTCCTGGCGCGCGCGTTTGGCGTGTTCCGGCACCTCCGGCGCCAGGACGGCGATTTCCTGTTCTACCTCGGCCGGCCACAGGTACGGCAGATTGTGGGCGCGGATCGCCACGTCTATCTCCATACCCGGCGCCATGTGTGCGCCCAGGATTTCCACCACCCTGCCCACCGGTTGCGCGCGCGTGCTGGGCTGGGCCACGATCTCGGCCACCACGATCTGCCCGTGCCGCGCCAGCCCCTGTTCATCGGCCGGTAGGATGATGTCCTGGCTGATGCGCTTGTTGTCGGGCGTGACAAAGCCCACGCCGCGCTCCAGATAAAACCGGCCCACCACGCGCGCAGTATTGCGCTCCAGCACCTCCACCACCGCACCCTCGCGCCGGCCGCGCCGGTCTATACCGGTCACGCTCACCACCGCGCGGTCGCCGTGCAGCAGGGCGCGCATCTGGTGCGCCGGGAGAAACACGTCTTCGCCGCCCTCGTCCGGGACCAGAAATCCATAACCGTCGGGGTGACCGATGACGCGCCCGCGCACCAGGTCCATCTTGGCGGCCACGCCGTAGTCGCCGCGCCGGTTGCGGACCAGCTGGCCATCGCGCTCCATGGCCTTGAGGCGGCGGCTCAAGGCGTCCCGATCGCGCTCGCTTCGAATGCCAAGATCGCGGGCGATCTGCTCCGGGCCGAGCGGCATGGCGCGTGCGGCGAGGCATTGCAGGATAAACTCGCGGCTGGGGATGGGGTGTTCGTACTTCTCCGCTTCGCGCCGGGCGTAAGGGTCAGGGCGAGATTGGGTGTTTCTGGATTTCCTTGTCATTGAAAAATAAGTCGCGGTAGAGTAAAGTGCGCGCTTTACCGGCCCTCCTGATATGCCGAGGTGGCGGAATTGGTAGACGCGCTAGTTTCAGGTACTAGTGGTGGAAACACCGTGGGGGTTCAAGTCCTCTCCTCGGCACCAGATTTATATAGCCTATCACAGGCTCCCCATAAACCACAAAAAGCATTTATTTTTCAATGCTTTTTTTTATTTAACCTATACTCTTCGCCTTGTCCCTGATTGTCTCTCATGGTCATAAAAATGGAGCGTGGGTGGAGTGCGAAATCGGACACTTCTGAAAGTGAATTCGGTTCAACCAAGCCCGCCCTTTGACCTTATAACACAAAAGCAACATCTACTCTTTGTTCCACAACTGTTCATTGCCCAGGCCCTGGACCGCAATGCAAGACGACGTTCGAAGCGATGAGGAAAAGTGCTTAACCGGGGGACCAGATCACGTGAGGCGCGCAGGACTCGGCACATCGTTGCGATGCGAAATTCCTTGCGATGCGCCTTCATGAAGGCGTACTTTACTCGGGCTCGCGCGCAAAGTACGCGGCCGCCTTTTTTAGAATATCGCGCTCCTCCTTCGTGCGCTGCAGCTCCCCGCGTAGCTTGAGGATCTCACTCTTGGCCGCGATCAGTTCTTGTGAATGCCGCTTACGCTTGTTCGGGGTAACTGCCTACACCCATTTGTACCAGCTATGGACGGACACACCAAGGCGCTCGGCCACCTCGGCAACCGCATAACCTCGCTCCGTAATTTGTCGAGCGGCTTCGTCTTTGAACTCCGGGTATGACTGGGTGTTCCTCCTAATGCTTAAATTATAGCCCGTCTGCGCATTCCCCACATCACGAGTCCAGCAAAACACAACATGGCGAGCGACACACCGACAGCCGCCTGGATCACGCGGGTGGTGACACCGCCAACGGTACCGATGTGCAGCGGATAGACCAGGTTGTCGATGCGCACGGCAAGCACGGCATCACGGCTCAAACGCCGTTGCACGATCTCGCCGCGGTAGGGATCGACATGCACGAAGTTACGCCCGTTGGGGTGAACTTCCTCGGGCAGCTTCTTGCGCACGATCACCGGCTGGTCGGCTGCTAGCGGCAGGTACAGCCAGGTGATCCGGCCTTCGGGCATCGCCGCCTCGGCGCGCCGCACGATCTCGTCCAGGGGCAGCGGGTCGCCTGCCGCCCTAACGGGTGCCGGCGGTGCCGGCGGCGCGGCGGCGGTCAGACCGAAAAGCACGCGGGTGAATGTCTCGTGGAACACCAGCACCGCCCCGGTCGCGCCTGTGATCAGCAGGAAGATCAGGGTTAAGATCCCCGCGACCCGGTGCAGGTCGGAGCATGTGCGCAGCCAGCCCCCGCTGCGAATCCGCAGGGCGCCGGCTAGCCGGCGCCAGCCGGGCCACCACAGCACCGCCCCGCTGATTGCCAACGCCAAGAGCACGAGCGCCGCCACGCCGAGCGTGGTCTCCCCGGCCTCGCCCGCGAAGAGCTGGGTGTGCAGCGCGAGCAGCAGGCCCTTGAACGTGTCGCGCGGCCCGCGCACGCCAAGCACCGTCGCCCGATAGGGATCGAGAAACACGCGCGGCCCCTCGTCGGAGCCCATATACACCTCGACCGCCTGCGTGGCATCCAGGGGCATCCGTATATAGGCGGGCGCGGCATCGGGATAGGCGGCGCGCGCCCGATCGAGGAGCGTTTCGAGCGCTGCCGGGGCCGCGCCCGGCTCGACCCGCTTGAGCGCGGGATGCCACGCCCGCTCGAGCTCGTCGCCGAACACGAGCAGCCCCCCGGTGAGGCCGGAGAGCAGGAGCACCACGCCGGCGGCGAGGCCGAGGTACTTGTGCAGTTGGTAAAGAAGCCGCATCACGCGCCCGCGCCCTCCGCGGCCACGGGTGTCCGCTCGTCGCGCGCGACGACATCGAGCGCGTTGCGCACCATGCCATGTTCCGCAGCGTGCGGGCGATCGCTGCCGGTACGATAACCGTCCACGAACAGGCGGTTGCGGTTGAGACACAGCTTGGTGAAAGACGGCTTGAGCAGGTCGAACAACGCGAAGCGCTCCCGAAGCCCTGAAAAGCGGGTCTGGTAGTCGAGAATCTGCGCGCGCAGCCGGCCCCAGAACCGCCGCTCGGGGTAGCCGTGCGCCGATTCGAGGAGATCGGCGAGGTAGCGCAAATGGCATATGAACAACCCCGTCTGGATGAACTGGCACAGACTCTCGGGCGGCTCGCTGCGCAGCACCCTGACCAGCTCGGGGTCGAGTCCCGCCAATTCGGGGAGAGGGTGCCGACTAAAATTGAGGTCATCCACGAAATCCTTCATCGCCAGCCTCTGCGGGACGCAATCCCGCAGCACCAGCACCGCGTTCTCGCCGTGCGGCGAAAACACCACGCCGTACTGGT
>JBGFRC010000025.1:0-32122 GCA_041695325.1 Pseudomonadota bacterium
CGGTGCTCACCCCGATGGCGCTCGATCCCGCGCACCCGTTCCCGCGCGTGCTCAATAAAAGCCTGAACTTCATTGTATCGCTCACCGGCAAGGACGCCTTCGGGCGCAACAGCGGCGTCGCCGTGGTGCAGGCGCCGCGTTTGCTGCCCCGGCTGATCCCGCTGCCGCCCGCGCTGGCGCAAGGCACTCATGACTTCGTGTTCCTGTCCTCCATCATCCACGCCCACGTCGGCGATCTGTTTCCCGGTATGCAGGTGACGGGCTGTTTTCAGTTCCGCCTGACGCGCAACAGCGAGCTGTTCGTCAACGAGGAAGAGGTGGACGATCTGCTGCGCGCGCTGGAAGGCGAGCTGCTCATGCGCCATTACGGCGAGGCGGTACGCCTGGAGGCGGCGGATAATTGCCCGCCGGAGATGACCCGCTACCTGCTTGATCAGTTCGGCCTCACGCCAGATGACCTGTACCAGATGCCGGGGCCGGTCAACCTGCACCGCCTGCTCGCGGTGTATGAGATGGCGGAGCGGCCGGATTTGATGTACCGGCCGTTCGCCCCCGGCCTGCCGAAGCCGCTCAGCCCCAATTGCGACATGTTCGAGGCGATAAAGAGCGGCGACGTGCTGCTGCATCATCCGTTCGAATCTTTCACGCCGGTGCTCGATTTTCTGCGTCAGGCGGCCGCTGATCCCAACGTGCTCGCCATCAGGCAAACCTTGTACCGCACCGGAGGCGACTCTCTCCTGGTGGAAACATTGATCGAGGCGGCGCGCGCGGGCAAGGAAGTGACGGTGGTGGTGGAGCTGCGCGCGCGTTTTGATGAAGCGGCCAATATCGCCCTCGCCAATCGCCTCACCGACGCCGGGGCGCACGTGCTGTACGGCGTGGTGGGCTACAAGACGCACGCCAAGATGCTGCTGGTGGTGCGGCGCGAGGGCAGACGCCTGCAGCGCTACGCGCATCTCGGCACCGGCAATTACCACCCCGGCACGGCGCGCGCCTACAGCGACTACAGCCTGCTGACCTGCGACAAGGAGATCACCGAGGACGTGCACAGACTGTTTCACCAGCTCACCGGCCTGGGGCGCGAAATCAAGCTCAAAAAACTGCTCCAGTCTCCGTTCACCTTGCATAAGACCCTGCTGCGTCTGATCGCGCGCGAGGCGGAGCACGCCAGACAGGGCCGGCCCGCGCGCATCATCGCCAAGCTGAACGCGCTGTCCGAGCCGCAAATCATCCGCGCCCTGTATAAAGCCTCGCAGGCTGGAGTAAAAATAGACCTCATCGTGCGCGGGGTGTGTTGCCTGCGCCCCGGCGTGGCGGGGGTGTCGGAAAACATCCAGGTGCGCTCCGTCATGGGACGCTTTCTGGAACACAGCCGCGTCTGTTATTTTCACAACGCCGGCGATCCGTTCATGGTCTGCGCCAGCGCCGACTGGATGAGCCGGAATCTGTTGCATCGCGTGGAAACCTGCTTCCCCATCGAAGACCCCGCGCTGCGCGCGCGCATCTTCGAGCAAGGGCTGTTACCTTACCTGGAAGACAATACCCACGCCTGGCTGCTGCAAAGCGACGGCGGTTATAAGCGCCTCAAGCCCGGCAACCAGAAACCGCGCGCCGCGCAGCAATGGCTGCTGGAAAAGCTCGCGGGCGAAAGCGGGCCGGCCGGCATCAATTGAATTTCAGGCGCACGCGCAGCGCCTTGAGGTGCTCCGCCTCGTCGTTCAGATCGGCGCGGGTCAGGGGATGTTTGTTGAGCCAGCCGCGCGGAAATGTGAGCTTGATCGCATCGCCCCGCACCGTCACGCGCGGCGCCGCCGGGGCACGCCGGTTGCGGCACAACAGCACCGCCAAACGCAACAGCACGCACAGCTTCATCAACGCGCCGCGGGCGGCGCGGGGGAAGACCCGCATGGCAGCCAAACCGGGCTTGCCGCGCTGGCTCAAGACGAGCGCGGCCAGGTACTGTTGCTCCCGGTGCGAAAAACCCGGCAGATCGGCGTGCTCGATCAGATACGCGCCATGCTTGCGGTACTGGCTGTAGCTCACGCTCAAGCCGATTTCATGCAGCCTGGCCGCCCACTGCAACAGATTGCGCCAGGGCTGCGCGTGCAACCCCCATCCGGCGCCGGCCTGGCGCAGCAGGCGCAACGCGCTGGCGCTCACGCGCCGCGCCTGAGCGCCGTCTATGGCATAACGCTCGGTCAGCTCCTCGATGGTGCGTGCGCGCACGTCTTCGTGACGCACGCGCCCCAGCATGTCGTACAGCAAACCCTCGCGCAGCGCGCCTGATGCATACTGCATGCGCTTGATGGAAAGCGCCTGGAACAAGGCGGCGAGTATCGCCACGCCGCCGGGCAACACCGCGGCGCGCGCGCGTTTGAGACCGGGGAAATCCAGCTTGTCCACGTGGCCGGCGGCGATCATGCGCTTGCGCAACCTGGCCAAGGCCGTGGGTGTGACGGCGCCCTCGCTCCAGCCGCTCTTATGCACGATTTCCTGGATGGCGTTAATGGTGCCCGAGGCGCCGACACACTGTTCCCAGGGGAGCGCGCGCAACCGCCCCGCCACCGGTTGCAGCTCCTGACGCAAGGCCAGTTCGGCTTGATTGAAGCGCTGGGCGGTGATCACGCCGTCCGGAAAATAGCGCAGACTGCAGGCCACGCAGCCGGCCTGCACGCTGGCCAGGTGCGCGACCTTGAAGCCGCGCCCCACGATAATCTCGGTGCTGCCGCCGCCGATGTCCACCACCAGGCGCGGCTTGCGACCAGGCGGCAGACTGTGCGCCACGCCGAGATAGATCAGGCGCGCCTCCTCATGTCCGGCGATGACCTCGATGGGATGCCCCAGCGCGCGCTCCGCGGCGCGCAGGAACCCCCCGGCGTTCTGCGCCAGCCGCAAGGTATTGGTGCCCACGGCGCGCACCGCGTCCGGCGGCATGCCGCGCAGGCGCTGGCCGAAACGGCGCAGGCACCGCAGGGCGCGCCGTTCGGCGTCCCTGCTCAGCTGATTTTTCCTGTTCAGGCCCGCGCCCAGCTGCACCATCTCGCGGCGCCGGTCCAAGGTGCGCAATCCGCCGCCGTACGCGCGCGCGATGATCATATGAAAACTGTTGGAGCCGAGGTCCACGGCCGCGAGTACGTCGGCGGCGGGCCTGCTTCTGGTCAAGCGTGGCCTCCCTGCCGCGACGCAGCCTGCGTCGCTGGCTCGGGCTGCAGCGTCACGTGCTCTATCCCGTAACGCTCGCGCAGCAGCTCGCGCAGCTCATGCAGCACGTGCTCCCAATTGCTTAAATCGCGCACCCGCACATGCGCCGACAGCAACGCCAGGCCGGAGGACAGGGTCCAGATGTGCAGGTCGTCCACCGAAAGCACGCCGGGCGTCGCCGCCATGCTGCGCCCGACCTCCGGCAAGTCCACGCCCGGCGGCACGCCTTCCATCAGCACGTGCAGCGCCTCGCGCAATAAATTAAAGCTGGAATAGAGAATCAGGGCGCAGATCAGCAGCGACAGCAGGGGATCAATCGGCGTCCAGCCGGTGAGCAGTATCACCACGCCCGCGGCAAGCGCCGCCACCGAGCCGAGCGCGTCCCCCATGACGTGCAACAGGGCGGCGCGCGTGTTGAGCGTCTGCGCGCCGCGGATGAGGATGCGCGCCACGATCAGGTTGACGATCAGGCCCGCTGCCGCGATCAGCGCCACCATACCGCCCGCCACCGGCTGCGGGGTAAAGAAGCGCTGCACGGCGACATAGCCGATGCCGGCCACCAGAAGCAGCATGAACATGCCGTTGCCCAGCGCCACCAGCACCTCGGCGCGCCCCAGGCCGTAGGAGTAACGCGCCGAAAGCGGGCGGCGCGCCACCCAGGCAGCAAGCGCGGCAAAACCCAGCGCGGCGCTGTCCGTGATCATATGACCGGCGTCGCTGAGCAGGGCGAGCGAACCCGACCACCAGCCCGCCACGGCCTCGATCAACGCGAAGCCGAACGTCAGCAGCAGCGCCGCGCCGAGCGCGCCGCCTGCCGGCGCACGGCCTGCCTGCGCTGGCGGCGGGGAGACGTAATGAGGATGTTCAGACACGGGTTTAGGTGTATAATTATAATATAGCGCAGGGCGTCACATGCCCCACGCTGACAAGAAAGGCTGGGCGGAGGGCGACGACCACACCGTTCCATTCAAATCATGCGCAAGCCTTCGCTAAAAGCATCTCTTCACTACCTGCCATTCCTGGCATTGACGGCGGGATTGCTGGTCACGGGCGTGGAGGCCGCTCGTGAACGAACCACCCTGCACAAAATGGCCGGCGCTCGCTTTGAGCAGGCGGTCCGCACCACCGGGCTCATGTTGGAGCGGCGCATGACTCGTTACCTGGACGCGCTGGAAGGCGTGCGCGCCTTGTACGCCGCCAGCGAGTCCGTGGAGCGTCATGAGTTCCGCACTTATGTACAGAGCCTGAATCTTGCGCAGCATTACCCCGGCCTGGCGGCGATTCAATACACGCCGCGCGAGACCCCCGCCACGCTGGGTGGCTTTCAGGCCCGGCTCAAAGCGCAGGGACTGAGTGAGATCGGGGTGTGGGACAGCGCGAGCGGACGTGGCGGAGTGCTGCGCGCCGCCGAGGAATACCTGCCCATCGAGTTTATCGAGCCGTTCACGCCGCTTGCGCCGGGTTTTGACGTCGCCTCCGAGCCCGCCAATCACGAGGCGCTCAGGCGCGCCCGCGACGAGAACCGGTCGGCCCTGGGGAACAGGATTTCCCGCCTGGTGGAAGGCCCCGCCGACCAGCCGGGATTTTTAGTGTTTGTGCCCGTCTATCGCAACGGCGCGCCGCTCGACACCGTGGCCGAACGCCGCACGGCCCTGCAAGGCTACGTGAGCGGCATATTTCGTGCGCGCGATCTGTTGCATGGCATGTATGACGATCAGGCCCATCCGCACATAGACTTTGAGGTGTTTGACGGCGCGGCGCTTAGCCGCGAAACCCTGCTCTATGACGACGACGGCGTCACGCACGCACTGGACCCTTCCCACCGGACCACGTTTGCGACCACGCGCACCCTTGCCATTGCGGGGCATAGCTGGACGCTTTACTACTCCACCCTGCCGCCGTTCGACGCGCAACCGGGACACGATTTCCCGCTGCTCATCGCGGCGGGCGGCACGGCGCTCAGCGTGCTGCTGTTCTGGGTGCTTTGGCTGCAAGTCAAAGGCCGCGCCGAAGCCGAACGCATCTCCGCCGAGCTGCGTGAGGCTCACACGCAGCTCGCCGAGAGCGCGCAGCGCCTCGGGCACCAGGCCCTGCACGACGCGCTCACCAGCTTGCCCAACCGCGCGCTGCTCGAAGACCGCTTGCAACAGCACATTCTTGCCCATACCCGCGACCCCAAGCCGTTCGCGCTCCTGATCATGGACCTCGACGGCTTCAAGGAGGTCAACGACACCCTCGGCCACCACGCCGGTGACCAGTTGCTGCAGCAGGTCGCGCTGCGCCTGCAGAACGCGCTGCGCAAGTCCGACACCATCGCGCGCCTGGGCGGCGATGAATTCGCCGTGCTGCTGCCCGGGGCGGACGCGGACAGCGCCGTCAGGACGGCGCACTCGTTGCTCAACAGACTGGGGCCCGCCTTCCCGATCGAGGGACGCATGCTCTGCGCACGCGCCAGCATCGGCATCGCCCTCTCCCCCGCGCACGGCGCGGATACGACCACCCTGTTGCGCCGCGCCGACGTGGCCATGTACGCCGCCAAGCGCGCGCGCAGCGGCTGTGCGCTGTACGATGGCGCTCAGGAGCGCGACAGCCTGATGCAGCTCACGCTGACCAGCGCCCTGGACCGCGCCATCGCGCACCACGAGCTCGCGCTTTACTACCAGCCGCTGGTGGATTTCAAGACCGGGCGGGCGACGGGCGCAGAAGCCCTGGTGCGCTGGCGGCATCCCGATCGTGGACTGGTTGCGCCGGGTGAATTCATCCCCCTCGCCGAGCGCAGCGGGCTGATCCTGCCCCTGACGCGGTGGGTGTTGAACGAGGCCTTGCGCCAGTGCACGGAGTGGCGGCGCGCCGGCATTGAGATGACGATGTCGGTCAACCTCTCGGAGCGCGATCTCCAGGAGAACCGGCTGTGCGAGCTGCTGGCCTCCCGGCTCCAGGCCTCCGGCGTCCCGCCGCACTGCCTGGAGCTTGATGTTCCCGAAAGCGTCATCGCTCCGGCCTACGTTCACATCGCGTTGTTGCGCCTCGACGCCATGGGCGTGCGCCTGTCCATTGATTGTTTCGGCAGCGGGCACTCATCGCTCGTCTCGCTCAAGAAATTGCCGCTGGATACCTTCAAGATTGACCGCTCGCTCATAAAAGGCATGACCCAGAACAACGACAACGCGGTCATCGTGCGCTCGGCCATCAATCTTGCGCACAACCTGGGGCTCGGCGTGGCGGCCGAAGGCGTGGAGGACCAGGAGACCTGGGACAGGCTCGGCGAGCTCGGCTGTGACGCCGCACAGGGTTTTTTCATCAGCCCGCCGCTGCCGCCTGACGACTTCCTGCGCTGGATGCAGCAGCACACTGCGGGAACCGGGCGCAAAACAGAAAACAACGCGTGGCGCTAGGTATCCCGCCGCCACTCACCCGACGTGCCGCCGGATTTTTCCAGCAGGCGGATTGCGTCCAGCGTCATGCCCCGGTCCACGGACTTGCACATGTCATAGAGGGTGAGCAGCGCGATTTCCACCGCGATCAGCGCCTCCATCTCCACGCCGGTCTGCGCCCGGGCCTCTGCCTGTGCGCGGCAATACACCGCGTTCTCCGCCGGGCGGACCTCCAGCTCGATTTCAACCTTGCTGAGCGGCACGTGGTGGCACAGCGGAATGAGCTCGGCGGTCTTCTTCGCCGCCAGGATGCCCGCCACGCGCGCGATGCCCAGCACGTCCCCCTTGGCGTGCGCCCCCCGGACGATCAGCTCCAGGGCGGCGGGCTGCATCTGGATGCGCCCCTCGGCGCAGGCGCGGCGCAGGGTCACCGGCTTGCCGCCCACGTCCACCATGTGCGCCTCGCCTTGGGGGTTAAAATGACTTAATTCGCTCATGGCGCCGGGTGTACACTTTACGCATGGCAATTAGCGTAAAGTATTTTGCCGGCTTGCGCGAGCGCATGACTCGCGCCGGGGACGCCTTACCCGCGCAGGGCCTGACCACGGTGGCCGAGGTGTGGCGCAAGGCCGCCCAGGGCGCGCCCTGGCCTCCCAATATGCTCGCCGCGGTGAATCAGAGCTACGCGCAGGCGCACAGCCCGGTCAAGGATGGCGACGAAGTGGCGTTTTTCCCTCCAGTAACAGGCGGCTGATATGACCATACAGCTGCGCGCCGCGCCTTTCGATCCCTGGCGGGAACTGGCCCGCTACCAGGCAAATCTTGAAGCGGGCAAATACGGCGCGACGGCGTGCTTCGTCGGCACCCTGCGCGACATCGCCCAAGGCGACGCCGTGCGCGCCATGACGCTGGAGCATTATCCCGGCATGACGGAAAAATACCTGAAACAAATCAGCGCCGAGGCTGGGCGGCGTTTCGCCATTTTAGACAGCCTCATCCTTCATCGCTACGGCGAACTTATGCCCAACGACACCATCGTGCTGATCGCAGTGTGGGCCGCACACCGCGCGGCGGCGTTCGACGCCTGCCGTTATCTCATCGAAGAGCTGAAAACGCGCGCGCCGTTCTGGAAAAAGGAAACGCTGGAACACGGCGCGCGCTGGGTGGAACACAACACCGTTACATAGATGCTCATCAGCGCCCGCAGTGAGATAGCGCCGCACACATCGGAAATTCCACTATCTTTTATGGGGAATAACGGCTCGGATTTAACCAAAATCTCACTTACCAAGCCGTCTATTTCACATTAAATTCACATAGATTCTTGAAATTGGTTTCTCTCCGTCAAGTTGTTATTGAATAATGTCCCCGAAATGACGATGATGGTAAGGCTGCTTAGAACCGACAATACCGGCGCAGCGACCCGCAGAGCCAGGGTTCCGGGCGTAGCGAACGCTCCACCAGCTCAGCACGCCGCATTCCACCACCATGAAGAATATGCTGTTGCGCGTCCTCCTCATCGAGGACATCGAAGACGACGCCATGCGGGTGACGCAGGAGCTTACGCGCGCCGGCTATTGGGTGACAGCGGAGCGCATCGCCGGCGCGGATGCGCTGCGCGCCTGTCTGCGCCTGCTTGCGCGCTGCGCGCAGGCAAGTGCGGACACGCACGGGCAGGCAGCGTTGGAGCGCCGCTGGGACGTCGTGCTGTCGGACTACAGCCTGCCGTATTTCACCGCCCTGGAAGCGCTCTCCATCGTCCAGCAGCATGACCCCGATCTGCCGTTCATTATCGTCTCCGGCGCGATCGCCGAGGAACGCGCCGCGGAGGCGATGCGCCGCGGCGCGCGCGATTGCCTGGCGAAGGATAATCTCGCGCGTCTTTCCGCCGTGGTGGAGCGCGAGTTGCGCGCGGCGAATGAGCGGCGCAGGCGCAAGCGGGCGGAACAGGCGCTGCGCGCCGGCGAGATGAGGTTGAACGAGGCGCAGCGCCTCGCGCACCTCGGCAGCTGGGAGCTTGATGTGGTGACGAACGAGCTCTCGTGGTCGGACGAAATCTTCCGCATCTTCGAGCTCGATCCCGCTCAGTTCGGCGCCTCCTACGAGGCCTTCATGGACGCGGTTCATCCCGACGACCGCGAGCGGGTGAATCGCGCCTATACCGAATCGGTGCGCAACCGCGCCCTTTACGACGTCGTGCACCGGCTGCGCATGAAGGACGGGCGCGTGAAATACGTGCGCGAGCGCTGCGAAACCTTCTACGATGAACAGGGCCGGCCGCTGCGCTCCGTCGGCACGGTACAGGACATCAGCGGGCAGAAGCAGGCCGAAGACGCGCTGCTGCGCGAACAGGAGCGCGCCCAGGTGACTTTGCGCTCCATCGGCGACGCCGTGATCACCACCGACGGACACGGTCTGATCACGTATCTCAATCCCGCCGCCGAGCGCCTTACCGGCTGGGACAACGATGAAGCCCAAGGCCAGCCGCTGCTCAGCGTATTCAATGCCGTCCATGAGGACACGCGCGCGCCGCGCGAATGCCCGGCCCTGCAAGCCCTGCGTGAGCGGCGCACCATCGAGCTGAGCGCGCGCACCCTGCTGATCCGGCGCGACGGCGTGGAGTTCGCCGTGGAGGACTCGGCCGCGCCCATCTTCAACCGCGCGGGCAACATCATCGGCGCGGTGCTGGTGTTTCGTGACGTAAGCCACGCGCGCATGCTGGTCAACCAGATCGCCTACCACGCGCGCCACGACGCCTTGACCGGCCTGATCAACCGGCGCGAGTTCGAGCTGCGCCTGAATCAGTCCCTGGAGCGCGCGCGCGGTGAAGGCAAGCATCACGCGGTGTGTTATCTGGACCTGGACCAGCTCAAGATGGTGAACGACACCTGCGGCCACGTCGCGGGCGATGAGCTGCTCAAACAGGTCAGCGCCCGGCTGCACCGGCACATCCGCGAAAACGACGTGCTGGCGCGCTTCGGCGGCGATGAATTCACCGTGCTGCTGGAGGGCTGTCCGCCGGACAAGGCCCGTGAGATCGCGGAATCCCTGCGCGCCGCGGTGAACGAGTCGCGCTTCGTCTGGGGAGATAAATCCTTTGAAATCAGCGTGAGCGTCGGCCTGGTGCCGATAGATGCCAACAGCGGCGCCGCCGGCGACATCCTCTCCGCTGCGGACTCGGCCTGTTACGTGGCCAAGCACCGCGGGCGCAACTGCGTGCACCTCTACAGCCCCGATGACGGCGCGCTCGCCGAGCGGCGCAGCGAGATGCAATGGGCGGGGCGCCTGCAAAAAGCCCTGGAACAGAACGGTTTTCGTCTCTACTGCCAGACCATCCTGCCGCTCCATCCCGGCCTCGATCAGGGCGCGCACTATGAAATCCTGCTGCGCAAGCAGGACGCGGAAGACAAGCTGATACTGCCCAATGCCTTCCTCCCCGCCGCCGAGCGCTACAACCTGATGCCGGCCATAGACCGCTGGGTGATACGCCATACGCTCAGGGCGCTTGCCGGGCAAGGCCCGAAGACGCCGCACACCTGCGCGCTCAACCTCTCCGGCCAGTCGTTGTGCGATGACCGCTTCCTGGATTTTGTGACGGATGAAATCAGCCAGGCGGGGGTCGTCCCCGCCCGCATCTGTTTCGAGATCACCGAGACCGCGGCCATCGCCAACCTCTCGCGCGCCATGCGCTTTATTTCCACGCTCAAGGGCATGGGCTGCCGTTTCGCACTGGATGACTTCGGCAGCGGCCTGTCATCGTTCGCCTATCTCAAGAACCTGCCGGTGGATTATCTCAAGATAGACGGCGGCTTTGTGCGCGGCATGACGCGCGACCCGATAGACCACGCCATGGTCGAATCCATCAACCAGATCGGCCACGTGATGCGCATCCAGACCATCGCCGAATCGGTGGAAAGCGAGGACGTGCTCGCCGCGCTCAAAAAGCTGGGCGTGGACTACGCGCAGGGCTACGCCATCAGGCAGCCTGAGTTATGGCTATCTCTCTAGCGCCTTTTCCAGGCGCTCCGCCACCCAAACTTTGATACCCGCTTCTGTTCCTGCACGGGCCGCCTCTCTCCAAAGAAAAGGCTGAAAATTTGCGCGCAATCGGGTAAAGTGCGCATCTTTATCGCGTTTTCATTTAAGGTAACACCATGGCTGATTATCTGATCGCCCCCTCCATCCTCTCGGCCGATTTCGCGCGCTTGGGCGAAGAAGTGGACAACGTGCTCAAGGCCGGCGCCGACATCGTGCACTTCGACGTGATGGACAACCACTACGTGCCCAACCTCACCATCGGCCCGCTGGTGTGCGAGGCGCTGCGCAAGCACGGCGTCACCGCGCCGATAGACGTGCACCTTATGGTAAAGCCGGTGGATCGCATCATCCCGGACTTCGCCAGGGCCGGAGCGACGTATATCACCTTCCACCCCGAGGCCACCGAGCACATAGACCGCTCGCTGCAACTGGTGCGCAGCCTGGGCTGCAAATCCGGCCTGGTGTTCAACCCGGCCACGCCGCTGGATCACCTGAAATACGTAATGGACAAGATAGACATGATCCTGCTCATGTCGGTGAACCCCGGCTTCGGCGGCCAGAGCTTCATTCCCTCGGTGCTGCCCAAGCTGCGCGAGGCGCGCCGATTGATAGACGAGTCAGGTTATCCGATCCGGCTGGAGATAGACGGCGGTGTGAACGGCGCTAACATCCGCGAGATCGCCGAGGCCGGCGCCGACACCTTCGTCGCGGGCTCGGCCATTTTCGGCACCAAGGATTACCAGGCCACCATCGCGCAGATGCGCGCTGAACTGAAGAAAGTGCAGGTGCGAATTTATTCGCACCGCGCTTGAGGCCGAATGAATTCAGCCCTACCACTTGTTACTATCCTGCACCCATGACGCTGAAAACTCCCAAAATGGTGTTAATAGACCTGGACGGCACGCTGGTGGACAGCGCACCGGATCTCACCTTCTGCGTGGACGAAACGCTGAAACGCCTGGGTCTGCCGCCGCAGGGCGTGGAGCGGGTGCGCGACTGGGTGGGCAACGGGGTGGAAAAGCTCATGCGCCGCGCGCTCACCGGCGACATCGCCGGCGAGCCGGATGCAGCCCTGCTGCAGCGCGCCATGCCGGTTTTCCTGGAGCTGTACGACAACAACATCGCGCAACGCAGCCATTTATTCCCTGGCGTGCGCGAAGGCATGTCCGGGCTCAAGGCGCAAGGCATCCAGCTCGGCTGCGTCACCAACAAAATCGCGCGTTTCACCGAGCCACTGTTGAAACATCTCGGCGTGCGCGCCGAGTTCGGCGTGGTGGTCAGCGGCGACACGCTGCCGCAAAAGAAACCTCATCCCGCGCCGCTGCTCTATGCCGCGCGCTTTTTCAACGTGGCGCCGCAGGAATCGCTCATGGTGGGCGACTCGGTGCACGACGTTGAGGCCGCGCGCGCAGCAGGCTTCCAGATCGCCTGCGTAAGCTACGGCTACAACCACGGCGAAGACATCCGCGCCGCCCGCCCTGACGCGGTGATCGCCTCTCTGGTAGAATTACCCCCTCTCTTCGATAAAAACCGGGCGGTTGCTTAACGGGATATATGAAACGGAACGGAAAATTTGCGCTGACGCGATGGCGCGCCTGAAGCACGTCGTAAGGCGGCGCGCTGCGCCATTTTCCCGTTACCCTGCATATTTCCATGAGCGACACCCATGACACCGCAACTCTTTCACACCCTGGCCGGCCAGGGTTATAACCGCATCCCGCTCACGCGCGAGGTGCTGGCCGACCTCGACACCCCCTTAAGCGCCTATCTGAAGCTGGCGGCGTCACCTTACTCGTATCTGTTCGAATCGGTGCAGGGCGGCGAAAAGTGGGGGCGCTACTCCATCATCGGCCTGCCCTGCCGCACCGTGCTGCGCGTGTTCGGGCACGACATCCGCGTGGAAAAAGACGGCGCCGTCACGGAGCGCGTCGAAAGCCGCGATCCGCTCGACTGGATCGGTCAATTCCAGGCGCGCTACAAAATCGCCCCCGCCGCGGGGCTGCCGCGCTTCACCGGCGGGCTGGTGGGCTACTTCGGCTACGACACGGTGCGCTACATCGAGCCGCGCCTGGCCGGGCGCGGTAAACCCGACGCGCTCGGCACGCCCGACATCCTGCTCATGGTGTCGGACGAAGTGGTGGTATTCGACAACCTGAGCGGCAAGCTGCACCTGGTGATCCACGTCAACCCGGCCGTAGAGAACGCCTGGGACAAGGCAGAGGCGCGCCTGGATGAACTGTGCGCGCGCCTGCAGCGCGCCGCGCCGCGTCCGTTTGAGCCCGCGCCCGCGCCGCTCAGCGAAACCGACTTCGTGTCCGGCTTCGCCCGCCAGGGCTTTGAAGACGCGGTGGCGCGCGCCAAGCATTACATCGTCGAGGGCGACATCATGCAAGTCGTCCTGGCGCAGCGCCTGTCCGCACCGTATCAGGGCAGCGCGCTCAATTTCTACCGTGCGCTGCGTGGCTTGAACCCGTCGCCCTACATGTTTTATCTTAATCTCCGCGACTTTCACCTGGTGGGTTCCTCGCCGGAGATACTCACGCGCGTGGAAGACGGCGTCATCACCGTGCGCCCCATCGCCGGCACGCGCAGGCGCGGCGTCACCGAACAAGCGGATCGCGCGCTGGAGGCGGAGCTGCTCGCCGACCCGAAGGAGCGCGCCGAACACGTGATGCTGATAGACCTGGGGCGCAACGACGTGGGGCGCGTGGCCGAGACCGGCAGCGTGCAGGTCACGGAGAAAATGGTGATCGAGCGCTACTCGCACGTGATGCACATCGTGTCCAACGTCACCGGGCGCTTGAAGCAGGGCATGACGGCGCTGGACGCGCTGCGCGCCACCTTCCCCGCCGGCACGGTGAGCGGCGCGCCCAAAATCCGCGCCATGGAAATCATTGACGAGCTGGAGCCGGTGAAGCGTGGTGTTTATTCCGGCGCGGTGGGCTATCTGGGCTGGAACGGCAACATGGACACCGCGATAGCGATACGCACCGCGCTGCTCAAGGACGGCGTGCTGCACGTGCAGGCGGGCGCGGGAATCGTGGCCGACTCGGTGCCGCGCACGGAGTGGGAAGAAACCATGAGCAAGGCGCGCGCCCTGGTGAGCGCGGCGGTGACGGCCTCGCGCGGGCTGGATGTGACGGCGGAGGCAACGCCATGCTGCTGATGATAGACAACTACGACTCCTTCACCTATAACCTGGTGCAATATCTGGGCGAGCTGGGCGCGGACGTGCGCGTGTTCCGCAACGATCAGATCACGGTGCAGGAGATCGAAAAACTCGCGCCCGCGCAGATCGTGATCTCGCCCGGCCCGTGCACACCCAATGAGGCCGGCGTGTCGGTGGACACGATCAAGGAATTCGCGGGCAAGATCCCCATCCTGGGCGTGTGCCTCGGCCATCAAAGCATCGGTCAGGCGTTCGGCGGCAGGATCGTGCACGCGCGCGAGCTGATGCACGGCAAGACCTCGATGATACATCACACCGGCAAGGGCGTGTTCAAGGGCCTGCCCAATCCGTTCGAGGCCACGCGCTATCACTCGCTGGTGATTGAAAAACCGTCGTTGCCGGAGTGCCTGGAAATCACCGCCTGGACCGAGAACGAAAAGGGCGGGATGGACGAGATCATGGGCGTGCGCCACAAGACGCTTGCCGTCGAGGGCGTGCAGTTTCATCCTGAGTCCATCCTGACGCAGCATGGGCACGATTTGCTGAAGAATTTTTTGTCGTCGGCATAACCATGGACATGCAAACCGCCATCCGCGCCGTCACCGAGCGGCGCGACTTGTCAGAAGATGAGATGAGCGCCGTGATGGAGATCATCATGAGCGGCGGGGCCACGCCGGCCCAGATCGGCGGCTTACTCATCGGCTTGCGCATGAAGGGCGAGACCATCGGGGAAATCACGGCGGCGGCGCGCGTGATGCGCGACCTTGCCGTCAAGGTTGAGGTGCGAGACGAGCGGCTGGTGGACACCTGCGGCACCGGCGGCGACGGCGCCCACACCTTCAACATCTCGACGGCGAGCGCCTTCGCCGCGGCGGCGGCCGGCGCGCGCGTCGCCAAGCACGGCAGCCGTTCGGTGTCGAGCAAGTCGGGCAGCGCCGACGTGCTGGAAGCGGCGGGCGTGAACCTCGATCTCACGCCGCAGCAGGTCGCCGCGTGCATAGAAAAGATCGGCGTGGGATTTTTATTCGCGCCCCGGCACCACGGCGCCATGAAGCACGCCATCGGCCCCCGGCGCGAGATGGGCGTGCGCACCCTCTTTAATTTACTGGGCCCGCTCACCAACCCCGCTGGCGCGCGCAATCAACTGCTCGGCGTGTGGAGCGCGGACTGGCTCACGCCTCTGGCCGAGGCGCTGGCGCGTCTGGGCAGCCGCCACGTCATGGTGGTGAACGCCGAGGACGGCCTGGATGAAATCAGCATCGCCGAGCCCACGCACGTGGCGGAATTGAAGGAGGGAGAAATCACGTCCTATGTTATTACGCCGGAGGAGTTCGGGCTGGCGCGCGCCGACCTGGCCGGCCTCATCGTCGAAAGCCCCGCGCAAAGCCTGACGCTCCTGCGCGCGGCGCTGGATAACGCGCCCGGCGCGGCGCGCGACATCGTGGCGCTCAACGCCGGGGCGGCGATATACGTGGCGGGCG
The DNA here is from genome assembly GCA_041695325.1 of Pseudomonadota bacterium. GTDB lineage: Bacteria > Pseudomonadota > Gammaproteobacteria > SURF-13 > SURF-13 > SURF-13. Next base: position 15,264 of record JBGFRC010000025.1, read on the forward strand.
TCGCGGAGACGTTGGAACAGGGCGTGCGCAAGGCGCAAGCGGCCATCGCCGGCGGCGCGGCGCGAAATAAACTTGAGGAGCTGGCTCGCTACACACAAAATTTCAAGACGGCCTGAACCTGTATTCCTTGCCACTTGCTGCTTTTTTGTGAAATCCGACATCCTGCAACAAATCCTCCGGCGCAAGACCGAAGAGGTCGCGGAGCGCGACGCGGCGCTGCCTTTGCGCGTACTAAGCCGGCGCGCAGCACATGCGCCCGCGCCGCGCGGCTTTACCGCCGCCATCGAAACAAAAATCCAGCGCGGCGCGGCGGCGGTGATCGCCGAGATCAAAAAGGCTTCCCCCAGCAAGGGCGTGATGCGCGCCGATTTCAGGCCCGCCGAGATCGCGCAATCCTATGAGCGCGCGGGCGCGGCCTGCCTGTCGGTGCTCACCGACCGGGATTTTTTCCAGGGCGACGATAGTTATTTGCAACAGGCGCGCGCAGCGACAGCGCTGCCGGTGCTGCGTAAGGACTTCATCATTGACGCCTACCAGGTGTACGAGGCGCGCGCGCTCGGCGCGGACTGCATCCTGTTGATCGTCGCCGCCCTGGGCGACGATCAACTGCACGAATTCGCCGCTCTCGCTGAACATTTCAACATGGATGTCCTCGTTGAAGTACATGACGCCGCCGAGCTGGAGCGCGCGCTGACGCTGAACACTCCCCTCATCGGCGTCAACAACCGCAACCTGCGCAGCTTTGAGACCGCGCTCTCCACCACCCTCGATCTGCTCGATGACATTCCTCACGACCGCATTGTGGTCACCGAAAGCGGCATCCACACCCCGCAGGACGTCGCGCTGATGCGCGCGCGCGGCGTGCACGCGTTTCTGGTCGGCGAGGCCTTCATGCGCGCCGTCGATCCCGGCGCTGAATTGGCCAGGCTATTTTCTGGCTCCCCAACGGTTTGTTGAAAAACTCGTTTTTCAACAAACCGCTAATACCCGGCAGCGATGGTGTATAAAGCCGGATTGGGAGTATACTTTCCGAAAGTGGTTACCCGCACGAACATACACCTGAGCACAGCGCCTTGGATGTCATGAAAGCCCGCGTAAAATGGATTGAGCAGAGCCTGTTCGTCGCGCAAAGCGGCAGCGGCCACTCGGTGGTGCTGGACGGCCCGCCGGAGGCGGGCGGGCAAAACCTGGGCGTACGCCCGATGGAGATGGTGCTGCTGGGCCTGGGCGGCTGCACCGCGTCTGACGTGGTGAGCATCCTCAGGAAAAAGCGCGAGCCGGTCACAGGCTGCGCGGTGGAGATCGAGGCCGAGCGTGCCGAGACCGTGCCCAAGGTATTCACCAAAATCCACGTGCGTTACATCGTCACCGGCAAGAGCCTCAAGGAAGAATCCGTCAGGCAGGCCGTGGAGCTGTCGGCGGAAAAGTACTGCTCGGTGTCCATCATGCTGGGCAAAACCGCCGCCATGACCCATGACTACCAAATCCTCAACGAGGTGTGACCGGCGTTGACCGCGCCCCGCCCTTCGCCCCCCCCCAGCCTGCGCCATCTGGCGCTGAACGTGCGCGACCTTGCCGCCTGCGAGAAATTCTACGTCGGCTTACTGGGCCTGCGCGTGGACTGGCGGCCCGATGCGGACAACCTGTATCTCACCTCCGGCGACGACAATCTCGCGCTGCACCGCGCCAGGGAGGGCGCCCTCAACCGGCAGGCGCAGCCGCTCGATCACTTCGGCTTCGTGCTGGACGCGCCTGAACAGGTGGACGCCTGGCACGCCTGGCTGCGCGACCGGGGCGTGGCCATCAAGGCCGCGCCGCGCGACCACCGCGACGGCTCGCGCAGCTTCTACTGCCTGGACCCGGACGGCAACACCGTGCAGTTTATTTTCTTGCCCGCCCGGGCGCAAAATGATGCATAATTGCGCGCTCACGCTCACCAGGAAGGGCCCCCGGAAGATAGCGCCATGTTGAAGTCACTCAAGAAACTCAAGCTGCAGGGCTTTAACAACCTGACCAAGACCCTGAGCTTCAACATCTATGACATGTGCTACGCCACCTCCGAGGCGCAGCAGCTTGCGTACATCAAGTACATTGACGAGGCCTACAACGCCGAGCGCCTTACCCGCATCCTCACCGAGGTATGCCACATCATCGGCGCCAACATCCTCAACATCGCGCACCAGGACTACGACCCGCAGGGCGCGAGCGTCACCATGCTCATCTCCGAAGAAGCGGTGATCCCGGTCGAGGCCACCGGCGCCGAAGGCCCCGGCCCGCTGCCGGAGATGATGCGCGCCCCGGAGGCCGCGCGCGAATCGGTGGTGGCGCACCTGGACAAGAGCCACATCACCGTGCACACCTACCCGGAGAGCCACCCCGACAAGGGCATCAGCACCTTCCGCGCCGACATAGACGTGTCCACCTGCGGCCGCATCTCACCGCTGCGCGCCTTGAATTTCCTGGTGCACAGCTTCGATTCGGACATCGTCATCATGGACTACCGGGTGCGCGGCTTCACGCGCGACGTCACCGGCAGGAAGATTTTCATAGACCACAACATCAACTCGATCCAGAACTTCATCGCCCGCGACACGCGCGAGCGCTACCAGATGATGGACGTGAACGTGTACCAGGAAAACATCTTCCACACCAAGATGATCCTGAAGGAGTTCGGGCTCGACAACTACCTGTTCGGCACCACCGAAGCGGAGCTGGAACCCAAGGAACGCGAACGCATCAAGCAGAGCCTGAGGCGCGAGATGTCGGAAATCTTCTACGGCCGCAACATCGCGCGCTAGAACCTGCCCCCTCCCCCACGGTTGTGTGGGGGGGGCGGGGCCGGGGAGAGGGGCCGAAGGCCGTCGCTCCAGAACTTATATCCAATAGGCCGTGCCCGTCATGACTTTTGCGCTCAGCGCCATCAGCCTTTTCACCGGCTCCGGCAGCTCCGCCGCTCCGGCCTCCACCGCCTTGGTCGCGTGCATCGCCTCGTCCGCGCGCATCGTCTCCAGTATCGCGCGGCTTCTTCCGTCCTCCCGGGGCAGGCGCGCGAGATGGTTATCAAGGTGGCGCATCACCTGGCGCTCGGTCTCGGCCACAAAGCCCAGGCTCCATTTGTCACCGGCCAGGCCCGAAACCAGCCCGATGGCGAACGACCCGGCGTACCACACCGGATTCAACGCGCTGGTGCGTCCACCCAGCTCGCGCACGCGCTGTTCGCACCAGGCCAGATGATCGTTTTCCTCCGCCGCCGCGCGCTCCATCTGCGCGCGCACCTCGGGCTTTTTCGCGCTCAGGGCGTGGCCGCGATACAAGGCCTGCGCCGCCACCTCACCCGCGTGATTGACCCGCATCAGGCACGCTGCTTCAATCCGGCCGCGCGCATCCGGCTCCACATCGCCTGAGTCTGGCGTGGGCGCGGGCCGCTCGGCGACGGCGGGCGCGCACACCGTGCGCAGCGCTTCATCCAGCCCCATCACTATCCGGTCGGCCAGGTTGTAGGCGCGTGTCGTCATATACAAAGTATCGCGTGACGCGCGGTCACGCGCAAGCCGTTGCGAAAAGAGGTAAAATAATCGCCGTTCCCCCAACGCCCCGAATCATGAGCGAACCCTATTACCGCTACCACGTCTTCTTCTGCACCAATCAGCGCGAGGAAGGCAGAACCTGCTGCAACAACTGCGGCGCGCAGGCCATGCGCGATTACGCCAAGCAGCGCGTCCATGAGCTCGGCCTCGCGCGCAAGGGCGGCAACGGCAAGGTGCGCGTCAACAACGCCGGCTGCATGGATCGCTGCGAAGAAGGCCCTGTGATCGTGGTGTATCCCGAAGGGGTGTGGTACACCTACGTGGATCAGGAAGACATAGACGAGATCATTGAAGAGCATTTGCAGCACGGCCGCATCGTAGAGCGGCTGCGTATCTGAATTCGCATGACTCAAAACGCCGCACCCGCGGTGATTGCGCGCGGTTTGCGCAAGCTGTACGGCGCCGAGGCCGCCGTGGACGGCATCGCCCTCGACATCCCCTCCGGACAATGCTTCGGCCTGCTCGGCCCGAACGGCGCAGGCAAAACCACCACGCTGCGCATGTTGCTCGGCGCCTCGCCGCCCAGCGGCGGGACACTCGAGGTGCTGGGCCACCCGATCCCCCAAGAAGCGCGTGAGATGCGCGCGCGCGTGGGCGTAGTGCCGCAGCAGGACAACCTCGATCCTGACTTCACCGTGATCGAGAATCTGCGCGTCTATGCCAGCTACTTCGGTTTATCCGGCCCCGCGCTCCCGCGGCGCATCGAGGAGGTGCTGCATTTTGCCGCGCTGGAGGGCAAGGCGCAGGCGGGCATCCATACCCTGTCCGGCGGCATGAAACGCAGGCTTACCCTGGCGCGCGCGCTCATCGCCGGCCCGGAGCTTTTGATCCTCGATGAACCCACCACCGGCCTTGACCCGCAGGCGCGCCAGATGTTGTGGCAGCGTTTGCGCACGCTGACGGCGCAGGGCAAGACGCTCATCCTCACCACCCACTACATGGAAGAGGCCGAGCGCCTGTGTAGCCGCGTCGCGGTCATGGATCACGGCCGCATCCTGGCTGAAGACAGCCCGGCGCGCCTGATCGAACGCCACATCGAGCCGCAAGTGGTTGAAGTCTACGGCCCCGATGTCGAGGCCTGGTTCAACAGCCGGGCGCGCACGCGCGTGGAGCGCGCGGAGCACATCGGCGAAACCGTGTTCTGCTACGCCCGCGACGTGCGCGCGCTGCTGGACGACTTGGCCGCGCGCCCCAGCCTGCGCTACCTCCACCGCCCGGCCAACCTGGAAGACGTGTTCCTCAAGCTCACCGGACGCGATTTGCGCGATTGAACATGAATCACTCCCCGCCCGCCATCAGCTTGCGCTGGATACCCGTGTGGCGGCGCAACTTTCTGGTGTGGCGCAAGCTGTTCGGCCCCTCCATGCTCGGCAACTTCATCGAACCGCTGCTCTATCTGCTTGCGCTTGGCTTCGGCCTGGGCGTATTTGTGGGCGAGATGCAGGGCATGCCCTACAGCGTGTTCCTCGCCTCCGGCCTGGTGTGCGCGAGCGCCATGAACACCGCCACCTTCGAGGGCCTGTACTCGGCCTACACGCGCATGGCGCACCAGCAAACCTGGGGCGGGATGCTCGCCACCCCGCTCCTAGTGGACGACATCGTGTTGGGCGAAATGCTCTGGGCCGCCACCAAAAGCCTGATCTCGGTCGCCCCCATCCTCGCGGTCGCGGCGGCGCTGGGGCTGGTGCACGACATGAACGCCCTCTGGGTGCTGCCGCTGGTGCTGCTCACGGGCGCATCCTTCGCCGCGCTCGCGCTGTGCATCACCGCCTTCGCCAGGAGCTATGACTTTTTCCTGTACTATTTCACCCTCGTCATCACACCGATGTTTCTCCTGAGCGGCACCTTCTTCCCGCTTGACGCCATGCCGCAGGCCGTGCAGTGGGGCGCGCAAATCCTGCCGCTCACCCACGCCGTGGAGCTGGTGCGCCCGCTCATGACCGGCGCGCCGCTCACACATTCCCTGCTCCATCTCGCCGTGCTCATTGCCTACGGCGCGGCGGGCTTGTATCTGGCCTGTCTCCTGCTGCGCCGCCGCCTTATGGCGTGACCGCTCTACCCTTGTCGCGCCGCGCGTTTTGCTGTAAAATTTTTTGTTTCTTTGCAGCGAGTTTTTGGAGACGACGATGAAGACCTATAACGCCAGGGCCGAAACCGTCCAGCAAGGCTGGTACGTGGTGGACGCCGCCGGCAAGACCCTGGGCCGGCTGGCCAGCGCCATCGCGCTGCGCCTCAAGGGCAAACACAAGCCCGAATACACCCCGCACGTGGACACCGGCGACTTCATCGTGGTGGTCAACGCCGAAAAGCTGCGCGTCACTGGCAACAAGCTGCATGACAAGCTGTATCAGCATCACACCGGCACCATCGGCAATCTAAAAACCGTCACCCTCGGCAAGCTGCTGCAAACCAAGCCGGAGCGCGCGCTAGAAACCGCGGTCAAGGGCATGCTGCCCAAGAATCCGCTGGGGCGCGCGATGTTCCGCAAGCTCAAGGTCTACAAGGGCGCCGCGCACCCGCACGGCGCGCAGCAACCCAAATCCTTAAATATCTAAACCTGGGAAACACACATGGCACAAACCCCCAGCAGCACCGGCCGGCGCAAAAGCTCCACCGCGCGCGTGCGCCTGACCAAAGGCAGGGGCGCGATCACCATCAACGGCCGCCCCATTGAAAACTACTTCGGGCGCGAAACCGCGCGCATGGTAGTGCGCCAGCCGCTCGAAGCCGTGAAACTCGCCGGCGACCTCGATGTGCACGTCAACGTGCACGGCGGCGGCAACATCGGCCAAGCCGGCGCCATACGCCACGGCATCGCCCGCGCCCTCATCGCCTACGACGAAACCCTGCGCGCCCCGCTGCGCAAGGAGGGCCTTGTCACCCGCGACGCGCGCGAAGTCGAACGCAAAAAGGTCGGCCTGCACAAGGCAAGAAGGGCGCCGCAATATTCGAAACGATAGTAGCGAGTTGCGAGTGGCGAGTAGCTAGTAAAGGCATGGAGGCGCTTGAGAGGCTGGAGGTCTGGAAGCGCAGCAGTCGTCTTTGTGTTGATATCTACAAAAACCTTGATAACTGCACCAATTACGGATTTAAAGATCAAATAGGCCGCGCTGCTTTATCAATACCCTCCAACATTGCCGAAGGTTATGAGCGTGATTTCCCAAAGGAACGTATACGTTTCCTGAGAATAGCCAAAGGCTCCTGTGGAGAGGTTTGGACGCAGCTTAACATTGGCATAGCGGCGGGCTTCATAGAAAAGTCTGTCGGCATGCGCCTAGCTCAGGAAGTTGCAGAACTCTCGAAAATGTTGCAAGGACTTGTTAAGCACTACCAAAAAGACAGCAGCCCCGGCTACTAGCTGCTCGCCACTTTACTACTCGCTACTAGCTACTCGCCACTATGTTTATTGGGGGATCGTCTAGCGGTAGGACTACGGACTCTGACTCCGTCAACCTTGGTTCGAATCCAAGTCCCCCAGCCATTTAACTACAGTGGCGAGTAGCGAGTGGCTGGTTAGTAGTTCCTCGCCACTCGCTACTCGCCACTCGCTCCTGTAGTTACGTCCACAACGCCTCGCCGCGCGCCTCCTTGGCCGCGATGTCTTTTAAGAATTCCTGCGGGCCGAAGCCGAACCAGCGCTCGTTGCGCTGATATAGAAACGGGCGCAGGGTTTCCATCGAGTATCTCTGATACCAGGCCAGCACCTTCTCGTCCGGGTCGCGCCCTGCCGACACCAGCACATCTACCGGCCTCCCGCGCCACTGCGAGCGCCCGGTGAGCACGATCACGCCGCTCTGTTTCGGCCACATCCACTCCGGCAGACGGCTCCCCGGCTCCGCCCAGCCGCAGAAAAACACCCGGCACGGGTCCTGCGGGCGCGTTTCGTGTATCGTGCAGTGACGCCCGTTGCTGTACCGGCACGGATGGCCGAGATAAATGTCGTGGCCCAGTACCCGCGTTCTCAACCAGCCGTCGCAGCACAGCGAACAGTCGCCGCACGGGCGCGGCTCGCCGCTTTGCGAGTCCAGCGCAGCCGGTTCAGGCCCGCCTGCCTGGCGGGCAGGCGCGCCGTGGCACTTCTTGTATTTCAGCCCGCTGCCGCACGGGCAGGGGTCATTGCGTCCGGGGGTATTCAAGAGTGGCCCGCTAAATAATATCATTATAACCGGTCGGAACGGAGTGTGACCTTCTCCCCGCAAACAGGGAGCATATCCGGTCCTGTTGTATTTATACTACATAGCTTCTCCGGCTGTGGTTTTTTATAAAAAAGTGTTGCAATCCCGCCTACGGTTATGGTATGGTGCCGCGGTCAACTGACGTCAATTGACTCGAGTCGTAGGGCCGACAATCCGGCCATCTAAAAATTTTATTTTTAAGGAGAGAATTAAATGAAGAAGAAACTTCTTGCAGTTGCAATCGCGTCCGCGGTCGCGGCGCCGGCTGCGATGGCCGACGAAGGCAACGTCACCATATACGGCACGGCGAGCGTCGCGGTGGAAGCCATTGATCTCGACAACGTGACGGCGGCGGATTTTGATGCCACCCAAATCAATAACAACCACTCCGCTTTCGGTATCAAGGGCTGGGAGTCCCTGGGCAATGGCCTCAAGGCCGTGTTCTTGATGGATCTGTTTGTCGGACTGGATAGTGGCGCAGGCGGTGGCGGTGGCGGCTCCTTGTTCGGCGGCGGACGTGACGGCTACGTCGGCCTCGCTGGCAATTTCGGCACCGTGGCGCTCGGCTTCCATGGCCGTCCGTGGAAGACCTCCACCAACGCCATAGACCTGTTCGGCAGCACCATCGCCGACTACAGCGCCATCATGGGCACCTACAATCCTACGGGTGACTATTTCGATGGCGGCATCGGCAACGCGGTGATCTGGTTCCTGCCCAACATGAACGGCTTCAGCGGCCACCTGCAACTGGGCGCGGATGAAGCCGACGACAACTCCAACGACTGGGGCGCGCAGGTCAATTACACCAACGGCCCGCTCTACGTCAGCCTGTCTTATGACGAGAACGGCCGCGCAGCGGGCGGAGCCTTTGGCGACACCGATGCCTGGAAGCTGGCTGCGAGCTACACCTTCATGGAAGCGACCACCGTCACCGCGATGTGGGACAATCTGGACGTTGCTAGCGGCACCTCCGCCGGGCGCGACCGTGACGCCTGGTATCTCGGCCTGGCGCACAAGTTCGGCAATAACACCGCCAAGATCGCCTATGCCGACGCCGATGCCGCCGTGGCCGGCGACGGCGCGGACTACTGGGCCATAGGCTTAGACCACAGCCTGTCCAAGCGCACCACGGTGTATGCCCTGTACACGCAAGTGGATAACGAGAGTGCGGGTACTTACAGCCTGATAAGCGCTCCGCATACCTCGTCCTATAGCTTGGGTACCGCATCGGTGGCTGCGGGGGCTGACATGGACGCCTTTGCCGTCGGCATCAAGCACAACTTTTAATAATAAAAACAAGCTGTTTAAACGGGCGCTGCGGCGCCCGTTTTTTTATCCGCGTTTCAGGTGTTCCGGCAGGCGCGCTCGCACTGCCTTGGGGATGCCCAGGGTCGGCCTACGATGCTGACCCGCAATACTCCCTGTGTTAGGATAGTTTATCGATCCAGCTCAAAAGGGGCACCCTGAAATGATTTATTCTATTGTGTATGAACGGATTGACGACCCCTCCCTCCCGGTTATTATTACGGGCATATCCCGGTGCTGGATTTAACGACCCACGGTAAAGGTATCGAGGGGGCCAAAGCTGCAGCCCTGGACTTAATTTTGGAGCACCTGCGCGGTATCCGGGGCGATATTGGCACGTTGTCCGCAAAGGTTGACGGTCTCACGCAACGAGTCGGCTCGCTGGAGGAGCACATAGTCGGCCTGCGCCGCGACTTGGGCCTGATCCACGGCGACATCGCCAACACCCACCAGCGGTTGGATCATCACGTGCAACGTCTGGATCGCATCGAGAAACGACTCGCCTTGGCCGACTGATCTGATCCCGTAGCGAATGTATCCCTGGCTCCGCTGCGCTGCATCAGGCTGTTTCTCAACAGCCTGCTAACACTACCCTATTCGAGCATCCCCGCCGCGACGGTGTTGTTGCTGTGTTCGTCTATGACGATGAAGGCGCCGGTGGCGCGGTTGGCCCGGTAAGGGTCGCACAGCAGCGGCTTCTGCACCTTGACGCGCACGCGCGCGATGTCGTTCATCTTCAACTCCTGCGCCGGCGTACGCTCCAGGGTGTTGATGTCCACCTTGTGGACGATCTCCGGCAGCAGGGCCTTTACCGTGCGGGTGGTATGCTTGATGAGATATTTGCGCCCCGGGTGCAGCGGCTCCTCGCTCATCCAGCACAGCATGGCGTCCAGCTCCTTGCCGGCGCCTGCCTGCGCAGGCAGGCGCGGCGCGTGGTGCGGGTGGGTGAGCATGTCTCCGCGCGAGATGTCAATTTCATCCTCCAGCGTAAGAGTGACCGACTGCGGGGCAACGGCCTGTTGCAGATTGCCGTCGTAGGTGACGATTTCCTTGATGCGCGTGCGCCGGCCCGCAGGCAGCACCAGGATTTCATCCCCCACGCGCACGCGGCCCGATTCGATGCGCCCCATGTAGCCGCGGAAGTCCAGCATGCCCGGCGGGCGGCACACGTACTGCACCGGGAAGCGGAAGTCGTTTAAGTTGACGTCCTGCGCGATCTTGACCGTTTCCAGCACGCCGAGCAGCGTCTCGCCATGATACCAGGGCATGTTGGCGCCCTGCTCCGCCACATTGTCGCCGTTCAGGGCGGAGAGCGGAATATAGCGCGCGTCCTTGATGCCGAGCTTCTCGGCAAAGGCGCTGAATTCGGCGCGGATGGACTGGTAAACGTCTTGCGCGTAATTCACCAGATCCATCTTGTTCACCGCCACCACGATGTGCGGGATGCCGAGCAGATGGGCGATGTAGGCGTGACGCCGCGATTGCACCAGCACGCCCTTGCGCGCGTCCAGGAGTATGATGGCGAGATTGGCGGTGCTGGCGCCGGTGACCATGTTGCGCGTGTATTGCTCGTGGCCGGGGGTGTCGGCGATGATGAACTTGCGTTTGGGCGTGGCGAAGTAACGGTAAGCGACGTCTATGGTGATGCCCTGCTCGCGCTCGGCCTGCAGGCCGTCGGTGAGCAGCGACAAGTCCACTGCGCCGCCGCGCCGCTCGCTGGTGCGCGCGATGGCCTCCAGTTGATCCTCGAAGATGGATTTGGTGTCGTACAGCAGACGCCCGATGAGCGTGCTCTTGCCGTCATCCACGCTGCCGGCGGTGGTGAAGCGCAGTAAATCCATCAGAAATACCCCTCGCGCTTGCGCAGCTCCATGGAGACTTCCGAGGTCTTGTCGTCCATGCGGGTGGCGCCGCGCTCGGTGATGCGGGTGGCGGCGGTTTCCCGGATGATCTCTTCCGGCGTGGCGGCGGTGGACTCCACCGGGCAGGTGCAGCTCATATCCCCCACGGTGCGAAAACGCACCATGAGATTTTTCACCTCCTCGCCCTCCTTGGGCTGCACCAGATGCGACAGCGGCAGCCAGCCGCCGCGCCACACCACGTCGCGCCGGTGGGCGTAATAGATCGAAGGCACCTCCAGCCTTTCCTCCGCGATGTACTGCCAGACGTCCATTTCGGTCCAGTTGCTCAAGGGAAACACGCGCATGTGCTCGCCGGGATGCACACGCGTGTTGTATAAATCCCATAATTCGGGGCGCTGGTTTTTCGGATCCCACTGCCCGAACTCGTCGCGAAAGGAAAAGATGCGCTCCTTGGCGCGCGCCTTTTCCTCGTCGCGCCGCGCGCCGCCGAAGCAGGCGTCGAAGCCGAATTCCTGGATGGCGTCGAGCAGGGTCACGGTTTGATGCACGTTGCGGCTTTCCTCCGGCCTGCGCAGCTTGACGCGGCCTTGGTCGATCGAGTCCTGCACCGAGCGCACGATGAGGCGCTCGCCCAGCTCCGCGGCGCGCTGGTCGCGGAACGCGATCACCTCCGGAAAGTTGTGCTCGGTGTCTATGTGCATGAGCGGGAACGGGAAACGGCCGGGACGAAACGCCTTTTCCGCCAGGCGCAGCATGACGATGGAGTCCTTGCCGCCGGAAAACAGCAGCACCGGATTTTTGCACTCGGCCGCCACCTCGCGCATGATGTGGATCGCTTCGCTCTCCAGCACCTGCAAGTGAGTCAGCGCCGCACCGGATGAGGCGGCCGATGTATTGTTCATTGGTATGGCGTTCATTGTTAATGATTGCTTGTCTCTATCCGTTTCCCCTCTCCCTCGCTCCCTCTCCCCCAAGGGGAGAGGGAAGCTGCCCAGCGCTATGTGCGCTTGTTGCCGGCGGGAAAGAGGATTCTATTTGACTCCCTCTCCCACCTGTGGGAGAGGGCTGGGGAGAGGGTTCTCCCGCCCGGCGGCTGCCTGCTTGACGTGCAGACCGCACTCCTTGGCAGTTTCCTCTTCCCACCACCAGCGTCCGGCGCGTTCGTCCTCGCCCGCAGTAATGGCGCGCGTGCACGGCGCGCAGCCGATGCTGGCGTAACCCCTGTCATGCAGCGCATTATACGGCACGTCGAAGCGGCGGATATAGCTCCACACCTCGTCGCGCGTCCAATCCGCCAATGGATTGAATTTGCTCAGACCGTGATCTGCGTCCCATTCCGACAACGCCAGGTCTTTGCGCGCCGCGGACTGCTGCCGGCGCAGGCCGGTAATCCAGGCCTTTTTACCTTGCAGGGCGCGCTGCAACGGCTCCACCTTGCGCATGTGGCAGCAGGCCCTGCGCAGCTCCACGCTCTCGTAAAAGGCATTGGGGCCGTGCTGGGCGACGTACTGCTGCACCGCTTCAGCACGCGGAAAATAAATCGCCACGTCGCGGCCATAGTGGGCGCGAATCTGCTGGATGAGGCGGTGGGTTTCTTCCGGCAAACGGCCGGTATCGAGGGTGAAAATCCCGATCTCTCGCGCGTGCTTGCAGATGAGATCGGTGAGCACCATGTCCTCGGCGCCCAGGCTGCTGGCGAGCACGGCGGGCGCATGATCGCGCGCAATGCCCCGCAGTGTGTTTTCCAGCGCGGCGATTTTTTCCTCCAGGGCGGAGTGGAGGGCAGCGGCCACGATGCGCTCAGGCATGAACCGCCGCCCGCGCCTTTTGCACGCGCACGCGCGTCAGCGCGCCGTCTGGATGCGCGTGCAGAATAACATGCCCCTCCTTGCGCAGGCTCTCCGACACCTGCTGCGCGGCGTCGCCAGGCTCGAGCAGAAAGTCTATCACCGCGCCGTCGTTGAGCTTGCCGAGCTCGATGCGCGCGCGCATGAAGTGCACCGGGCAGGCGTAGGATGACAAGTCCACCGTGGCGGTCACGCCGCCTGCCTGCGCAGGCAGGCCGCTTGCCGCGGCGGCGCTCCGCGCCCTGGCCGCGCGCGCCTGGGCCGGCGCCACGTACACCGGCGTGTTGACCGGCGGCAGGGTGGCGGACAGATCAAGCTGCGGGTCAAATGCCTCGCAGGCTCGCGCGGCCTGCGTCATCCAGGCATCGAGCTCGGCCATGAGCGCGTTAAAGCGCGTCTCGTCCTGATCCTGCTTGAGCGCCGGCAACGCCTGCGCGAGTTCGGCCAGCTTCACGGCGAGCGGCGCGTACTCCGGCCGCAATTCCTGCAACCGGGGCTTAAGGTTTTCCGCGATGGCGCCGAGGTCATCAAGCGATTTCTGCCCGGTCAGGAACAATAGCGACTGCCCGACCAGGCGCGCCATGGCCTCGGCGCACTCGATGGCGTCCGGCAGCTTGTGCTGGTAGATGAAGGCGTTGCGGCAGCTGCGCTCGTAGGCGGCCTCAGCGAAGCGCGAGGACACCAGCTCCTGCGCCGCGCCCGCGCACTCGCCGCCGCCGAGTTGCAGCACCTTGAAGGCGCCTTCTTCACCGTGGTCGCGGAGCAGCGCGGGGACCTCTTCTGGAGTGACCACGGTAAGATCGGCGAGCAGCTCCTTGAAGGAGTCCTTGCCGCGCCGCCGCGTCCAGTGGAAAAAGCTCTCGCCGTTCACGCGTTCTTTTGCATAGGTTTCCTGCACGCGCGCGATGGCCTGTTCCACGCGCAGGGCGGGCACCGACACGCTCTTGAAGCCCAGGCCGCCGCCCGCGCGCCCGTCGCCGCCGAAATACATCTGGTAGTGCGGCACCAGCTTGCCGTGCAGGCGGTTGCCCTCGCCGTAGATGCCGATGTCGCCGGTCTCCGGCTGGGCGCAGCCGTTGTGGCAGCCGCTGGCGCGGATGCGCAAGTCCGCCGCGCCGCCGTTTAGTTTCACGCCGATGATTTTGGATGAGGTGATGCCCAGGCGGCAAGTGGAGGTGCCGGGGCAGGCGACCACGTCGTCACCGGTCTCAGGTTCGCCCAGGCCCAGCGGCGCGAGCGCCCGGCGTATCGCATCAACGCGCGCGTCCGGCACGTTCATTATCATCAAGTTCTGATCCTGCGTGGTGCGGATGTCGCTTAAGCCCTCGTCTTGCATACTCTTGGCGATGCCGCGCAGTTGCGCCGCGTTGATGTCGCCGATCTTGAGGCTGACGGGAAACACGTTCAAGCCATGCTGCTTTTGCGGCGACACCCGGCGCGGCGCGCCTGCGCCGCAGGCCTCGCCCGGCTGCATCGCGCCGTTCCACTCGCCCCTGGGATAGGGCTTGCCCGCGAACGCGGCTCTGGTGCGCGCGTATTCCTCGCGGTATTTTTCCCGGAAACCGTCCGGCCCGAAGCGATCCACCAGGAATTTGATGCGCGCCTTGGCGCGCTTGACGCGATCCGAATACCGGTGGTGCAGGGAGACGACGGCCTCCATGCACGGCAGCAAATCCTGCTCCTCGATGAATTCCTCCACCACGATGGCCTGGTGCGGCTTGTGGCCGAGCCCGCCGCCCGCCAGCACCTTGAAGCCGTAGCGTCCGTCTTTTTTGACCGCCACCACGCCCAGGTCGTGCATCATGCCTTGCGCGCAGTCGTGCTCGCAGCCGGAGAAGCTGATCTTGAATTTGCGCGGCAGGTGCTGGGTGAGCGGATGGCGCAGAAAGTGCGCCACCGCGCCGTCCATCACCGGGGTGATGTCGAGGTGTTCGCGCGCGCACACGCCGGCCAAGGGGCAGGCGGTGATGTTGCGCACCGTGTTGCCGCACGCCTCGCGCGTGGTGAGCCCGGCGCGCGCCAGGTGCTTGAGCACGGCGGGGGTGTCGGCGGTCGGCACGTAGTGTATCTGGAAATCCTGGCGCGTGGTGACGTGCACCACGTCATGCTTGACGTACTGCTCCAGCACCTCGGCGACGGCCGTCAATTGATGCGGCAGCATCTTGCCGCCCGGCACCTTGACGCGCACCATGTGTAAACCGTCCTGGCGCTGGCCGTACACGCCCTGTTGCAGGCGCGTGGCCATGAAGCGGTCAGCATCCAGTTCCTTGTTCAGAAACGCGCCTACCGCCTGTTCGTAGCGTTCGATCTCGTCGTTATTGACCAGTACGCTCGATGGGTTCATAACCTGCTTCTCCTGATAAATGCGCGCTTCAGTGCGCGATAAGTCTAAAGCCGACCAGCATCAACATGCTGGAGAGCGCAATGCGCAACACCTTCTCCGGGATGCTGACGCTCAAGTGACTGCCGAGATATATGCCCGGCAGCGAACCCATCAACAGACTGCCCAGCAGCACAAAATCCACGTTGCCCATGCCGAGATGCCCCAAACCCGCGACCAAGGTGAGCGGCACGGCGTGCGCGATGTCCGAGCCGACGATTTTTGTGGTGGCGATCAGCGGATAGAGCAGAAACAGCGCGACCACGCCTATCGCTCCCGCGCCGATGGAGGTGAGCGTGACCAGCGCGCCCAGCACCGCGCCGGTAATGACGGTGGAGACGTTCAGGCTCGCCGGATGTGAGCGCGTCTTGAACCAGGGATGGCGCTGCAACTGCGTCTTGAAGATGAGCGCAAGCGCAGTTAGCATCACCGCCGCGCCGATAAGCGGCACGATAATGGCGTCCACCTTCCAGCCGCGCGCCTCCAGATGATGCAGCAACACTAGGGACAACAGCGACGCGGGCAGGCTGCCCGCGGCCAGTAGGCCGACGATCATCCAATCCACCGTTTTCTTTCTGGCATGCACCCACACCCCGCCCACCTTGGTAATCGAGGCAAACAGCAGATCGGTGCCCACCGCCTTCAGCGGCGGGATACCGAACAGAATTAGCAGCGGCGTCATGAGCGAGCCGCCGCCCACGCCGGTCAAACCGACCAGCATGCCGACTGCAAAGCCCGCCACGGTGTAGGCAATATCCATCGTAAGGGACGCAAACGACACAGAAAGACTGAATGCAAAGTATAGCAGTCTCGCATATACTCATAAAAGAATATAATTGTATATGTATATCGTTTTCTGTTATAATAAACCGATCTGGAGAACTTTATAACACCATGAATTTACAGCAATTACGTTACATCTGCGAGGTGGAGCGCCAGAACCTGAGCATTTCCCTGGCCGCCGCCAGCCTGCACACCTCTCAGCCCGGCGTAAGCAAGCAAATTCATTTGCTGGAGCAGGAGCTGGGTGTGCGCATCTTCGAGCGCAGCGGCAAGCGCCTGACCGGCGTCACCGCGCCGGGGCGCATGATACTGGCGCAGGCCCATGAAGTTTTGCGCGACGTGCAGAACATCAAGCAGATCGGCACCGAGTTCACCAACGAAATCGCGGGCAACCTGTCCATCGCCGCCACCCACACCCAGGCGCGCTACGCCCTGCCCAACACGATCAAGCAATTCACCGCACGGTACCCGCAGGTCAATCTGCACATTCACCAGGGCAACCCGACCCAGATCGCCGAAATGGTGGAGACCGGCGTGGCCGACGTCGGCGTCGCCACCGAGGCGCTGGCGCTGCATGAGCAATTGGTGGTGTTGCCGTGCTATCAATGGAACCGCTGCGTGGTGGCGCCGCCCGGTCACCCCGTCCTGAAGGAAAAAACGCTCACCCTGGAGGCCATCGCGCGTTATCCCATAGTGACTTATGATTTCGCCTTCACCGGGCGCTCGCTCATCAACAAGGCGTTCGAGGCGCGCGGCCTTACGCCCAACGTGGCGCTCACCGCGCTCGACTCGGACGTGATCAAGACCTACGTCGGACTCGGTTTGGGGATAGGGCTGCTGGCCAAGATGGCGTTTGATCCAAAGCAGGATAAAAATCTGCGCATGCGCGACTGCGCGCATTTGTTCGAGCCCAGCACCAC
>JBGFRC010000037.1:0-30145 GCA_041695325.1 Pseudomonadota bacterium
ATCCTCCAGCCCCACGCCGATGCGGATCAGGCCGTCGGTGATGCCCGCCTCGGCGCGGGCTTCGGGGGTGAGGCGCCAGTGGGTGGTGGTGGCGGGGTGGGTGATGGTGCTCTTGGCGTCGCCGAAGGTAGCGGTGATGGAAATAATGCGTGTAGCGTCTATCACCTTCCACGCGGCTTCGCGTCCTCCCTTGACCTCGAACGCCAGCACGCCGCCGTAGCCCGACTGCTGGCACGCGGCAAGGGCATGTTGGGGATGGGACTTGAGGCCGGGGTAATGGACGCGCGTAACCGCCGGCTGCCGTTCCAGCCAGGCGGCGAGTTGCACCGCGTTCTTGCCGTGCGCCTCCATGCGCAGGCGCAGGGTTTCCAGGCCCTTCAGGTAGATCCAGGCGTTGAACGGGCTCATGCAGGGCCCGGCGGTGCGGAGAAAAGCGTAGATGTCGCCGCCGACCAGCTTTTCGCTGCCGACGATGGCGCCGCCCACGGCACGGCCTTGGCCGTCTATGTATTTGCTCGCCGAGTGCACGACGATGTCCGCGCCGAGCTTCAGGGGTTGCTGCAACGCGGGCGTGAGAAAGCAGTTGTCCACCACCAGCAGGCAGCCGCGGCGGTGCGCGACATCGGCCAGCGCCCGGATGTCGGCGACCTCGTTCAACGGGTTGGACGGCGTTTCCAGAAACAGCAGGCGCGTGCCGGGCTGGATGGCCCGCTCCCATGCGTTCAAGTCCGTGAGCGGCACGAAGGTGGTTTGCACGCCGAAGCGCGCCAGGATGTTGCTGAGCAGAATCACCGTGGGGCCGAAGATACTGCGCGAGGCGACGATGTGATCGCCGCTCTTCAGCAACCCCATGCAGGTGGTGAGGATAGCGGCCATGCCGGAGCCGGTGGCGACACAGCGTTCGCCGCCTTCCAGGCTGGCGAGACGCTGCTCGAAGGTGCGCACCGTGGGATTGGTGAAGCGCGAGTATATGTTGCCGTGTTCCGCGCCGGAGAAGCGCGCGGCGGCCTGCGCGGCGCTTTGTGCCACGAAGCTCACCGTGGGGAAGATCGGCTCGGCCTGCTCGCCTTCGGGCGTACGCGTCTGACCAGCGCGCACCGCGCGGGTGTCGAAGCCGTAGTCGTCGAAGTCATCCTGGGACATGGTGCTGCTTAAGCGAGTCCGCTCAATGGTAAAGGGGAGGGAATTTTATATTATTTTTTTCGGTTTAAATACCGCGCCGGGCGGACGCGCGCGCAACGCATGCTATGCGCTGCTGTATAAATCGAGCGCGGCGTTGCTGTTGGCGCGCTGCAGCCTGGAGGCGTCGCAGCGGATTTGCTCCAGGTGATCGAGGTAGGCCTGGCTCACGCCGCCGGTGACGTATTCGCCGCTGAAACAGGAGGTGTCGAAGCGGGTGATTCCGGGATTGCCGGCGCGCACCGCTTCAATCAAATCTTCCAGGTCTTGATAAATCAATTTGTCGGCGCCGATGGCGCGCGCGACTTCTTCTTCGGTGCGGCCGTGCGCGATAAGCTCGTGCACGGAGGGCATGTCTATGCCGTACACGTTGGGATAGCGCACCGGCGGCGCGGCGGAGGCGAAATAGACCTTGCGCGCGCCGGCGTCGCGCGCCATCTGGATGATCTGCTGCGAGGTGGTGCCGCGCACGATGGAGTCGTCCACCAGCAGCACGTTTTTGTCTTTGAATTCCGACCCGATGGCGTTCAGTTTCTGGCGCACCGATTTTTTGCGCTGCACCTGGCCGGGCATGATGAAAGTGCGGCCGATGTAGCGATTCTTCACAAAGCCCTCGCGGTAGGGCAGGTTGAGCACCTGGCACAGTTGCAGCGCTGCGGTGCGGCTGGTGTCCGGGATGGGAATGACCACGTCTATATCGTGATCCGGCCACACGCGCTCGATTTTGTGCGCCAGCTTCTCGCCCATGCGGATGCGCGCCTGATACACCGAGACGCCGTCTATCATCGAGTCCGGGCGAGCGAGATAGACGTATTCAAAGATGCAGGGAGAGGCCACCGGATTGCGCGCGCACTGGCGCGCGCTGAGCTTGCCGTCCTCCGAGATGAGCACCGCTTCGCCCGGCGCGATGTCACGCAGCACCTCGAAGCCGAGCGCGTTCA
This sequence comes from Pseudomonadota bacterium, assembly GCA_041695325.1. Lineage (GTDB taxonomy): Bacteria > Pseudomonadota > Gammaproteobacteria > SURF-13 > SURF-13 > SURF-13. Next base: position 2,121 of record JBGFRC010000037.1, read on the forward strand.
TGGCCACGCTTTCCGAGGCGATCATGTATTCCGCACCCTGTTCCGTTTCGTGCTTGCCGAACAGGATGGGGCGGATGCCGAACGGGTCACGAAAACCGACGATGCCGTAGCCGTTGATCATGACCACGGCCGCGTAGCCGCCGCGGCAGCGCTCGTGCACGCGAGCCACAGCCTGGAAGATATCTTCCTCGCTGACGCGAAGTTTGCCGCCGCGTTGCAGTTCATGCGCGAACACGTTGAGCAATACCTCGGAATCGGAGTCGGTGTTGATGTGGCGTTGTTCCTCTCGGAAGATTTCCTTTTTCAGCTCGTCCACGTTGGTGAGGTTGCCGTTGTGGGCGAGGCAAATGCCGTAGGGTGAATTGACATAAAACGGTTGCGCTTCGGCGGAGGTGGAGCAGCCCGCGGTGGGATAACGCGCGTGGCCGATGCCCATGTTGCCGCGCAGGTCGCGCATGTGGCGGGTGTGGAACACGTCGCGCACCATGCCGTTGTCCTTGCGCATGTAGAACTTGCCGCTTTCGCAGGTCATGATGCCGGCCGCGTCTTGGCCGCGGTGCTGCAATACGATGAGGCCGTCATACAGAGCCTGGTTGACCGGGCCTTTTGCGACGATGCCTATGATTCCGCACATGGTTTGAGTCTCATTTCAATACCGCAACTTCTGTGCGATGTCCTGCGGCAGCAAGTCGCGCAGCCAGACGGCGAGATTCTGGAAGTGGCCGATCAGCATGGAGTCTTGCCACCAATCGTCCTTGGCAAAGGGCGTTGCGCTGCCCAGCAGCACCAGCAGGGCCACGATCAGCGCGCCGCGCGCAAGGCCGAATACGCTGCCCAATATGTGATCGGCTCCGGTGATGCCGGCCTTGCTGACCAGTTTTACGATGAAGAAATTGACCACGCCGGCCAGAATCAGGGTGATGAGAAACAGGGCGATGAACGCCGCCGCCAGGCGCAGCGGGGGTGAGGTGATGTTTTCCATCAGCGCATCGGCCAGATACTGCGCGAAACTGAACGCCACCCAGATTGCAATGATCCATGCCGCCAGGGACAGTATCTCGCGCACCAGGCCGCGCACCAGGCCGACCAGCACGGAAAGGCCGATCACTCCGATGATGGCGTAGTCTACCCATGTCATACGGTAGCGGGTTTGGGCGCCATGGCCGGGCGCCGCATGGCCGCATGCGGTGGCTGATTGTTCAAGTTGATATTATAGCAAATAAACAGCGCTGACGGCGCGATGCAACAAGCCGGCCGGGGATTATCCACGGACGGCTTCAAGGGTAGTGCAGCACCATGCCTTTCTGCTTCATGTCCCTTTCCAGCGCGTCACGCTGTGCTTCGGCGCGTGCGCGCTCCGGTTCCGGCCCGACATTGACCCGGTACAAGGAGGTCGTGCCGGATTTTGTCTTTTCCACAAACGCGGTGTATCCCTTGGCGCGCAACTGATCGCGCAGCGCCAGCGCATTCTGCTCGCTGGAAAAGCTGCCGAGCTGTACCACCCAGGCGCCTGGTTTGTCCGCTGCGCTCTGGGGTTTACCGGTCTCGGCGGGAGCAGGCGCCGGAGCATCGGCGACTGGAGCGGTGGCGGGCGCGGTCTCCCCCGGCTGTGAGGATGGAGGAGAAACGGCTGGAGGTGGTTCGGGCGCCGCGGGTTGGGTGATTTCATCCAGCGGGATGACCTTGGAGCTGAATTCGTCCGGTTTGGGCGGGATGTTGGTTTCGGTGATCGTGGTCGGCGATTCGCCGTCGAGCAGCATGGGGACGAAAATCACCGCCAGTATCACCAGGACGATGGCGCCGGTCAAACGATGTTTAAATGCGCTGCTTTCCATGATCCCGCTCGTGCCAACTGCGTTATGAACATTATAGAGCCTCAGGCAGCGCCTGCGCCACCGTATGAAATGATCCAAAAACGACCACCCGCTCGCCGGCGCGGGACGCTCGCATTGCGCTGTGATAGGCCTCGGCGACGGTGGCATGTAAGGACAGAGGGGCGGCGGGCGCCGCCGCGCGCACCGCAGCAGCAATCTGTTCCGAGGTGGCGCCGCGCTCCACCGCGAGGCCCGCGCCGTACCAGACGGCTATCACATCGCGCAGCGCGGCGGCCACTCCGCAAACGTCCTTGTCAGCCAGCATGCCGAATACCGCCAGCGTACGTCCCGTACAGGGCTCGTTTTTCAGCGCCTGCGCCAGCGCCGCCGCGCTGTGCGGATTGTGCGCCACGTCGAAGATGCGCGTCACCGCCCCTGGTATGATTTGAAAACGCCCGGCGATATAGGCCGCGCGCAGACCCTCCTCCATCGCCTCTCTTGTTACCGCGAGGCGCGGCGACAGACATTCGATGGCCATCAGCGCCGTGGCGGCGTTTTGCAGTTGAAAGGCGCCGCGCAGGGCGGGCAAGGGAAGCGCATCGTGCCGTGCACGTTCGCTCCACCACGACCAGGAGTCCGCGTCACGGCGGTAGTGGAAATCCCGTCCCAGGAGAAACAGCGGCGCGCCGAGAGTGCGGGCGTAATCGCCGAGGCTGCGCGGCGGAGAAGAATCGCCGCACACGGCAGGGCGGCCGGGACGGACTATCCCCGCCTTCTCGCGCCCGATGCTTTCCCGGTCCGGCCCCAGCCACTCCATGTGATCGAGGCCGATGCTGGTGATGACGGCCACATCCGCGTCAAGCATGTTGACGGCGTCCAGCCGGCCCCCCATGCCGACCTCCAGCACCGCGGCAGTAAGGCCCTCGCGCGCGAAGATGTCAAATGCGGCCAGGGTGGCGAATTCGAAATAGCTCAAGGAGATTGCCGCGCGCGCGTCGTCTATGCGCTGAAAGCTGGCGCACAGCTCAGCATCGCCGACCTCCGCGCCGTTTACGCGGATGCGCTCGTTGTAGCGCAACAAATGCGGTGAAGTGTAGGCGCCGGTGCGATAGCCCGCCGCGCGCAGCATGTGTTCGATGAAGCTGACCGTGGAGCCCTTGCCGTTGGTGCCCGCCACGGTGATGACGGCATGGTTGGGATGCTGCAAGCCCATGCGCTGCAATACGGCGCCGGCGCGCGCAAGGCCGGGGTCTATCTTTTTAGGATGCAGCGTTTCCTGCCAGGCGAGCCAGTCATTCAGGCTGGTGTAGCGCATGTAAATCTTGATGGGTCAACATGGCGAGCAGCTTTGCAATACGATCGCGCATCTCGCGCCGGTCTATAATGAGGTCAATCACGCCGTGCTCCAACAGGAATTCACTGCGCTGGAATCCTTCCGGCAGGGTTTCGCGCACCGTTTGCTCAATCACACGCGGGCCGGCGAAGCCGATCAAGGCCTTGGGCTCGGCGGCGTTGATGTCGCCCAGCATGGCGAGGCTCGCCGACACGCCGCCCATGGTGGGGTCGGTGAGCACGGAGATGAAGGGAATACCGCGCTCTTTGAGGCAGGTCAGCGCCGCCGCGGTCTTCGCCATCTGCATCAGCGACAGCACGCCCTCCTGCATGCGCGCGCCGCCGCTGGCGGCGAAACATACCAGCGGGATGCTCTGCTCGGCGCAGGCGTTTACGCCGCGCACGAAGCGCTCGCCCACCACCGAGCCCATCGAGCCGCCCATGAAGCGGAACTCGAAGGCGCAGGCCACCAGCGGCAGGCCCCGGAGCGTGCCCTGCATTACCACCAAGGCGTCGTTTTCCCCGGTCTCCTTTTGCGCCAGGGCGAGACGTTCGGAGTAGGATTTGCTGTCGCGGAACTGCAAGGCATCGAGCGGTTTCAGTTGCGCGCCGATTTCCACGCGCGGTTCGGGGTCGAGAAAACTGCTGAGACGCGCTCGCGCGCCGATGCGCATGTGATGGCTGCACTTCGGACATACGTCGAGATTTTGCTCCAGCTCCGCGCGGAACAGCACCTCGCTGCACATCTCGCATTTGGTCCACAGACCTTCCGGCACCGTTTTCTTTGGTGTGGCGCCTTCGGTTCTGATCTTGGAGGGCAGCAATTTTTCAAACCAGCTCATTGAACAGTTGTGGCGGTGGCGCCGTCCATGGCGTTGCGCATTTGACTCAGCAGCGTGCAAATTTCGGGAATGATTTTATCCGGCGTATCCGCCAGCCGTTCGATCTTCTGCACCAGGGCGCTGCCCACGATCACGGCGTCGGCCAGTTGCGCGACGCGCGCCGCGGCTTGCGCGTCCTTGATGCCGAAACCCACGCCCAGCGGTAATGGCGTGAGCGCGCGGATACCCTTGAGTTTGCGCGCGACGTCCTCGACGTCGAGCGTGGCCGCGCCGGTTACGCCCTTGAGCGACACATAATACAGATAGCCCTGGGCCAGCGCGCTGATCTTGGCGATGCGCCCCGCCGTGCTGGTGGGCGCAAGCAGGAAGACGGGGGCCAGCCCACGCGCGCGCAAGGCCGCGACCAGCGGCGCAGCCTCTTCGGGCGGCATGTCCACGGTGAGCGCGCCGTCCACGCCGGCCTCTGCCGCCTCGCGCGCGAAGGGCTCATAGCCCATGACTTCAATCGGGTTGAGATAGCCCATGAGCACCACCGGTGTGCGGTTGTCCCGGGCGCGGAAGGCGCGCACCATGGCCAGCGCCTGGCGCAGGCTGACGTGAAACTTCAGCGCGCGCTCACAGGCAGCCTGGATCACCGGGCCGTCGGCCATCGGGTCGGAGAACGGCACGCCGAGCTCGATGATGTCGGCACCGGCCTGGACCATGGCGTGCATCAGCGGTACGGTCAGCTCCGGATTCGGATCGCCCGCGGTGATGAAGGGGATCAGCGCCTTGCGCCCTTCTGCGCGCAGCCTCTCGAAGCATTGCGTGATGCGGCCGATTTCAACCGCTGGCGCGGGGGTTTTTTGCGCGCTGTTCACACCTTGATTCCTTCCCGCGCCGCCACGGTATGAATGTCTTTATCGCCACGGCCGGACAGGTTGACGATGATGATCTGGTCTTTTTTCATGGCTGGCGCGAGCTTGGTTGCGTAGGCCAGCGCATGGGACGATTCCAGCGCGGGCAGTATGCCCTCGGTGCGGGTGAGATCATGGAACGCCGTGAGCGCCTCGTCGTCGGTGACGGCGGCGTAGTTGGCGCGTCCGCTGTCTTTCAGCCACGCGTGCTCCGGGCCGACGCCGGGGTAATCGAGGCCGGCCGAGATCGAATGCGTCTCGATGATCTGGCCGTCGTCATCTTCGATGAGATAGGTGCGGTTGCCGTGCAGCACGCCGGGGCGGCCCTGGCACAAGGTCGCGGCGTGACGGCCGGTGTTCAAACCCTCGCCCGCCGCCTCGACGCCGTAAAGCTTCACGCTGGCATCGTCCAAAAACGGATGAAACAGGCCGATGGCGTTGGAGCCGCCGCCGACGCAGGCAATGAGCGCATCGGGCAGCTTGCCTTCCTGCTCCAGGATTTGCGCGCGCGCCTCGCGTCCGATCACGCACTGGAAGTCGCGCACCAGCATGGGATAAGGGTGCGGCCCGGCCACCGTGCCGATGATGTAAAAGGTGTTGTCCACGTTGGTCACCCAATCGCGCATCGCCTCGTTCAGCGCGTCTTTCAGCGTCCTGGAGCCGGACTCGACGGGAACCACGGTCGCGCCCAGCAGCTTCATGCGATACACGTTGAGCGCCTGGCGCTTGATGTCTTCCGAGCCCATGTACACCACGCATGTGAGGCCCAGGCGCGCGGCCACGGTGGCGGTGGCGACCCCGTGCTGCCCGGCGCCGGTCTCGGCGATGATGCGCGTCTTGCCCATGCGCCTGGCGAGCAGCGCCTGACCGACGGTGTTGTTGACCTTGTGTGCGCCGGTGTGGTTCAAGTCCTCGCGCTTGAGATAAATCTTCGCGCCGGCCAGCTGCTTGCTCCAGCGCGCGGCGAAATAGAGCGGTGAAGGGCGGCCGACGTAGTGTTTGAGGTCGCGCTCGAATTCGGCGATGAATTCCGGGTCGTTCTTGTAACGCTCATAGGCGAGGCGCAATTCTTCCAGCGGCTGCATCAGGGTCTCGGCCACGAAGCGCCCGCCGTAGGGGCCGAAGTGGCCGTCGGCGTCGGGCAGGGCGCTGTAGGGCGCTACGCCTTTTGCCGTCTTAACTGAAACCGGCATGATAGACCTCGTTGATAAATTGCGCCATCTTGTGATGACTCTTGATTCCTTTACTCGTTTCCACGCCGCTGCTCACGTCCACCGCGTAGGGCCGCACCTGACGCACCGCCTGCGCCACGTTGTCCGGCGTGAGTCCGCCGGCGAGGATCAGCGCCTTATCCAGGCCGCCCGGCACGCGCGACCAGTCAAAGGCGCGGCCGGTGCCGCCCGGCGCATCTTCATCGTGCGTATCCAGCAGAAGCGCGGCGCTGTCGGCATAGTCCCGCGCACAGGCGCGTATATCCACCCCCTCGCGCATGCTCACCGCCTTGATATACGGCCGCGCATAAGCGCGGCATTGCTCAGGCGTTTCAGCGCCGTGAAACTGCAAGGCGCTGAGCGGCACCGATTGCAGCACGCGCTCGATTTCCTTGCTGCTCGCGTTCACAAATAAACCTACCACGGTGACAAACGCCGGCAGGGTGCGCGTTATCTCCGCCGCCTGCGTGACGCTCACAGCGCGCGGACTCTGCGCGTAAAACACCAGCCCGACGGCGTCCGCGCCCAGCTCCGCGGCGCGCAAGGCATCCTCCCGGCGGGTAATGCCGCATATTTTAACCCGTGTGCGCATAATCAGGGAAAAGCTACAAGATACAAGAGAAAAGGGCTGGACAAAAGCGGAATCTTCACGTGCCTGCACAAAACAAGAACGCCGCCGGCGGCTTGGGCAGGCCAAACCGTTCCGGGTAGTCCACGGCCGTCAGGGTAAGACCCTGCGGCGGGGCGGTGATGCCGCCCACGGTGCGGTCGCGGCTGTCCAGCACCTCGCGCGCCCAAACGGGTTCGCGCGCGCCGCTGCCGATTTCCATCAGCACGCCCGCAATGTTGCGCACCATGTGGTGCAAAAAGGCGTTGGCGCTGATCTCCAGCACGACGAATTCACCGTGACGCGCGATTTGCAGCCGCTGCACCGTGCGCCGCGCATGTCCGGCCTGACAGGCGACCGCGCGATAGGCAGAGAAATCGTGTTCGCCGATAAGATACTGCGCACCCTGGCTCATGCGCGCCACATCGAGCGGACGGTAACACCAGCTCGCGCGCGTATGACCCAGGGCGGGGCGCACGGCGCGATTTAAAATCACATAGCGATAGTGCCGCGCCGTGGCGGAAAAACGCGCATGGAACTCATCGCTTACCGGCTGCGCCCACAATACGCTCACGTCGTGCGGCAGATACGTGTTCGCGCCGAATACCCAGGCGCGCGGCGCGCGCGCGGCGCCGGTGTCGAAGTGCGCCACCTGGCCCATGGCGTGCACGCCGGCGTCGGTGCGCCCGGCGCAGGTCACGCGCACGGGATGGTCGGCTACCCGGCTGAGCGCCTGCTCCACGCAGGCCTGTACGCTGCGCGCGCCGTCCTGTATCTGCCAGCCGCAAAACTGCGCGCCGTCATATTCCAGGCCCAGAGCGATTCTCGTCACGGCGTCCCCAACGCCCAAAACAGCGTCCCCGCCGCGAGCAGATAAAGCCACTGGCGCAGCGGCGGAGCGCCGCAGGCGGGAATGTCCAGGGTGACGCAGGGCGCGCTCTCGGCGCGCTGCAGAACGTTTACCCACAGCCGGGAGGCGCGCTGCGTGATACGTGCAAGCGGTCTGCCGCGCTGGTCGGGCTCGGCTGCGCCCATCAGGCCTTGCACCTCGGTGACGGCGTGCAGGGTGAGCATGACGCGCAACGCCAGCCGCTCGCGCGCGCGCCGGGCGAGCGGGGCGCTGAGCCAGAGCAGCGCGGCGAGCAGCGCCTCGCGCGGGGTGCTATGCAGGACCAGGTGGGCGGCGAGCATCAACAGGATCAGCAGCGCGGCGCGCAGCAGGCCTTCCTCCAGCCCCTCCAGGGTGGGGAGGGCGGCAAGGCCCGGAAACAAGGGTGCGCCCGGCGTAAAGGCAAGGTGTACCAGGGCGATGGAGAGTAGCAGCCAGCGCAGGCGCTTGAGCGCTGCGAGGCTCGCATACAGGGGAACATCGGCCAGATGATAGAGCAGGCCGAGCAGGACGGCGGCGGCGAACACTTGAATCCATACGGCGCGCGCGAGCAGGGCGCACAGCGCCACAAAACCGGCCAGGCGTATCACGGGATGCACGGCGGGGACGCCATCAGGCGATCTGGCGCATCAACTCCTGGGCTTCCTTCTTTTGCGCGGCGTTGCCTTCCTGCGTCACCTCGTCCAGAATGCTGCGCGCGCCTTCAGCGTCGCCCATGTCAATATAGGCGCGCGCCAGATCAAGCTTGGTCGCAACCTCGTCCGTGGTGGTGACGTCGGTATCGAATTCGAGCGCAGTATCGGTTTCTGCGCTGGTATCCGGCCGCAACGCGTCGTCGGCGCCGCCGAGGTCAAAGTCCGGGCTGAGATCAGCGTTGTCGCGGGGAGGCTCAGCGCCGAGATCGAGCTTCGCAAGATCAATTTCCGTCTCGCCGGGCTGGTCCGGTTTGGCGTCTGCATCCAACTGCAGGTCGGCCAGGTTGTATTCCGCCACGCCTTGTGCATCCAGTGCATCCGCGGATTGAGTGCCGGTGTCAAAGTCCAAGGTGAAATCCAGCGTGTTGTCGGCGCGTGCTTCTGCCTGCTCAGCCGGGGTGATCTCCAGGGTGGCGGTTTCCGGCGCCGCGGGCAGGGTGACGTCAATCTCCGGCGCGGAAACGCTTTCCGTGCCGAAGGCTTCCCCTCCGCCAAACAGCGGGTCGCCGGGGGCAAGTTCCTTGCCCATCGTCGCTACTTTATCCCAGATATCCGCGCCCGTGCCGCCCAGCGCCGTATAAAGCTCTTCGGCCTGAGTCAGGAAGGCGCTGCTGTTGTGCGTGAGATGGTAAAGCTCCAGCAGCTTGAGCTTGAGATCGTGGCGCTCCGGTTGGGCGGCGACGGCGCGCTTCAAAATATTTTCTGCTTGCGGATATTGTTCGTAAGCGATGTGCACGTCTGCTTCGGCGACGGGGTCGGGCGAAGCGGCGGCTTTCTCATCGGGCAAGGCCGTTTGCGCGGTTTCACGCGTTGCGCTTTCCGCCAGGGGTGCGGCGGCGGAATGGGTAAGCGTGCCGCTTCCGGCGGTGATGATGCTGTTGGCTTCGCGCCGCCGGATGACCTGAATGAGCGCCAGCGCCAGCAGCAATGCGCCTCCCGCCATGCCGAGCGTCTTCGGGTCGCGGGGCAGGCTGTCAATCAGGCCGCTGAGCGCCGGCGTCCGTGCAGCAGGCGCTCCGGCCGCGTCTTCCCCGGTTGCCCCGGATTCCGCGGGCGCTTGCTCCGGCGCGGATTCTTCAATAGCTTGCCCTTCGGCTCCGGTGGATTCCGCCGTAACAGGTTCCTCAGCGGCTGTTTGCGCGGCTGCTTGACCTGGAGTGGTTTCCTCCCCCTCGGGTGCAGCCGCCGCGCCGAGTTTGGACTGCAACGCAGCCAGGTTTTCATCCTTGAGCGTAATCATGCGCTGCATCGTCTCTACTTGCTGTTCCAGGTCTGCGATACGCGAACGCAGTTCCTCGTTTTCGAGCTTTGACGACTCCAGGGCCTCCGCGGTTACGGCCAGATCCTGCTTGAGATCAGCGCTTCCCGCTCCCGGCGCTCCGTCCGTGCGGGCGTCGCCCTGAGCCGCGCCGGCCGCTACGAGCTTCAAACGGTGATCGGCGCCCGTGGCGTCCGACGCCGCGGTTCCAGCCGCGTCGGCGCGCGCGGATTTGATGTTATTCCAGCGCGCGTACTGCTGCTTGACTTCGCGCAGCGCATCGGTCTGGCTGAGCCCGGCGATCTCGTTCAAATCAGGGATGCGCAGCGTGTAGCCGGCCTTAAGGCCGTTGATGTTTTGGTGCAGAAAGGCTTCGGGGTTGGCCTCGAACAGCGCGAGCATCATTTGCTCGATGGTGACCGAATTATCCGGGCGCAGCCGGTTCGCCAACGTCGACAGGGTATCGGCGCGCTGCACCACATATTCCGCGCCGGCATCGGCGCCCGTGACGCCGGCCGTTTGCGGCGCGGGGCTTATTTGCGTTTCAGCGGCGGGCGCCGTCTCCGGCGGCGTTCCGGCCGGAACAGGCCCGGCCGCCGGGGCCTTGATCGCGGGCGGTGCGGCGCGCACGAAGGTGGGCGGGTCGAGCAGCAGTGTGTACTGCTTGAGCAAACGGCCGTTGGGCCAGTTGACCTCGATCAGGTAATTGAGAAACGGCTCCTTGATCGGCTCCTGGCTGAATACCCGAATGTAGGGTTTGCCGTCGGGTTTTTGCAGCACCCGGAAATAAAGGCTGGTGAGCAGAAACGGCCGCTCCACACCCGCTTGCGCGAAGGCTTCAGTGGAGGCTAGCGAGACGCTGATGTTGTCCTGCTCTTCGGGACGCACGGCAATCAGCTCAATTTCCGCCTCCAACGGCTGATTGAGGCCGGAGCGTACGTGTATGTCCCCCAAGCCCAGCGCATAGGCGGCGGAGGACATCATGAGTGAAATCAAGCCGAGGGCTAATCTGTGCAGCATATCCACCCCTTTCTGCTCGGCGGGCGCTCTACGGGATTTATACCCCTTTCAGGACCGATAGTTAGCCTGCTAAGCTCCGAACCATCTTTAAGGTTAGCCCATTAAATAGTCTTTTACAAGAATTTCCGCAATCTGAATACTGTTCAGGGCCGCCCCCTTGCGCACGTTGTCCGACACTATCCACAGGTCCAGTCCGCGCGGGTGGGAGATGTCCTCGCGGATGCGTCCCACGAACACCGGGTCGTGCCCGGCGGATTCGGTGACTGCGGTGGGGTAACCGCCGGGCTTGCGCTCGTCGTACACCACCACGCCGGGGGCGTGCTCCAGAAGAGCATGCGCCTGTTGCGCGCTGATCTTCTTCCTGGTTTCGATGTGCACGGCCTCGGAGTGGCCGTAAAACACCGGCACGCGCACCGCGGTGGGGTTGACCTGGATGCTGTCGTCTTCCATGATCTTATGCGTCTCCCACACCATTTTCATCTCTTCCTTGGTGTAGCCGTTGTCCTGGAATACGTCAATCTGCGGCAGCACGTTGAAGGCGATCTGCTTGGGATACACGTGCGGCGGCGACTCCTTGCCGCTTAATAACGCCGCGCTCTGCCGGGCCAATTCCTCAATCGCCTCCTTGCCGGTGCCGGAAACCGACTGGTAGGTGCACACGTTGATGCGCTCGATGCCGGCCTGGTCGTGGATCGGCTTCAGCGCCACCAGCATCTGGATGGTGGAGCAGTTCGGGTTGGCGATGATGCCGCGCTTTTTATATTGCCCAATCGCACGCGGATTCACCTCCGGCACCACCAGCGGAATGTCCTGGTCGTAACGGAACTGCGAGGTGTTATCAATCACGATGCAGCCCGCGGCGGCGGCCTTGGGCGCGTAAATCGCCGACACCTCGGCCCCGGCGGAAAACAGGCCGATCTGCGCCTTGGAAAAATCAAACGTCGCCAGGTCTTCCACCTCGTAGTTCTTGTCTTTGAACTGCACGGTGGCGCCCGCCGAGCGGCTGCTCGCCAGGGGGTAAAGATTGCGTACCGGAAAATTGCGTTCTTCCAGTATCTCGATCATGGTTTCGCCCACCGCGCCGGTGGCGCCGACTACGGCGACATCAAACAGCTTGCTCATGTTCCGTTATCCTGAAAAAATAGAATTCAATGCAATGCGGCGATCACCGCCTCGCCCATCTCCTTCGTACCCGCCTTGCGCGTGCCTTCAGTGTAAATGTCCGCTGTGCGATAGCCCTGATCCAGCACGCGGCTTACCGCCCGCTCCACGCGCGCCGCCAGTTCGTCCTCGTGCAAAGTGTAGCGCAACATCATCGCCACCGACAGCAGCGTGGCGAGCGGATTGGCGATGTTCCTGCCCGCGATGTCCGGCGCCGAGCCGTGGATCGGCTCATACAGGCCCTTGCCGCCGGCGTCGAGCGAGGCCGAAGGCAGCATGCCGATGGAGCCGGTGAGCATGGAGGCCTCGTCGGAAAGAATGTCGCCGAACATGTTGCCGGTCACGATCACATCGAATTGCTTGGGCGCGCGCACCAGTTGCATCGCGGCGTTGTCCACATACATGTGGCTGAGCGCGACCTCGGGATAATCTTTGGCGACGCGCGTCATCACCTCGCGCCACAGCTCGGTGCACTCCAGCACGTTGGCCTTGTCCACCGAGCAGAGCTTCTTGTTGCGTTTCTGCGCGATGTCAAACGCCACGCGTCCGATGCGCTCGATTTCGGTCTCGCTGTAGACCATGGTGTTGTAGCCTTCGCGTTGCCCGTCAGGCAGACTGCGCACGCCGCGCGGCTGGCCGAAGTAAATGTCGCCGGTCAGTTCGCGCACAATCATGATGTCGAGGCCGGCGACGGCTTCCGGTTTGAGCGTCGAGGCGGAGGCGAGCTGCGGGTAGAGCAGGGCCGGGCGCAGGTTGGCGAACAGATTCAACTCCTTGCGCAAACCGAGCAAACCCTTTTCAGGACGCACCGCAATGTCGAGCGCCTCCCACTTCGGTCCGCCCACCGCACCGAGCAACACCGCGTCGGCCTGTTTGGCCAGCGCCAGGGTTTTGTCCGGCAGCGGCTTGCCCGTTGCGTCTATCGCCGCCCCGCCTACCAGCGCCTGTTCCATCTCGATATTGAGGCCGAAGTCCCGGCTTAAGGCTTCCAAAAGCCTGACCGCCTCGGCGACGATTTCCACGCCGATGCCGTCGCCGGGCAGGACTGCGATTTTTTTTGTCATGGTTCAGGTAAACAGCCAGGGAGTTTCCGTGCGTCGGCGTTGTTCGTAAGCCTTGATGTCGTCCCTGTGTTGCAAGGTCAGGCCGATATCGTCCAGGCCGTTTAACAAGCGGTGTTTGCGAAAGGCGTCCACCTCGAAGGAGAAACTCTCGCCTTTAGGCGTGGTCACGGTTTGCGCGGCCAAGTCTATAGTGAGCGCATAGCCCGGCGCGGCCTCGGTCTCCTTGAATAAGCGATCCACGATCTCGCCGTCGAGCACGACGGGCAGCAAGCCGTTCTTGAAACAGTTGTTGTAAAAGATGTCGGCATAGCTCGGTGCAATCAGCGCGCGGAAGCCATAGTCCTGCAGCGCCCACGGCGCATGCTCGCGCGACGAGCCGCAGCCGAAGTTGTCGCGCGCAAGCAAAATGCTCGCGCCCCGATAGCGCGGCCGGTTGAGCACGAAATCGGGATTAAGCGGACGTTTACTGTTGTCCATGCCCGGCTCACCGTGATCGAGATAACGCCATTCGTCAAACAGGTTCGGCCCGAAGCCCGTGCGCTTGATGGACTTCAGGAACTGTTTGGGAATAATCGCGTCGGTGTCCACATTGGCCCGATCCAGAGGCGCCACGATGCCCATTAGTGTTGTTGAATTTTCCACGACCCTTGCTGCTTCGTCACATCCACAAAATGTCCGGCAATCGCCGCCGCCGCGGCCATGGCGGGACTCACCAGGTGCGTGCGCCCGCCCTGACCCTGGCGGCCTTCAAAGTTGCGGTTGGAGGTGGAGGCGCAGCGCTCGCCCGGCTCCAAACGGTCGGCGTTCATGGCCAGGCACATGGAGCAGCCCGGCGAGCGCCATTCAAAACCGGCGGCAAGAAAAATTTTGTCCAGACCCTCTTTTTCCGCCTGCTGTTTCACCAGGCCGGAACCCGGCACCACCATGGCGAGCTTGATGTTCCGCGCCACTTTTTTACCGCGCACCACCCGGGCCGCTGCGCGCAAATCCTCGATGCGCGCGTTGGTGCAGGAGCCGATGAAGATTTTATCGAGCGCGATGTCGGTGATCGCGGTGCCGGGCTTCAAGCCCATGTACGTCAGCGCGCGCTCCATGCCAGCGCGCTTCACCGCGTCGCTTTCCTGCATGGGGTCGGGTACACGGCCTTCTATGGTGGTGACCATCTCCGGCGACGTGCCCCAGGTGACGTGCGGCTTGATCCCGGCGGCGTTGAGCCGCACTTCCTTGTCGAACACCGCGTCGTCATCGCTCTTTAATTCGCGCCACGCGGCAACTGCCTGTTCCCACAGTTTGCCTTTCGGCGCGTAGGGGCGGTCTTTCAGATACGCGAGGGTGACGTCGTCCACCGCCACCATGCCGCAGCGCGCGCCGGCCTCGATGCTCATGTTGCACACCGTCATGCGGCCTTCCATCGAAAGCGCGCGGATCGCGGAGCCCGCGTATTCGATGGCGTAGCCGGTGGCGCCAGCGGTGCCGATCTCGCCGATGATGGCGAGCACGATGTCCTTGGCGGTAACGCCTGGCGCGAGCGCGCCGTCTACGCGGATGCGCATATTCTTGGCCTTTTTCTGCCACAGGCACTGCGTGGCGAGCACGTGCTCCACCTCGGAGGTGCCGATGCCCTGCGCCAGTGCGGCGAATGCGCCGTGGGTGGAGGTGTGCGAGTCGCCGCACACCACCGTCATGCCGGGCAGCGTAGCGCCTTGCTCCGGGCCGATCACGTGCACGATGCCCTGGCGCACGTCGCTTATCTTGAATTCGGTGATGCCGTAGTTCGCGCAGTTTTGATCCAATGTTTCAATCTGGATGCGCGAGACCGGATCGGTGACGCCGCGCTCCAAACCCGTAGTCGGCACGTTGTGATCGGGCACGGCGAGGATAGATGACGCGCGCCACGGCTTGCGCCCGGCGAGGCGCAGGCCCTCAAACGCTTGCGGCGAGGTGACTTCGTGCACCAGGTGGCGGTCAATATAGAGCAGCGTCATGCCGGCGGGCTCCACGCTTACCACGTGCGCGTCCCAGAGCTTGTCGTAGAGGGTCTTGCCGGTCATAACGGGGGGCGCATGAATGCAGCGGAAAACCCTGTATTTTACGCCGATTGCGCCCGGTGTGAAACAGCAACTCTCAAACATGCTCGCGCAGCAAGCGCCAGGCGATCAGAAACGATCCCAGGCTGAGCAGGGCGGCGATGGAAAAGGTGAGCGTGGGCCCGGCGGACTCCCACAGATAACCGCTGTACAAGCTGCCCGCAGCGCCGCCGCCGCCGAAGCTCAGGCTGCTGTAAATGGCCTGTCCGCGATGCTGCTGACGCCCGGTGAAGAAGCGGTACACCACCTGCATGCCGGCGGCGTGGAAGGTGCCGAAGGTCGCGGCGTGCAGCGTTTGTGCCAGCACCAGCAGGGTCAGGCTATCGGGAAACTGGCCGATCAACACCCAGCGTACCGCGGCAAGCGCGAAGCTGGCCATCAGTATCCGGCGCAATGGTGCATGTTTCATGAGCTTCTGCATCAGCAGGAAGATTCCGATCTCGCACAGCACGGCGAAGGCCCACAGCAGGCCGATCACCGTTTTGCTGTAGCCATGATCCACCAGGTAAATCGAATAAAAGGTGTAATAGGGGCCGTGGCTGGCCTGCATCAGAAAGCAAGCGAGCAAGAACAGTGCGATCTCCGGTTTCATGATTGTTTTCAGAAACGGAGAGGGGTGTTCCGCCGCGCCGCGCACCTCCGATTCCGGCAATACCAGGCTGAATGCCCAGATACCGCCCATGAAGGCAAGCAGGCTGGGCAGTACCCACCACGGCCCGTAGCCGTCTATCACCGGCCCCAGCGCGGTGACGCTCACGATAAAACCGATGGACCCCCACAAGCGCACGCGACCGTAAGCGCCGGCGCGCTCGCCCAGATGGCGCATGGTGGTGACTTCCAGCAGCGGCAAGGAGGCGTTCCAGAAAAAACTGAATGTCAGCATGACGAGACCCAGCCACCAGAAGCTGGTGCCGAAAAATACGCCGATGAAGGTGGCGATGGTGAGAAAGGTGGTGAGCCGCACCATGCGCATGCGGCTCTCGCGGTGATCGGCGATCCAGGCCCAGATGTTGGGCGCAAGGATGCGCGAGATCATGAGCAGCGACATCAAGTGCCCGATGTCCACCGCGCTGTAGCCGATGGACTTGAGATACAGTCCCCAGTACGGCACCAGCGCGCCCAGTACGGCGAAGTAAAACAGATAAAAGCCGGACAGGCGCCAGTAAGGCATGAAGACAGTTATAAGTGACAAGTTGCAGGTAGCAGGAATGGACGTCGCACGTTGTTTATCTACGCTGTTCTTTTCGTATCAGTTTGAAGGTTTCTTCATAAATACGCTCGCGCGGACCGATGGCGACGATTTCAATCCGCCGCGCGCCGCGTATCCGGTAAATAATCCGGAAGCGGCTCACCCTGAAACTCCACAATCCGGCCAGTTCTTCCTTTAACGCCTTGCCGGAGTGAGGCTCGGACAGTATGGTCTGTAATGAAGCTCTGAGTTTTTTCTTTAAATGCGGGTGCAAGCCACGGATCAGCCCCGCCACCTCATCGGAAACCTTAAGGCGGTAAGAAGGCCGATTCATCCGTGATTCAGCGGGAAGGCAAACGGCCGGACGGTTACTTGAACAACTGCTCCAGGGTATAAAGTTTCGCTTTTTTCCTTTTCAGCGCGACCTGCCCGGCCTTGATTTCTCGCCGCAGGGATTCATCGCCGCGTACGGCGACCGTTTCCTTCCAGCTGTCAAATTCCTCCGGACTCACCAGCACCGCTGCGGGCCGGCCGTTCTTGGTGATGACCACCTCTTCGTCGCTGGCCTCTATTTTTTCCACCAGACCGCTTAACTTCATCTTGACCTCGGACAGCGGCAGAGTAATCATGATTGGACTCCTTTCAGGTTGACTAGAATTCAGCCTATATTAGCGCAATCCGGCATGATGGTCAACCCGATCCTGGTATTACCGGCGTGGTATGTACCACGTCCATGTTCTGCGCGCGATGGCGCAAGGCGTGGTCCATCAGCACCAGCGCCAGCATCGCCTCGGCGATGGGCGTGGCGCGAATGCCGACACAGGGGTCGTGGCGCCCGTGAGTGATCATCTCCATCGCCTCGCCTTTTAAATTGATGCTCCGCGCGGGCAGGCGCAGGCTGGAGGTGGGTTTGAGCGCGATGCTGGCCAGAATATCCTGGCCTGATGAAATGCCGCCCAGCACGCCGCCCGCGTTGTTGCTGAGGAATCCTTCAGGCGTGATTTCGTCGCGGTGCTCGGTGCCTTTCTGCTCGATGGACTTGAAGCCCGCGCCGATCTCGACGCCTTTGACCGCGTTGATGCCCATCATGGCGTGCGCGATGTCGGCGTCCAGGCGATCAAACACCGGTTCGCCCCAGCCCACCGGCACGTTGCTGGCGACGATATTGATGCGCGCGCCGATGGAGTCGCCCTCCTTGCGCAGGCGATCCATGAATTCCTCCATCGCGGCGACCTTGCTTCTGTCGGGGCAGAAAAAGGGGTTGTTCCCGACCTCATCCCAGTCGAAGCGTTCGATCTTGATCGGTCCCAGTTGCGCGAGGTAGCCGCGTATCATCACGCCGTAGCGCTCGCGCAGGTATTTTTTGGCGATGGCCCCGGCGGCCACGCGCATCGCGGTCTCGCGCGCGGAAGAGCGCCCGCCGCCGCGGTAATCGCGGAAGCCGTACTTTTGCGTGTAGGTGTAATCGGCGTGGCCGGGGCGGAAGGTCTGACCGATGGCGGAGTAGTCCTTGGGGCGCTGATCGGTGTTATGGATGAGCAGGCCGATGGGCGCGCCGGTGGTTTTGCCTTCGAACACGCCGGACAGGATTTGCACCTGATCTTCTTCGCGCCGTTGGCTCACGTGGCGCGACCGCCCTGGCTTGCGCCGGTCCAGGTCGGGCTGGATGTCGGCCTCGGACAACTCCATGCCGGGCGGGCAGCCGTCCACGATGCAGCCCAGCGCCGGGCCGTGGCTCTCGCCGCAGGTGGTGACCACGAATAATTTGCCGAAACTGTTACCGGACATGGTTATATCCTGATTATTTCATAAGGCGGACGGTTGATGCTCGCGCCTACGGCGATCAAATGCTCGTAATCGCGCAACCGTTGTTCAGAAAATTCCCACAGCGACGCCACGCCGCTTGCGGCGTAATCATAGAGCGGGTGCGCGGGATCGCTCATGGCCAAAATGATTCCGGCGTACTCCAGAAACTCATCCTTGCTCCAGGCGGGATAGTCCGGCGCCTCGCCGAAGCGCCCGGTGCGCTGCATGAACTGAAACCAGCGCTTGTGCTGCGCACCGCTTGATTTGACGCCGATCTCTTTCAGTACGCCGAGCGCCAGCAGGCCGTGAAACACCGCATCATCCACGTCAAAGCTGTTTTTCACCAGCTCGATGCACGGCCTGCCTGTGCGTTGCACGCAGACAGGCGCGGCGCCAGGTGAGGGCTTCTCAGAGGACGGCATAACGTCCATTATAAGTCTTACCGCCCCGGCTCGAAAGGCTGGCCGGGCGATTCTGGTATACTACTTATTATTTTAAACCGGATTGCGAGGTGACGTATGGACGTAATGGAAAGAATCAGGCAGCAGGTGGAAGGCAACCCGATCATCATCTTCATGAAGGGCACGCCGCAGATGCCCATGTGCGGCTTTTCCGCGCGCGCGGCGCAGGCGTTGAAGGCGGCCGGCGCGGAATTCGCGCACGTGAACGTGCTTGAAGACCCGGAGATTTTTCAGAATCTGCCGCGCTACGCCGACTGGCCCACCTTCCCGCAGATTTACATCAACGGCGTGTTGATCGGCGGCTGCGACATCACGCTGGAGCTGTACCAAAGCGGCGAGCTGCAGAAAATGGTGGCTGCTGTAAAACAGGCTCAGGTTTAAGACGCACTGACCGCGTCACAGCGGTTTACCGGCCGCCAGCCAGCTTCCACCCGATCGGCTGTCCCGCGCGCAGCGGAACCAGCGCGTCATCTCCAAAGGCGTATTCGCTCGGCGCGTCCCACGCCTGTTTGACCAGGGTGATACTGTCTTTATTGCGCGGCAGGCGGTAGAAGTCCGCGCCGAAAAAGCTCGCAAAGCCTTCCAGTTTATCCAGCGCCCCGGCCTGCTCAAACGCTTCGGCGTACAACTCAATGCCCGCATGGGCGGTATAGACCCCCGCGCAGCCGCAAGCCGCTTCCTTGGTGCGTTTGCCGTGCGGCGCGCTGTCCGTGCCCAGGAAAAATTTCGGATTACCACTCACCGCCGCGCCGAGCACCGCCGCGCGGTGTTTTTCGCGCTTCAGCACCGGCAGGCAATAATGATGCGGGCGCACGCCGCCCTCGAACATCGCGTTGCGGTTGAGCAATAGATGATGCGCGGTAATGGTGGCGGCGAGTGTGCCGGGCGCCTCGCGCACGAATTCGACCGCTTCTTGCGTGGTGATGTGCTCAAACACGATGCGCAGCTTCGGGAAGCGTTTTACCAGCTCGCTCAAGTGGCGATCAATAAATATCTTTTCCCGGTCAAATACGTCCACACAGCCGTCCGTCACCTCGCCGTGCATCAGCAGCGGCAGGTCGTGCTGCTCCATTGCGGTGAGGGTGGCGTAGGTTTTCTTTAAATCGGTCACGCCCGACTCCGAATTGGTTGTGGCGCCCGCGGGATAATACTTCACCGCCGCAATATGGCCCGAGGCCATGGCCTCGGCGATCTCCTGCGGCGTAGTGTTGTCGGTGAGATACAGCGTCATCAGCGGCTCGAAACGCGCGTCTTGGGGCAGCGCCGCCAGGATGCTCGCGCGGTAGGCCAGCGCCCGCGCGGTGGTGGTCACCGGCGGTTTGAGATTGGGCATTACGATGGCGCGCGCGAAGCGCTGCGCGGTGTGCGGCAACACCGCCGCCAGCGCCGCGCCGTCGCGCAGGTGCAGATGCCAGTCGTCAGGGCGGGTGAGGGTAAGACGTTGCATGGTGATCTGGGGTATAGTGGCCTTACGCGCCCAACACATGACATTATGCCCGAACTAAAAGAACTCTGCGCGATGGTTATCAAGGCTGCGCGGGAAGAATTACTGCCCCGTTTTCACGACCGCGCCCACAGCATCAAGCACGACGGCAGCGTAGTGACAGAGGCTGACACCGCGCTCCAGCAGCGTCTTCAAACCGAGCTCACATCGCGCTGGCCGCACTATGCCCTGCTGGGCGAGGAAATGCCGCTCGAACAACAGCAAGCCTTGCGCAAGAAGCATGGCGCAGGCTTGTGGTGCCTCGACCCTCTGGACGGCAGTACCAATTTTGCCGCAGGCATTCCTTTCTTCGCCGTCTCCTTGGCGTTGCTGCAAGACGGCGTGCCGGTGCTGGGAATAGTCTATGATCCCTTGCGTGACGAATGTTTCGCGGCGAGGCAGGGGCAGGGCGCGTGGCTCAACGATGCGCCACTTACGATCAAGCCCCGGCATATCCCCCTCAACCGCAGCGTGGCGGTGGTGGATTTCAAGCGCCTGAGCGCCCCGCTTGCCGCCAGATTGGTGCAACAACCGCCCTATCTTTCGCAGCGCAATTTTGGCTCCGTGGTGCTGGAATGGTGCTGGCTGGCGGCGGGCCGGTTTGATGTCTATCTGCACGGCGGCCAGAAGCAGTGGGATTACGCGGCAGGAAGCCTGATCCTCGCCGAGGCCGGAGGCCGCGCACTGACTTTGCACGGCGAAGCAGTGGCCGACGCCACCGGACAGCCCCGCTCAGTAGTAGCCGCCCTGGAAGCGCAGCTCTTCGAGTCATGGCGGGAGTGGTTGAAAATATAGAATGTATAGGCGCAATTAGCAGTTCGTTGAAAAACGAACTGCTAAGCGCCACAGGGGTGAGCCATGCCGGTGGCATGGCGAACGGGCGCACAGGACGTGCGCCCTGGACTTTTCCGCGGAGCCGGGACGGCGCAGCGGAAAAGTGCCGCATCGAAAATCAAACACACAAGTGTTTGATTTTCGGAGCGAGGCGCGGACATGTGCCGCGCCAAGCGAGTTGAAAATCGCCAAGGATGGCGATTTTCAACAAACTGTTAGACGCAGCGCTTGGCGCTGTTTCCTCTCCAGTTTTGGCTGCGACGCAACTCACCGGGCTCGCGCTCGGCACCGCATACTCCCTTGAGCAGTCGTTCGTGAATTTCCCGCACGAGCCGCACCGAGACGGGTAGCTCCGGCAGGCGCTTCAGGCCGTAGTTCATCGCTCGTACGTAGTTAATGACCTCTCCCACGTCGGCCGGCCGGCGCCGGCTAAACACCTTGGCCTCAGCTTCGATCACGTCGTTGAGCGAGCTCTGGATACCCCCGGCCCCGTCCCCGGCTTGAGCCGACCTAACAGGGTGTTGATAAAGTCCATCCTGGACTTTATCAACCACGCAAAGCAAAAATGCGATTTTTGCTTTGCTTCATTTTTCAAACACTTCCGTGTTTGAAAAATGGCGGTGGAACCCTTCGCTACGCTCTTCCCTGCACCGCACCGCAGGGTGTTGATAAACAGGGTTTATCAACACCCTGCTAACTGGCGAGTCAACACGTTTTGTTCCAGTAGTAAATTGAGCGTGTAGCGCACGCCGAAGCCGGTGATGTCGGTAGGGATATGGGCGAGCCCGTCTTTGTGGTTGCCGCCGGATAAATCGAGATGCACCCAGGGGATGTCCTTGTCCACGAAGCGACTCAGAAAACGCGCGGCCAGGATGTGGTCGGCCTCGCCCTCCATGGTGCACTGTTTGATGTCGGCCACTTTGCTTTCGAGTTGCTTGTCGTAGTCTTCGTCCATGGGGAAGGGCCAGACGCGCTCGCCGCTGATACGTCCGGTTTCGATGATGACGGGTATCCAGTCCGGGCGGTTGGTGAACGCGCCGCTGTAAGTGGTGCCGAGCGCGTACACGCACGCGCCGGTGAGGGTGGCGTAATCAATCAGAAAGCCGGGTTTTTCCTTGCCGGCCAGGGCAAGCGTATCGGCGAGGATCATGCGCCCTTCGGCGTCGGTGTGCACCACTTCGATGCTGACGCCGTTGCACGCCTTGACTACGTCGTTTTGTTTGTAAGCGTTGGGGCCGATGAGGTTTTGCGCCAGCGCGAGCCAGCAGTCCACGGGGAAATCCACTTTGAGTCTGGTGAGCGCGAGCAGTATGCCGAGCGCCACCGCGCTGCCTTCCATGTCTTCGTGCATACCGTACATGTGCTTGGCGGGTTTGAGGTTGGTGCCGCCGGTGTCAAAGCAGACGCCTTTTCCGGCCAATGCGACGGACGGTCGTTTCGTTTTCTTCGGTACATAGCGCAGGCGCACGATGCCGGCGTCGGACGCGGGACTGCCTTGCGCCACGGCGAGAAATGCGCCGGCCTTGAGCGTTTTAAGTTTTTTGGTGTCCAGAAATTCCATGCGCCAGCCGTGCTCTTTGGCGAGTGCGGCGATGCGCCGGCGGTATAGTGCGGGGGTCAACTCATTCGGCGGCAAGGCGGTGAGGTGGCGCGCGAGGTTGTTGCCCGCGGCCTCGGCCAGGGTGCGCGTGAAATCGGTTTTTTGGGCGAGGCCGTGAATTTCAATCGTGGCCAGTTGCGCCGGTTTGTCCTTTTTGCTCTTGAAGCTGGGCAGGCGGTAGGCGCCCGCAAGCAGCGCAGCGATCAAGGCTTCCGCCACGCGCGCGGCGAGCGCGCCGTTTAAATCCGCGAGAGCGACGGTGACGGTGTGCGGATTGCGGTCCAGTTGCGCGGTGGCAAGTTTGCGCGCCAGCGTGAGCAGATCGAAGCTGCTGATGGCGTCATCCGCGGTGGCCAGCGCCACATGCGTGCCGATCTGGTTGGGAAGATCGGTGATGAACGGCGCGCGCGTACAGTCGTGTCCGGCCAAGGCCAGGAGGCGCTTTTTTAGCAGCTCGCCGTAAGGCACGGGCGGCCAAGGTTTCTTGATCCGCGCCCCGGGCAGCACCATGATAAGGTTGGGCGCCTCGGTCGAGACCAGCGGCCTAGTATGTTGTTTTATCTTGACTTTACTGTCCATTGTGTTCCAAAATTCCAAGGTTGGGCGGAGGCTTTTTCCTTGACCTCTACGGTTAAAACGCCGATCATATCGCGGTCATGCCTTTAGGGGTATCTCAGAATGCGTATTATTAGTACGGTGGAAGATCGGGCGGCGTTGCCGAGCGGCTTGAGCGTTGCCGACAAGAAGCGTCTGCTGCGCGAGATGCTGTTTGCGCGCCGTTTCGAGGAGCGCTGTTACGAGGCGTATGTCGAGCGCAAGATCGGCGGCTTTCTGCATTTGTATCCCGGCCAGGAGGCGTGCGCGCATGGGGTGCTGGAGGCGGCGCGTCCCGGCCATGACTACGTGATTACCGGTTACCGCGATCACGTGCACGCGATCAAGTGCGGCAGCGACCCCAAGGCGGTGATGGCGGAGCTTTACGGCAAGGAGACCGGCGTGTGCAAAGGCCGCGGCGGCTCGATGCACATCTTCGACGTAGCGCACCGCTTCATGGGCGGCTACGCGCTGGTGGGCGGGCCGTTCCCGCTTGCGGCGGGCATGGCGAAGGCGATCAAGCTCAAGGGCGGCGACGAGATCGCGATTTGCTTTTTGGGCGACGCGGCCAACAACCAAGGCACTTTTCATGAAACGCTCAACATGGCGAAGCTGTGGAATCTGCCGGTGCTGTTCGTGTGCGAAAACAACTTATACGGCATCGGCACGCGCATAGACCGCTCCACCTCGGTGCTGGATCAATACAAGCGCGCGGCGGCGTACAACATTCGTGCGGCGCAGGCCGACGGGCAGGACATCGAAACCGTGTATGCGGCGGCCAAAATCGCGGTGGATCACGTGCGCGGCGGCAACGGCCCGTATTTTCTGGAATTGCTCACCTACCGTTATCGCGGCCATTCGATGTCCGATTCCAATGCCTACCGCATGAAGGATGAGGAGCGCGCCTGGAGCAAGCGCGACCCGATTATTCTGTTGCGCGACCGCCTGATCGCGGCCAAACAGTACAGCGAAAAAGAATATCAAGCGCTGGATGACGAAATTATCAAGCATATTGAAGACGACATCATCAAGTTCGCCGAACAGTCGCCGGAACCCCGGAAAGAGGAGCTGGAAAAATACGTGCTGGCGGAAAACGACCCGTGGGTGAAGGGCAAGCCCGCGCCCCAAACCGGCACGAAGGAAATGATGTATTGGGAGGCGATACGCCGCGCGCACGGTGAAGAAATGACGCGCGACCCGCTGGTGATCGCCATGGGCGAGGACATCGGCGTGGTGGGCGGCACCTACAAGGCCACGCAAGGGCTGTACGACAAATACGGCCCCGATCGGGTGATGGATACGCCGATCTCGGAAAACGGCTACACCGGTCTCGGCATCGGCGCGTCGTTCCTCGGCGTGCGGCCGATGATTGAAATCATGTCGGTCAATTTCGCCTGGCTTGCGCTGGATCAGATTGCCAACTCCGCCGCCAAGGTGCGTTACATGTCGGGCGGCCAGCTCTCCGCACCGGTGGTGATCCGCTCGCCGGGCGGCGCCGCGCATCAACTGGGCGCACAGCACTCGGCGCGCATGGAGAAGGTGTTCATGGGCATCGCCGGTCTGCGCGTGGTGACGCCGTCCAATCCGAAGCAGGCGTATGGTTTATTGAAGTCCGCGCTGCGCTGCAACGACCCGGTGTTCATCGTCGAGCACGAACTGATGTACAACATGAAGGGCGAGGTGCCGGAGGGCGAATACTTCCATCCGCTGGAAGGTTCCGAAGTGGCGCGCGCGGGGCGTGATGTCACCCTGTTCGGCTACAACATCTCGGTGCACTGGTGCTTGAAGGCGGCGGCGACGTTATCCCAGCAGCATGGCATCGAGGCCGAGGTGGTGGATTTGTACGCGCTCTCGCCGCTGGATCGCCTGGGAATCAAGGCGTCGGTTTCCAAAACCCACAAGGCGGTGATCGTGGAGGAGGCGGAGCCCGCGGTGGGCGTGGGCGCGGAGGTGACGGCGATCATCAACGAAGAATGCTTTTTCGAGCTGGACGCCGCGCCGGTGCGTGTTTCGGCCGCCAATGTGCCGATGCCTTACAACCATATGCTGGAAAAGGCCGCGATTCCCAACGCGCAGGACGTGGTGAGCGCGGTGCTGAAGTTGTTCGGCAAGTCGTAAAACAGTGCCATTCCTCTCCCTGCCCCTCTTCCGATGGCAGAGGGAACAAGGGAGAGGGTATGTAGGCGTTCGTCACTCATAATAAACATGTCCGAGTCCTATCCCATAAAGATGCCGCAGCTTTCCGACACCATGACCGAAGGCGTGGTGGTGAGCTGGGAAAAGAACATCGGTGACAAAATTTCGCGCGGCGACGTGGTGGCCACGGTGGAGACCGACAAGGCGATCATGGACGTAGAGGTGTTCCGCGACGGGTATCTGTCCGGCCCGCTGGCGGCAGTGCACAGCGTAGTGGCGGTAGGTGCGCCCATGGCTTATCTGGCGTCGAGCAAGGAGGAGGTGCAGGCCGGTGAGGCCGCAGCGCCGCCCCCCCCACCGGCTCAAGTTACAACATCTGTAATAACTCCAGCGCCTGCAGGCCGGCCGGCGGCCGCCCAGGCTCCGTACACCCATGTCATTAAAATGCCGCAACTCTCCGACACCATGACCGAAGGCGTGGTGGTGAGCTGGAGCAAGAAGGTGGGCGACAAGATCGAGCGCGGCGACGTGGTGGCGCAGGTCGAAACCGACAAGGCGATCATGGACGTGGAAGTGTTCCGCGCAGGTTTTCTATCCGGCCCCATCGCGCCGGTGGACGGCGTGGTGGCCGTGGGCGGCGCGCTCGCCTATCTGGTGGACAGGCCGGAAGATGTGGCCCAGGGAAGTCTCGCCGTGGTGGGCAGGGGCACGGTGGACAATGTCACCAGTCCTTCGGCGCAGGAGCAGCGCCATCGCCTGGCGGAGGCTCATCCCGCGCCGGGACACAAGGCGCCGCTGATGGGCGCCGCGCCTGCCGCGCCCCTCCCGCGCCCAGACAACAAACAGGCCACCCCGCAGGCGCGCAAACTCGCCGCCGAGCTGCACGTCAATTTGAATACGATTAAAGGCACCGGCCCCGACGGCGTGATTACCGCGCAGGACGTGCGCCGCGCGCAGCCGCTGGAGCGTCCGAGCGAAGTCGCGCCGCTGCCGCCCGCGCACGCCATGCCCGAAATACAGGTGCCGGGCCACGGACGCGCCATGACCGCGATGGAGCGCGCGGTGAGTCATTCGATGACTGCCGCGCTTACCATGCCCACGTTCCGCGTCACCGTGCATGTCAGGCCGGACACCCTCAGTAAGGCGGCGAAGCGAAAAGACGTGTCGTTCACCGTGCTCATCGCCAAGGCCTGCGCAGAGGCGATCAAGAACCACCCCACGGTCAACTGGGCTTATCAGCCGGTGGACAAGCTGGTCGAGCGCGATGAGGTGGACATCGGTATCGCGGTGTCGGCGGACGGCGGCGGTCTGGTGGTGCCGGTATTGCGTCACTGCGAGTCGCGCAGCCTGGGAGATCTGAACGCGGCATGGAAGGATTTGGTTGAGCGCGCGCGCGTGCGGCGTTTGAAGCCGGAGGAATACGCCAACCCGACCTTCATGATTTCCAATATGGGCATGCTGGGTGTAAGTTATTTCGACGCCATCCCCACGCCCGGCACGGCGGCGATCCTCGCCATTGCCACTACACAGGAGCAGGGTATGCCGCTCACCGTTACCGCCGATCACCGCGTGGTGAACGGCGCCGAGGTGGCGCTGTTTCTCAACACTTTGAAAGGTTACATCGAGCAACCGGAGAGCTGGATGGGAACACTCGGCCCCGCCATACCTGAAGGCAAGTGGGATTACGACGTGGTCGTTATCGGCGGCGGGCCGGGCGGCGAAGACTGCGCGCGCGAACTCGCCGAACATGGAATAAAAGTGGCGATGATCAACGACGCGCCGCTGCCCGGAGGCGAATGCCTGTGGCGGGGCTGCATACCCTCCAAAGCCTGGCGCGCGGCGGCCGACCGCCTGCGCGACCGCGTGCACGACGCGCACCTCGGCGTGGAGGGTACGACAGCGGGAAAATTGAATTTTGCGCTATTGGAAAAGACGCGGCGCACGGTGCTGGAGACGCGCGGCGAAATGGCGAGGAAGACCGACACCGGCGTCAAGATCAAGCTCATCCAGGGTTTCGCCTCATTCGAAACCGATCATCGCTTGTTTATAGACGCCTCGGCCAACAGCAGCGATCCGCACCCGCGTCCGCCACAAGGCGACGGATCGAAGGGCGAGCACGTCACCTTCGGCTGCGCGGTGATTGCCGCCGGCGCTCCGCCGATCGTGCCAGCGATTCCGGGCGCGGAGGAGGGTTTGAAGAGTGGCGGCGTGCTCACCTCGGACACGGTGTGGGGCCTCAAGCAAACGCCGGAAAAGCTCGCCATCATCGGCGGCGGCGCGATCGGCGTGGAGATGGCGCAAATCTTCCAGGACTTCGGCAGCGAGGTAACGCTGCTCGAAGCGAAGGCGCGTTTGCTGGCTGAAGTCGAGCCGGAAATCGCCAAGAATCTCGCCGAAATTCTGAACAACGACCCGCGCCTCACCGTGCATGTTTCCGCCAGGGCGCAGGAGATCAAGGGCAAGCCGGGCGCGATGAAGCTCAGCTTTTCCGACGCGGACGGCAAGCCGCACACGTTGAACTGTGACTACGTGCTCATGGCCACCGGTAAGCGCCCGGTGCTGGAGCCGCTCAAGCTGGACAAGGCCGGTGTGGCGGCGGAGAGGGGCGTGATTAAAGCCGACGCGCGCTGCCGCACCTCCGTGCCGCACATCTTCGCCGTAGGCGATGTGATCGGCGGCTACATGCTGGCGCACACCGCGAGCACGCAGGGGCGCGTGGCGGCGGCCAACATCCTCGGCGAAGACGCGAAATACAACCAGGACAAGGACTGCGGCGTGATCTTCACCCGCCCGCAGGCGGCGTTCGTCGGCCTGTCCGTGGAGCAGGCCGGGACAAAAAACATGGATGCCGTCGAGGTCAAAGTGCCGATAAACATAGACGCCAAGGCCATGATCACCGGCGAAACACTGGGTCTGATTAAACTGGTCGCCGACAAGAAAACACGCCGCATCATCGGCGTGCATTTGCTCGCCGACCATGCCGATACCTTAATCGGTGAGGCAGTGATGATGGTGGCGGGCGACATGACGCTGGAGCAGGTCGCGC
>JBGFRC010000039.1:0-3922 GCA_041695325.1 Pseudomonadota bacterium
GCGGCGGGGGTGAAGGAAATCTACATTGACGATCTGCGCGAGGAATTTGCGCGCGACTTCGTGTTTCCCATGTTCCGCGCCAACGCGGTTTACGAAGGCGAGTATCTGCTCGGCACTTCCATCGCCCGGCCCTTGATCGCCAAGCGCCAGATCGAGATCGCCGAGCAGACCGGGGCGGACGCAGTGGCGCACGGCGCGACGGGCAAGGGCAACGATCAGGTGCGTTTCGAGCTGGGTTACTATGCGCTCAAACCCGAGGTACAGGTGATTGCACCGTGGCGCGAGTGGGATTTGACCTCGCGTGAGAAGCTGCTCGCCTACGCCGAGAAGCACGGCATAGCGGTGGAGATGAAACGCGGCAACAAGTCGCCGTATTCGATGGACGCCAATCTGTTGCACATTTCTTATGAAGGCGGCGTGCTGGAAGACCCGTGGGCGGAGCCGGAAGAAACCATGTGGCGCTGGACGGCGCCGCCGGAGCAGGCGCCGGACAAGGCGACCTGTCTCGAACTCACATACAGCAAAGGCGACATCAACGCCATCAACGGGGAGCCGATGACCCCCGCCCAGGTGCTGGAGACCTTGAACCGCATCGGCGGCGCGAACGGCGTCGGCCGGCTGGACATTGTCGAGAACCGCTACGTCGGTATGAAGTCGCGCGGCTGTTACGAGACGCCGGGTGGCGCCATCATGCTCAAGGCGCATCGCGCCATCGAATCCATCACGCTGGATCGCGAGGTCGCGCACCTCAAGGATGAAATGATGCCGCGTTATGCAAGCCTGATCTACAACGGCTACTGGTGGAGCCCGGAGCGCAAATTGCTACAGCAGCTGATTGACGCCTCTCAGGCCACGGTCAACGGCGTGGTGCGCGTGAAGCTCTATAAAGGCAACGTCACGGTGGTGGGGCGTAAATCCGATGCTGACAGCCTGTTTGACGCGAGCATCGCCACCTTTGAAGAAGACGCGGGCGCTTATAATCAGGCCGATGCGGGCGGGTTTATTAAATTGAATGCCTTGCGTATGCGAATCGCGGAAAGGCTGAGGAAGAAAAGGTGAGCTTTAAAAACGTCGAAGTCGGGAAAAAAGCCAATATCTATCACGAAGGCCGCGTCACCAGCCGCACCGTCATCACTGCGGACGGCAAACGCCTGACGTTGGGTGTGATGCTGCCCGGACGCTACACCTTCGATACCGGTGAACCGGAACTGATTGAGGTTACGCAGGGCAAGTGCCGGATCAGAATCGGCGATGCCGGCAAGTGGAACGATTACGGCGCGGGGCAAAGCTTTCCGATACCGGGCAAGACGCAGTTTGACGTCGAAGTCATGGAGCTGGTGGACTACATCTGTTACTTCGGCTGAGACGGAGGACGGCGCATGGTTGATCGCTTTCAGCAGGCCATAGTGCGGTTTGACGCTTTCAACAGCGACGACCCGAATCGGGAAACCCACAACGCCAAGGACTATCCCAAGGAGCTGCTCTATGGCCGGCGCATGACGGAGTGGCTGAACAGGCTTGCGCCCGATGCCTCCGAGGCGCTGCGCCTGGCGGTGCGCTGTCAGCACATCGGGCGCTGGCTGATTCCGCGCAGTCAGTATCCTCTCGACAGGCAAGGCTATTACCGCTGGCGCACGGCGCTCGCCGAGCTGCACGCGCACACGGCGCGCGAAATATTGCAGCAGGTGGGCTATGACGAGGAGACGATAACGCGCGTCGAGGCGCTGGTGAAAAAGAAAAACCTCAAGACCGACGTCGAGGTTCAGTTGCTTGAGGACGTGGTGTGCCTGGTGTTTCTGGAGAATTATTTCTCCGATTTCTCCAGGAAGCACGATGAGGAAAAGCTCATCACCGTTATTCAAAAGACCTGGAGAAAAATGTCAGTGCGCGGACAGCAAGCGGCGTTGGGTCTGGATTTACCGCCCGTCACTCGTGCGCTGATCGAGCGCGCGCTCAAGCCCCCATCTTCCCCATAAAATTGAGGTTAGCAGGCTGTTGAGAAACAGCCTGCGTGCGGTGCAGGGGCGAGCAGCACTGCTGCGAGCGGGCAAGCCAAGGATGGCTTGCCCTGGTCTTGCAAGCGAAGCAGGATGCGAGAGCGCCGCAAGCACCGCCATTTTTCAAGCACGCTTCATGTGCTTGAAAAATGAAGCAAAGCGAAAATGACACTGTTCGCTTTGCGAGTTGAAAAAGCCCATGGGCTTTTTTAACAACCTGTCAGGGCGCAGGCTGAATGTGCTCAATGAGCAATTGAACGCTGCGCCTGTCCTGGTAAACATTGACATCCAGTTTGTAGGCAAGGCGCACGCAGGCGGCGTTCTGGGCGAGGGACAGTGCCTGTTCCTCGACGTTGAAGGCGATGGCGTCGAATAATTGTGCGCCGTCGGGATGTTTGAGTGACAATTTTAGATGCCTGTCGTTCAGCAGGCGCTGGTTCCTGATTTCAAAAACCCCATCGAAGACGGGCTCAGGAAACCCCTGCCCCCACGGCCCCGCGTCGCGCAGCGCTTCAGCAAGTTCAAGACTGATATCCGCGGGCGCCAGTGCGCCATCGCTTAGCAGCGTGCCTTGCAGCTGCGCGGGATCGAGATGGAGTCTGACTTCGGCGTCAAAGGCGGCGCGCAAGCGCGGGAGATCGGCGCGGCGCAGACTTAAGCCCGCGGCCATGGCGTGGCCGCCGAATTTGCTGAGCAGTCCGGGGTGGCGTGTCGCGACCGCGCCCAACGCATCCAGGATATGCAGGCCCGGTATGGAGCGCGCCGAGCCCTTGATTTCACTTTCGCCGGTGAGTGCGAACACGATCACGGGGCGGTGCACACGATCCTTGATGCGGCCGGCCAGGATGCCGATCACGCCCTGATGCCAATCCGGGTTGAACAGGCATAAACCGCAGGGCAGCGCGTTGTTCTCGCTCAGGCGCAGGTCATCCAGCAAGGCTTCCGCCTGCGCCTGCATCTGCGTTTCAATGGCGCGCCGTTCGCGGTTGAGTTCATCGAGCCGTTGCGCCATGGCCAAGGCGACGTCAGGGTCGTCATTCAGCAGACACTCGATGCCGAGCGACATGTCCGTAAGCCTCCCCGCCGCGTTAAGCCTGGGCGCCACGGCAAAGCCGAGATCAGCGGCGCTGATCCGCTCCGCGGCCCTGCCCGCGACTTGCAGCAGCGCGAGCAGGCCCGCGCTGCAACGCCGCTCGCGGATGCGCACCAGACCTTGCGCGACCAGGATGCGGTTGGTGTGGTCGAGCGGCACCACGTCGGCCACGGTGCCGAGCGCGACCAGATCGAGCAGATGGGCGAGATTGGGCTCGCGCAGGCCGCGTTCGGCAAACCATCCCGATTCACGCAAATGCGCGCGCAGCGCCAGCATGAGGTAAAAAATCACGCCTACGCCCGCGAGATTCTTAGCGGGGAAAACATCACCGGGTTGATTGGGGTTTACGATCGCATCGGCTGCCGGAAGCGATACGCCGGGCAGATGATGGTCGGTGATGAGCACGCGTATGCCGCGTTCGCGCGCGCAGGCTACGCCCTCGATGCTGGAGATGCCGTTGTCCACGGTGATGATGAGTTGCGGCTGTTGCTCTGCGGCGACGGCGACGATCTCCGGCGTGAGGCCGTAACCGTATTCAAAACGGTTGGGCACCACGTAGCGCATGTCGCTCGCGCCCAGTAGTCGCAACGCGCGCACCGCGAGCGCGCAACTGGTGGCGCCGTCGGCGTCAAAGTCGGCCACGATGAGAATGCGCTGTTGATCGCGCAGCGCCTCGCTTAACAGCGCCACGGCCCGGCCCATGCCTTTTAACGCGGCGGGAGGATGCAGGTGTTCGAGTTTGAGCTCCAACTGGCGCGCGTCCGTGACTTGGCGCGCCGCGTAAATGCGGCGCAGCACGGGGTGCAGCGTCGCGGGCAGGGCGTGCGCGGTA
>JBGFRC010000033.1:0-29335 GCA_041695325.1 Pseudomonadota bacterium
TCCTTTTTAACTAGCATGTCTGTATAACCGATTGATATATAATATGTAATAATTGTACTGTTGCTAAAACGATGCAAAATCATACATCATAATAGGGTATCTATTTCTAGTTGAGCGGCGCCTGCCTGTGCGTCGCACGCAGACAGGCGCAGCGCCGTGATCGGCAAGGGGTTCTTTAAAGTGATGAGACCAGGTTGCGTCAGCGGTCTCCGTCACCTCAGTGGAGGAGCGCGTCTAGCAGGGTGTTGATAAAGTCCATCCTGGACTTTATCAACCACGCAAAGCAAAAATGCGATTTTTGCTTTGCTTCATTTTTCAAACACTTCTGTGTTTGAAAAATGGCGGTGGAACCCTTCGCTACGCTCTTCCCTGCACCGCACCGCAGGGTGTTGATAAACCGGGTTTATCAACACCCTGCTAGCGCGCCCCGTTCGGCTCGTGGATTGAGAGGAGGTGGTGCGCTATGGTTTGGCAAAGGTTCGAGAAGGTTCCTAGCGAGCGGTAAGCTAACTCGTTTCCGCTTTCTATTTTTCAAGTGCCTAATTTGAGAACTGGAGGGGTCCGATGACAAGCAAGAGATACCCGATGTCTGTTTTGAAGCGGTCTGCCATTCTTTGGTCAGCCGTGGTGGCGCTGGTCATTGCCATGGGGGTGCCAGGCTCCGAAGCTCAGAGCCCGCAAGCTCTCGAAGCGGTACATCAACGCCTCCTGCCTCTGTTCGAGCTGGCCGGGGTTGTCTTCACCGATGCCGACGAGATGAGCGGCCGGCTGGTGGTTGGGGTCTTGGACCGGGACGTCGAAGGCTTGGTTCGAGCGAGGCTTTCTATGCTGGGCGTAGCGTCGCAGTCTGTGGACGTCGTTGAGACGGAGCCCATTCTGCAGGTTGCAACACTTCGCGACAAAGTTCGGCCTATCGTTGGCGGCTTGCAGATCCGCTACTCGTGGTCCCTGTGCAGCCTGGGCTTCAACGCCTGGCGCGGCACCACCTTGGGCTATGTGACCGCCTCTCACTGCAGCAAGCGGCAGGGCAGAGTGGACGGAACCAAGTACTATCAGCCGCTGAATCAGGTGGCGGACGAATTCATCGGCACGGAAGTCGCCGACCCGGCGTTCTTCCGGAAGTCACCGTGTCCGAGGGGAAGAAAATGCCGCTATTCGGATTCCAACTTCAGCGACGGCGACGATGCCGTGAGCTTTACGCTCGGCGGGATCGCCAGGACGAGCGGGCCCAACAATGGTTCGCTGGAAATTGTCGGAGAGTTTAAGCTCACCGCGGAAGGGCCCGCCGCGGTTGGAAACACGGCGAACAAGGTTGGACGAACGACTGGCTGGACGCAAGGCACCGTCACTCGTACCTGCGTCAACACCAGCGTGTCAGGCACCAACATCGTCCTTCTCTGCCAGGATTTCGTGGAAAACAACGTAAAGATCGTCGAGGGGGGCGACAGCGGTTCTCCAGTGTTCAGGCTCGAGAGCGATAGCGGAGTGACGCTGTTGGGCAACCTCTGGGGCGGTACTTCGTCGGGTACGCTGTTCGTCTATAGTCCGATCGCCAACATCGAGAACGAGCTTGGAGCCCTCACGACGAACTGAGCGGCTGTAACATGACGTCATGAAGCTTCTAGGCCGGACGATGGCGCGAGGAGTTGTTTTCGTCCTCGTGCTGGCGCCAGCGGCCGCTGGGGGCACAGGCTTGCCGGCAAGGGCAATCGTCACGGCCGTCGAGGCGGCATCCCAGGAACCAGGCAGGATGGAAACCTATGACGATCTGCTCCTGCGCGTCGAGGAGTTGGCGCCTGGCTTTGGCGGCATGTTCATCGGCCCGGACGGACGGCTTACCGTGTATCTGCTGGATCCCTCGCAACTGGCCGCCGCGCGCACCGCGATTGAGGCCGTCTTCGGCCCGGACCGCGTGCCGGCCGAGGGTATGCGCGCCGTGCAGGGTCAGTACATCGTGTCGCAGCTAAAGCGATGGATGGAACTGGCGGCAACAGTTATGGAGTTGCCGGGCGTCACCGCCGTCGATCTGGACGAAGCCAGGAACCGCGTCACCATCGGCGTCGAGGATGACTCACGGGTGCAGCCGGTGGAACAGGCGCTCTTCCGGCTGGCTATCCCGCGCGAGGCCGTCGTCATCGAGGTGACCGGCCAGATTCGGCCGCTCGACTGATCCCGCCTCAATCCCATGCACCCCACAGGGTCAGGGGTCAGAGGGTCAGGGGTCAGTTCTGGGGTCAGGGGTCAGGGTGAGCTACCCCCGATTTTCCGGACACCCAGATAAGGGGATAATGCTCCAAGGAGGTGTTCGATGCAAAAGCGCAAGATTCATACGAAGGAATTCAAGCTGGAAGCGGTACGGCTGCTGGAAAGAGGCGACAAAACGGCAGCCGACCTTGCACGGGAGTTGAATGTGCGCCGCAACCAGCTCTATAAATGGAAAGAGCAGTTAGCGGGCCGGGGTGAAGGCGCTTTTCCCGGTCATGGCCGGTGTGCGGGCCGTGAGGATGAAGTGGCCCGGCTCAAGCGTGAGCTGATGCGCGTCACCGAGGAGCGCGACATTTTAAAAAAGGCCGCGCTGTACTTTGCCAAGGAATCACGGTGAAGTACCAGTTCATCACTGAGCATCGTAGCGAATTTCGCGTCACGGCGATGTGTTCGGCCTTGCGCGTCAGCCGCAGCGGTTATTATGAGTGGCGGGAACGTGCGCCGAGCCGCCGGGCGGAGGCTAACCGGCGGCTGCTGGCGTGCATCCGAACCGTCCACCGGGCCTCCCGCGAGAACTATGGTGCGCATAGGACTTGGGAAGCGCTGCGGGCGGCGGGTGAGCCGTGCGGGCGCCATCGGATAGCACGACTGCGGCGAGTACATGGGATACTCGCCTGCTTGCGCGCTGCGCGCAGGCAAGCCAAGCGGGTACGTCGCTTTCGCCGGTCCTCTGCCGCCCGGCACAGCGCACCTCCGGCACCGAATCTGCTCCATCGGGAGTTCACGGCAGACCGCCCCAATCGGGTTTGGGTGACGGATATCACCTTTGTGCCGACCCGCCGCGAGTGGCTCCATGTGGCGGTGATGATCGACCTCTACTCCCGGCGCATCGTGGGCTGGGCGATGAGCAACAGAATTGACCAGCAGTTGGTGCTCGACGCACTGCACATGGCGATTGCCCAGCGTTGTCCGGAACCGGGCTTGATTCATCACAGCGATCAGGGGCAGCAATACGCGGGCGCATACCGGGCAGTCGTTGAGCGGCGCGCAGCGGCTTAGTAATAGTTAAAATCTATCAAAACTTTTAAAAAAATCAATTAGACTAATCATGTATCCGCCCCCTATCATCTCCTCATGTCGCAATGAGCGACGAACCCACCGAGGAGGTGAAACGTGAAAACCAGTGCATCCATTACCGTGAAAAACATCGAAGCCGCGTTCGCGGGCGAGTCCATGGCGCATATCAAGTACCTGTACTTTGCCGGCATCGCACGCGCGCACGGCGACGTGGAAACCGCCCGGGTGTTTGAGGAAACCGCGGCCCAGGAAGTGCAACACAACCTTTAGATCGATCGGGGTGCGTCTTAACTCGCGTCCCGTAAGCTGTACAAACCCAACTTAGCGTAAAGGAGAGAACACATGTCAACCGAAGCAAAGTGCCCGTTCAACAACATCGCCGGCGTCGGCCGGACCAACCGCGACTGGTGGCCGAACCAGTTGCGGCTGGAGCTGCTGCACCAACATTCCCCGAAGTCCGACCCGATGGGCGAGGGCTTCGACTACGCAAGAGAATTCAAGAGCCTCGACTACAAGGCGCTGAAGAAGGACCTGGTCGAGCTGATGACCGACTCGCAGGACTGGTGGCCGGCGGACTTCGGCCATTACGGGCCGCAATTCATCCGCATGGCCTGGCACGCAGCCGGGACCTACCGCGTCACCGACGGCCGGGGCGGCGCCGGGCGAGGCCAGCAGCGCTTCGCCCCGCTCGACAGCTGGCCCGACAACGTCAACATCGACAAGTCGCGCCGCCTGCTGTGGCCGATCAAGCAGAAGTACGGCAGGAAGATCTCCTGGGCCGACCTGCTCATCCTCGCCGGCAACGTCGCGCTGGAGTCGATGGGCTTCAGGACCTTCGGCTTCGGGGGCGGTCGTGCGGACGTATGGGAGCCGGACGAGGACGTGAACTGGGGCGGCGAGATCGCCTGGCTGGGTGCCGACAAGCGCTTCACCGGCGACCGGGACCTGATGGCGCCCTTCGGCGCCACCCACATGGGCCTGATCTACGTTAACCCGGAGGGCCCGAATGCGAGCGGCGACTACATGGCCGCCGCCAAGGACATCCGTGCCACCTTCGGCCGCATGGCGATGAACGACGAGGAGACGGTGGCCCTCATTGCCGGCGGCCACACCTTCGGCAAGGCCCATGGCGCTGCCCCGGAATCGCACAAGGGGCCCGAGCCGGAAGCCGCGCCGCTGGAAGCCCAGGGCCTGGGCTGGATGAGCGACTACGGCACGGGGCACGGCAAGGACACCATCTCCAGCGGCATCGAAGTGACCTGGACCAAGACCCCGGCGCTGTGGAGCAACAACTTTTTCGAGAACCTGTTCAAGTACGAATGGGAGCTGACCAAGTCGCCGGCTGGCGCCAAGCAGTGGGTGGCCAAGAACGCGCCGGAGATCATTCCCGACGCGCACATCCCGGGCAAGTTCCACAAGCCGACCATGCTGACCACGGACCTGACGCTGCGCTTCGACCCGGAGTTCGGCAAGATCTCGCGCCGGTTCTACGAGAACCCGCAGGAATTCGCCAACGCCTTCGCGCGCGCCTGGTTCAAGCTGACGCATCGTGACATGGGCCCGCGCGCGCGCTACCTGGGACCGGAGGTGCCTGCCGAAGAACTGATATGGCAGGACCCCATCCCGGCGGTCGACCACAAGCTGATCGATGAGAAGGACATCGCCGCGCTCAAGAGCAAGGTGCTGGCTTCGGGGCTGTCGGTCTCGCAGCTCGTCTCGACCGCCTGGGCGTCGGCGTCCACCTTCCGCGGCTCCGACAAGCGCGGCGGTGCGAACGGCGCGCGCATCCGCCTCGCGCCGCAGAAGGACTGGGAGGCCAACCAGCCGGCCGAGCTGGCCAAGGTGCTCAAGACGCTGGAGGGCATCCAGAAGGAGTTCAATGGCGCGGCCTCCGGCGGCAAGAAGGTCTCGCTCGCCGACCTGATCGTTCTGGCCGGTTGTGCGGGTGTCGAGCAGGCCGCGAAGAAGGCCGGCGTCGAGGTGAAGGTTCCCTTCGCGCCCGGTCGCATGGACGCGAGGCAGGACCAGACGGATCTCCAGTCCTTCGCCGTGCTCGAGCCGATCGCTGACGGCTTCCGCAACTACCTGAAAGGCAAGTTCACTGTCACCGCGGAGCAGCTGCTGATCGACAGGGCGCAGCTCCTGACGCTCACAGCGCCCGAGATGACGGTCCTCGTCGGCGGCCTGCGCATGCTGGGGACCAACGCCGGCGGCTCCAAGCACGGGGTCTTCACCTCCAAGCCCGAGGCACTGACCAACGACTTCTTCGTCAACCTGCTCGACATGGGCACGGAGTGGAAGCCGGTCTCGAAGGACGCCGACGTGTTCGAAGGGCGCGACCGCAAGACCGGCAAGGTCAAGTGGACCGCTACCCGAGTTGACCTTGTATTCGGCTCCAACTCGCAGCTGCGCGCCCTGGCCGAGGTGTATGCGCAGGACGATGCGCAGGAAAAATTCGTGCGCGACTTCGTCGCAGCCTGGCATAAGGTCATGAATCTGGACCGCTTCGATCTTGCCTGATCGCGGCATGAACACCTTCGAGGGCTTCTGACTGGAAGAAACAGGCAGCTAACAACCGGTTCAGCGGACGGCTTTCCTCCGCCGCTGAACCGGAGCGTTGGGCGGGGCGCGGCTCAACTCGCGTCCCGTTATGCCGCAGCAGCAATCGGGTTGCCATACCATATAAGATATACACATAATATGGTATGTGGCGCATTGAGGAACACCGCCGGGTGCGGGTAGATAAACAAGTTGCGATGATCCCTAAGGATATTCTGAAGCGATACGAGAAATGGAAAGATGTCGCGACCCTATCCGGTCCGCCAGGACTCTGTCTTATTCAGGGGTTCCGTGATGAGGTGCTTACGGGTGGGTAGCGCGGATATCGGTCTTCCCGGCTCGGACTTCAGTGGCATGTGATTTACTGTGTTATTGCTGAAAAGCTGCTGTTCCAGGTCGCCTCGATAACTGCGCATGATTATCGGAGACCGTAAAATGAAAGATTATCGTCCCGCAAAAAAACGTGCCGAGGTTTCGGTTGGTGAATCCGTGCGGATCCTTTGTGAACTTCAGGAGCTAAGCCAAAGCCAGCTCTCTCGCCTGACCTGAATTCCGCAGGCCACCATCTCGGCCATCGAGAACAATCGTGTGCGATTGGGCGTTGAGCGGGCGAAAGTTCTTGCCAAGGCTCTTAAGTGTCATCCGGGCGTGCTAGTCTTCCCGGGGTGGGAACTTCCCGGCAAAGCCGCGGCATAACACATCGTTCGCGCGGGCCGGCTGCGCCGGCCGCACAACTCTGCGTTGAGCGGCGCGCCCTTGCTCGCGTCCCGTTAGGCGACAAGATGAGACTGACGAATGAATAGTCAACTCCGCGAGAAACTGGCCGCCGAGACAATCGGGACGTTCTGCTTGGTGCTGGCCGGCACCTGCGCCATTGTCGTGAATGGCGATGGCGCGGTTTCGCACGTTGGTGTCGCACTGACCTTTGGATTGGTCGTGTTCGCGATGATTGCCGCGCTTGGCGATGTGTCCGGCGCCCATTTCAATCCAGCCGTAACTATCGGTTTCTATCTCGCTCGGCGGTTTTCCGGCCGGGAGGTTGTACCGTACATCCTTAGCCAGTGCCTCGCTGCTGTCCTGGCCAGCCTTTGCGTCTGGTTCTTGTTTCCGGCCGACAGCAGTCTCGGTGCAACGTTACCCGCCGGCCCGATATACCAGTCGTGGGTGCTGGAGGTGTTTCTGACGGCCCTTCTCATGTTTGTCATCCTCGGTGTGTCCACTGGTGCGAGCGAGAAGGGAATCACCGCAGGTTTGACTATTGGTGGAACTGTCTCCTTGTGTGCTTTGTTCGCGGGGCCGGTATCGGGTGCGTCCATGAACCCGGCTCGCTCACTCGGCCCGGCCTTGGTGTCATGGCAGTTGGGGGCGATCTGGCTGTATGTTACGGCGCCCGTCATCGGTGCGGCCTTGGCTGTGGGCGCGTGCCGATGCGTCCGCAATAGTTCCTGTTGCCGTCCAGTTGTTCTTGAGGGGTCCGAATGAGTGCTGTCAAGCGTGTGTTGTTCGTGTGCGTCGAGAACGCGAACCGAAGTCAGATGGCTGAGGCGTTCGCCCGCATCCTCGGCGGAGCGGCTGTCGAGGCATACAGTGCCGGCTCTCGGCCGTCAGGTATGGTCAATCCGAAAGCGGTTGAGGCCATGCGCGAGTTGGGGTACGACTTGGCGGCACACGGATCAAAATCCATGGATGAGCTTCCGAAGGTGGAGTTTGATTTTGTGGCCACGATGGGTTGCGGAGATACCTGCCCGATGGTGCGGGCCAAGCAAGCGGCTGATTGGTCTATTCCCGATCCCAGGCATTTGCCTCCAGACGAATTCCGGGCGGTCCGCGATCTGATTCGGGATAAGGTGCGGGCTGTCTTGAAGGAGCTGGGGGTATCTATTGAGGATTAGCAGGCTGTTGAGAAACAGCCTGCGTGCGGTGCAGGGGCGAGCAGCACTGCTGCGAGCGGGCAAGCCAAGGATGGCTTGCCCTGGTCTTGCAAGCGAAGCAGGATGCGAGAGCGCCGCAAGCACCGCCATTTTTCAAACATGCTTTATGTGCTTGAGAAATGAAGCAAAGCGAAAATGACACTGTTCGCTTTGCGAGTTGAAAAAGCCCATGGAAGGGCTTTTTCAACAACCTGTTAGGTACAGAATAGGGGTCACATCTTGTATATGGAGACCTTGTCCGGCCGCCACGCCGGAGCTGGGCTGACGCGGTCTCTCAAATCCAGCGCCGCACCGCGCTCTTGTAGTGCAAATAGTCCGCGCCGAACTTTCGCTCCAGATATTTTTCCTCGCGCCGGATGACGCCGTAGTAAATCACCGCCAGCGCAACGGGCAATAACGCCATCGCCCACAGCGCGTTGGCGAAGCTGGCGATGCCTGCATAAAACAATGCCAGCGCAAGATACAGCGGATTGCGCGTGTAGCGGTAGGGGCCGTTCGTCACGATGGCCGTTGTGGGTTGATAGGGATTGACCGCGGTACCGGCGCGGCGCATGGCGAGAAGGGCGGTCACCGCGCACAGCACGCCGAGCGCAATCAACAGTGCGCCCAAAGGCAGTTCCCATCCGCGCGGCAGAAAAGCCAGCGGGTAGCGCCGGTCAAGCAGCAGCCCCGCCGCCAGCGCGCCGAGATAAATCAGCGGCGGCGGGGCGATGATTCCGGCTGTGTCTTTGGCCTCAGTCTGCGGAACCACGGGTGAAGTCTATTCGCACTTCTCCCGGCTCAGGCTGTACGCGCCGCTGCCATGGACCATGACATACAACATGCCGCCCATGATGGCGAGATTTTTCTGGAACTGGATCAGTTGCGTGAAGCGCTCCTGATCGGCGAGAGCCCAGAAGTTGTGGAAGATGAGGGTGACGGGTATGAGAAACAAAAAGATCGCCGTCGCCGCCCAGCGCGCCTTGTAGCCCAGGAGCAGGAGCAGCCCGCCGCCCAGCTCGATGAGGATGGTGAGCGCGAGCAGCACCTCGGTCGCCGGCAGGCCCTTGCTCGCCATATAGCCCAGCGTGCCCTCCCAGCCGGTGAGTTTGCGGAAACCGGAGAGAATGAATATCTGCGCCAGCAGCAGACGCCCCGCCAGCGGGCCGAATTGTTCCATTAGCTTACATAACGCCGTCATTAAGAGTGGCCTCCTCTTGGTTTATGGGAAACGTGTCCGGCCAATGCTACCAAACTCTGGTGACGGATACACCCCCTTGAAAACCCGCGCCCCCGCGCCTATGTCTGGACGTACGCCAAACCAGAAAAGGAGGATGTTATGGCCATAGTACGTTATGAACCCTGGAGCGCGCTGACGCGCCTGCACAATGAGATCAACCGCCTGTTCGACAGCCGCGTGTTCGGCGCCATGGGCGAAGATACCCCTGCGGTGGCGACTAGCGACTGGACACCGCTGGTGGATATCAAGGAGGAGAAGGACCGTTTTGTGATCTTCGCCGACGTACCGGGTGTGGACCCGAAGGACATCGAGGTGACGATGGAAGACGGCGTGCTGACCCTGAAAGGCGAACGCGCCTTTGAGAGCGCCGAGGAGCGCAACGGCTACCGGCGCGTGGAGCGGGCGCGCGGCACGTTTTACCGCCGCTTCAGCATGCCCGACACGGCGGACGCGGACCGCATCTCGGCCACCGGCAAAAACGGCGTGCTGGCGATCGTGATTCCCAAGCACGAGCGCGTGCAGCCGCGTAAAATTCAGGTCCGAGTACAGTAGTTCAGGCTCAGCGGTGTTTACCCCCGCGCTTTGCGCGGGGGCATCACCCGCACGGGCGAACTTTACTTGCCCCGCTGCGCTCTAACGCTTACGCAAGAAAATCAATCCGATCTTCCGCGCGTGCGTTTTAGCCGGCCCTTCAAGGAATCCCTATGAAATCGAATCGCTCTCGCTTGCTGTCCGGCGCGCTGTTTGCCCTGTGGCTCGCAGCCGGCAGCGCCTACGCCGCATTGCCCGCGGTTGACAGCCAAAACCAGCCTCTGCCCACGCTCGCACCCATGATCGAGCAGGCCACGCCTGCGGTGGTGAACATCTTCACGCGCGGCAGGGTGCCGGTGCAAAACCCGCTGCTGAACGACCCGTTCTTCCGCCGCTTCTTCGGCCTGCCCGACATACCGCTGGAGCGCGAAACGCAGAGCCTGGGCTCCGGGGTGATTGTGGACGCGCAGCGCGGTTACGTGCTGACCAATGCGCACGTTATCGCCCGCGCCACCGAGATTAACGTCACGCTGCTCGACCAGCGCACGCTCAAGGCCAAGGTGATCGGCGCTGACCCCGAAACGGACGTGGCGGTGATACAGATTCCGGCGGAAAATTTGAAGGCCCTGCCGATGGGCGACTCATCCAAATTGCGCGTGGGCGATTTCGTGGTCGCCATCGGCAACCCCTTCGGCCTCGGCCAGACCGTCACCTCCGGGGTTGTGAGCGCGCTGGGACGCAGCGGGCTGGGCATCGAGGGCTATGAAGATTTCATCCAGACCGACGCCTCCATCAACCCGGGTAATTCAGGCGGGGCGCTGGTCAATCTGCGCGGCGAGGTGATCGGCATCAATACCGCGATCCTCTCCCCCGCCGGCGGCAACATCGGCATCGGCTTCGCCATTCCCATCAACATGGCGCAAACCATCAGCCGGCAATTGATCGAGTTCGGCAAGGTGAAACGCGGCCGCATCGGCCTGCAGGTGCAAGACTTGACGCCCGATCTCGCGCAGGCCTTCAACATCGCGCCGGGCGCGGCGTTGCAGGGCGCTGTGGTCACCCAGGTGCTGAAAGGCTCTCCGGCGGACCAGGCGGGCATCAAGCCGGGCGACATCATCAGCAAGGTGAACGGCCAGCCGGTGCGCGACGCTGGAAGTTTGCGCAATACCATTGGCCTCTTGCGCGCGGACGAAAAGGTCCGGCTCGATATTTTGCGCGACGGCAAGACGCGCACTGTCGAGGTACTGGTGAAGGAGGCCGAGCAGGAATCGCAGGTGGGCGCGCGGCATGAAGACCCGCGCCTGGCCGGCGTGGTGTTCGGCGCGATTGAAGAAGGTTCGCCGCTGTACGGCAAGATTGAGGGCATCCCGGTGATGGACGTGGACCCAAACAGCCGTGCCGCGCAGGCCGGCCTGCGCCCGGGCGATCTGGTGGTCTCGATCAACCGCAAGCCGGTGCGCACGCCGGACGACCTGG
Source organism: Pseudomonadota bacterium (assembly GCA_041695325.1). GTDB lineage: Bacteria > Pseudomonadota > Gammaproteobacteria > SURF-13 > SURF-13 > SURF-13. The sequence goes on from JBGFRC010000033.1 coordinate 10,999, forward strand.
TGAACGTCACGCAAAAGGACAAGGGCCCGCTGCTGTTCAACGTGCGCCGCGACGGCGCGGCGCTGTTTATCGTCATTCGCTAGCAGGTTGTTGAAAAAGCCCTTCCATGGGCTTTTTCAACTCGCAAAGCGAACAGTGTCATTTTCGCTTTGCTTCATTTTTCAAGCACATAAAGCGTGCTTGAAGAATGGCGGCGCCTGCAGCGCTCTCGCATCCTGCTTCGCTTGCAAGACCTGGGCAAGCCATCCTTGGCTTGCCCGCTCGCAGCAGTGCTGCTCGCCCCTGCACCGCACGCAGGCTGTTTCTCAACAGCCTGCTAGCTTTATTTATTCTTGATGCGCGCCTCCAGCATGTGCGGCATGCGCGCGGCGTACTGCGCGGCGGCTTCAGCGCTATGGTAATACGCGCGCGCCTTGCGCATGTCTCCCGCTTTTTTCGCCGCCGCGCCCTTGTCTTGCAGGTCCTTGGCGAACGCAATCAGGTCCTGAATCAGTTGCTCATCCTGCGGCCGGTCTTTAAACAAACCTTCGCCCCGGTGTTCCTCCAATTCACCTTGGGCCCACTCGATTAAAACGCTTGCCGACTGCGCCATTTCCCGCTCCGGGTTTTGCGCCTGGTAGCTGAGCGCCGGGCCTTCTTCCCCGGCCTTGACCGCGCCGGTCAATACCAGACTAATGACGCCTATAATGATGAGCGCACGTGTGTTTCGCCTCATGTTTGCTTCTTTTGTCATGGATGCCGTCATTTCAAAAAAGAAACACGGGGCGCGTTGCGCGCCCCGCACCCCCCAGCGAGAGCAATCGCCAAAACTTTAACCTGTCCCGGAGTTGAATCCGCCGCTGTCTCCGCCGTCCTAACGCCCGGCAAAGGCGTGGATATCGCCCGGCCTGCGCAGCATTTTGTCCACGTCGCCCTGGTGCTGTTCCTCTTTGAAAATCATCTCGCGGGCGTATTCCTCCAGCCACACCGAGCGGTCCTTCACCAGATTCAATAGTTCATGGTACGCCTTGAGGGCTACACGCTCGTGCTCCAGCGACTCGCGCAGGATATCGCCGATGTCGTGTTTATGGGTTTCCAGCAACGGGCCGATGGCCAGCGAGGGATGCGCCCCGAGCTGGGTGATCAGCTCCCCCGCCTGGTGAGCATGGGACAAACCCTCATTCGCCTGGTCGCGCAGCCAGTTGACGATGGGGATACGGTTGTAGCCGTACACCATCAGCGCATAATGCGTGTAGCGCACCACGCCGGCCAGCTCCAGCTCGAGGATGTGATTCAAAACGTCTACCACCGCCTTCTTGTCGAGCTCCATAATGCGTCTCCTTATTCTGAAATTTTCAACACAATGGATTGTCGCCGCGCTTATCTACCCATACCGCCTGGCGGGCCGCCGGGAATTCCACCACCAGGCCCGCCGAATCCACCCGGCCGGACAATACCCCCCGGCATGGCCGGTCTCCCAGGTCTCTCCATCCTTTCTGGCCACTCGGGTTTTCCTGGTGGTCCGACTCCTTGGGGTCTGCCAGCGGGAATTTCGCCTCTTCGAATCCTTTCCAACCTATCCAGGGCGGTGTTTCTTCCGCGCTGGGAGACCCCTATTGCATGTTGGATGGCGGGTCTAGCCTCTTCGGGTACTTTACCAAGCAAATCGGTCAAAACCTCGGTATGTTTCGTGGTATGTTGGTCAACAACCTCCAAAGCTCTATTTACGCCTCTTCCTTGCGCCCGAGCCCTGTCGATTTCACCCATGGCCGCATTTAGAGATGTTTCGTAATCCTCTATTAGATTACCTGCAAACTCGCGCCCGCCCCCAGAAACCATCGCCTTCATTTCTGCCAGTCTCTCTCCGGCATGCTCTGTATGAAGGGTTGCTCTCTCCAGCGGGTCAAAGCTGGCGTTCAATTTAGCCGTCTCCATCTGCCGCTTTGCCTGGTAAAGAGGGTCGCCAGGCAGCGCCTCGGGTTCTTCCTGGGCAAAGACAGTAGCGGAAAAAAGCAAACAGCATGTCAACACTCTTTTCAGAAATTTCATCTTTACCCCTCCTCATCTATGGGCGCTGCTTAATTATACACTCACAGCCTCAAAACGCGTACTTGACGCCGGCCTGGATCAGGCGCGGGCTGCCGGGCAGGATGCCGCGCGTGCGATCCACGATGTACTCCCTGTCGGCGATATTTTTCACCGTCAGGAACAAGGTGGTGCGTTCAGGCTTGAGATGGTAATTCAGCGCGGCGTTCCAGATGGTGTAATCGCTGATCAGCCCCCTTTGCCCGTCGGCGCTTGGCGCAACCGTGCTGGCGAAGTCGCTGAACTGCTCGCTGACGTACACCGCTTCCAGTTGCGCATCCAGGCCGCCCGCCGCATAGCCCAAAGCCGCCGTCAGCAGGTGCTTGGGCGCATAGGGCAGCCGGTTGCCGGCCGCGCTGCCGGCGACGGTCGCGCCGCCGACCACCTGCGTGAAGGGCGTGCTCTGCTCCGCGGTGGGCAGCCAGGTGTAGGCCCCGCGCAGATACAGGCCGGCGGGCAGGCCTGCCCTGCCGGAGAGCTCCAGCCCCTGATACAGGGTCTCGCCCTGGGCGAGCGGCGTGGCACCGCCGGCAATGGAGCCGACCGCGATCTGGCGCGAGAAATCGTTGCGGAACAGTGTCGCCTGCAAGCTCGTGCCGGCCATCGGCTCGGCACGCAGGCCGAGCTCCCAGTTAGTGGAGCGCTCGGGCCCGACGTCGGTGCTGGTGCCGGTGCCGCCGATGACGTCCTCGGTGCGCGGCGGCGCGAACCCGCGGTGCACGCCGGCGAACACGGTGAGCGCCTGCGTCGGGTTGTAGGTGACGCCTAAACTCGGTATCCACTCGCTTAAGGTGTCGGAGCCGGTGACGCTGGTGCGTTCATCGGTACGCTTGCTGTCTATGTACTCGAAGCGCAGCCCGGGCACCACGGTCCATTGCCCCAGCAGGAAGCGATTTTGCGCGAACACCGAGTAGGCGTCGGTCTCGCGCAGGTTGTCCTCAACCAGAGTGCCGCTACGGGCTGTGGGCGAGGCGCCGTTCATTTGCTGGCGGTCCTGTTCCTCATAGTGCGCCTTGACCCCCGCCTCCAGCTCGCTGTTCACGCCGAAGGCGGTGTGCGCCAGCTTGAGGCGCGGCTCGATGCCCCAGGTGTAGTACTCGCGCAAGCGCCCTTGGATTGAATTGCAGGTGTCGGGGTTCACCGCCGTGCCGGCCAGGCGCGCGTCGCGGAACGCTGTGCCGCACTGGGTATCGGTGGTGGTGCTCGACTGGCGCCACCAGTCACGGCCGAAGTGAGACCAGTAAAGGTTGGTGGTCAGAATGACGTCATCGCCGAAGACGAATTCATGCGTGGCCGAGGCGCCGTGGCGCTCGATGTCGAACTTGTCATTCTTGAACGGGTTGTAGCGTAGGCCGAAATTGCGGCGCTCGGCTTCGGTGATACCGCTGTAAGTTACGGTCGAGTCCTCGGTGTAGACGTTGGCGCGCAGCGTGAGCGCCTGCTGCGCGCCCAGGCCCAGCACCGCCTTGAAGTTGAGATCGTTCAGCTCGGAATCGACGTTGTCGCGCGCGCCGTCGCCTTGTTTGCGGGTGTAGTCGAACAAGAGACCGTTGCCTCCCCACGTGCCGCCGTAGTTGAAATGGCCGTTGAGATAATCACGGTTGCCGCCGGTAAGCGTGATGGAACCGCCCGGCTTGGCGGGAGGCAGCGGGGTAATATAATTGATGACGCCGCCGATGGTCTGCGGCCCGTAGAGAATCTGGCCCGCGCCTTTCAGCACTTCGATGCGCTCAAAGCGGTCTATGGGCGGATGGTAATAGCTGGCGTTGTCGCCGTAAGGGGCGTAGGCCAGCGGGACGCCATCTTCCAGCAGCGTGACCTTGGTCGAGCGCGTGGGATTGAGGCCGCGGATGCCGATGTTGGGGCGCAAGCCGAATCCCTCCTCGTCACGCACGTTGATTCCTGGCAGCTTGCGCAGCGCCTCGTTGGTGGTGAAGACGCGGCTCGCTTCCAGCGTCTGCTTGTCCAGGATCTCGCCAGAACCGGGAATACGCTCCAGCGCCTCCGGCGCGCCGATGACCTCCACCGCGGGCGCCTTGACGGCGCCGTCTTTCTCTTGCGCCACCGCCACTGCAGCGGGGCAGGTCAGTGCCAGCAAAACCGCGATGTTGATTTGTTTCTTTGCAAACACGTTTCTTCTCCTCTTCTTCTTCGTCCGGTTACACACGTTAAAACAATGGCCATCAGGGACAGGCCCCCCAGCGCCTGGTGTGGATATTAATCTTAATGAGAATGATTTGCAATAGTATTTATATAATTTATATCCGGCCCAGGGTGATGAGGCGGGACTTGCAATTTAAATACAAATGATTATCATTTGCATTAAGACAGCTTGTCTTGCTCACGAGGAAGCCGCCCATGCGTTACAGCATCAATGCCTGGCTGGAAAACGGCGCGCCGCGCCTGCGGCTGGTAGACGAACGGGGAGCGGTGCGCCTGGATTGGGCTTGCCGGGAGGATGCCGGGCGTGACTGCGCGGCGCGCAGCGAGCTTCAGCGCCTGTTCAAGGATTTGTTTCTCCTTGCCGGCATGGAGCGAATGTGCGACATCGGCGCCGTTGGCCCGGCGCTGGCTGATGCGTGTCTGACCTGCGATGCCTGCACGCCGTTGCCACACGCCGCGCGGATGCAAGATACCGCTATAAAAACAGCTTGATCACGTCCGCCCGCAGGAACCGGGCTTAGCGCTGAAGACGGTAGGCGACGGGAATGGTCAGCGTCGCCTGCTGCCAGGAGAGGTTCTGTTCCAGCTCCAGCGGCGTGGAGGCGCGCAGCATCTTCAGGGCATCCTGATCGAGCGCCTCGTGCCCGGAGCTTTGCTGGATTTCCGCATGCAGCAGGCGGCCGTCGGCGCCGATGACGGCCTTGATCAGCACCTCCCCTTCCCAACCGTTGCGCCGGGCGAGAGAGGGGTAGCGCTTCAGCGCCTCCATCCGGCGCCACAACAGATCGGCCAGCCAGCCGGTATCCATAACGGGAGTTGGAGGCAGCGCCTCCGGGGCGACTGTTTGTTGCTGAACCGGGACGACGGCCTCGGTCACGGCAGGCGCCTCCGGCTCGCTCGGCGCCGCCTGTTCCATAACGGGAGCTGGAGGCAGCGCCTCCGGGGCGACTGTTTGTTGCTGAACCGGGACGACGGCCTCGGTCTCGGCAGGTGCCGGAGGCGCCTGCCGAGATACCTCGGGCGCAACGACATGGCGTGGAACCGGGGGCGGCTCGACCGGAGCCGGCTGCATCTCTGCCGCGGGCGGCGCGGGCGGCTGCGCCACAGGCGGTGCCGGGGCGGCGGGCAGAAATGCCACGTCCCAGCGAAACGGTTCCGGCAGCAGAGGTCGGTCGGAGCTCATGACGGCGAACAGCACGAGGCCGCCGAGCACGCCGTGCAGCAACAGCGACGCGCCCCAGCCGTCAAGGCACCTTGCTCTATAATTCTCAAGCGCCAGCGCGCTCATGAACGCTCCACCTCCAGGCTGACCTGCGTAAAGCCGGCGCCCTTCACACTGTCCACCAGCGTCACAAAACGCTCCAGCACGGTGGCCCGATCCGCGCGCACGATAACCGGCGTTTCCCTGGCGTAGCCCGTCAGGGCGGCATCCAGGGCCTCCATCGCCACGGCTTGTTGATTCACGTACACGCCGCCATCGGGCTGGAGCGTGATCACCACCGGCTTTTCCAGCGCCGCCGTGGCGTGCCTGGCTTCGGCCAGATCCACGGGAATCTGGCCGGTGGAAATAAAGGTGGCGGTGGTGAGCACGATGACCAGCAGCACCAGCATCACGTCCACCAGCGGAATGACGTTGATCTGGTCCAGCTCACGCTCCATGCTGCGCTCCGGCCTGATAGCGGGCGAGCAGCTCCTTCACGCGCCGCCGCAGCATGTTGTTCATCGCCACGCAGGGGATGGCGACCAGCAAGCCCACGGCCGTGGCCTTGAGCGCCAGGCTCAAGCCCACCATGATGGAGCGCACGTCCATGTTGCCCTCGGTGCCCATGGTGTGAAAGGTGAGCATGATGCCGAACACGGTGCCGAGCAGACCGATATAGGGAGCATTGGCCGCCACGGTGCCGATCACGATCAGACGCCGGGTGAGCTCGGTTTCGAGCGCCTGGGCGCTGGGAAACGCCGTCACGTCCACGCGCCGGTACAGCGACAGACGCTCCACAGCGATGGCGACCGCCCATAGGCTGAGCAGCACCAGCGTCCCGATGACGCCGTAGTCAATCAAGCTGGCAAGAGGGGCCATGGTTCCATGTTCCGTTATTCTAAATAATAATTGTAATCATTAATAATCTTGTGTCAAACCGGCGCGCGCGGCTTCAAGTAAGGGGCTGCATTTTGCAAGGCCGGAGATCGCCCCTGGCCCCGCAGGACTAGAATGGCTTGACGACCGCGAGGATGACGATGCCGGCGAGCAACAGCACCGGCGCCTCGTTCACCCAGCGGTAGAACACGTGGCTACGGCGGTTGCGCTCGCGCTTGAAATCCAGCATGAGCTTGTAGCAATAGAGGTGATAGGCGATGAGTAGCAGCACCAGAAATAGTTTGGCGTACAGCCAAGCTTGTTTGGAATAAAGCGCCCAAGCATAATCCCACAACATCCACGCTCCAAGCACAAGGGTGAGCAGCGCCCAAGGGGTGATGAAGATGAAGAGCTTGCGCTCCATGATTTTGAAGCGCTCGTTGCCGGCCGGGTCTTCGATCAGGGCGTGATACACGAACAGGCGCGGCAGATAAAACAGGCCCGCGAACCAGGCGGTCATGAAGATGATGTGCAGCGCCTTGACCCAGGCCACGCGGGACCTACAGCCTGGTGAGGGGTGAGGCGGGCAGCATGGACAGGATTTGCGCGCGCAGCTCCGCCATGTCCATGCTCCCCTGCGCGCGCCGCACGATGCGCCCGTGCGGTCCGATCAAAAAGCTGGTGGGGGTGATGCGCACCTCGCCGAAGGCGCGCGTGGCGGCGCCGTCGTAATCGAGCGCGATGAGGTAAGGCAGTTGCCGCGCCTGCACCAAGGCGGCGACGTCGGCGGGCGGATCATAGGGCATGGCGATGGCGACGATTTCGAAGCCGCGCGGTTTCAGCTCGCGGTACAGCTCCACCAGGTGCGGCATCTCGCTCACGCAGGTGGTGCAGGTGGTGGCCCAGAACGTGACCAGCACCGGTTTGCCTTGCAACGTGGCCAGCTCCAGGGCGCCGCCGTCGAGCAGCGTAAGCTTGACCCCCGGCGCGCGCGCGCCGGGGGCGATCCATAAATACGCCAGCGCGCCGAGCAGGGCCAGGGCGAAAACGGCGCCGAGATAAATCCCGCGGCGCTTCATGTCAAACGTCGAGATTGGCGACCAGCAGCGCGTTTTTCTCGATGAACTCGCGCCGCGCCTCGACCTGGTCGCCCATCAAGGTGGTGAAGATGTCGTCGGTCGCGACCGCGTCTTCGATCTGTACCCGCAGCAGGCGGCGCGTTTCGGGGTTCATGGTGGTCTCCCACAGCTGTTCCGGGTTCATCTCGCCCAAACCCTTGTAGCGCTGGATAGTCAGCCCGCGCTTGGCCTCTTCCATCAGCCACGCCAGCGCCTGCTTGAAGCTGTCCACGGCTTGACCGCGCTCGCCGCGCTCCACGCGCGCGCCGGGGCCGATCAGCCGGCGCAGCTCCGCGCCCAGCTCGGCCAGGCCGCGATACTCCTCGGAACCGAACAGGTCGGTGGCCAGCGCCTGGTTGTGCACTACGCCGTGCTTGATGATGCGCACCAGCGCCCGGTACTGGCCCGCCGCGCGCGCCAGCCTGATTTCGTAATGCGCCTGGCCTTGGGCGTTGCATTGCTGTTCCAGTTGCGCAAACCAGGCGCGCGCGGCGGGCTCGTCCTGCCATGCCTCGGGCGCCAGCCGCGGTAGTTGCAGCATGCTTTCCAGCAGCAAGGGGTCATAACGCCGCGCCAGGCGTTGCAGGGTATTCTGCAGCGCGCCGTAGCGCCGGGCCACGGCCTCCAGGGCGGCGCCACGCAGGGCGTCCGCGCCCGCGCCCGGAATGAGCACGGCGTCCTCCAGCGCGGCCTGCATCAGGTGCTCGGCCATCTCGGCCTCGTCCTTGACGTAGCGCTCCTGCTTGCCGCGTTTGACCTTGTACAGCGGCGGCTGGGCGATGTACACGTGGCCGCGCTCGATCAGCTCCGGCATCTGGCGGTAGAAGAAGGTGAGCAGCAGGGTGCGGATGTGCGAGCCGTCCACGTCGGCGTCGGTCATGATGATGATGCGATGGTAGCGCAGCCTGTCCGGGCTGTAGTCCTCGCGCCCGATGCCGCAGCCGAGCGCGGTGATGAGCGTGGCCACCTCGGCCGAGGACAGCATCTTGTCGAAGCGCGCGCGCTCCACGTTCAAAATCTTGCCCTTCAGGGGCAGGATGGCCTGATAGCGCCGGTCGCGCCCTTGCTTGGCCGAGCCGCCGGCCGAGTCGCCCTCGACCAGAAACAGCTCGGACAGGCCGGGGTCCTTCTCCTGGCAGTCAGCGAGCTTGCCGGGCAAGCCGGCCGGGTCGAGCGCCCCCTTGCGCCGCGTCATCTCGCGCGCCTTGCGCGCCGCCTCGCGCGCACGCGCGGCCTCGATCACCTTGCCGACGATGGCCTTGGCGTCGGCGGGGTTTTCCAGCAGAAACTCTTCCAGCTTCTCGCCCAGCACTGACTCCACCACCGGCTTGACCTCGGACGACACCAGCTTGTCCTTGGTCTGGGAGGAAAATTTGGGGTCGGGGACCTTGACCGAGAGCACGGCGGTCAGGCCCTCGCGCGCGTCGTCGCCGGTCAGGCTGAGCTTTTCCTTCTTGGCCTCGCGCTCGACGTAGTGGTTGATGGTACGCGTGAGCGCGGCGCGGAAACCGGCCAGGTGGGTGCCGCCGTCGCGCTGCGGGATGTTGTTGGTGAAACAGAACATGCTCTCCTGGTAGGAGTCGTTCCATTGCAGCGCGGCCTCCACCACCACCCCGTCGCGCACCGTGTTCACGTAGCACACCTTGGGGTGGATCGGGGTCTTGTTGCGGTTGAGGAACTCGACAAAGGCACGGATGCCGCCCTGATATTCAAACACGTCTTCCTTGCCGCTGCGCTCATCAAGCAGGCGGATGCGCACGCCGGAGTTCAAAAACGACAGCTCGCGCAGGCGCTGGGCCAGGATGTCGTAGTGGAACTCGGTATTGCTGAAGATGAGCGGGCTGGGCTTGAAGTACACCTCGGTGCCGCGCCGCTCGCTCGCGCCGACGGCCTTGAGCGGGGCCTGCGGTACGCCCAGGCGGTATTCCTGGTGATGCCTTTTGCCGTCGCGGTGGATGGTGAGGCGCAGCACGTCGGACAGGGCGTTGACCACCGACACGCCCACGCCATGCAGGCCGCCGGACACCTTGTAGGAATCCGTGTCGAACTTGCCGCCGGAGTGCAGCGTGGTCATGATGACCTCGGCGGCGGAGACGCCCTCCTCCGGGTGGATGTCCACCGGGATGCCGCGCCCGTTGTCGGCGACGCTGACCCCGCCGTCGCTGTGGAGGGTGACCGTGACCTCGGTGCAGTAGCCGGCCAGCGCCTCGTCCACCGCGTTGTCCACCACCTCGAACACCATGTGGTGCAAGCCGGTGCCGTCGTCGGTGTCGCCGATGTACATGCCGGGGCGCTTGCGCACCGCGTCCAGCCCCTTGAGGACCTTGATACTGGCGGCGTCGTAGATGGCGGCGGGCTGGTTCATTTTGTATGTCGGCAACAAATAAAATTATAGCCGATTTTCACTCTGCTGTCGCGCCGGTTTTGCGCCTGCCCCCGGCCTGATCAGGGCCCGCCGCAGCGATGTTTCACGTGGAACATAGGGCCCGCCTTACAGCCGCATGGGCATGACGACGTACTTGCAGCCGTCTGGCTCTGCTCCCTCGATCTGGGCGCTGCTGTTGCCGTCAGTAAGGTACATGCGCACCTTTTCCTGGGCTATCGCGTTCAGCGCGTCCAGCAGATAGTTGGCGTTAAATCCGACCTCAAGCGGCTCACCCTGGTAGTCGATGGCGAGATCCTCCTCCGCCTCCTCCTGCTCTGGGTTATGCGTGTGCAGGTGCAGCCCGCCCGGCTTGAATTGCATGCGCACGCTGCGGAATCTTTCATTGGACAGCACCGAGGTGCGCACCAGCGCCTGGCACAACGCCTCACGCGCCGCTTCAACCACCTTGTCGGAGGTAGGCGGCAACACCCGCTGGTAATCAGGAAAGCGGCCGTCTATCAGCTTGGAGGTAAGCGTGACGGCACCGGTGGCAAAACGGATGTGATTGCTGGTGATCTGCACCGTCACGTCGCCTTCCTGCTCCTGCAGGATGCGTTGCAGCTCCAGCACGCCCTTGCGCGGCAGTATGACCTGCTTATCCTGCTTACATGGGTGTTGCGCCCTGGTGTCGCACAGCGCCATGCGGTGGCCGTCGGTAGCGACGGTGATCATGCGCTCCGGCTTGAGCTCAATGAGCATGCCGTTGAGGTAATAGCGCACATCCTGCTGCGCCATAGCGAACTGAGTGCGCTCCAATTGGCGGCGCAGCTGTGCCTGCGGCACGGTAAATTCGGCTTCAGGCTGCACCTTTTCCAGCACGGGGAATTCCGCCGCGGGTAGAGCGGCAAAGGTGAAGCGTCCTTTGCCGCAGCGCAGCACTGCGCGTTCTTTTTCAACACTGAGATCCAGTGCGGCTTCCTCCGGCAAGGCGCGGCAGATGTCCAATAACTTACGTGCCGGAAGCGTAGTTTTTCCCACCTCCGCCGGTTTATCCAGCGGTATATTTACTATCAGCTCCACCTCCAGGTCAGTAGCTGTGATAGTCACGCTGTTTTTTTCCACCACAACCAGAATATTGGCGAGTATAGGCAAAGTCTGTTTACGCTCCACTACACCGCTTACCAGCTGCAGCGGGCGCAGCAATGCATTGCGAGTAAGTATAAGTTTCATTTACTTTAATCTTCAGTTATTGATTGTTCGTTATTTAACGGGAAAAACCTATATAATTCATATAAATCAATAAGTTATATTTTTTCGATGCTGTGGATAAGTATTTCATACCATCCGTTTTCTGTGGATAAAATAAGGCGGGACGCTTTATCCTTCATTATCCACATTATATTCACATCAGGAAGTCAAGATACGCACAAGCACCGAATATTCCTCCGCCAGCCGCGTGTCCTTTTCTTTCAGCTCACAAACCTTGCGGCAGGCGTGCAGCACCGTAGTATGATCACGCCCGCCAAAGGCGCGGCCGATCTCAGGCAGGCTGTTGCTAGTGAGCTCCTTGGCCAGCGTCATGGCAATCTGGCGCGGGCGTGCCAGGGTGCGTGAGCGGCGCGGCGAATTCAGGTCCGCTACGCGCATCTTGTAGTAATCCGCCACGGTCTTCTGGATGTTCTCGATCGTAACCAGCTTGTCCTGCAGCGCAAGCAGGTCGCGCAGCGCCTCCTTGGCCAGCTCCAGCGTGATAGGCCGGTGGGTGAAGCGAGCGTTGGCGATGATGCGCCGCAATGCGCCCTCCAGCTCGCGGATATTGGCGCGAAAGCGTTTGGCGATAAAGAAAGCGACCTCGTCCGGCAGTTGCGCCTCCGCCTGCTCTGCCTTGCTCATCAGGATCGCCACGCGCGTCTCCAGCTCCGGCGGTTCAATGACCACGGTCAGGCCCCAGCCGAAGCGCGAGGTCAGGCGTTCCTCCAGCCCGTTCACCTCCTTGGGATAGCGGTCGCAAGTCATCACCACCTGGCGCTGGCCCTCGAGCAGCGCGTTGAAGGTATGGAAGAATTCTTCTTGGGAGCGCTCCTTGCCGGCGAAGAACTGAATGTCGTCTATGAGCAGCGCGTCCACCGAGCGGTAGTAGCGCTTGAAGTCGTCAATGGTGTTGTGCTGCAGCGCCCTGACCATGTCCGCGACATAACGCTCGGAGTGCAGGTACGCCACACGCGCCGCGGGGCGGTGCTGCTTGATGTAATTGCCGATGGCGTGCATCAGGTGCGTCTTACCCAAGCCCACGCCGCCGTATATGAACAGCGGGTTGTAGGCCCCGGTCATGTCCTGCGCCGCCTGCAGCGAGGCGGCGCGCGCCAGCTCATTAGATTTCCCCGCCACGAAGGTGTCGAAGGTGTATTCCGGGTTCAGCCAGCCTGGACCGCGGTCGCGCGCAGGTCCGGGCGCAGTACCAGGCTGCGCCGGGCCGGCCGTGGCCTCACTCCGGTGCTTGGCGCCGACCTCGACCTGCACCTGCGGCGCCTTGCCGTTGGCAAGCTGCACCACAATGGCGTTGATCTGCTCGATGAAGCGCTCGTTCACCCAGTCCAGTACAAAGCGGTTGGGGGCGAGCAGGCGCAGAGAGGCGCCGTCCTCGATGGCGTGCAGCGGACGGATCCAGGTATTAAATTGTTGCGGAGACAGCTCGCCCTCCAGGCGGCCGAGACATTTTTCCCACAGACCCAAGGCGACGACCCCCTCATGAGACGCTTAAAAGGCGTGTTACGTCGTGCGCACGTTCGGCAAGCACGCGGCGCGGATAGTTTACCGCACTATCTACGCAATCAGCAGTCGTTCAGTCTATATGGTAAACGCTGTCTGCGCCAGCAGAGCGAGAAGCCGGGCGTGAGTAAACAGGTTTTACATTGACATACAGGGCGCCGGGAAATAAAATGTAATGTTGTGAATCTAGAAATCCGATCAGCCAGAGCGTAGTGCATGAAGAGAACATTCCAGCCCAGCGTCCTCAAGCGCAAGCGTACCCACGGTTTCCGCGCCCGCATGGCGACGCCGGGCGGGCGCGCGGTCATCAAGGCGCGCCGCGCCAAGGGCCGCAAGCGTCTCAGCGCATAAACCACGCCTTGCCGCGCGCGCATCACCCCTACAGCCACCGGCTGAACCGGCCTGAACAGTACCGGCGCGTATTCGAGAATCCCTGCCGCGCCGGCGACGCTACCCTGCAAATCGTGGCGCGCCGTAACGAATGCGGCTATGCGCGCCTGGGGTTGGCGGTGTCGAAGGGTGCGATAAAATCCGCCGCGGCGCGCAACCGGGTGAAGCGCGTGGCGCGGGAGTTTTTTCGTCTGCGCCGCGAGGATCTGGGCAATCTCGATTGTGTGGTGCTGGCGCGCCGCGGCGCGGAACAAAAGACCAGGCGGCAACTACGCGATACCCTGAACAAACTCTGGCCTCAGCTTGCCCGATGCAAAAAATCCTGACCGCCCTCATCCGCGGCTACCGTTATCTGCTGAGCCCCTGGCTGGGCCGGCACTGCCGCTTTCACCCCAGCTGTTCGTGTTACGCCCTGGAGGCGATCGGCCGCCACGGCGCGTATTACGGCGCGTGGCTCGCGGCCAGACGCCTGTTGCGCTGTCACCCCTGGCACGAAGGCGGCTACGACCCGGTGCCGCCGGCATTGAACCACCGGTCACATACGCTCTGAAACATGGAAACCAGGAAGCTCATACTGTACATGGCGTTGGCCTTCGTGCTGCTGCTGATCTGGCAGGCCTGGCAGCAGGACTACGGCGCCAAGCCCGCCGCGGTCACGGTGCAACCCGCGGCTGAAATACCCGCCGCGCCGGAACAACCCGCGGACACGCCCAGTGCGCCGGCGACGGCGGAGGTTCCCGCACCCGGCGCCCCTGCCGCGCCGGAGGTGCTGAGCAAGGAGGGGCAGCGCATCCGCGTGAGCACCGACGTGCTGCAAGTGGAGATCAGCGCCGTAGGCGGCGACCTGCGCCGGCTGGATTTGCCGGCTTATCCGGTGGCGGCGGATAAGCCCGAACAGCCGGTGCGCCTGTTCCACGAGCAGGCGGAAAAGCTGTTCATCGCCCAGAGCGGGTTGTTGTCACAGAATGGAGCGCCGGATCACCACGCCGAATATCAGATTGCTCAGACCGAATATCGTCTGGCGGATAACGCCGACGAGCTCAAGGTGCCGCTCACCTGGAGCAACGCGCAGGGCGCGCAGGTGACCAAGGTGTACACCTTCAGGCGCGGCAGTTACGAAATCGGCGTGAGCCACGAAGTCAAAAACACCGGCGCCGAGGAATGGAAGGGCCGACTGTACGCGCAGTTCCAGCGCGCGCCGGAATCCGGTATGTCCGGCTTTATTTACACCTACACCGGCGCGGTGTTGTCGAGCGCGGAGAACAAGTACGAAAAAATCAGCTTCGACGATATGCAGAAAAAAAATCTTGCGCGTGACGTGCAAGGCGGCTGGGCGGCGCTGATCCAGCATTACTTCGTCGGCGCCTGGGTGCCGGATGCGCAAGCGCGCAATCACTATTACACCAAGGCGCTGGAGGGGCCGCGCTATCTGGTGGGCGTGGTGCAGCCGGAGCAAACCATCGCGCCCGGACAAAGCGCCACGCTCGCGATCAAGCTCTATGCCGGGCCGAAGTTGCAGGACCGGTTAAAGGAAGTCGCGCCGAATCTTGATCTCACCGTGGACTACGGCGTGCTCACCATCATCGCGCAGCCGCTGTTCTGGCTGCTGGAGTATATTTACAAGCTGGTCGGCAACTGGGGCTGGGCCGTCGTGCTGCTCACGCTGCTGGTCAAGCTGGTGTTCTATCATTTGTCCGCGGCGAGCTACCGCTCCATGGCCAACATGCGCAAGCTGCAGCCGCGCATCCAGGCCATCCGCGAGCGCCACGGCGACGACCGCCGGGCCATGGGCCAGGCGATGATGGCGCTGTACAAAACGGAAAAGATCAATCCGCTCGGCGGCTGCCTGCCGGTGCTGGTGCAGATCCCGGTGTTCATCGCGCTGTACTGGGTATTGCTGGAAAGCGTGGAGCTGCGCCAGGCGGACTTCGTGTTGTGGATCAACGATCTTTCCAGCAAGGATCCGTACTATATTCTCCCGCTCATCATGGGCGCGACCATGCTGATTCAGATGAAGCTTTCGCCGCCGCCCCCCGACCCGCTGCAGGCCAAGGTGATGATGATCCTGCCCGTCGTGTTCACCTTTTTCTTCGCCTTCTTTCCCTCCGGTTTGGTGCTGTACTGGGTGGTGAACAACGCCCTCTCCATCCTGCAGCAGTGGCACATCACGCGCCGCATTGAAGCCGCGGCAAAGTGAGGTGGCCGAAGCGGCAGATACGATAGTCGCCCCCGCCACTCCGCCGGGGCGCGGCGGCGTCGGCATGGTGCGCATCTCCGGCCCGCTCAGCGCGCGCATCGCGCGGCAAATCCTGGGCGCGCTGCCCGCGCCGCGTCGCGCCCATTACGGCGCGTTCCGCGATGAGCACGGTGAGATCATAGACAGCGGGCTTGCGCTCTACTTTCCCGCGCCGCGTTCCTACACCGGCGAGGACGTGCTGGAGCTGCACGCGCACGGCTCGCCCGTCGTGCTCGATCTTTTGCTCAAGCGCGCCGTCGCTGTGGGCGCGCGCTTGGCCGCGCCGGGCGAATTTTCCCAGCGCGCGTTTCTCAACGGCAAGCTCGATCTGGCCCAGGCAGAGGCGGTGGCCGATCTCATCGCCAGCGGCACCGAACAAGCCGCGCGCGCCGCGCAGCGTTCGCTGCAGGGCGAATTCTCCGCGCGCGTCAACGCCCTGGTCGAGCGCGTGACTGAATTGCGCGCCCATGTCGAGGCGGCGATAGATTTTGCCGAGGAAGAGTTGGACGTTCTCTCTCCGGACACACTCGACGCGCGTCTGGGCGCGATCGAAGGCGAGCTGGAGAGCATTCAGCACGCGGCGCGGCAGGGCAGTTTGCTGAGCGAAGGCTTGCGCGTGGTGATTGCCGGTCAGCCCAACGTGGGCAAGTCCAGCCTGCTCAATCGCCTCGCGGGACGCGACAGCGCCATCGTCACCGGCGTTCCCGGCACCACGCGCGACGTGCTGCGCGAACACATCCAATTGGACGGCTTGCCGCTGCATATCATAGACACCGCCGGCCTGCGCGACAGTAGCGACCCCATTGAGCAAGAGGGCATACGGCGCGCGCGCGAGGAAATCGCGCGCGCCGACCGCGTGCTGCTGGTGCTGGATGATTGCACGGGCATGGGCGCGGCGGAACAGGTTATCCTGCAACAGCTCCCTGCGCGTGTTCCGCGCACCGTCGTGTATAACAAGATTGATCTCAGCGGACGCGAGCCGCGGTTGAAAGAAAATCCCTGCTTCTTTGAAATAGGTCTCTCCGCCAAAACCGGCGCAGGCATGGAGCTACTGATACAACACCTGAAGCAAAGCGCGGGCTATCAGGAGCAGGCGGGCGTGTTCAGCGCCCGCCGCCGTCATCTGGAGGCCTTGGCCGCTGCGCGCGCCGCGCTCACGAACGCACGCGCGCAGTCGCAGAAGAGAAGCGCCGACGAGTTGTTCGCCGAAGAGCTGCGCCGGGCGCAGAACGCCTTGTCGGAAATCACCGGCGCCTTTACCACCGAGGATTTGCTGGGAAAAATCTTTTCCAGCTTTTGTATCGGGAAATAGCGAGCGGTTCCGAATGGGTATTCCCGAGCCGTGGCGACCTGCATCAACCAATTGCGAAAAGCACCCTTAAGGAAGCTCTGAATAATTCCATCCAGGAATTATCAGAGCACGAAAAGCAAAAATGTGATTTTTGCTTTTCTTCATTTTTCGATTACTTGCGTAATCGAAAAATGGCGGCACGTCCATGTGCCGCAGGAAACTCTGAATAAATCAGAGTTTCCTTAACGTGGCGGTGCGGGCGCTGGAAATCAACGTGCGGGATTTCGTGATTCACGATTTCCGGCGCACGGCTTCAACGCATTTGCATGAAGCCGGCTTCAATTCGGACCGGATCGAGAAGGCACTAGCCTATGAAACCAAGGGCGTCCGGGGTGTCTATAACCGTGCGCAGTACGCCGACCAGCGGCGCGAAATGCTGCAATGGTGGGCCACCCTTGGGGCCGCTCGTCGTGAACGCGAATTGGGAGACGAGAAGAACAGCAAGCTCGTTCAAGAGGCTGCTGCTGGTGGGCTTTATCTCGAAACAATGGGTGTTCTGTGGTTGCTTTGTGGCATCATATTCGCGACTGCATCAAATGAAATCGCGAAATTGATATTTGGCGCCAAGTAACTGCGCCCCAAAAATAGTGCGCCCAGCGACGAATTCGATCCCAGAGCAAGCAGTTTCAAGAACAAGCTGCCCTCGGCGGCCAATGGTTGCGAATGGTTGCGAACTGCACCATACTCGGCCAGGCTCAATATACGAAATGAGGAGACCAATATGGCCATCTTGCACGTCCGCAATGTCCCCGAGAAGCTCTACAAGCGCATCCAGAAGCTCGCGGAGGAGGAGAACCGCTCGGTAACCGCCGAAGTCATCCAGCTCTTGAACCAGGGCCTCCAGGCGCGCGAGGCGCGCCGGGGTGCGGCGGCCGTTATCGAGCGCATCCGGCAGCGGGCCCAGAAAATCGAGCTGCCCCGCGGCTGGAAGGACTCGGCCGAGCTGCTCCGCGAGGACCGCAGCCGGTGAATCCGGCCCCGTTCCGGGCGGTGGTGGATGCCAGCGTCGCAGTGAAACTATTTGTACCGGAGACGCTTTCCGCCGAGGCACAGGCTGTGTTCACGCGCTTCGCCCAGGAAAACGGCGCCGAGCTGATCGTCCCGGACCTCTTTTTTGTCGAGTGCGCGAACGTGTTCTGGAAATGGGTACAGCGATCCGCCTACCCCGCTAAAGCCGCCCAGGAACATCTGCGCGATTTAACAGGTCTTGGTCTGACCGCGATTCCTGCCCAAGTTCTGGCTGACGATGCCCTGGAGATCGTGTTGAAACAACGGGTCACGGCTTGTGACGCCTGCTGCATCGCCGCCGCCTCGCAATTGCAGCTTCCCCTGATCACGGCGGACGAGAAGTTGGCGCGCCGGATGGAAAAAGGCCCGCACGACGTGCGGTGGTTGGGGGATGTGAAACCGGTGTCCCCATAGGGGCTATATCAGGTTACGAGGGAGGACGGCTTAAGTGGCCAATTCCAAAAAAAGGAAGTTTGCGGCAAAAACCGGCAGCAACGGCGCCAATGTCGGTTACGAGGCCCAGCTCTGGCAGATGGCCGATGCGCTGCGCGGCAGCATGGACGCCGCCGAGTACAAGCACGTCGTCCTCGGTCTCATTTTCCTCAAGTACATCTCCGACGCCTTCGAGGAGCAGCACGCCCGCCTCGAAGCCGAGAAGGCCCACGGCGCCGATCCCGAGGACCCGGACGAGTACCGCGCGCTCAACATCTTCTGGGTGCCGCCCGAGGCGCGCTGGTCGCATCTCAAAGCCCAGGCCAAGCAGTCCACTATCGGCCAGCTCGTGGACGACGCCATG